>DAIDAG010000045.1 GCA_027310725.1 Sideroxydans sp. | reverse complement strand
ACCGTCGGGGGTAGCCCGACAGCTAGTCACTTTCTTTTGCTTCGCCAAAAAGAAAGTAACCAAAGAAAAGGCGACCCCGGTTTGCCGCCCTTCGGGTTCCCTCGATATTTCGCCAACAAGCGGGGCTGCGCAACTCGCCCTAGCGGGGCACACAAAACGTGCCCCACTGCGGAGCTCAAACAGTGCTCGCCTGAACCTCCGCTTGTTGGCGAAATATCGAGGCGGCGCTCAGGGGATCGAAAAGCGAAACCCAAGAACCAAAAAGTATAGTGGGCACGTTGTGCCCACTATACTAAACGATGAGTCATTCACATCTGGCTCGCAGCGCATGATCAAATCGATTCGACTTCGTTACATTGGAGTGCTATGAAACAAAGCCTCTTTCGCTACATGACAGCCGAGCACGCAGAAAGGTTTGTGCGCCGAGGTGAAATGTTGTTCCGTTCGCTTTCGTACTTCCGCGACTACGAGGATGAGGGCATTCGCAGCGACGAATTCGAAGGAACAAGGCTTCATCTTCCGGTGGATGGGCTGAAAGTAACAAAGGTTTCCACAGGTGAAGTGATTCCACTGCCATATACGTTTGAGTCAACCGCGAAGGAAGATGACATCTTTGTCTCCTGTCTGAGTACTACATGTAGTGAGTTTCTTGCAGAAAAGTTTAACGCCAAGATTTGTATTGAAATACACGAGCCAATTAGGCTACTTGCACTCATCCGTGACGCACTTGCGCGGCGTCCATCTGTGAAGAATAAGCATTTGGAGTACGGTCCAGTCAAATACTATGAACCACACGAACCGCCGATTGTAGATTGGGCTTTGCCCGAGAAAATTGCACTGTCCAAGCTAGCGAAATATTCGTGGCAAAGTGAATATCGGATTGCCTTCGCTATAAATGGAGCGTTCAATGTCGAGAAGGTTCAAGTTCAACTAGTACCTTTTGGTGAGCGTCGTAAGCCTCGATCCACTGATCATCCAAAGCAACTTCTTAAACTTGGAAATATTTCAAAGCTTTGTACTGTCCATCAGTTCTAACGGCTATATAGGAAAGAGAGGGTTGCAGCGATGTAGAGTGGGCACGAAGTGCCCACGCTGTGGTTTTGGGGTTTCGCATTTCCTTCCCCTGAGCGCCGCCTCGATATTTCGCCAACAAGCGGAGGTGTGGGCGAGCACTGTTTGAGCTCCGCAGTGGGGCACGTTTTGTGTGCCCCGCCAGGGCGAGTTGCGCAGCCCCGCTTGCTGGCGAAATATCGAGGGAACCCCGCAGGGGCGGCAAGCCGGGGTCGCCTTTTCTTTGGTTACTTTCTTTTTGGCGAAGCAAAAGAAAGTAACTTGCTGCCGGGCAACCCCCGGCGGTGTTGATTTTGATTCAGTGGCATTCATGCTTCGACAAGCTCAGCACGAACGGCTGACGTTTGCGGGCTTCGCCCATCCTTCGATACACCGCACTGCGTGCGGCACTCAGGACGAACGGTCACAGAGGCTACGCAACGCGTAACACCAACCCCTTCAAATACGCCCCCTCCGGAAAACTCAACAACACCGGATGATCCGCCGCTGCATGCAGCTTCTTCACGATCTGCGCATCCACCCCCGCATCGAGTGCCGCCCCTGCAATGATCTTCTGGAACAGATCATCACTGATGCCGCCCGAACAGGAGTAGGTGAACAGCAGCCCGCCCGGCCGCAGCAGCTTGAAGCCCAGAAGGTTGATGTCCTTGTACGCGCGCGAGGCTTTTTCGGCAAAAGCGGCAGTCGGCGCGAACTTGGGCGGGTCGAGCACGATGAGGTCGAACTTGCGGTTCTGGTCGCGCAGTTTGCGCAAAGCCTCGAACACGTCGGCGCATTGCCACTCTGCGCGCGATGCATCGAGTCCGTTCAATTCGACATTGGCTTGCGCCAGATGCAGCGCTTCCTGCGACGAGTCGATGGAAAGCACCGACTTCGCATCGCCGCGCAATGCATAGAGCGAGAAGCCGCCGGTGTAGCAGAAGCAGTTGAGCACGTCGCGATCGGTGGCCAGCGTGCCGGTCAGGGCGCGGTTGTCGCGCTGGTCGAGGTAGAAGCCGGTCTTCTGTCCGGCCGCCACATCCACCGCGAAAAGGATGCCGTGTTCGGTGACTTCGACCTTATCCGGCAATGCGCCACGCAGTACGCCACTGCGCACGGGCAACCCTTCCAGCTCACGCCCATCGGAATCGGAACGTTCGTAGATGCAAACGGGCGAACACAATTCCTGCAGAATGTCGGCCAGCGTGTCGCGCCAGTGTTCCGGTCCGGCACTGCCCAACTGCATCACCAGCACGCCGCCGTACTTGTCCACGATGAGGCCGGGCAGGCCGTCCGATTCGCCGTGGACCAGACGCATGCCGTTGCTGTCGCGTCCAAGGCCGAGCGAACGCCGCGCCTTCAACGCGCCGGCGATGCGGTTGCGGAAGAATGTCTTATCGATGAGGTCTTTCTCGTTCCACGACCACACGCGCGCGGTGATCTGCGAATCGGCGTTGTAGGCCGCCCAGGCGAGAAACTTTCCTGATGCATCGCGAACCGCCACGGTGTCCCCGCTGGCTGGTGCGCCATCGATGCACTCGACCGCGCCCGAGAATATCCACGGGTGGCGGCGCAGCAGCGATTTGTCGCGATCAGCCTTGAGGACAAGACCGGGCTCTGCCGAGGGATTGCCTGCGCGCGGCCTCGTAGCGGGTTGCGGCGCAGGTGCATCCGTCTGTTGCTTGCTGCGCTGCACGCGCTTGCGGAAATCCTTGCCGCCTTGCGACTGGCGGTGCGGCGTAGAGGGGGTTCGGGGTTTTGTTTGGCTCATGTTTTCTTTTTGGCACGCGGATGCGCACCGTCGTAGATCTTGGCAAGGTATTGGAAATCGAGATGGGTGTAGACCTGCGTGGTCGAGATGCTGGCGTGTCCCAGCATCTCCTGTACCGCGCGCAGGTCGCCCGAGGATTGCAGCACATGCGTGGCGAAGGAATGTCGGAGCAGGTGCGGGTGCACGCCGCTGGCGATGCCCTGCGTGATGCCGCGCTGGCGCAGCTGCAGTTGCACGGTGCGCGGGCTGATGCGGGCGCCGTTCTTGCCGACGAACAGCGCGGTCTCGTCCGGCCTGGCGATCTGGCTGCGCACCGCCAGCCACGCCTTCAGTGCATCGATCGCATGGCTGCCCATCGGCACGATGCGCGTCTTGTTGCCCTTGCCGGTGACGCGCACCGAGGCGTCGGCAAAATCCATGTCGACGGGAGCGAGGCTCACCAGCTCCGCCAGGCGCAGGCCGGACGAGTAGAGCAATTCGAACATCGCCTTGTCGCGCGCATCCAGCGGCGTCGCCACGGGCATCTCGACCAGCTTCACCGCCTCGTCGGGCGATAGAGCATACGGCAGGGTCTTGGGTGCTTTCGGCGCACGCAGGCCGACGCAGGGATTGCTCTTGCAGCCGTGGTCGCGCATCAGGTAACCATAGAAGCCTCGCCACGCCGAGAGCACGCGCGCCAGCGATCGCCCACCCAGGCCGCTGCCGTGCAACTGCGCGATGTAGCGGCGGATGTGGTGGCTTTTCAGGTCGGGCAGCGGTGTCGTCCCGGCGAGTGCCAGCAAGCGACGGATGTCGCGTGCGTAGTTCTCGGCAGTCAGCGGGGAATAGTTGCGCTCGTTGTGCAGGTAGGCGAGGTAGCCTTGCAGTGTTTCAGGGGCTGGTTCAGTGGTGGGCATCACACATGCAGGTTGAACGCGCTGCCCAGTGTCTCCGCGATGCGTTGCAGGAACAGCGTGCCCATTTCCGGGTAGAAACGCTCCTTGTCTTCGCTGGCGAGGATGAGCAGGCCGATGGTCTGGCCGTGCGCGCGCAACGGCAAATAGGCAAAAGAGCGCAGGTGTTCGCCGGCTTCGCCGAACCAGGCCAGGGTGTCATGCACAGCATGGTGAGTGCAGACAGGCAGTTTGTGTTCGTCCGCAAAGGCCAGTATTTCGGCGCTGGGTGGCTCGTCCTTCCACAGATGCAAGGCGACATGCGGAACGGCGAAGATGTCGCGCAGGTTGTGCACGATCAGGTTTTGCAGTGTGGAGCGGTCATGCGGGCCGAACAGCGCGCTGTTGAACTGGTGCACTTTGAGTTGCAGCGCATCGTTCTCCTTGGCGTATTCCAGCAGATCGTGCAGTTTTTTCTCCAGTTCCTTCACGCGCTCGCGCAAGGTGAGCAACTGCCGTTCGCTCAGCGAGATCGTGCGCCCGCCGTGCGGATGGGGCAGGTTGATCTGCGACAGCATCTCGGCGTGGTCTTCGAAGAACTGGGGGTTGTCCAGCAAGTATTGTGCTACGTCTTCTGCTCTCATTGTTTACCTTCTACAGATTGATCTCGCCATCGAACACCGTGATGGCCGGGCCGGTCATCAGTACCGGCGAATGCTCGCCGGCCCAGGTGATGCTGAGTGAACCGCCACGCGTAAAGACATGCACCGTGTTGTCCAACAGCTTGCGCCGGATGCCGGCAACGACAGCGGCGCAGGCGCCGGTGCCGCAGGACAGGGTTTCGCCCGCACCGCGCTCGTACACGCGCAGCCTGATGTGCGTCCGATCCACGATCTGCATGTAACCTGCGTTCACGCGCCTTGGAAAGCGCGGGTGATGCTCGATCAGCGGCCCTTGCGTGGCCACGGGGGCAGTTTCGATATCCTCGACCACCTGTACGGCGTGCGGGTTACCCATGGATACGGCGGTAATGTGCAGGACCTCGGTGCCGAGTTGCAGGGGCTGGATCACCTCATGGCTATCGCTCACAAAAGGGATCTGCGAGGGATCGAAGATCGGTGCACCCATATTCACGGTGACGCGTCCGTCGTCTTCCAGACGCGGCGAGATCAAACCGCTCTTGGTCTCCACCACGATCTCGCGTTTGCTTGTGAGCCTGTGTTCGTGCACAAAACGCACGAAGCAGCGGGCGCCATTGCCGCATTGTTCCACTTCTCCGCCATCGGCGTTGAAGATGCGATAGCGGAAGTCTGCATCGTCGCGCTGAGTCTTTTCCACCAGCAATATCTGGTCGCAGCCGATGCCGAAATGGCGGTCGGCGATGAAGCGTATCTGCTCGGGCGACAATGCGATCGATTGGCGCACTCCGTCGAGCACCACGAAATCGTTGCCTGCGCCGTGCATTTTGGTGAATTTCAGGGTCATCTCATTAGTTCTTCATATCTGAAGCAGTCCGTTGTGTGGTCGTTCACCATGCCGGTCGCCTGCATGTGGGCGTAGCAGATGGTGCTGCCGACGAATTTGAACCCGCGCCGTTTCAACTCCTTGCTCATCGCATCCGACTCCGGCGTGCTGGCCGGGATCCGGTCGATGCTGCGCCTCGCGTTCTGCTTCGGTTCGCCGTCGACGAACCGCCAGATGAATTTGTCGAAGCTGCCGAATTCGGATTGCACGTCGAGAAACTTCTGGGCGTTGGTCACGGCTGCGGCCACTTTCAGCTGGTTGCGGACGATACCCGGATCCTGCAGCAGCGATTCTATTTTATTCGCGTCATAGCGGGCAATCCGTGTCGCATCGAAACCATCAAACGCGGCGCGGTAGTTTTCGCGCTTTTTCAGGATGGTGATCCAGCTCAAACCGGCCTGCGCGCCTTCCAGGATAAGAAACTCGAAAAGCAATTGGTCATCGTGCAAAGGAACGCCCCACTCGGTATCGTGGTAGGCCTGATACAGCGGGTCGTCGCCGCACCAGACACAACGGGGCTTGTTCAAGACCCGGTTCCGCACAACTGGGTGTGGTCGCGGAACATGCAGCGATCCATCACCACGGTGATGCCCGCCTGTCTTGCGCGCAACGCCGCTTCCTCGTGCACCACGCCATCCTGCAACCACAGATTCTTGATGCCCAGCCTGATACAGCTGTCCACGATAGCGGGCACATGCTCGGGCGCACGAAATACATCCACGATATCGGGCAGTTCTGGCAGGCTTTCCAGGTCGGGGTAGGCCTTTTCGCCCAGCACTTCCGTCACCTTCGGATGCACCGGGAAAATGCGGTAGCCGAAGCTTTGCAAAGCCTGCGCCACGTGGAAACTGGGGCGGCCCGGGTTGGACGAAAGCCCGACCACGGCCACGCTGCGAACTTCGCGCAACAATTTGCAGATGTCCTGAGGGGCGGGATTGGAAAAGCTCATGCCATGTACGATAGCATTTTTTGCGCGATCCGGCGCGGGCGGGGCGTGCAAAAAAACGCTATACTGCGCGCCCGCTTCAACGCGCTCGTAGCTCAGCTGGATAGAGTATTGGTTTCCGAAGCTTACGGTCATTCGAGCGCTCTGAGGTAAAATGACCGAAGGTTCACTTTGTAGTATCCGTGCCTTTTTCAAATACGCGCTCGTAGCTCAGCTGGATAGAGTATCGGTTTCCGAAGCCGAGGGTCGTGGGTTCGACTCCCGCCGAGCGCACCAATTCAGACTTGTGGTCATGTGACTTTTGGTCACAAGCTTTCTTTAGATTAATCTCGTGCCCGTTCCGTGCCCAAAATGTGCCCAGCCTGTGCCCATATAATTTTGTCGGGTTGGCTAGGACGAATATTTTGAGTGTTGCTCATGGTGCCCAAATTATCAATGCAATTTCGCTGGCGATCACAACCAACTCTAGCTGGAGGCATTGCAGTAGAAGTGACGGCTATCTTCTGAGTACGTGGCTTGAAACCATGTCCAAAGTTGTTTTGGCCCACGCTCGGACATACAATGCCAAATCAAAATCAGAACAGTGAGCCGAGGGGGCGACTATTGTGGGAAAGAAAAACTCAGGAAGCCCTTTACTTATAGGGATAGTGGTCGTCATTTGGCTTCTGATTTCTATTCCCAGGGAGGTGTGGGTTGGACTAGTCATCCTGGCACTCGCCGTGTTGGGTATAAGATATTTCTTTAAGTCTCCCGGTACTACTGGCATTGTTTCCTTGTCCGATGAATCCTCGTCTCAAGCTGGTCAGCGGAACGCCAGATCACCAATTGCTCGATCTTCGAGGGTTGGATCAAATGTGGATGACTTAGTTACGATCACGATCAGCGATGGTAGATCTGGTCGGGATTATTCGATTCCTGCGACTCCTACCGGACGTCTAGAGAACGTTAAGTGGATTCCTCCTGGCCAACAAACTACAGTCGCAGGTATCGAGCTATCTGACGGAATGGTTTACGTCAGTACCGCCCGGAGGAGGGACTCTCAGGATCTCGACCCGGCACTTATCGACCCAAATCTCAAGGTTACTTCTGCTGAAATTGATTTGTCTATTCCACTTCTTGGCTACTGGCCAAGCTATTCAACAATATCCCCGGACGCCAGAAAGGCATACCTACGTTGGCTATCTGGTGGAAGAAACGCATCTTCAGCCAATATCGGGTATGTATTTCTATTTTTTTATGGTCTAGAACGTCGAATTTTAGTGGATGCGCCTGCAGAGCCTGCCGCTCGTGCGGAAGTCCCAACAATCAAGGCTGAGATTCAGCGACTGCTGGCAATTTACGGTGAAAATCACTCCTTCCGCCGGTACGCAACTCAACTACTAGACTTTATCGCCTTCACTCATTGTGCTGAGAAAGCATACTTAGCCCCGCCCCCGAGTATTTCCGAAAGGAGCTTCGAATTACCCTTTGGTCTACGAGTTGGATTGGGCCAGTTGGCAGTAGATCAAAAACCGGTCCCTCCCGATTGGGCTCTCGCATGGGCTCTTTCTGACCCCACTATCGCGCGACGAACTCCAGTTACGCGCTGTGCTGAATTATTTGCAGCTCTGTTTAAACAAAAATATGTTGAATCTTGCGGCGCAGGCTTAGCTCTCAAAGTGAACCGAACTAAGCTTCGGATATCCTACCACCCTGCATCTTCCAGCCTCGGTTACAACGGCTTCTCCCACTCAATAGGGGACCTCCCTGATGTATCAGCTGTAAGAACTCCCGTAACTAAATTGCAGCAAATTGTAGATGAATGTACTACAGACCTTGATTCCTATAGTCGTTATCTTGGACGCAATCCAGACAAAGCGGAGACACTTGAGGCGCTACTGCAGCTTCCCGTGTCCCTTTGGCCAGTCCCGGTGCGCACAGAGCTAGAGGATCTCAAAAAGCAAGTTGGGGAGGGTCTTCTGCTGATGTCCTTTGGGGAGCTCTCTGGTCGCCTCAAGAGCGCTGGTGGACTATCTCGCGAAAAAGTATTGGGATTGGCACGCGCCCTTGAAAGTCTTCATCTTGGTCTAGAGCCTGATGTACTAGCCGGTTACAAAACGCCCAAGGCGGAGGACAAAATTGCGCTGTTTGCTAGCCCACCCGAGGATAGCGCTGCGCGCAATGCTCCGGCTTATGCTGCCGCTGTAGTAACTTTGGATTTGGCATGCGGGGCTGCGCTTGCCGATGGCGAGTTTTCATCACACGAGTTGCTGCACTTAACCCGTCAAATCGATTCATGGGCACATCTCAGTGACGCGCATCGAAAGCGCCTCAAGGCCCATCTGCGCTTAGGCATGGATCAACCTTTGCCTCTTTCTTCTCTCAAGAAGAAACTAGATCCGCTATCGGTAGAGGCGAAACGATCGATTGGTCGCTTCTTGGCTCATCTCACCCAAGCGGATGGAAAAGTCACACCCGACGAAGTCAAATTCCTGGAGCGCGTCTACGTAACTCTAAGCCTTAATTCACAGCTCTTGTATTCTGATCTTCATGTTGTGCCAGATGCGAACGGGAAGGGATTTTCACCTACAGTCAGCAGCACGCAGAAATCCACGCCGACATCCGGCTTTACTCTCAATGCCGAGCGTATCGCCCAACTGCAGAAAGAAACAGAGGAGGTGTCAGCATTGCTGGCCGGCGTATTTGCTGAAGAACAGCATATCGAGCCCCAATTCGAGGAAGTCGCTATCGACGAACCATCGCCGGGGGCGGCAGGCATACTTGGCCTAAATACAGAGCACTCCGCCTTTGTTCGTCGCTTGGTGTCACAGTACAGTTGGTCAAAATCTGATTTGAACGACATAGCCGCGGATATGGAATTAATGCTGGATGGTACGCTGGAACACATTAACGAAATGATGTTGGATATGTTCGAAAAACCATTGACCGAGGGCGATGACCCCATAGAAATTAACCGTGAACTAGTGGAGCAATTACCCATATGAGTACCATCAGAGCAAAAGATCGTGATGCAGTAATTCAATCCCTACGAGCAGGGGTTGTCCCACGGTCAGGTCAACACCTCGTGCAGGTGGGGCGCGTCAAGGAACTCGAAGCGCTAATGAAGGATGTCGAGCGGATCGCTGATTGCGGTTCAGGCTTTCGCGTTGTGATCGGCGAATATGGATCTGGTAAAACATTTTTCTTGAATCTGGTACGTGCTATCGCTCTGGAGAAAAAACTGGTCACTATGTATGCCGACCTCAATCCAGATCGAAGGTTGCACGCTACAGGAGGTCAAGCGCGCTCACTTTACGCCGAACTGACCAAGAATATGGCAACACGTACTAAGCCCGATGGCGGCGCTCTATCCGGAGTGGTTGAAAAGTTTGTGGCGCAAGCAATATCAGATGCCAAGGCGAATGGAACGACCACTGAGGTGCTTATAAAGCAGCGGTTAGAGCATCTGATGGAGATGGTAAATGGCTACGATTTTGCGGAAGTCATAGCAGCATACTGCCGAGGGTTCGAGGAAGGAAATGAACAGTTGAAGGCGGACGCAATTCGCTGGCTTCGCGGCGAATTCTCGACAAAGACTGATGCCCGAGCCGCACTAGGGGTTCGAACCATTATTGATGACGCGTCGGTGTATGACCAGCTCAAGCTACTTGCACGTTTTGTTCGCCTGGCCGGCTATAGTGGTTTGATGGTCTGTCTCGATGAACTGGTTAACCTGTACAAGCTAGCAAATACGCAGGCTCGGAATTCCAACTATGAGCAGATTCTTCGTATCCTGAATGACTCTTTACAAGGCTCTGCCGAAGGGTTGGGTTTTGTGCTCGGTGGCACACCCGAATTTCTCATGGATACTCGCCGAGGTCTTTACAGCTACGTCGCGCTGCAGTCGCGACTTTCAGAAAATACCTTCGCCAGAGACGGGATGGTTGATTACTCAGGGCCGGTCATGCGCTTGGCCGGTTTAACGCCAGAGGACTTCTATGTGTTGCTTCATAAGCTGAGGCATGTTTATGCTTCAGGGGACGTGGCCAAGTTCCTTCTGCCGGACGAAGCAATACCGATATTCATGGAGCATTGCTCCAAGCGTTTAGGTGAAGCTTATTTCCGCACTCCTCGGACTACGATAACTGCATTTATTAACCTCCTAGCTGTCTTGGAGCAAAATCCTGGTGCTGATTGGAAAGAGCTGATTGGCGCGACCGAAGTAACGGTTGATGACGGGGCAGCAGCCGATCTTGCGGTTGATCATGACGACGAACTCGCCAGCTTCCAACTCTGACTCCCAGGGTTTTAACCAGCTAAACGGACAAATTCAACGCTGGATTTGGAATGAGGGTTGGACCGAATTGCGGGATGCTCAAGAGCGAGCCATACCCGCCTTGATAAACGCTGACCGCGATGTAATTGTGGCTGCCGCAACTGCGGCAGGGAAAACCGAGGCGGCCTTTTTCCCCATACTGACGCATTTACTGAGCAAAGCACCCGACATCGGTACGGTGCTTTATATCAGTCCTCTGAAAGCGTTAATCAACGACCAATGGAGCCGACTTAACGGCTTATGTGAATCGCTCGAAATCCCCGTTACTGGTTGGCATGGCGATATTTCCTCCAGCCATAAGAAACACTTCCTTAAGAATCCTAATGGCATCTTACTGATCACGCCTGAATCGCTTGAGGCTCTATTCGTGATGCGTGGCACAGCCATGCCAGGCCTTATGGCGAACCTCCGCTATGTGGTGGTCGACGAATTGCACGCGTTCATCGGTTCAGAGCGAGGTAAGCAACTTCAATCACTGCTTCACCGACTAGAGCAAATTGCAGGTCGTCGTGTGCCTCGCGTCGGGCTATCGGCTACCTTGGGTGATATGCGGTTGGCAGCCCGTTTTCTTAGGCCGTCTGATGCTGATCAAGTGGAACTTATTGAGACGAAGGGAAGTGGTCAGGAGTTGAAAGTGCTTCTGAAAGGGTACTTGGCAAAGCCACCACGTATTGAGTCCAATCCGGATTTAGACAATCCAGAGATGGAGGATGTCGTCTCTGGAAGTATCGTCGATGTAGCTGCGAATCTCTACAAGGTGTTGCGTGGCTCAAATAATTTGGTATTTCCGAATAGCCGACAGAAGGTTGAAATCTTCACAGACTTGTTGCGCAGAAGCTGTGAGCGTGACTCTGTTCCAAACGAATTTTGGGCGCATCATGGAAACTTGGCCAAAGAGTTTAGAGAAGAGGCAGAGCAAGCTCTAAAGGACGGTACTCGCCCGGCTACGGCAGTTTGCACAACAACGCTTGAGCTCGGTATTGATATTGGTTCGGTCAAAAGTATTTGTCAGGTTGGAGCTTCACCATCCGTGGCAAGTCTACGCCAAAGGCTCGGGCGCTCCGGCCGCAGAAAAGGAGAGGCAGCCATTCTTAGGGCCTACTGCATCGAGCCAGAGCTTCAGCCAAACTCAGGCATTTCGGACTGCTTACGCGAGGGGCTAGTTCAATCAGTAGCGATGATTCGATTGTTGATAGCTGGGTGGTTTGAGCCGCCGCGAATTGGTGGCCTACATGGCTCAACTTTGATTCAACAAATCCTGTCGATTATTGCAGAAAGAGGTGGGGCAAGTGCCGGCCAATTATGGACAACCTTGGCAGCCCCAGGTAGTCCGTTTGAAGGGTTAACTAGGGATGAGTTTGTTCTTCTGTTAAAACACATGGGTGAGCGGCAGTTGCTGACTCAAGATAGTTCAGGGTCTCTCCTTCATGGCACGCTTGGTGAAAAACTCGTTAATCATTATGAATTCTTTGCAGCGTTTTCTAGCGAAGAGGAATTCCGATTGGTATGTGAAGGCAAGGTGCTTGGTTCACTTCCAGTAAGCCGTCCGCTGTTACCAAAACAGTGCATCATTTTTGCGGGACGCCGCTGGCGTGTCATTGATGTTGATTCAGGGAAAAAACTCATTGTCGTTGCCCCGGATAGGGGCGGTGCGCCGCCGGCCTTCGAGGGTGGTGGTTCGATGGTGCATGATCGAGTTAGGCATGAAATGCGGTTGGTTCTAGCTGAGGAAACCTCGGTGCGATTTCTTGACCAAGGGGCACTCAGTCTATTGGATGAGGCGCGGAGTTACTACAAGCGAGCGGGCTTAGACAAGATCCAGTTGATCCAACGTGGCTCTAATGTTCAACTCCTGACTTGGCGAGGAGACTGGGTCAATGATGCGCTCGCGCTGCTGCTTACACAACATCGTTTGACCGCGAGTAACGAGGGGTTGCTCATTAATGTTTCTGGCGGCGCAAAAGAGCGAGTCCTCGATGTGCTTGAAGAAATCGCTCAACTTGAGGAGCTTGACCCTATTGAACTCCTCGCTAACGCCAACAATATCATCCGGCAGAAATGGGATTGGGCCATGCCCGATGATATGGCACGGCAATCGTTTGCTTCTCTTTGTCTTGACTTAAACGGGGCGAGGGACGCGGCAAATCAGTTGGTTTCAATTCAGCTGTAATAGTTCACGCTTAAGAAACTCAAGGTGCATTGCAATTGTATTCGACAGACAATCGGGGCAACGGAGGAATGCTAGCTGCCGAAATGTTGGAAGATGAATTTTCTCTAGGTTGTCGAGGACGGCATGGCGCTATACTCTATCGCTAATACATTCAGGCAGCCAAATTATTGCAATGTTCTTCGAAGCTGAACGCCAGAACTTCTTCCGACCGCTGAGCGGAAAGCGTCGGGAATTCGTGGCTGCTTGCCTTCGTTCGCTCTACGAGCGGCTTCATGGCCCAGGTGCTGATTACTCGCAGAACCTGCACAGAGATAATCTTCGCGACGTATTGATGCCAATCATCCAAGAGTACTCTAGCGACATGGTTGGAGAGATAGGTGCTGAGGACGACGAACTGGGGGGCATCGATAGCAGTGATGCACAGCAGCTAGCTGGTGCCTTGATACGTGCACTGCTAAAGGATGGATGGTTAGAAACCTTCGGTGACCGCGTCGGACTCGTTACTGCTTATCGCTTTACCCGGCCGGGCAAGCTATTTGCCGAGGCTCTGTGGTCGTTAAGTCGCCTGCGTACGCGTAGTCGGCAGCGCAATGTTCGCGGATGCCGCAACGCACTTGAGGCCGCCCGGAAAAATGTCGATGCCTACGACCTTGTCGATGCCTATGACTACGCCGAGAAGGTTATCAGCGACCTATCCGAAGGCGTAGATTACTTCCAGGAGCTGGTTCGCCGCTTGATGTCAGAGGCGTCTCGTACTCCGTGGGATGAGTTCATGGAGTTTCTTGACCGGTTCGAGAAAGACTTCAAGAAGCAAATGACTGCTGACAACGTTGAGCGGCATCGTCAGTCAATTCGCGAAACTATTCATAAGCTACGTTGCATTGAACAGGGTCAATTCGGGATGCTTGAACAGCAACTGCAAGACATTGCTACCTGGGCGAATCCAGAGCGCCAAGCCAACAGCACGCTTGACTGGATGCTGGATCGCATTGAGGAAATGGTCGAGGCAGCCTGCACGACAAAGCATCCAGAATTGCTGAAAGCCATGAATATTTACGTTCGCCGGGCGACCAGTATCGTTCAGCAAGCGATGCTTCTGCACAGTGGCAAAGCGAAATACAACTACAGTAGAGCAATTGCGATGGTTGCTGACCTTAAGGAGGAGCAACAAACAAGACTACTGTCCCGTATCGGCGAGGTCTTGGCATCAGCGGAGGTTCGAGTCCTAGATCCAGCTTCGTTCAAGTTACGCTCTGCCTCCCAGCGCAGGAAAGCCTTGGCTATTACTGTTCAACCACGGGTTAGCAGAGACTCGCGATTGGCTGCCGCGATGCACCGCGCTGAAGCTGGCGCTTTCGCCTTATCGAATGATGATATTGCAGACAGTCTCCGACGTGAACTACGATTGCGTAATCGCCCAGTCCGTCTATCAACACTACCGATCAAAACGGCCGCCGATGTGCTACAAGCAATGCAGGCCGTTGAGGCTATACGAAGCTCTATGGCTGGTGACATAAAAGCCACTAAGCTTTCAACCAAGCTGACAAACGATTTCTACTCAGCTGACGATTACCAGATTGAGTTCAAAAATGAGCCTGACAACCGCCGCGCTTGAACAACTTGAAATTGCTGGTATCAAAATGGACCGATTCCAAGAGTTGGTCACCCGACTCTTTGCCTACGGAATCATTGTTCGTGACGAAGATGGAGTCGAACAACGGTTTTACGATGACGCCAGACGCATCGAAGCTCTACTCTCTGAATATTTTGGAATGGCCGGATTCCATCTCCATCATGACATCAAAGGAGAGTTCTTCCGGTTGTATGCGCCAGGCGCCCAAGTCCCAGGCATCATCCCTGAAGACGCAGAGCCCGCCCCATCCCTTCGAGCGCGTGTAACTCCCGATTTCGTTGCAGCCGCATTAGCTTTGCGCTTCCTGTATCAGAAAGGTCTGACCGATGGCGGTAAGGACCTCACCGACGAAGGGGAAGTCCTCATTCGCTTCGACGAGTTGGCCGCAACATTGCAGACTCAGTTGAGGCGACCGCTGCCAGAGTCTGTAGTGGAGCGTGACAAGCTTCTTCGCGAACTAAAGCGACATCGCCTGATTCGATTGAGTCCGACTTTTTCTATGTCTGACGAAGATGCTCTGATTGCCATTCGCCAGACCATTCTCGGCATCATTAGTGAAGATGTACTTGCCGCAGCCCTTGAGGCTGATGGCGGAGACCCTTTGGAATCAGGTTCAGATACCACCACACAGGAAGTATCACAATGAAGCTTGAATCCCTCGTCCTCGTCAACTGGGGTTCACTACGTCCGGGTGAATACCCCATGGGCAACATGACGCTCCTGACTGGCCCGACCGGCTCTGGCAAATCCACAATGCTGGACGCACTGCAGACTGGAATGACTGCGGTCTATCAGCACATCTTTAGCTACAACCCTGGCCAGGACGAAACAATCCAAAGTGCCAGAAATGGTAAGACCAAGCGCACGCTTTGGTCCTACATCGTTGGTGCCGAGGATAATTTGTTTGCTCGTCCCGATGGTGCACATGGCTACGTTGGTTTGGTATTCAGGCCAAGCGAAGGGGAGGCTGGAAAGAGCTTCACGGCTCTAGTAGCCGCCGCTGCTCGTATCGATGGCTCCGGTGACCGGCGTCAGGCAGTACAAGAGCGGCTGGCACTACTCATCATTGATGAAGCCGAGCTTTGCCTAGACGATCTCATCAAGCTCGATCTAGATGGCAACATGCAGGTGGTCGAAGTCGAGAAAATCGAGTCGCACCTGAAAGCCCGCTATCCGAAGGTGAATAACCATCGCGACAACAAACGCGAATACCTCTGCCAGTTATACGGTCGATTTCGTGGTCAGAAGGTCGTTTCTTTTACTGAGGCTGAAGCTGCTGCAAAGGCTTGGTGCCAAGCTATTGCCCATAAGCCGATCGGTAGCGTCGACGAACTCGTTAAGACGCAGATTCTGGAGCATGACCCCCAGCAATTGTCACAGCGAATCTCGCAAATCAGCGACCTAGTCCGCCAAGTGCACAATTTGCGCCAAGAGGGTGAGCGTCTGAAGGAAAACATCGCTCGATTGGAAGATCTCGGCGGCACCATTGGGAAAGCTACGGAAGCCTACGAGAGGGCAACTATCTACCAAGTGTTGTCTTCGAAACGACTTCTTCTTGAAGACGAACGCCTGCTTGCCCAAGCTAACGAGAAAATTTCCGAACTCCAAGGGGCAATTGAGTCGAAAAAGGCAACGGTAGAACAGACCGGCAAGGAAAAACAAAATCATCACGCCAGTCTGGTCAAACTTGAAGCCAAGCTTTCAGGCATTCCGGCAGCAAACGAGAAAGCGCGTTTGGATGAGAGGGAGACCCGAGCCAACCAATCCCTGCGTGAGGCAATGGCCGAACTGGTTGCAGCACTAACGCACGTTGGCAGCCTCAGAAATGCGGCATCACAGCTTATCGCACTTCCAATTCCACATGAATTCCGAACTATTCAGGCTGCTGCAACAGTGATAGGGCAAGAGCTATCCAAATTGGGACGCTTGCCAATTTCGGAATGGAAAACACAGCTAGAAGGAGTTTTGAGCCAAGTTACCCTGAAAGCAACGCTGCCTGTTTCCAAGGTTCTACGTGACCTGGAAAACATCGCTGACAACTTCGATGGGCTTTACGAAGCCATGTCTGGAGCAACCAGCAGCTTTGCGTCGTCAGTAAACGAGCAGCTGGGCGTGCTCAATGGCTTACAGCAGGCTGCTGCGGATCGTGAACAAGCTGCCGCTGAACGTAAGAGGAATCTTGCTGAAGGTGGTGCTGACTATCCCCGTGAGGTGCAATTTGCTCTTAAGGCCTTCCGTAGTGAAATGCCTCGTATCACGGTACAGGTCCTTTGTGACTTGATTGAACCCGTTGATCCTGAGTGGCTGCCTGCAATTGAAGGCTATTTGGATGGCGCACGGTTTAACTTGATTGTGCCTGAGGAAGATGAGGAAGTCGCTACCCGTTTCGTCAAAGGCCAATTTCCGAAAGTTCGCGTTATCCAAGGTGCGCTTTGCCGAAGGAAGGCCAGGCCGGAACTGGTGCCGGATGACTCCATCATTCACGAATTGGCCACCGAGCATCCAATTGCGCAGGCCTATCTAGTGGAGCAATATGGCGCGGTAGTCAAGGTTCATGACTTTGAAATCCTACGCTACAAGTCGCGTGGCCTGATGAAAGACGGCCGCGCGGCGGGTGGCCGGACTTTCTTTACAGCTCAAGTCGAAAATCTGGTTTTTGGTAAGGCTCAGCAGGCTAACGCACGAGTGGTTGCCGAGACTGAGCATATACAGGCTGCTAGAGAGTTGACCAAACTCGAAGAACAACGTCGAGATCTGATAGCTCTTCTGGGTTTGGTGAAGCAGGGCAAGCTCCCGGACTTCGATGCCACGGCGCTTGCGAACCAAGCTGTCTCTGAACTCGAGTTGGTCTGGGAGGATGCAAAGCGTCTGGACCTGACCGAAGTCGAGGCATTGCTCGGTGAAAAGGCTGTCCTAGATATTCAAATGGGGCGTTGTGATACGCAAATTAGCAACGCCAACCAGAGTATTGGAGAATACAGGATCCTTCTAGTCTCGCAGCAGACTACGGTTAGCCAGAAGGAGGCTTCAATCCCAAATCGCAAACAGCGCGTTTCTGAAGAGCATCGGAAGCTGAAGGCTCTTTGCGAGGTAAACAGTAGCCTTTCGCATATCGCTATGCAAGCGCAGGTTGACGAATTGCTGGCAGCTGACGAAGGACCACAAAACCTGCAAGAGGCAGTTCAACAACTGCAGTTGAGCGCGCGTGATTTCACCAGCGATGTGCGAGAGACTGTTGGGGAATATAACCAGTATGCGCGGCAGGATGAGAGGCTCGAATTTCCTTATGGTGAGCATAGGGAAGGCAACTTCGCGCCGATGTATGGCTTGTTGGTTCAGTTGCACTCCAACGTGCGCGAGCAACTCAAGACCCAAAAGGATATTGGGTTGTACAAGAACCTCGCGCAACTTCGGCAGGCCGAGGATTCGTTCCGCGATGTTTTCACCAAACAGTTCTGCTACGAAATCCGGAATTCGGTTGATACGGGTGTTCGAACCCTCAAGGCGTTGAATCAAGAACTGGAAAAGCTGAAGTTCGGTACAGATAAGTTCCGTATTGACTGGTCGAACTGGGTCTCGGAATTTGAGGAGTACTACAAGTTCTTCAGTGCAGCCTATGACCTGGCCGAAACCCAGGAATCCGGTGGTCTGTTCGACCAAGAGGCTTTAAGTCCTGAGAATTGCGCTATACGCGACAGGCTCCTAGCGCTGTTGCTGTCAAATGATCAAGAGCGTGCCCAGAAGGAACTTCAGCGAATTGCCGACTACCGAAACTATCGGCGGTATGAGATTTGGAAGGAGTCAGATTCCGGCTCTCGAGTCGCCCTTTCAGAGTGGGGTACTGGCTCCGGGGGGCAACTTGAGACTCCTGCCTACATCGTGCGTGCCGCTGTTGTGACTAACCGGCTGAAGAATTTCGAGAAGGGAACTAATCTCAAGCTTTTGGTCAACGATGAATCCTTCGCTAAGGTGGATGAGCGTCGCGCACATGATGTGATGAAATTCATCAGAGACAGCTTAGGTATGCAGCTGATTTGTGCCATGCCCACCAAGCATGCGGGCGCGCTCAAGTCGGAGTTCACTAAGGAGTGGTGTTTCACAAGAACCAAAGCCGAGGGAAATGGTGAAGTGGACTTCATCTCAGAAGCCGACGAGCGTGAGCTGAATACCGACAAACTTCGGGAGCTCTGGGATTTACGCCGGCAGGAGGTTCGCCAGCAAGCACAGCTCCTTTTTGAGGAAGTTGAGGGCAAGGAGGTTGTATGAATGAGCCTCTCTGGCTAAAGGCTAATGGAACGCTTCAGCTACTGAACTACATTGTCGATAAGCTTGATGCAGCAGATTCCCAAGGCAAGTCATTGGTTCGGGCAATCAAACTTGACGGGAAATCATTCCCGGCGCTTTACAAGTCCGGCCTAGAAGAGGAAAGGGAGCAGCTATGGGGATTCCTTCAGCAGATGGTGTTGTGGGGATGGTTCTACGTAAAGCTTGACCGACCTCAGTCAGGCCAGGCTCTATACGAGTGCAATCCTCGGCTATCAATCTTGAATGAGTCAGAGGTGCGCCGGGTTACTGGTCGTCCCGTACGCATCCGGTCATCAGCCGAGCTATGGCGAGAGGCAGTATTTGTACATCTGAATTCAGATGAGTCGATAAAGGAAACCGTATCGCGGCTCAAGGTTGAGATTCCAGGGCGCAGCGCCGAGGAAATAGTGCATCAGTTGGCATTGCTGCCTTCCATAGCCAATGAACCGCTGCTTCTTCGGGAAGTATCGGCTCGCCTTTTCTGGGGGCAATCGAAGGTTCTGGATGGGCGGCAGCAATTAGTGGCAACCGTTCTTCAACAGGACGAGTGTCCATTCCCTGAGATGCCGGTTCAATTGCAGGTGCATCTACCGCAAGATGGTTTTTCTGGTGTCCTGTTTATTGAGAACCAAGCAACTTTTGAGCAAGCAACACGAGATTCTACGAAACGCTATCATGACTTGGCCTTGGTTTATTCTTCAGGCTTCAAAGGTAGCGCTAAACGCTTACGCTCGCCGTCTGGATCTTCAGTCTATTTTGCAGCACACGGAGCGATCGAGGAAAAGCAGACAGCCAAGTTCATAGGGTGGCTCCGGGCTGAAGTGAAGCTGCACAGCTGGTTTTGGGGGGACTTGGATTATGCGGGCATGCGCATTCTGGCTGCTCTTCGAGATGTATTTGACGGCCTTGCGGCTTGGCAGCCAGGTTATGAGCCGATGCTCGATCGTTTGAGGAAAAAAGAAGGGCATGCACCGGATGAGGCGGGGAAAGCCGGACAAGGAGTAATAGAGGAGACGGGGTGTCATTACGCTGATACGCAGCTGTTACCGTCCCTCAAAGTTTGCGGCACTTTTGTGGACCAAGAGGTTGTCTGATATCACTTCGGCTCTTGCGCTTCAATAACGTAGGATTGCGTTGGTATTCATTTCGGCCATCTACAGTGGCCACGATGGTGTAATCAGAAATGAGACATCATCTATGGATGCGCAATAATCATTTTGCGCGTTGATCCAACTGCCCGTCAACGCTGTGTACATCACTATCAGGTATGTATTCAAATATCTCGCTTACTGAACAGTTGAAATATTTGCATAGCGAGTTGATCACTTCAATTTCTACTCTTTCTGCAGTCTCATGGTAGAGACGCGTCGCAGTACCCCGGTTTATCCCCGTATCCCTTGATAAGTCTGAAATTTTCAGCTTACGCTCCCCAAGCAGGCGAGACAGATGGCACTTGATCAAAATAATCTCCAGAAGCGCAAAAAGCTCTACAAACGAAAAATATAGCTTTGGATTGTGCGGCGGTTTGCTAATATGACCTACAGGAGATCAATTGATCTTTCTGTGGGTAGTAATGGCCAATTGTAGTTCATTTTTTTGAAGGAGTAATCTTTATGTCACTGACATATTTAACGACCGATGAGTTATCAGGAGTAATCAAATACGACAGTCGCACCATCCGTGAACGCTTGAAAGATAGCGTGCTTCTTGAGGGAATTCATTACATCCGTCCATTCGGCGGCCGCAAAATTCTATATATCTGGGAGCATATTGAGCGAGACATGGTAACAGCGGGTAGCTCGCTTGCAATTCCCATGGCAAATGGAGGTGTTTGCCATGGGTAGTATCAGAAAACGCGACGATACCGGGCTTCTATTTATAGACTTTCGATATAGAGGTATTCGCTGCCGAGAACAAACCGCTCTCCCAGAAAGTGCCACAAACCGCAAGAAGGTGCAAAAAGTCCTTGATCGTATGGACTCGGAAATCGCGGCAGGAACGTTTGATTACCGTCGTTTCTTCCCCGGTAGCAAGAACGCGGAAAAGTTCGACGAAGCGGCGCCACCGTCAGTGCTCAACCAAGTCACTCAAGACGTGGCTAGTACGATGGCGCAACCAGGAGCTGCTCAAGTATCTGCGGGCGTTACTGGTACACCTTTGCTCCGTGATTTTGCTGCAACTTGGTTCACCGAGAAAGAGGTTGAGTGGCGCAAGTCACACAAGAAAACCATTCGTAGCGATATTGACGGTCGACTGATTCCCAAATTTGGGGATTGGGAGGTCGGCAGAATCACCAAAGCAGATTTACTTGCATATCGTGCTGATCTCGCCAAAGTCCAGGCACGAGGCAAAAAGAACATGCTGTCGAATCGCCGCATCAACAAGATCATGAATCTGTTGAGGCAGCTCATCAATGAAGCCGCCGACCGATTCAATTTTCGCACGCCATTCCAGAATATCAAACAGCTAAAGGTGAAACGAACAGATGTAGAGCCGTTCACGCTGGATGAAGTGAAGCTAATTCTTGCATCCATTCGGCCTGATTTTAAGAGCTACTACACAGTCCGGTTTTTTACAGGCATGCGTACGGGCGAGGTTGACGGGTTGAAATGGAAGTACGTGGACTTCGAGAAGAGGTTGATTCTGGTGCGTGAAACGATTGTGCTTGGTGAGGATGAATACACCAAGAACGACAGCTCCCAGCGTGACATTCAGATGTCGAACGTGGTGTACGACGCCCTCAAAGCACAAGAAAAAGTCACAAGAGACCATTCTGAGTATGTGTTCTGCACCCGCAACTGGACAGTACTCGACAACAAGAATGTCACGACTCGCGTATGGTATCCGCTTCTACGCTATCTCGACCTGAAACCTCGACGTGCCTATCAAACGCGCCATACCGCAGCCACGTTATGGCTGGCAGCAGGTGAGAACCCGGAATGGATTGCAAAGCAAATGGGACATACCACGACCGAAATGCTGTTCCGCGTGTATTCGCGATTCGTACCGAACATGACTCGGCAAGACGGCAGTGCATTCGAGCGTTTGTTGTTGCAAAGCAGTACGACGAATCAAACCAATGAAGTTGTCACACCGTGAAAGGGGGCGCCATGACTACTAACCGGCAAAAAACGACAAGGGCAAAGAGGACGATGCAGCCATCCAAAAAGAAGTTCGTCAGTACTAAGGCGCAGCCACTGGCGGATGAGCTTCTCCAACTGAACGACGACTTCGCAGAATTCAGTGATATGAGCGCGTTTCTGTGCAACGCATTTGCAATCACATTGGCAGAACACGAATGGCTGAACGAGGAAATAATTTCTGGAGCCAGGATTTGTTCAAACTGGCTCTATTCCCGGACATGCAAGTTTAAGGATGACATTCGGCATGTGAATACGAGCTACGCGGAGGTAGTACGTGAAAAACAAAATGCCAAATAGAGCCCGGCCAGAATCGTTGCCATGGCTTGTGATTATCACGGTACTTACGCTGGCCACAGTTTCAGCATGGCTAGTGTTCATGTGTGACTGGGTGCCCTCGGTAGCCCTTTTTGTTGTTGGATTTAGTGCGCTGGGATTCATATTCGCACTACTGATTGTACTCATGATCCTAGCACCCCGTGAAGACAGACCGGAATTATGGAAACAGATCTGGCAGACATGCAGGAATGATTTGGATCTTTTACTCAAATTTTTCAGGATAAAGAATTAGATGACAAACACGACATATGAAACGCTATACCTTTGCGAGAAACCATCGCAAGCACGTGCGCTGGCCAGACAGCTAGGCGCATCCAATAACGAGGACGGTGTTTTCACAGGCGGCGGAGCCGTTGTGCTTAACGCATACGGCCATTTGCTGAATCTGGCTATGCCGGATGAATATAGCGACCATGATCGTGGACCATGGAGTCTAAGCAATCTCCCAATTGTTCCCCGGAAATGGGAATGGAAGGTCAAGGCGGAACATATCGAGCATTACAACAAGATTGCTGCATGGCTTGATCGAGTCAAAACGGTGGTGATCGCAACCGACCCGGATGAAGAGGGTGAAGTCATTGGCCGCCAGATTCTTTACGAATTGGGTTTCAAGGGAGACATCCGGCGTCTGTGGGTTTCCGCGCTTGATCCCAATTCATTGAAACAAGCGCTGAACAATTTGTTTCCATTGTCTGACACAGACACGGCTTACCGTGCCGGCTGCGTGCGCCGTCAGTTGGATTGGTTGTATGGCATCAATCTCAGTCGGGCGTTTTCGGTTAGCTCCGGCCAGCGAACCAGCATCGGTCGCGTCAAGACACGGTTACTAACTGAGTTGGTCCGCCGCGAGTGCGAGATCAAGTGCTTCACCCCAGTGAACTACTACACTGCCACAGCAAAGTTCGAAGATGTAGTTCTCGAATGGCAGCCTGCTACCGGATGTGTCGATATCCCTCAATTACCCCTGGATGGGGAAGTCACGGGAATTTGCATAACTGCCAGTGAATATCAGGAGACTCTGGAGCCGTCCTTGCCGTTGACGCTTTCGGCGCTTCTGGCCGATGCGGCTGACATCGGCATAGATGTGACCAGCGGCTATGCAGCAGTGCAAAAGCTGTATGAGGCGGGAGCAATTAGCTATCCGCGTACCGGCTCTACGGTAATGCCGGGCCACGGAAAACATGGTTTCGCTGTTCACCATGCCATCGTCAATATGAGAGATGCCTGTCCCGACTGGCTGCCAGATACGTGCCAGATAATTTTCAACATGGTGCATCACAACTGCGTGTTGCAACATATTGGAGCGGCGACCGTTCACGTGCGCAAGTTGGTGTTTGATATGGGCGGCGAGATATTTACAGCTGCAGACCGCTGGGTTGACCCGCTCAAACCTCGTGAAGCAGGATGGTTGCTCTGCGATCCTGGCAAACACAGCGCACTTGAGAACAACGTCAAGACGGCAGCGTTTAAGCCCGGAGATCAAGTCCATGCGACACTGAAAGTAGAGCGCAATCTAACCGTGCCGCCTGAGCGGTATACGGAAGCCTCTTTGCTCCGCCATATGGCTAAGGCCGAAATTGGTACGGAGGCAACTCGGGTGGATGCGATAAACAACCTGGTTATCAACCAAGTCGCGGAACGCAAACAGGCAAAGCCCGGCAGTTCACAACAGCTAAGCCCGACAGAGAAAGGGATGAGCCTGATTGAACGGCTGCCGCCCTCGGTAACGGGAAATACCATGGAAAATCAGTTGCGCAATGCGTTGATCTACGTTCGAAGCGGACAGGCCGACTTTACTGGGCACCTGCGAAATGCGTCAAAATGGCTTGCTACGACGATCAGCAGAATGAAACAGAACAGCACCTACGATCTGATCCGGAGCTAATGAGTTAGCCGTGAGAGCCATAATATATGCATCATGATGCATATATAAATAGTAATTAGTTGCACTATGATGCAACTATAATATTGACTTAATTGCATCATAATGCATAATTATGGCATGAAATCACGATTCAAAGACTTGAAGCAACGCCAGCTAGATGCTGGATTGGCACGCTGGCGCGCAGCAGAATTGCCGGCGCGGCCTCCGTCTGGCTGGATAAAAGCCATTCGTGAAAGTCTGGGCATGCCGGCGGTATACCTGGCAAAACAATTGGGCGTCGTCCAATCATCCGTTCATCGTTTGGAAAGCTCAGAAGCAGACGACACCATTACATTGGGTAGTCTCCGGCGAGCCGCAGACGCACTGGGATGTGAGCTGCGATATGCGTTGGTGCCCAAGAAAACGATCGCACAGACCCTGGAAGACCAAGCCAACAAAGTGGCACGAGAACGAATGGCGACCGTTGTTCACAGCATGGCATTGGAAGCGCAAGCGACCTCTGTTGAGAGCGCAGAAACCCAGGTAAAAGAAATAGCCAACAGTATGCTTCAAGGATCCAAGCGAGAGCTATGGCGGTGAATCTTGAATACTTGCCGGGCGCCACTCCGCTGGATGCGGATGAACTCGCCTGCTTGATTCCCAAACACATCACCACACAGGGTGAGCTAAACGAATGGGAGCAAGTCAACATCGAGCAGGGTGAGGCATGGGCACGTAAGCAGCGAAAAGAAATTGTCAACGAAGGGTTCTTGCGCGAATTACACCGGCAAATGTTCGGTGAAACCTGGGCTTGGGCCGGAAGCTTCCGCAAATCGGACAAAAATATTGGCGTCGGATGGCAACAGGTCAGTACGAAACTGCGAGATCTTCTCGAAGACGTGCACTACCAGATTGCGCATGCGACGTTTCCACCAGACGAAATTGCCACACGCTTTCATCACCGTTTGGTAGCGATTCATCCCTTTCCCAATGGCAATGGGCGTCATGCACGGATGATGGCTGACCTGCTTGTCCAAAAGCTGGGTTATCCGCGTTTTACCTGGGGCAGCAAAAGTCTGACCAAGGCTACAGAAACACGTGAGAGATATATTGAAGCGTTACGCGCCGCTGATAACGGCAATACCAAGCCGTTGCTGATTTTTACTAGAAGCTAGAGCGCAAGAAAGATTTGGATCATGTGCGATGCTAAGGTCTGGTTACATTTGATACTGACTGTTTGCCAGCTGACGGGTAGTTGCAACTCATACAGTGCAAGCCGGTCCTCGCAATTTTCGTTAGGCATGGAGCGAGCTTTAAAGGAAAAACGGACCTAGCGCCAACTGCCAATTCTCTGGAAATTAAATCAATCACTGGTTGAACCTTGGGCTATCGTTAAAATTTCTAAAGGTCCAGAATGCTGAACGCATATTTCTGCTTGGAGAATTGCCGTTAATCGATATATTGCGCTAAGGCATTTTACTTTGACGGACTGCTATCGTCCCATCAAGACGGTCAAGTCCCTTATTCATCGCGTACAAAGCGTAATGAACTCTTCGGCCGGTAGGGGGCGACTGATCAAATACCCCTGAATCTGATCACACCCTAAGTCATTCAGAAGAGATAATTGGGCCTCAGTTTCCACCCCTTCAGCGATAATGGTAAGTTGAAGAGTATGGCCCAGTTGGATAATGGCTTTAACGATGGCGGCGTCTTCTGGATCTTCCACCATGTCGCGCACGAATGACTTATCTATCTTGAGCTTATTCACTGCTAGTCGTTTAAGGTAGGACAAACTAGAGTAACCTGTCCCGAAATCATCAATAGAGAGCTTGATTCCAAGCTCTTTCAGATCATGGAGCGTTTTCATGACCACCTCCATGTCGTGCAATAGAATGGACTCCGTGAGCTCCAGTTCCAGCTGAATGGCTGGCAGACCTGTTTTTTTAAGTGTATTAGTCACTGTCTCAACGATGTTACCACGCTTGAATTGTAGTGCAGAAAGGTTAACCGCTATAACCAAGGGAGGTAACAAACACATTTTTCGCCAATCTTGAATTTGTCCGCATGCTTCATTCAGCACCCATTCGCCAATAGGGATAATGAGGCCACTCCTCTCCGCTAGCGGAACAAATTGATCCGGTGAAATAAGCCCCAATGTTGGATGTTGCCAGCGTATCAAGGCTTCAGCGCCTATAATGTGCCCGCTGGCGCTATCAGTCAGGGGTTGGTAATAGAGCCGGAATTCCTTCTTACTTATCGCATTGTGCAATTGCCCCAGTAGCTGCATGTGATTCATTGCATCAATATTCATTTGCTCAGAGAAGAAGCGATACGTATTTCGTCCGGCGTCTTTTGCCTGATATAGCGCAGTGTCGGCCTGCTTGATCAGAGTATCGAACTCCTTGCTATCCCCGGGAAAGAGACTGATACCGATACTAAAGGAGGCATTCAGTATGTGGCTATTGATATCGAATGGCTCGACGAAAGCCTCAATGATATTTTGGGCTATGGCTTCAACGACGCCTGGTTCAAGTACATTGGTCAGCAGAATAACGAATTCATCTCCACCCTGACGGCTGATCGTATCGGTCTCGCGGATACAACCATGCAGCCTTTTAACAACACGAACCAGCAATTGGTCTCCGACGCCATGGCCCAAGCTATCATTGACTTGCTTGAAATTGTCGAGGTCAAGAAAGAGGACGGCCACATCTGCACGCTCACGATGTGAGAGTGCTACTGCCCGGTCGAAACGGTCGCGCAGTAATAACCGATTAGGCAAGCCCGTTAGAGAGTCGTGGTGTGCCAAAAATTCAATCTCTTTCCGTGCCGACTCATGTTCGATGCGCATGCGCAGTGTTTCAATCCCATAGGCAAGGTCTCCGGCAAGTTCTTCCAATAATTCCACCTCTTCCGGGATGAACGCATGGGGTTCTGATGAGTAAATGGTAAACGCACCTAACGCGCGCTTATTGACAACAAGTGGAAGTGCAATACTAGACTGGTAACCTCGTTTGACTGCTGCCTTCCGCCATGGCTCCATTCTCGGATTGGACTGACATTCCTGATTGATTATCGTTTCTCCAGTTCTAATCGAAGTACCTGTTGGCCCCTGTCCTAACTCCGTATTTGCCCACGTAACATTTACGTTGTCCAGATATCCTTCTTCGTAACCGGATTGCGCGACCGGTTGAACGGATTTGGTAGCATCATCTTCTGCGAAACCTACCCATGCCATCAAGTAGCCGCCGATTTCTACTGTTAGATGACATATCTTCGTTAGCAGTTCTTCTTCATTTTCGGCGTGAACTAACACCGTGTTGCATTTGCTCAGGAGCTTGAGGGCACGGGTGAGTCTTTGTTGTTCAAATTCTGCGAGCTTGTACTCGGTGATATTTTCGTAGATGCCCAGAATACCGATTATTCTACGAGACGCATCTCTCAAGGGAACTTTGGAAGTGCGTAGCCAGATTACTTTACCATCTGGAGTGGTCGAAGGTTCTTCGTAACTCAGCCTTGGATATTCAGACTCCATCACAAGCTTGTCATCGGCACGATAAAGTTCAGCCTGATCCTTCCAGCCCAAATCGAAGTCGGTTTTGCCAGCCAGTTCGCGAGGATGATCCAACCCGGCATCTTTCGCAAATAACGTGTTGCAACCTAGATAACGTGAGTCGCGATCTTTCCAGAAAATGCGTATTGGAACGCCTTCAATAATGTCCTGAAGCAGCGCTTTATATGAGCCTGTTGGATTTGCTTTATTCATTGAGCTTTGTTCATCCCGGAGGCTTTCTACGCTTTCGTTGTCAACTTTCAAACGAGCCAGCTAAACTGACTACAGTACTATTTCAATATGCAACGTATCTGAATATAACTGCCCCGCGCATCTTAATGATCCATGACGCGTCATTCTAGAACGTTTAGCGCAATACCGTCAGCGGGCATTACCCAGCAAAAACTATCGAGAAGCCAAGGCTTGGATAGCAGCAGTTCTAAGCTGGTGGAGATTCCAGGCTTGGCGGCGTGCGTCGGAGCGAAGTTCTGAATTCGCCCAATGCAAAAGTACCAAATTTCGCACATCAGCCTCATCAATGGCTTGCATCAGTACCGACTTGTCGGTGTTGTCGCTGAGCAAGATCAGAGCCGTATCCGGGAGGATGTGCTGCACCTTGCCAAGCAATTTAATGCCTTCCATGTCAGGCAGGATTTGTGCTGAGATGATGAGATCGAAAGAGTTGCTCTTCGCATGAGCAAGGGCAGCTTGTGCACCATGGAAGATATTTATGATGAATTTAAATTTGCTAAGAGGAGTCTCTTGTTTTATTTCCTGTTGAATCGTGCGATATAAGCTCTCATGCCCATTTACATCAGCTAGTTCACGAGACATTAATTTAAGTAAATGATCATCACTGTCTACAAGAACAATTCGGAAGGGAGAATCGCTAGGAATCATTTGTACATCAGTATTGCTTTGGCGGCGTGCATCCGCCTGATGATGATTATCCAGAATTGCATCGCGGTATTCCAGCGCTTGCCGGATGCTGGATAACAACTCATCTGTTTTCCATGGCTTTGAGAGAAAACGATAGATATGTGTTTCGTTGATCATACGGATCAGCGTGTCAATATCGGAGTTTCCACTTAACACTATTCGCGACGCATTAGGCTGCATCTGACCGAATTCCCTGAGGAACTCGATGCCATTTATACCCGGCATCTTGTAATCGGCAACCACCAGATCGAACTGTGCTTTTCTGCAACGTTCAAGCGCCGCGACAGGGTCATCGAATGTCTCGATCTCGTAGCGATCATTCAGTTCACGCCGAAGCGCGTTGAGTACGCTAGGCTCGTCGTCGACCAGCAATATCCTTTTCATGGTTCCCTCGCACAACAATTTCCTGCAGGAAAACGTCCGTCGAACAATAGCTTGGCAATCAGCGCATTTCCCTTCGGTGTGTCTCCGACGAAAAAGGTTCAGCGCGAGCGAGCGTACTGCCACACAAGCAGCTTATATACTTGAATGTTAACAAAAACAATATGCCAAACTGTCTAGCGTGTATCTATGCCTATCAATTAAATGGGCTATCATGAGCAACGCATGGTTGATTAGTGAAAATGACTTAAACGGCGAATTTGCCTTCAGTGCTGATATCGGCTTTTTGATACTGATTAAGATGTATCGTGATATGCATATGCCGGTCATACGTGACTGGCGGCACCGTTAGCAATTGATCAGGTAGAAAATGATTGAGCATTTCGCTTCAGACTGGGCACGCGCATATTTTTGATCATGAGTACTGGAGCTTGTGATCAGCAGGTCTCCGACAGATTGTAATGCGCAATAATTCCTTATCAACTTCAATCATGAGGATGAAACCAGACTTTGAATATTTCGGACGCGATTGTTCAAACGCCAAGGCAAATCACATAGGTGGCACTATTGGAGATGTCGCCCGTCGCAATAGCCGTGCCGCCAATCTTATTGGACGTCATCATTGTGCCAGAACTGGTGTTCCCGTCATCCATCACGAAATCGAGCCGCTTTACCACCGCACCCGCTATGTTGTCGGTGCAAATAATGTAGCTCCCGTTTATTCCTGCAATTGGCGGGCCGGATGGGTTAAAAACACCAATCATGCCACTAGGCATTTTGAGTGGAGCGTAGACAGTAGAGTTATTAATCGTATTCTGCCCTGAGGCGGCCGGCAACATCTTCTTCCATAGGCTGAAGATTTCTCCTGATGTTGATTTCCAATCTCCGCTAATAATGGTATTCAAATTGTTGTCATCACCAAGACCAGCTGAGTCTGGCAACGAATGCGATGACGTTTTACGAAAATTGCCGCGCATTGGATTTGAGCTGTCTTTCGCATCATAAATGGCTGTCCGAATGCTATTCAAATCACGATCCAGGCGATTCACTTTGGTGTTGATGGTGACTGTCTGGCCTATCACCACAAACGACGCTAGCAGGCAAACTATCGCTACCGCGATGGCGATTTCAAACAAGGTGAATCCTAATTGGTCTGTTCGCTGCATGATTGGCCTTCGTTGTGAAATTGATTTTTCGCAATGATAGGCAATATTTGTGCCCGATTGACCATCGGCTTAACCATTCGCTAAATAACGTAAATAGTCACGCTTCGTTAATGAAGGCCAGGGCACGATGACGAAGTTCAGTCATGAATTGACGGGTAATCAGAAGAGAGAGCACATTTCTCTTGCGGAATAAACTTTAACTTGTAAGGGGCCAAAAAAAGTGAATGGGATTATCGGGCGGGGAAAGGACATTTGCATCGGCGGGTACAAATAGTCAAAATGCAGCCGACCTAGAGACAGTTGCGGATAACTAGTAAGGCTATACCCACCGAAAAAAATGGGGCAGAGAATTGCGCGCACGAATCAATCACGAAATTCCGGACTTCGACGAGACAATGGCCGTATTTGCTCAGGGAATAACGCGGCTAAGACCTCTTTGACATTAAGTATCTAGACCATTTGGCATATACCCAGATATGCGCTTTGGGTGTACGGTGTGGTGTCCTACGAAAGCCATCGAACATCATTCGGGGGTTGCGATGAAAAAATCTGATTTCCTTGTTATCTTTACCTTGGACGATCAACGCTACGCATTGCCTTTGCATGCTGCGGAACGAGTGGTGCGCATAGTAGCCATCACGCCTTTGCCAAATGCACCGGCCATCATTCTTGGAGTGGTCAATTTTCAGGGGCGAGTCATCCCGGTGATCAATGTGCGGCGCCGCTTTCGCCTTCCGGAACGTGAGATTGCCCTGACCGACAAACTGGTTGTCGCGCACACGGCGAGACGGGCTGTGGCGCTGATGGCGGACGCCGTGCTGGATGTCATCGCGGGTTCAGAACAGAATCTCGTTACGACTGCAAATATCCTTCCAAAACTTGAGTACGTGGAAGGAGTGGTCAAACTGACCGATGGTTTAATTTTTATCCACGACCTGGAGAGCTTTCTTTCCCTTGAAGAAGAGAGTTCTCTGGATCGGGCGCTGGAAGCGCCTTGATGAAAAACGTGCGCCCCACACTTTCCTCTCCCTTGCTGGCGCGGTTGAGCGAATTTGTTGCCACGCAGACGGGACTGTATTTTCCGCAAGAGCGTTGGGGTGATCTCGAGCGGGGAATAGCGGCGGCAGCGCCGGATTTCAATTTTTCAGATACTGAGCCATGCGCACACTGGCTGCTGTCAGCCCCACCGACACGCAAAGTGAACGAGACTCTCGCCAGTCACCTGAGCGTGGGGGAAACGTATTTTTTCCGGGAGAAACAGAGTTTAGAGATTTTCGGGGAGCAGGTTCTTTTGCCCTTGTTGCAATCACGCCGCCAGAATGAGCGGCGTTTTCGTATCTGGAGCGCGGGCTGCAGCACGGGCGAGGAGGCCTATACCATCGCGATATTGCTCGACAGATTTATTCCCGACCTCAAAGAGTGGAATATCACCATTCTGGCGACAGACTTTAACCCTAAATTTTTGCGCAAAGCGGCGCAGGGCGTGTACGGAGAATGGTCCTTCCGCGAGGCACCAGTCTGGCTCCGCGAGCGCTATTTCACAAAATGCGGCGACGGGCGTTTCGAAATACATCCCCACATCAGGAAAATGGTCACGTTTTCCTATCTCAACTTTGCTGAAGACGTTTATCCGTCGCTATCGAACAATACC
>DAIDAG010000037.1 GCA_027310725.1 Sideroxydans sp. | reverse complement strand
CCCCCACCACCACCCCCACTGCCGCCCCATCCGCCTCCGCCCCACCCGGACGGAAAGGATGAACCGCCGCCACCCATCCCGAAGAGCATCGACAGCACGAAGGCCACGAGCGCTACGGCAACCGCCCATCCGATCGAGAGCAACATCACCCACGCCAGAGCGCCGATCACCCCGCCAACGATCAGACCGCTGGGAAGCCGTCCCAGCAACTGGCGCAAAATGATATTGCCCATCATGAAAATCACGAATCCGGCGCCGATCAATTGACCGAAGTTGTCCGATCCATCGCCGGATTGCGACGACGACCGCTGTGACGGAGGCGGCAACGGTTCACCGTCGATGACCTTGATGATCGCGTCCACACCGGCATCGATGCCTTCATAGAAGGCCCCGCGCTTGAAATCCGGACCTATGATCTCCGATACGATGCGCTTGGCCATAGCATCGTTCAGAGCCCCTTCCAGACCGTAACCGACTTCGATACGCAGTTTGCGATCATCCTTGGCAATGAGCAGCAACACGCCGTCGTCCACACCTTTGCGCCCAAGCTTCCAGGCGTCGACGACACGGATGCCATACTGCTCGATCGTTTCAGGCTGCGTGCTGGGCACGAGGAGTACGGCGATCTGCGATCCCTTGCGGGATTCGAACGCGGCCAGCTTGGCTTCCAGTGCCTGGGTCTGGACGGCATCCAGCGTGGAGGTGAGATCGGTTACGCGCTGAGCGAGTTTTGGAACGTCAACCTCTGCTTGCGCTGTGCCGCAAAGCAGTAGCGCAAGCAGAAGAAGCCGCGTCCAGAAATGATTCATTTATTTTGCCGGTGCCGGCTTGGGTGCCGAGAAATCCACCGTCGGGGCCTTCGACACTGCCTTTTCATCCTCCACCGTGAACGAAGGCTTGACGCTATAGCCGAACATCATGGCAGTCAGGTTGGTCGGAAAGGAACGCGCCAGCACATTATAGGCTTGCACCGATTTGATATAGCGGTTGCGCGCCACGGTGATGCGGTTTTCCGTGCCTTCGAGTTGCGCCTGCGAATCGCGGAAGACTGCATCCGATTTCAATTGCGGGTAGTTTTCCGTCACCATCATCAATTTGCTCAGCGCGGAGGTCAACTCACCCTGTGCCGACTGGAATTTGGCGAACGCCTGCGGGTCGTTGATCAATGCCGGCGTGGCCTGAATGGTGCCCACCTTGGCCCGCGCTTCGGTCACGCCGATCAGCACATCCTTTTCCTGCTGGGCGTAACCCTTGACCGTGTTGACCAGATTCGGAACCAGATCGAAGCGGCGCTGATACTGGTTCAGTACTTCGGACCAGTCGGCTTTGACCTGCTCGTCATTCTTCTGAAAATCGTTGTAACCGCAGCCGCTCAACAATACAGTCATCAAAATCATCCACAGAACACGCATTTTCGATCTCCTTAAAGAAACTTGGTTGCATCCGTAAAAACTATAGCACTAAACGGCTTGCCCGGCGGCATAGCCAGACGCCCACGCCCACTGAAAGTTGTAGCCGCCGAGTTGTCCGGTGACATCCTGTACTTCACCGATGAAATACAGGCCCGGCACATTGTTGCACTCCATCGTCTTTGACGATTGCGCATGTGTATCCACGCCGCCGCAGGTGACCTCCGCTTTGCCATAGCCCAATGTGCCGGTCGGTGTGACCTGCCAGTTCTTCAACTTTTCGGCCAGCGCGCGCAACTCCTTCTCCGCATACTGGTTGAGCGGCTTGTTCTCCATCCATTGCGTGGCAACGATCTCGGCAAACCGCTTCGGCAAATATTGTGTTAGGAAGTTGCCCAGCAACACTTTGCTGCTGCGGTGTTGCGCGAATATTTCGCGCAGGTCTTGATCCGGCAACAGGTCGATCGAAAGTGGCTCGCCATGCTCCCAGTACGAGGATATCTGCAGGATGGCCGGTCCGCTCAGCCCGCGATGGGTGAACAGCAGCTTCTCGCGAAAACACTGCTTGCCAAAGCTCACCACCGCATCCATGGAGACACCTGCCAGTTCGCTGAAAGCTGCCCATTCCTCGGGATGAAAGCTCAGCGGAACCAGCCCCGGTTTGAGTTTGGTCACCGGCACGCCAAACTGCTCGGCGACTTTGTAACCGAACGGCGTCGCGCCGATCTTGGGAATGGACAGGCCGCCGGTAGCGATGACCAGTGATCCCGCGCGAAATTCTCCGCGCGACGTCGACACGCGGAAGGTATCGCTACGCTCTATCTTTTCCACGCTGCATGGCATGCAACAGTGTACGCCTGCCGCATCGCATTCTCCCTTAAGCATGGCGATGACGGCTTCGGATTCATCGTCACAGAACAATTGGCCTAGCGTCTTTTCGTGATATCCGATGCCGTGCCTGTTCAGCATGGCAATAAAGTGTTGCGGTGTGAAACGCGCCAATGCCGAGCGGCAGAAATGCGGGTTCTGCGACAGGAAGTTTTCGGGCTTGGCATTGAGGTTGGTGAAGTTGCAGCGCCCGCCGCCCGAGATGCGTATCTTCTCCGCGAGCTTCGATGAATGGTCCAGCAGCCATACTGCGCGGCCGCGTTGAGCCGCAGTCAAAGCGCACATCATGCCCGCCGCACCTGCCCCGATGATCAGTACATCAGCCTGTTTTTCGGTCATCAGCGTTGAGTCGTGTTGCGCTGGACGAATTCGCTTACTGCAGCCCGGAACTCCAGCGGGGCAATGATGCTGCAGTTACCGTGTTCGCCCCCTTCGATCAACTTCAAGGTTTTCGGCTGCGGAGCGATATCGTAAAGTCTCTGGCTCATCTGGTATGGCACCAGTCGATCCCAGGTACCATGAATGAGCAGTATCGGAATCTTCAGGCCGTGTATCTTTTCCAGTGAATCGAAGCGCTGGTTCAGCAGCAATTCGACCGGCAAATACGGGTATTCTAGTTTCGCCATACTGACCATCGAGGTAAAGCCGCTTTCAGCGATGACCCCGCCCGCGTCCGGATGATGGACGGCCAGATCGATGGCGATCGCGCTGCCCAGCGAATGCCCGTAGATGAACGTGCGCTTGGGATCGCGGGCTCGTTGCTTGATCAGGTAGTCCCAGGCCGCTTCGGCGTCTTCGTACACCTTGGACTCTGCGGGTTTTCCACCCGTGCTTTTGCCATATCCGCGATAATCGACCGTCAGCAGGTTGTAGCCCATGGCATGCAGTCTCGCCACCCTGTCGATGTCATGCGCATATCCGATGTTCTTGTCATTACCGTGCAGATAAAGAAGAGTCGGCGCATTGCTGTCATCCGCGGGAATCCACCAGCCGTAAAGATCTCCGCGATCCGTGCTGCTTCCGGACAGGACATGGATTTCCTCGAATTTCATGCCCAGTCTGTCTGGCATCGTCTGCAATAGCGGCCTGGGTACGAAGATATAATGGCGCTGCGCCGCCCACATGTAAGTACAGGCCAGAACATAAACTGACACCAGCAACATCAGCGTCCAGCGGATGCGGCGGGACCACTTCAGAATCACGCCTGTCCTTCCAGCCTTTTCCATACACACGCTCCCTTGCTCGCCTTTTCAATGTCTTCCAATTGCGCGTTATGCAGCGCCATTTCATCTTCGCTTGCAGACAGTATCCGCACGCGTAAACAGATCGCTTCGCCGCTGGCAGTGAATTGCACGCCATCCGTGTCGCTGCTTTCTTCGCCCAGCAGGCTTTCCTGCCCGCGCGTCATGCCCAGGTACACTTCCGCCAGCAACTCGGTATCCAGCAGCGCCCCGTGCAAGGTGCGGTGCGAGTTGTCGATCAGGTAACGGTCGCACAGCGCATTCAGGTTGTTCTTCTTGCCCGGATGCAACTCCTTGGCAACTTTCAGGGTGTCGATCACCGGATTGGTCAATGGCGGCAGTCCGGCCAACGACAATTCCGCATTAAGAAAGCCGATATCGAACGGCGCGTTGTGGATGATGAGTTCGGCTCCCGCAATGAATTCCAGCAGCGCAGAAGCGATCTCGGCGAACTTTGGCTCGTTCTGCAATCGGTCCAGTGTCAGGCCGTGCACTGCCGCCGCACCTTCGTCTATCTCGCGCTCCGGATTGATGTAGCGGTGAAAAGTGCGGTCCGAGACCTTGCGTCCGTTCAATTCGATGGCCGCGACTTCGATGACGCGATGTCCCTGCCTTGGGTCGAGACCGGTCGTCTCGGTATCCAGTACGATCTGCCTCATGCCTGCCCCTTCAACGTTTCGATTCCCTTGTTGGCAAGCTGATCCGCACGCTCATTGCCATCATGTCCGGCATGGCCTTTGACCCAGACCCATTCGACATGATGCTGTTCAGCGAGGGTATCCAATCTGCGCCACAGATCTTCGTTCTTCACCGGTTTCTTGTCTGCCGTCTTCCAGCCGCGCTTCTTCCAGTTATGCACCCATTCGCTGATGCCCTGCTGCACATACTTCGAGTCGGTATGCAAACGCACCTTGCATTGGCGCGTCAACGCTTCCAGCGCGGAAATCGCCGCCAGCAACTCCATTCTGTTGTTGGTGGTATGCGCCTCTCCGCCGCACAATTCCCGTTCCTTGCCTTTGACGCGCAACAATGCGCCCCACCCGCCGATGCCGGGGTTGCCTTTGCAAGCTCCATCGGTAAATATCTCGACTACGTCACTCATTTTGTCCATTTTTCTTTTGTGTCACGCCCTTGTTCAATTTCGGTGATGCCGGTAACAAGTTCCTTACCAATCCTTTGTTCCATTGCGGCTTGATCAGGCGCATGCCAGGTACACGCTTGATCGCATGCAGGAAATAGACGCCACCGCTCACCGCCCACCAGCGGTCGCCCGCCTTTTCCATGAAGGAAAAACTGTCCAGCCATGTCGAATGATGCAGCGGCGGCGCATAGGCGGCGAAACGTCCGCCGACCACCTCAAAGCCGAGCAGGGCCAGCCAGTCTTTCAGCCGGGGGAGCCTGATAAAGTGCCCGCACCACGGATAGCCCTGTTTCCTGCCCAAGGCGCGATGCATGCCCCAAAGACTGAACGGATTGAAGCCGCTGATCAGGAGATTACCCTCGGGTCTCAGCACACGCTCCACTTCGCGCAATATCTGATGCGGGTTGTCGGCAAACTCCAGTACATGCGGCAACACCACCATATCAAGGCTGTCGCAGGCAAAAGGCAATTCATCGCAGCATATGCGCACGTTGTTGCCAGGCTGGTTTCCCGCGGCAAAGCGCAATGGCATGCGGCTGCTGCGCAGGAAATCGCATTCCTGCAAACCCATCTGCATCGCATTGAAACCGAAGATGTCACTGACCGTATGGTCAAAATAGTCCTGCTCGCGCGTCAGCACATAGCCACCCTGTTCGCTGGCGAACCATTCACTCAGACTTTGTGCAGTTAAATTACAATTAGGCATCCGATTCCTGTTTAAATCATGCTGACCATTACTGCCATCCCTGCCTTGCAGGACAACTACATCTGGTTGCTTCACCGTGGACGCCATGCCGTCGCGGTCGACCCCGGCGAAGCGGCTCCCGTACTGGATTTCCTGCAGGAAAACAAACTGCAACTGGATGCGATCCTGTGTACCCACCGCCATCACGACCACATCGGCGGCATCTCCGGATTGCGTGAAGTATATAACGTGCCGGTGTACGGACGGAAACATCCGAATAACCCGCACATCACCCACGACTTGTGCGAAGGGGACCGGCTACCGCTCGACGCATTGGGCACCGTTTTCGACATCATCGAGGTACCCGGCCACCTGGACGATCATCTCGCCTTCATTGCCCCAGGAGTCGTGTTTTGCGGCGATGTGATGTTTGGTGCAGGCTGCGGCAAGAACTTTGAGGGGTCACCGGCGCAGTTGCACCATTCGCTGCAACGCCTGGCCGCACTGCCCGACAAAACGCTGGTCTATTGTGCGCACGAGTACACGGCCTACAACCTGCCTTTTGCGATTGCCTGCGAGCCCGGTAACCCGGACATCCAGCGACGGAACGTTGAAACCAACCTGTTGCGTGCGGCGAATCGCCCCACGGTCCCTTTCACCATCGCACTGGAAAAAGCCACCAACCCTTTCTTGCGCTATACCAGCCCGGAACTCATTCAGACCCTGCAGTCTCGCGGCTTGGTTGATACCAGCGAACTTGCCGTATTTACGGCCCTGCGCCAGTGGCGTGATCGTTTTTGATTGCGGTAAAAGGCGTTCTAGTTTATCCTGCGCGCCCTTTCGGAGAGGTGGATGAGCGGTTTAAGTCGCACGCCTGGAAAGCGTGTGTAGGGTAATACCCTACCGAGGGTTCGAATCCCTCCCTCTCCGCCACATGTATTCAGGCTCAGATTGATAGTAGCCGCATGTTTTTCGTACCTCGCTACATTTGAGAAGACAAGCGGCACACCTTAACTACCAATAAGTGTCCTGCCGAAGCCATCAAACGAAAACGGGGAAGGCTTCCTCCCTCCCCGCCATCCAGCCTGAATAGGCTGCATTTCCCCGTCAGTTCAAATCAGAAGTAACAGGCTCGATGAAACAAAACTCCAGCTAAGCAGCGTGAGATACATCATTGCGGCCCACCCAACCATGCCCGCCGCCAGGATCGAACCGGACAGCAACATTGCATGGCCTTCTTCCTCGACCTTGAGGATAGTCGGCACACAGTAGAAGATCAGTACGCCGGAGAGCATCATCGCAGCAGCGCCTACCGTGAGGTTGAGCATGAAGCTGGGGATGAACAGGAACAGCGGCGCGAGCCATAACGGTGTCGGCACAACGATCGCCAGTTTGTATGCATCTTCGAAGGCGGGTTTGATGTCAACCACCGAGCCCAGACGCTGGACAATGAATGCGATCACGAAAGTCATTATCAGTTCGGTCAGGAAGAACACAACGCCGATAGCCTGCAATTGGATATCGCTCAGGGTCGGCAATAGTTGACCGCCATAGGTGATTCCGGCGTAATGGATCATCATTGGCGGTATTATGGAAAGCGGTAGGGCGTAGAGAAAAAACAGTTTTAAAACAGATATATGACTATGAGTTAACGTATGCCACCCCTCAAGATGGGGCATGTGAGGCAAATGGAGTTGTGTCATGATAAACCTCCTAACTAGTAAAGTTTCGGAGTTCTATAGACCATAATAGTTGATAAAAGTTACATGATATTTTTATAATTTGAAACAATAAGTTAAGTAAATTTTCCGAATTTCTATCAAGGTTAGGTGACTTGTATCACTTTTTCTTTTTGAAAGTAAAAAGGCCAAGCACTCTGAAGAGTGTTCTCAGAGAGCTAACGATACATGGAACATCTTGCGCTTGCGTCCGCACTTGTTACATCACGCTGTGATAATAACTGCTGATTCAGGCACGCATAATATTGTTTTTCTCTGCTTATTCTCTGATTCTCGGCTTGATCCTGTTGTAGCTTCATACGTTGTTGATTGGCCTGGTCGCGTCTCTCCTGTTCCAAACGTTGCTGCTCAAGTAAGCGTTCTGTGGCATTGGTGCGCAAATCCATTTCTCGCCTTTGTCTTTCATCTTCAATGCGCAATGCCTGGTTTTTTAAATCTATGTCAGCTTGAACTTTCATCTGATCCGTACCACTGGTTGAGCTGACCATATCACGTTGTGTATCAATCGATTCTTTTTGTAATTCGTGAGTATTGCGCTCTTTATAATAGTTCAGGCCCAGATAGCCAAAGAGCACCACGGACAGAACAGTGATGATGACGGATACTTTGCGCGATCCCCACCAGGAGTATTCATTGTCTCTGGTATCGACGGCATAACTGAGACTCGTTCTTTGCACATCGTTTGAAATGCTTTCCCATAGTTTACGATCATACTGCTCGCGCAATCCGGGATTGCCCAAGGTATTCTTTGCATATTTGAATTCTGAAGATATGACACCATCCTGATTTCTTGATTCGAAATCTGCTATAGCTGTCGCGACTACCGCATCACTCGAATCAGGATGCAGACTCAGGGTTGAATACAGACTATGCTTTCCCAGGGACAATAGCTTTCGTGCCAATTTGGTACGAAGCTGCAATAGCTCGCTATCGAGCGGTTTGATTTCAAATTCTGCGTTCCCGGGATCAACGGCAGTCAACTTAAGCGCTGAAGACGGGGATTTTTTTAGATCCAAAAACCGTAGTCTGATATATGCAGCTTCCGTTTTATCCTGATTTCCTTCTGCAGTTGCAAACGCCTGGGTCCATAGCGCTGTATCCATTGTTTTGAATTTCAATTCATCGGCGATAATTTGATAAAAAGCTTTGTCTGACATTTAAAATCCTTTGGCGCACTTAGTTGTCTTGTTCAATAATGAACAACTGCACGGGAAATTTTAGAAACACATCGCGGCAGAGACTAGCAGTAAAGCTGCGCCCGCACCATATGCCAAAAGATATAGACCATCCACTTCGCACCAATATGCGATGTTCCTGGATTACCAGACGATTTCAATACACAACCTGACGCATAAGCCAGTAAATACGCCGTTCTTCCCGCAATTTGCACGGCAAGGTTCGTGTGGGTGAAGATGTTGTAACGTGGAGATTCCTGATTTAGATCCGATGAACCTGGTCGGAAAATTGAAACCGAACAGGATCCGCGCCATGCACGAAATATTTCCCTGGCAGGATGAAGATCAAGCCGGGCGCTCGCAAGCTTCCAGTTCTTCTGCACTAAAAAGATAAGGATCCACCCTGGACGCTTCATTGCGCTGTTGTGCCAATGCAAGCAGATGTTTTGCATGTTCGATCTCTCTTGCATTCTCTTTCTTTATTGAAGCAAGAAGCCATTGGCCGAGGTAAAAGCCTCCAATTGCACCCGCTATTGCTCCAAACAACCCCAATATCCATTGTCCAATAATTACAGCACCTATCGAAGAAGTGACGGATAAGTGCCAAGGTTGTTTTTTTGCTTTTTCGATTGCCTTTGACACTTCCTCTTTCGCCAAGGAAACATCCAGATCGCATTTCTGAAGGTAAAGACGATCCAGTTTCCCGGTAGTTGTAATCAGTTGCCTTTTGAGTTCGGCATCCGCCACAGAATAATAGGCTGCTCTCAATCTATCGGGAGCGCCGGCTTCTCGCGCTTGCTTAACGGCTTCTGTGATTCCAGCCCTTGTTTCAAGTGAACTGATCAAAGTACTCAGTTCGTCCATTTCCCGGTTAGCTTCATCCCCTCCCATTTACAGCTCCTTTGATGATTTTTAGTAAATTCCAGCCTGTTCTCTCAGCAGACAATTCGCATATTACTTGAAATCAGATATGCGCCAAGGATAGCCTTTTACAAATAGCGCTGCTTTGAAATCACGGATTGTTCTTTTAATTGACGCATCATTTGCATGCCAAGTTACTCCGCTGCTTAAGTGGATACTATTGCAGATATAATCAACAGCCTATACAACGGTCTTTTGCGGGAGAGCGGCATGGGATTTTTAGACAATAAACGCATTCTTGTCACAGGAATGCTCAGTAACCGTTCAATTGCCTACGGCGTCGCACAAGCCATGCATCGGCAAGGGGCGCAGCTTGCCTTTACTTTTCAGGGGGAGCGTTTCAAAGATCGCGTAACGGAAATCGCCAAAGAATTTGGAAGCGAATTGGTGTTTCCCTGCGATGTCTCCTCAGATGCCGAAATCGAAAAACTCTTCACAGATCTGGCAAGACACTGGCCTAAATTCGACGGTTTCGTCCATGCCATCGCATACGCGCCGCGTGAAGCGCTGGACGGAGAATTTCTTGACGGATTCAGTCGCGAGGCTTTTCGCATTGCTCACGACATCAGTGCCTACAGCTTCCCGGCCATGGCCAAAGCCGCGTTGCCGAGTTTGAATGAAAAATCCGCGTTGTTGACCATGAGCTATCTTGGCGCAGTACGGACAATGCCGCACTACAACGTGATGGGAATGGCCAAGGCCAGCCTGGAGGCCAGTGTGCGCTATCTGGCGATGGAGCTGGGGCGCAAAGGCATTCGCGCTAACGGTATCTCTGCTGGCCCGATCAAGACTCTGGCTGCGGCGGGCATCGGCGACTTCAACAAATTACTTGCTTACAACGCGAAGCATGCACCGCTCAAACGCAACATCACGGTTGAGGAAGTCGGCAATGTGGCGGCTTTCCTATGCAGCGATCTCGCCAGTGGAATTACTGGAGAAATCACTTATGTTGACGGCGGCTTCAACACCACCTCGCTTGGTTCTACCGAAGCTTGATCATTGGTTCCGTTAAATAGAAAACGCCGCTCCGTGAGCGGCGTTTTTTTTCATATCGCGTTGTTTATTTCTTATCTTCTTGTGCAAAACCCTTGATGGAGATATTCGCCCGCTTCTTTATGTCTGACATATAGGCCATCAGCAGGGCATCCCCAGTAAGTTGGCGAATTTGCTGTTCATAACGTGCGAGCTTGCTTTCATCAATTGACGCATCATCTTTCACTGCATCGATACGGGCCAGCACATAGCCGCTTGAACTGTTCACCCCCACATAGGCAGGCAACTTACTTGCGTCTGCACGGAACACCGCTTGCAATAATGCAGGATCGAATCCAGCGCGTTGATTGCGAGTTGTGACCTCCGCTGCTTTCCAACCCACATTGACCTTCTCGCCGTGCTGCAATTGTTCCAGCAGCTTTTGGCCTTGCCGTGTTGCCAATTCGGATGCCTGCAAGCGCTGCAACTGCTGCTGGATGCCTGCCGAGACTTCCGCCAAAGGGCGTTCGCTTGCCGGCTTGTATTCTGTCACGCGCGCAGCCAACAGGGTGTTTGGAGCTACTTCCACTGCTGCTGTGTTGCGCTTATTCTTCAGCGTATCGTCCGAAAATACCGCCTGCAACGCCTTCGCAGTCCATAGGCCCGCGGGAGCCTGCCCCTTGCTCAGCCACACGCCTTGCTGCACTGATGTTTTTGCGAGTTCCGCAGCCGGTTTCAGACTATCGCTTTGCTCGTATACGGTGTTGTTGAATTTTTCCGCGAGTTCGGCAAACTTGTCGCTGGCAAGTTGCAATTCCAAGCGCTGGGCAATCATGCCCTTTACTTCGCTCAATGCCTGCACCTTGGCCGGCTTTATCGCTAGCAGCTTGATGATGTGATAACCGAAATCTGTCTGCACCAATCCGCTCACTTCGCCTACCTTAAGGCTGAATACGCTGTCTTCAAAGGGCTTGACCATCGCACCCCGTCCGAACGTGCCCAGATCACCACCGTTGGCTGCCGACCCCGGGTCTTGCGAATACTGCTTGGCCAAAGATGCAAACTGGGATGGAGATTGTTTGACCTGTTGCAACACCTTCTCGGCCTTCGCCTGCGCTGCCTGCTTCTCCGCATCAGTGGCCTGCTTTGCCACAGTGATCAGAATATGCGCAGCCTGGCGTTGCTCCTGCGACCCGAATTCAGCCTGGTGCTCCGTGTAGTACTGTTTGATCTCATCGTCGTTGACCGACACATGCGACAACAACGAATCGGCAGATAGCACGACGTATTCAACTTTGGCGCGTTCGGGCATCTGGAATTCCTGCGCGTTCTTGGTGTAATAGTCACTAACGGCGTTGTCAGCCAGTTTTACTTGTTTGATGAAGGTAGCCGCATCAAGATTCGCCACAGCCACGACCCGCTTTTGCTCGTTCAAGCGAATCAGATTCTCAGCCACTGCTTTGGCCGCATAGCCATTCTGGGTATAAGCTTCGCTCAATTGTTGTACAAGCACCGCTTGGCGAATTTCCGCATCAAAACTTGCCGGGGTCTTACCTTTTTCCTTCAATACCGTCTCATATACTTGCCGATCGAATTTTCCATCTTTTTGAAAGGCTCCGATATTGACAATTATTTGCCCGATCTGTTCGTTGGTCAGGCTTAGTCCAGCCTTGCTCGCCTCCATACTCATCAGATGCTGAGAAATCAGACCATCCAGTATGGAGAATTTAATTTCAGGCTTATCGAAAAATGCAGGATCAAAGTTTGAGCCTGCCATTTCGCGGAAACGTTGCTCCTGTTGACTCAGCGCATTATCGAATTCCTGCTGCCCGATCTTTTCTCCGTTCACAGTCGCCAGCGGAGCAGCGCCTCCGGATTTGCGGTATGAGTCCACCCCCCAAAAAGCAAAGGGCAAAATGATCAGCGCCAATACAAACTGTACCAGCCGTTTCTTTTCTTGTACGAAATCGAACATAACAAGCTACCCGAAAGAACGGATGTCACTTCGAACATCCCATATGAAAAAAGGCGAACTTTCGTTCGCCTCTGTTTGGCGGAGTGGACGGGACTCGAACCCGCGACCCCCGGCGTGACAGGCCGGTATTCTAACCAACTGAACTACCACTCCAAAAACCTATAAATAACAACTGGTGGGTGCTGACGGGATCGAACCGCCGACAATCGCCTTGTAAGGGCGGTGCTCTACCAGCTGAGCTAAGCACCCGACAAAGACGACTAGTTTACAGCATCTTTTAGACCTTTACCAGCGCGGAATTTTGGAACCTTAGCAGCCTTGATTTTAATTGTGGCGCCGGTGCGAGGATTGCGGCCATTTCGTGCAGCGCGTTTACCAACATAGAACGTACCAAAACCAACCAAACTTACGAGCTCGCCCTTCTTCAGGGATTTCTTGATGGATTCGATAGTCGCGTCCAATGCACGACCAGCAGCGGCCTTGGAAATGTCAGCGGATTTTGCAATTGCTTCGATCAGATCAGATTTATTACTCACGCGATTCCCCTTTGCTTGTTAGTTGAGAACACAGGAAAGCCCTGCAACGGCTTTATATCAAGGGTTTTCGAAAGGGTCAAGCAATTGCAAAACTTTTTTTATTTGCCGACCCCTTGCGAAACCGCGTCAATGCTTGATCGCAGGCGATACCCCTGTTTCGTTGATGACCACGGGAGTTGTATCAGTGCTGGCATCCGGCTCTGGAAGCGGCTCCGGCTTGCGCTCCAGTGCCATTTCCAAAACTTGCTCTATCCACTTAACAGGATGAATATCCAGTTTGTTTTTGACGTTATCAGGAATCTCCACCAGATCCTTGGTGTTCTCTTCGGGGATCAGGACAACCTTGATTCCTCCGCGTTGAGCCGCCAACAGTTTTTCCTTCAAGCCGCCAATAGGCAACACCTCACCACGCAGAGTGATCTCACCTGTCATCGCCACATCGGCGCGCACCGGGATACCCGTGAGCGCAGAGACCATCGCAGTACAGATACCGATGCCGGCACTCGGACCATCCTTTGGCGTAGCACCTTCCGGCAAGTGAATATGCAAATCGCTCTTCTCGTAAAAGTTCCCGGCGATACCCAAAGTTCGCGCGCGACTTCTCACCACACTCAATGCTGCCTGAATGGATTCCTGCATCACCTCGCCCAGCTTGCCGGTGGTCGTGGTCTTGCCCTTACCTGGCAGCACGGCGGTCTCGATGGTCAGCAATTCGCCTCCGACCTCCGTCCACGCCAAGCCGGTGACTTGCCCGACTTGATTGGTTTTTTCTGCTATGCCATAGCTGTAACGGCGCACGCCAAGATATTTATCCAGATTGCGCGCATTGACTGTGACCTTATTTTCGCGGCCTTTCAACAGCAGCGACTTCACCACCTTGCGGCAGATCTTCGACAATTCACGTTCCAGGCTTCGCACACCGGCTTCCCGAGTGTAGTAGCGCAGGATGTCGCGGATCGCACTTTCAGACACTGCGATCTCTTCAGGATTCAAGCCGTTGTTCTTGATCGCCTTGGGCAACAAATAGCGCGTGGCAATATTGACCTTCTCGTCCTCGGTATAGCTGGACACATGGATCACCTCCATACGATCCAGCAATGGCGCCGGGATGTTCATGCTATTCGAGGTTGCGACGAACATCACGTCTGACAAGTCGTATTCGACTTCGACGTAGTGATCGACGAAAGTGTGGTTCTGTTCCGGATCCAGCACCTCGAGCAAAGCAGATGAGGGATCACCGCGAAAATCCATACCCATCTTGTCCACTTCGTCCAGCAGGAACAATGGGTTCTTCACCCCGACCTTGCTCATGTTCTGCAAAATCTTGCCCGGCATGGAGCCGATGTAAGTACGGCGATGTCCGCGTATCTCGGACTCGTCGCGCACACCACCCAGCGACATGCGAACAAACTTGCGATTGGTTGCACGTGCAATGGATTGACCAAGCGAAGTCTTGCCCACGCCGGGAGGTCCAACCAGGCAAAGAATGGGCGCTTTCATCTTGGTCACGCGCTGCTGGACCGCAAGGTATTCCACGATGCGCTCTTTCACCTTATCCAGGCCGTAATGATCCGCCTCCAGCACGTCTTCAGCATGCTTCAAGTCGGTATCAATCTTGGTCTTCTTCTTCCATGGAAGAGCGACCAGCACGTCGATATAGTTACGCACCACTGTCGCTTCGGCAGACATCGGTGACATCAGGCGCAACTTCTTCAGTTCAGCCTCGGCCTTGGCGCGCGCATCTTTCGGCATGTGCGCGGCCTTGATCTTTTTCTCGACTTCTTCGATGTCAGCGCCGTCTTCACCTTCACCCAGTTCTTTCTGGATCGCTTTGACCTGCTCGTTCAGGTAATACTCGCGCTGGCTTTTTTCCATCTGGCGCTTCACGCGACCGCGAATTCGCTTCTCCACCTGCATGATGTCCAACTCTGCTTCAAGCAAGCCCAGCAGATGTTCGAGGCGCAGGCGCACATCGAATATCTCGAGTACTTCCTGTTTCTGTTCCAGCTTGAGCGGCAAGTGTGCAGCAATTGTGTCCGCAAGGCGCCCTGCATCGTCGATACCTGCCAATGAAGTCAGTATTTCCGGCGGGATCTTCTTGTTGAGTTTGACGTATTGGTCGAATTGATTGATCAACGCACGACGCATCGCCTCGGCCTCATGACCGATCTCTTCATCGATCGGCACTGGCTGTATCTCGGCATCCAAATGCGATTTGTCGTCGAATATACGCAGCACCTTGGCGCGCTGCGTACCTTCCACGAGCACTTTGACAGTGCCGTCTGGCAGTTTCAGCATTTGCAGAATATTGGCGATGCTACCGATGCGATAGATGTCTTCGGTCGCAGGTTCGTCCTTGGCGGCGGATTTTTGCGCCACCAGAACGATGCTTTTTCCCGCCTCCATCGCCGCCTCCAACGCTTTGATAGATTTGGCACGGCCGACGAAAAGAGGAATGACCATGTGCGGGAACACCACCACATCTCGCAAGGGCAATAATGGGAACAGATCGGCAGTTGTAGTAATAGATTCGTTTTCGGCCATGATTCACACTCTGAATGATTAGGGAATGATGGTGAAATGGGGGCGGGGCTCAGTAATTCAAGTCCTGCCCGCCAAGGCCGCCATCACGCGGCCTTGGGCGTATCCGCATACATCACGATAGGCTTGATCTCGCCTGAACTGTTTTCATCCAGCACCACTTTGCTCACGTTCTCCACCGAAGGCAGATCGAACATGGTGTCCAGCAGTGCTTGTTCAAGAATGGAGCGCAGTCCGCGGGCACCCGTCTTGCGTGCCAATGCCTTTTTGGCGATCACATTCAGCACGCCTTCGCGGAACTCCAGCTCCACACCTTCCATCGAGAACAGCTTCTGATATTGCTTGGTCAGCGCATTCTTGGGCTCGGTCAGTATCTGGATCAATGCCGCCTCATCCAACCCCTCCAGTGTCGCCACCACCGGGAGACGCCCGACGAACTCCGGTATCAGTCCAAACTTGATCAAATCCTCCGGCTCTACACCGCGCAACACCGTCCCGATGTCTTTACTGTCCTCGCGCTTGGAAAGATTAGCGGAAAATCCGATGCCTGCTTTCTCGGAACGATTGCGGATCACCTTCTCCAAGCCGTCGAACGCTCCACCGCAGATGAACAGGATGTTGCTGGTGTCCACTTGCAGGAATTCGGTATTGGGATGCTTGCGTCCGCCTTGCGGAGGAATGGAAGCCTTGGTACCTTCGATGAGTTTGAGCAGGGCCTGCTGCACGCCTTCGCCCGACACATCGCGCGTGATCGAGGGGTTGTCCGACTTGCGCGATATCTTGTCGATCTCGTCGATATAGACAATACCGCGCTGCGCGCGCTCCACATCGTAATCGCAAGCCTGCAGCAGCTTCTGGATGATGTTCTCGACATCCTCGCCGACATAACCCGCCTCGGTCAGTGTGGTCGCATCCGCCATCACGAACGGAACGTTGAGCAAACGCGCCAGAGTCTGCGCCAGCAAAGTCTTGCCGGATCCCGTGGGGCCGACGAGCAAAATATTGCTCTTTGCGAGTTCAACACCATCGCTATCCGTACTCTTCAAGCGCTTGTAGTGGTTATACACCGCCACTGACAATATTTTTTTGGCCTGGCGCTGGCCAATGACATACTCATCCAGACGCTTGCAAATATCATGTGGAACCGGCAGCTCGTTCTTGTCGGTCTTGTCCCCGCCAATCGTGCTTTGCGTCTCTTCGCGGATGATGTCGTTGCACAGCGCGATACACTCGTCGCACACGAACACCGACGGCCCCGCGATCAACTTGCGTACCTCGTGCTGGCTCTTCCCGCAGAACGAGCAGTACAGCAGCTTGTCACCTTTGTTTTTATCCGACGTCATTTGCACCTCCGCTCCGACAATATCGGCAGCTTACCTGATTACTTAAACGCGCTTATCCAGCACCTTGTCCACCAGACCGTATTCCACCGCTTCTTGGGCAGTGAGGAAATTGTCACGTTCGCTGTCGCGAGCGATCTCTTCGACGGTACGTCCGGTATGCAGTGCCATCAAGGTATATAGACGTTCGCGCAAACTCAGAATGTACTTGGCGTGGATCTCGATATCCGAAGCCTGTCCACGGAACCCTCCCAGCGGCTGGTGGATCATTACCGTGGAATTGGGCAACGCAAAGCGCTTATCCTTGGCGCCGGCTTGCAGCAGGAACGCCCCCATCGAGGCGGCCATGCCGATGCACAGAGTGGAAACCTGCGGCTTGATGAACTGCATGGTGTCATAGATCGCCATGCCCGCCGAGATTGATCCGCCCGGTGAGTTGATATAGAAATGGATATCCTTGTCCGGATTTTCCGATTCAAGGAACAGCATTTGCGCAACGATCAAATTGGCGGTGTGGTCGTTGACTTCGCCGACCAGAAATACCACACGCTCCTTCAACAGGCGCGAATAAATGTCGTAGGCGCGTTCACCGCGTCCGCTGGTCTCGACCACCATCGGGATCATCCCGATGTCTTGCGGCTCCATCTCTTTCGGAAAAGCGCTGTGCAACATGTTCAATTACTCCCCATCAGTTCATTCAGTGTGACAGCCTGGTCGCTCACCTTGGCACCCGCCATCACCCAGGCAACGACGTTGTCTTCCAGCACCAGATTCTCCACTTCGCGCATACGGCCCGGCTCAGCGGCGTACCAGCGCACGACTTCTTCCGGATGCTCGTAACTCTGCGCATATTCCTGCACCAGCGCCTTCATCTGCTCCGGCTTGGCTTTGAGATCGTGCTTTTTCACCAGTTCCGAAAGGATCAGCCCCAGTTTCACGCGCTTGGTGGCGCGCTCGAAAAACATGTCCGGCGGCAACTGCATGCCTTTAGGTATCTTCATGCCACGCGCTTCCATGTCCTGCAGGGTCTGCTGCATGAGATTGTGCGCCTCGCTTTCGAGCAACGCCTTGGGCACTTCCAGTTGCGCGATCTTGAGCAACACTTCCATCGCGTTGTCCTTGTTGCGCACCTTCACGCGGCGTTCCGCTTCGCGCCCCACATTCTCTCGAATCTCCTGCTTGAGCTTTTCCACATCCCCGTCGTCCGCACCCAGCGACTTGGCAAACTCCGCATCCACTTCGGGCAAATGCGCCTCTTCCACGACATGCACGGTGATCGTAAAGGTGACTTGTTTTCCGGCGACATCCTTGCCGTGATAGTCGGCAGGAAAAGTCATGTCGAACGACTTGGTTTCGCCTGCCTTCATGCCGAGGATAGCCTTCTCAAAGTCGGGCAGCATGCGTCCTGCACCCAACACCAGCGGCAGATCCTTGCCTTCACCGCCTTCAAATACCACACCGTTCAATTTGCCCGAAAAATCAATGCGTACCTGATCGCCGTTTTGTGCGGCGCGCTCGGCCTTCTTGAATTCGGCACGCTGCTTGCGCAATGTGTTGATTGTCTCCTCCACATCGGCATCGCCCAACGTGAACACGACGCGATTCACGCTTTCGCCGGAGATATCGCCGAGCATGACTTCCGGATAGACCTCAAAGGTCGCACTGAATTCGATTTGCGGCGCGTTCAAATCTGCCGTCTTGATCTCGAACTGCGGATAACCAGCCACCTGCAGCTTGTTGGTGACCGCGGCATCGGCAAAAGTACGTTGCAGACTCTCGCCCAGCACTTCCTGCTGCACGGAGGGTCCGTATTGCTGCTCCAAAACCTTGTACGGCACTTTGCCGGGACGGAATCCATGCACTTTGGCCGTACGCCCGATGCGCTTCAATCGCGCTTCCATTTCGCCGCGCAATTGTTGTTGGGGGATGGATGCGTTCAAACGGCGTTGCAATCCACTCAGGGTCTCTACATTTGACATACTGACACTTCCTTTGAATTTAGGCTGGCTACACAAAACGAATACCGAGGGTGGAATAATACATGAAACAGGGCGGGAA
>DAIDAG010000032.1 GCA_027310725.1 Sideroxydans sp. | reverse complement strand
CGTCTGGGCAACACGCGTGCGGTGTGCCGCAAATATTATGTGCATCCCGCGCTGCTGGCTGCCTATCATCTGGGGCTGACGGCGCCGCTGGAGCCGGCTTCGGTGATGCGCAGCATCCGCCGCGCCAATGCACCCGCTGCGCTGCGGCGCGACGAGGTGGTGGTGCTGCAGTTTTTGCATGAGTCTGTGGCGGGGAAGTGAATGTATTTGTATTGATATTGGACACGTTTTGCTTTGTCCAAACCAGGAGGCATGACTCCCTTCTCCCGCAAGCGGGAGAAGGGCTGGGGATGAGGGACGGTAGGTATATCGTAGCTTTATCCAGAATCAACACCCCTCACCCCAACCCCTCTGGGTGAAACAACTAGCCATTCGACTAGGCTGCAAAATTCCGCAGCCAAGTCGCTGGTTATCCCGCTTGCGGGAGAGGGACTTTGTTAGCTACTACCGTTGTCACGGCGCACAATCGGAAGATATCCGACTTGCGCTAGACTAGACCACACATGAAACTCATCGATCCCCGCACCGCGCACATCATCAAGAACCCTGTCGCCTTCGCGCTGCAGGTGCTAAAGGCGTTTCAGGCGAACCAGGGGCTGCTGCTTGCGGGCGCCGTGGCTTACTACGCGCTGCTTTCCATCGTGCCGCTGCTGATCCTGATGGTGATCGTGCTGTCGAACGTGATCGACCAGAATGTGCTGCTGGCGACGATAGCCAAGGCGCTGGAATATGCGGTGCCGGGCGAGAGCCGTGCCGTGCTGGCGGAACTGAAGGCACTGCTTGAACACAGCAAACTCATTGGCTGGGTGCTGTTCATCACGATGCTGTTTTTCAGTTCGCTCGGCTTCCGGGTGCTGGAAAGCTCGATCACGGTGATCTTTTTGCATCGCTTGCAGAAAAAGAAGCGGCCTTTGCTGGTTTCTTTTCTGTTGCCTTTCATTTACAACTTTTTTATCGGTGCGGCCTTGTTCGCGGGCACGTTCATCATGGTCTACCTGCTGGCATTGGGAGACGAGAATCTCGTTCTGCTGGGACATAGCTGGTCGCTGGGCGGCGTCTCGCGCATGTTGATCGGCGGCGCCGGGATCGTCGCGGAGATCCTGCTCATTTCGGCGATCTACTATTTCATGCCGGTGGGCGGGCTGACCGCGAAGCACGCGCTGATCGGCGGCGTTACGGCGGGCCTGCTGTGGGAATTGATACGCCATATTCTGAGCTGGTATTTCGCGTCGATGTCGCAAGTGAGCGTGGTCTACGGTTCGCTGACCACGGCCATCGTGGTGATGCTGAGTTTTGAGATAGGCGCCACGCTGCTGTTGCTTGGCGCGCAGGTGATCGCGGAATACGAAAACATCGCACCGGGCGCGGTAAAAACCAGCTCGGAATGATGGTTACTGATTGCATTTGAATCAATCTGATACCCGGTCATAGCGGTGCAATCGTTATAGGCCACAATCAAAAGGTATAGACCTTTGCCGGCCGGATACTAGGCAGGTGCCTAGACCTGCAGGCATATGGACATGGCACCGGCTTGGGCATATTTTGGCCGTGTCGATCTACTCAGTGCGCTGAAATATTTCAGCATTTTCCCCCTCAATTTTCGTTTGTTTTCGGATTGGAGGATATGATGAATCCCGTTCAGATTTTTATGATCACAGTCCTTATCGGATCGATCATCATGATCGTGGGCGTCTTGTCGTTCTGGAAATCGGGCGATGGCGCTCCCGACTCACTCCGCGATTACCTGATCTGGGGAACCGGTTTTCTGGTTGCGATGGGCCTGCAGGTGCTGGCCATCACGAAGGTCCTGGCCTGATAGACAAGCTGGCAAACGGAACCCGCCATACTCCCCGGTATGGCGGGTTTTGTTTGGAGGGTCTGGAACGAACAATCGAAAGTTTCAGCACCATATCTGCAAGAAAACATACCGAATCCGAAAAAAGAGAGCAGAAATTTGCGGTTAGGCGTAATTTACAGGCCTGCACCACCTTTCAACCACTACCGTACACCATAAACGAAGGAGAAGATCATGGCGAAAGACAGCGTTTATCGTATTACAGAGCTAGTTGGGACCAGCAAGAAATCCTGGGAGGATGCCGCCGCGAATGCGGTCAGCGTCGCCTCAAAGACTTTGCGCGACCTGAGGGTAGCCGAGATCATCAAACTGGACATGGTCGTTGAAGACGGCAAGGTGGCTGCGTACCGGGCGAAAGTGGCGTTGTCGTTCAAGTACGATCCGAATAAATAGGAGTACGCGGATCAAGTCCTCCGTTCGTGTTGCCCCTTCGACAACACCCGCAGGGAGTACGCCGGTGGGTGCCCCGCCGCTGTGCGGCGACCCTGCCGCAGGCTCAGGGCGAACGGATCTGATCGGCGCTTCCATAAGAAATAGTACCAGGCCCGTTTGGTAGACCCTCGCCGAGTCGAGGGTTAGTTACTCACATTTTTTGTGGATAACTAGCCAGATAAGTCTGCTTCGGCAGCGCTAACTCTAAACGGTATATACGATTTTTTTCGTCGTTCAATTTGCAGGCATTTGTCTGGCCTTGCATCGACGAATTGCCGCTCCAAAAGAGAAATGACTTGGGGGTTTTCATCCAAGTCATTTTTTTGATTTGCCTTTGCGGCTTGAACGGCCGACCACTGCCAATCGGCCGACCATTGGCAATTTCAATGATGCAGCGCTTTATCCAGCGAATGAAATAATTTTTCGGCGTCATGCTGCTGGAGCTGGTATTTGACCGTTGCGCCCACCATCATCTTTGGACAGGAATTGACCAGGTCCATCGCGATGGGGTATTTGCCGGTGGCGATGGTTTCTTTGAGGTAATTGAATTTACCATTGGCATCTTCAATGGAGAGCAGGAAGGCATGCCCCTCGTCGGTAATGCTGATGCACTTGTTTCCCACATGAATTGCCGCTTGGCAATGAAACCGTTTTTTTGACATCCATCCCTCCTCTGCTGCCGCATGTTTGGTGACCGTGCGGGAGTCTGCGCGCCGCACCCTCCAGTGTCAAACCGCTGCCGGCGGGCGCAGCTACCGGTTTCCCTTGTTCTATGCCGACTGACGCGCTCATCGCTGATCAATTGGCCGGAAGAACTAGGCATATATCTAGTCCTTCCGGCATATGGACATGACTTACGGTCGGATTTACTTTTCTCGCTCGGGGAATTTCTGCCACTTACGAACTGGAGGACATGATGAATCCTGTTGCTACCTTGCTGATGACGGTTTTTTTCGGGGCCATCGTTTTGATGATGGGTATCGTGATATTCCGTGAATCCGGGAGAAGCATTTCCGATGCATTGAATGAGTGTCTGGCTTGGGGAGCCGGCTTTTTCGTTGCCATGAGCATGCAGGTTTTGGCCATCGCCACGCTGAGCTGAGCAACAGAACAGACAAAAGCCCGCCATACTTTGCCGTATGGCGGGCTTTTGCTTGTTTATTCCAAAGTGATCACGCAGTCATCGCAGCGGATAGTTCACCTGCATGAACTTGCGCGGCAGCTGGGTATATTGGTCGTAACGTCCCTCGTCCGCATGCAGGTGGCACGCCGTGCAATTCGCCTTGCTGACCACCCGCGAGTCCTGAAACAGCGCTTTCACCTTGCCATGCCTGCGGTGAAACCAAAGTGTGTCGGTCAGGCGAAGCTGGTCGCCATTTTTCTTGGTATGCAGGCCATGGCCGGCATTGCGGGCCAGGAAATTTTCGATCTCTTCGCGCTCTTTTGCGTCCAACGTGGCGTCGACACCGTAATGCTCCACCAGGCCGTTCATGATGCGATGCCATGCATCGACGGGCAACAGGTCCGGTGCGAACGCGATATGGCAATCGCCGCATTCCGCACGGTAACTTGCCGGCATGTCCGCCGGGAACACCTCTCTTTGATCCGCTTGCGCCGCACCGCTCATTGCAGCCAAGACGGCGGCGACCGAAATGATGGGAAGCAGGATTTTGATCCCGCTCCGCAGGGAGATTGCCACATCGTTGGCGGTATTCGATTGAGGGTATCTATTCACCACAAGCAAAATCCATAATTGAATAAGGCTTACATCGCTGTAAGCCTTATATTTGTTGGTGGCCCTCGCGGACTTGAACCGCGGACCAAAGGATTATGAGGGTCCGCCGACAGCGTTTTCCATCGCATAAACAGCGGCCTGTAGCACCATCGATTTATACTGCCATCATTTTTGATGGCACTCTGCATCGAAATCCTGATACCACGTTGAGCCTCAATTTTGCGGAACATGGTAATCATCTGTTTTGATGTACAGTTACCCCCCCATATTACTTCATTCCCTCATTTTAAAGATTCATGGAAGAAGAAACCTTCGAAGACAAAGCGGAAGCAGACAGCTTTATTGAATGCATGATCAAATCAGCCGCGCGTTCAGGCTATTCGATCAAGGTAAAAGAACCAAGAAGGGTGCCCTGTATTCAACAAAATACTGGCACCGTCAAATTCAAATGGCTTGTGGAGTTTAGCGGCATCACAAAAATCTACGCCATCCTACTTTGCAGGGACGCGCCCAACTAATAGCACTTATCAGGCAACGTAATACTCGTCCGGCAGCAGCAAGCGCGTTAATGACCGATCCGCTTCTGTAATGCCCCATACATGGGGCGGAATTGCTGGCCTCTCAGTTCAACGTCTAAATTGTGAAAGCCGCGTGCGAACGAAGTTTTCCAACACCTCAGCATTTCCACTGGAAACTAATTTGGCCTGCAAATATTCGGGCAGGTTGATATTGCATGCCAGTCCAATCAAGATTTCACGTAGGCCACAGTTGGACATTAGCACCATGAGTGATTTGGATAAGGCAGGGTTTTTTGCCAAGCTTGCCATGACGCTCATGTTTACGCTATTTGAAATCACAAGCTGCATGTCTTCAGTCAGTGCTGGGTTATTTGCCAATGGAATCAACAGGTCACTCCGCCAGCGTCCGCGGCTATCTTGTATAAGCATTGGTTGGCATACCTGATCGAGATTTGGATTGGCAGCCAATGCATCCCATATTTCAGATGTGTTGCCATTGGCAAACATCCACTGAATCGACAAAGCCAGCGACGGATTCTTTGCCAATTTGCACTTCACCTCTAGGCTGCCATTTAATGACAGAAAGTGCTGCTGTACTGTATTCAGGCATGGATTGGCGGCCAACGCTTCATACACCGCTGACGAGCCGGTCGCAGCCAGCCGTTCTTGCTCTTCGTCACTGATGGCAGGATTGCCAGCTAGCACGACTAATGAGGCCTCATCGTAGAGAGCGTCACTAGGCAAAACTTTTTTAGAATGATCAGATGACCCATTTTGGGTATTCATAAAGCCTCCCATGAAGATGAGCGCGACGCTTTTTGTTATCGCCGCCCATTACCACCTTTGGTGGTATTGCCGGATGGTTTATGGCGTGCAATGTGATCTATTTCAGTCTGACACAAGTCATCTTTAGACGCTGTGCTTTTAGCTTTCCCGTACTGAACAAGCTGCTTTTCGGTATCCAGCTTTCCGTTCTTAGCATGCTGTTGTTGCCTTACCCGTAAGTCGTTAGTTTGGCCAACATATTCAACCTCACCGGTAGATTTGTTGACATGACGGTATACGCCAGGTTCTTTGGGAAGGGGTGAGTCAGGGCCTTTAATCTGGTCAGTCTCACTCATGCGCCCACTGCCCAGTGCACTAGCTCCACATGTGAAATCGCTATTTGATTTCAAATGCTCGGCCTGCCTAACTGACTGTTTCATGGCTGCGGCTGGCAGCTCTTTTGCAACATCAACCGCAATATTTAGTGCACCTTTTCCGATTTTTCCAGCCATGTCCCAAAAGCCCATGATTTGTACCCCCACAACTTTTCGCAGTTGATAAAACGTCAGGTTAACTATGCGATTTCGTCGCCTAACATAGACCGAATGCCTGAGCTCTCTTGTGCACTCCCGTTGGCCCTTACAACTTTGCCAATTTACTGTGCGGCTTTGCATTAACTCACCACGCAATGGAACTCTGGTTATGCAAAAGTCGAAACGGTTTTGATCAGGGAATATCTTTGTGTATCTTCAAGGCGCAGAGTCCCTTATCGTTACTCCCGTGTGTAAACATGACCTTTAGACCTTCAACTATTTCTTCCTGCTCGATGCCGATCTGATCTCTGATGTGAAAGAAATAGTTCTCTCCACCTCCACTTGGCTTGATGAAGCCAAAGCCCTTTTCCGCAGCAAAGCTAAGGATCGTTCCGCGCCTTTCCTTAGTATCCGTAGACGTTTCTTGATTCTGAGCAACGCGTGGCATTCGTTCTACCGGGTACGGAGTAGCAGATTTTTCCATAAAAATCCCATCGATAAGAGGATCTTTTCGGCGCTCCCGTGCGTCAATTTCGGTATCCATCATGATGGGGTAGTTGACGTGATCTATAAGTTCCGTTGCTGCTTGAGTCGTGAAAGTTTTTCCATCCCTTTCGTAGCTGAAGTCCCATCCAATAAGCATTACGCGGGAACCAAGTGTATTGAGTTTATTGACAAGTGGAACAAAATCTCCATCGCCAGTAACTAATACGCAAACATCGTATTTCTTTAGGCTCGCCATTTCATAAGCTTCCAGAGCCAACCAGACATCAATTCCCTTTTCTTCAAACCCCCCATCGTGGCGAGTTCTAAGATGTCGTTGAAACATCGTTACGTTGGCTTTCATCAAGACATCTTCGAAAATCCGATCGGAGTACAGTTTTTCTTGATCAAATGCTTGCTGCGCAGACAGCCTGCCACGGAAGTATGCCGCATCAACGATCTGGCAATGACGTGCATCCACTCCTTCATTCTTTGCTACCTCAGCCGCTATAAATGCATGCAGCCCCTTAAATGACAAGCGTGCTTTGCGTTCGTGTTGGTATAGGTAGTAATTACTAACCTTGAAAAAATACGTTCCATCGTAGAAAACGGCGATTCGACACAATTTGTTTTCCATTTTTCCTCCTGAAATTGATGAGTTGAGTTTGCTTGATACGAGGCATTGCTGCATGGGAAAAGCAGTTTTACCTACAGCAATGCCTCGTACTTCCTGCACCGCATTTGCTACATGACATATAGCCCCTTCGGCGGCTGTTCAGCAACGCAATGTGTCAATCATCGTCATCATCCGTCCGTGTGATCTTGTCATAAAGATCCGATGCAGCCTTGGCGGCCACTGTGGAGGTTACGACCATTACGACTGTTTCGAGAATTGCCGGAATGGCTAGGAAAAGCATTTTAATCTCCTTAAATATCAACGGGTGTCCCGCCGCTGAATCGGGTACAAGCATTCGCTATTCAACGGAAGCAGAATTCGGATAGAAAGAATCAGAGTATGTGTGAGTTTTCCACTCGCGCAGCCAAGCGCGTAAGGTGGATTCTTTGAACCCGAAACGAGATACGGCATTGCATATCTTTCCCCGGCAAATCGATGAGAACGTGGTTAAGCGTTCTTTGGGAGACAGGTTTGGACGACGGGCGCTAAATTCTTTGAAATATTCGGAAAGCTCTTGGGCGTAAATTCGCTTGGCTTCGGTGGCTTTGGCATGGCGGCATTGCGCAGCATGCTGTTGATGTTCAGTTTTCATGTTACTTCTCCTTTTCTTTCTTGCTATACGTAACCGGCTCGTTGTCCTACGCGGACTTCAGAACAGGGTTTCATTACTTACAATAATTACCGTTACTTTTTCTTTACTACTTTTGCATCCACTGACGAAGCAATTTACATCTACTTGTTTGACGTTTCTTTAATGGGTGACGCTCAGGTGTTTCTAATTTATTAATTTGTGAGAACACTATACTGAAATCATTGCGGGGTCGCAATAATTTAGTGCGAATAAAATCAGTCTGCCGGTGATGCCCCGTTCCAACAGCTACGGGCTGTATGCGCCTTTGAGGAAGTCAGAAGCCAAGAAACAGGTAAAAGAGCCCGAGCTAACAGAACTCGCCAAAGCTTTGACCGAATTGGCATCATACCTACGGTGGAAAAAATCGTATCTCGTAACACAGCCACCGACGGTTATCAGTGTCATCCACTACGGTGAGATATACACTCGGTACGGCATTTTTACGACTCGCGCGCTTTCTCAGGTCAGAAACGATATGGTTGATTCGCTACGATATGCCGAACCTGGAGACGTAGTGATAACCGATGTCGGAGAGACCGTTGAGGATGTTGGTACGCAGCATTAGTAGAGGCCTCTATGGACGACTTCACTTTTGAAGCTGTTGTTTTACGTCATCCAGAATTATTCACAACAAAAGCGATAGAAAGAGCAAATCAGCGCATAAGTGAGCGGAAGGTCTAAACTCATTTCGCTCTCCCTAAGAAGTAAAAAGACCAACAGCAATTCCAGTATCAAACCCAGCAACAGATGCACCAAATCGAGGCTAGCAATTTCAACTTCAAATCACGGTTATGCACATTTTCTGTGGATAACTACATAGATAAGTTCACCTCGAAAGTGCTAACCATAAACTGTGTATACGATTTTTATCGTCGTTCATTTCACGAGCGCTGGAGGTCAGGCTAATAGCGAACCATGCGCTATCAGCCAATCTTCGCCACCAAGGCAATAAGACCAACCACTGCGAATAGAGCGGCCCATCCCTTTACTTGCGGGCTTTCGGGAACTCCACCTGTCACACGACTGGCAAATATTTCACAATTATTTTCTAACAGGTGATAACCGGCAGGACGAGACACCTCCTGTTGGATTCGCTGCATTGTTGGATGGTATTCCGACATGGGCACTTTGCGAATTTCCTTAACTGGTCTTCCTGCGGCAAATTCCTGATACGTTACATAATGCGGCCCTTTGTCATCAGTACTGTGGGCGACAAGTCCATTGGGCAGTTGCACCCCCCAATGTTCGCCAAGCCCTGATAGTTTTGGTCGTGCAACTATTGAGATATTGGAAGCATACTCATTCGTAAATGGAACAAAATAATTCATCGTGTCACCTGTTTGAAAGTAGCCAAATAAGCGCAGCAATCACGCCCGCACCTACAAGGAGATTTTTAACTTCTTTTCGGGCCTGTTCGGCCTGTTGTTCAGCCTTCTGCTTAAAGTGTTCCATCAGAGAAACTTGATATGGAGATGGCTCAGAAACACCGCGCTCCCATTTGCTGATGGTCATAACATGCGCGTCAAATAGGCGAGCAAAATCTGCTTGGGTTAAACCAAGCGATTTTCGTATTTCGACAATCTCATTTGGGGTCATTTATAAGCCAATCACTATGTAATTACATAAGCTATAGCTTAATGTAAGTTTAAGCTTAGTAGAATGTCAAGGGATTCTCGCAATTCTGTGGTGGACTAAAGGATTTTCCACACGAATAACTGATGCTGATTTTGATGTCGGTCTTGATGCTGCATGAATCGTGGTGCTATTGGATAAGGCAAGAAAAAAGGAGTTACACCTTCGTGTAACTCCTTGTTTTTGGTGGGCCCTCGCGGACTTGAACCGCGGACCAAAGGATTATGAGTCCTCTGCTCTAACCAACTGAGCTAAGGGCCCGTAGACTTAACTTTCGCCGTCGAGGAAGCTCTTGAGCTTTTCCGAACGCGAAGGATGACGCAG
>DAIDAG010000020.1 GCA_027310725.1 Sideroxydans sp. | reverse complement strand
GCATCAGCAAGGCCGATGCTGACGCGATCGCCAAGCAACTGATTGAAGCTGGCGCAACTGCTGAAGTCAAGTAATCTCGGCGTTTGCAGAGAGGCTGACGGAAAACCCGTCAGCCTTTTGCCGCTTCTGGAAACAAAAGCGAAATTCTGTGTTCGAGAGTGTAGAAGTTAACGGTTAAGCGGTGCAAGAGCGCCGGTTGTCCCTTACCTTTTCCTTCTGTTAGTGGAGATACCATGAGCTATTCTTTTACCGAAAAAAAACGTATTCGTAAAAGTTTTGCAAAGCGCGTCGGCGCTTTGCCGGTGCCGTTTTTGCTGTCCACCCAGCTGGAATCATACAGCGATTTCCTGCAGGCTTGGGTCGCGCCCGAGCAGCGCAAGAACGAAGGGTTGCAGGCCGCGTTCAATTCGATCTTTCCGATCGAGAGCCATACCAAATTCGCCCGTCTGGACTTCGTCAGCTACACGCTGGGCATGCCCCCGTTCGACGTGCGTGAATGCCAGCAGCGCGGGCTGACTTATGCGTCCCCGTTGCGTGCCCGCGTGCGTCTGACCATCCTGGACAAAGAAGCATCCAAGCCGACGGTGAAAGAAGTGAAAGAGCAGGAGGTCTATATGGGCGAGATCCCGTTGATGACACATACCGGCTCTTTCGTGATCAACGGCACCGAGCGCGTGATCGTTTCGCAACTGCATCGTTCGCCTGGTGTGTTCTTCGAGCATGACCGCGGCAAGACCCATTCATCCGGAAAGTTGCTTTTCTCGGCGCGCGTGATTCCTTATCGCGGCTCATGGCTGGATTTCGAGTTCGATGCCAAAGACTATGTGTATTTCCGTATCGACCGTCGCCGCAAGATGCCGGTGACCATCCTGCTGAAGTCCCTAGGCTATACGCCCGAACAGATTCTGGAGATGTTCTTCAGCAACGACACCTTCCATTTCAGCAAAAAGGGTATCCAGTTTGAAGTGGTGCCGGAGCGCCTGCGCGGCGAGATTGCACGCTTCGACATCGAGGGAAAGGGCAAGCTCATCGTTGCCAAGGACAAGCGCATCACTGTGCGCCACATCCGCGAGATTCAGGAAGCGGGTATCGACAAGTTGACCGTTGGGGCGGATTTCCTGATTGGCCGTGTACTGGCACACAATATCGTGGACAAGGACAGTGGCGAGATCATCGCCAATGCCAATGACGAGATCACCGAGACTTTGCTGGGTAAGCTGGAGGCGGCTGGTGTGGCCAAGATTCATACCCTGTATACGAATGATCTGGATCAGGGAGCATTCATTTCCCAGACTCTGCGTACGGATGAGACTACGGATCTGTGGACCGCGCGCGTTGCGATCTATCGCATGATGCGTCCCGGCGAGCCGCCTACTGAAGACGCCGTAGAGGCACTGTTCAACGGCCTGTTCTTCAATGAAGACCGTTACGACCTCTCTGCAGTGGGCCGTATGAAGTTCAATCGTCGTGTCGGCCGTGAAGAATTGACCGGTGCCGTTATCCTGTCCAACGAAGACATCGTGGAAGTGATCCGCATCCTGGTCGAATTGCGCAACGGCCGCGGCGAGATCGACGACATCGATCACCTGGGCAACCGTCGCGTGCGCGCCGTGGGCGAATTGGCCGAAAACCAGTTCCGTACCGGTCTCGCTCGCGTTGAGCGCGCTGTCAAGGAACGCCTGGGTCAAGCCGAAGCAGACAACCTGATGCCGCATGACTTGATCAACGCCAAGCCGATCTCGGCTGCAGTGAAAGAGTTCTTTGGTTCGTCGCAATTGTCGCAGTTCATGGACCAGACCAACCCGCTGGCGGAAGTGACGCACAAACGTCGTATTTCCGCCCTGGGGCCTGGCGGTTTGACACGCGAGCGTGCCGGCTTCGAAGTGCGCGACGTGCACCCGACCCACTACGGCCGTGTGTGCCCGATCGAAACGCCGGAAGGCCCGAACATCGGCCTGATCAACTCGCTGGCGCTCTATGCGCGCACCAACGAATATGGCTTCATCGAAACACCATATCGCCGTGTGGTGAAGAGCCGTGCTACCGATGATGTTGACTACCTGTCCGCCATCGAAGAGGGCAAGTTCACCATCGCCCAGGCGAACGCCGAACTGGACAAGAAGGGCCATTTCACCAACGATATCGTCTCTGCACGTCAGCACAACGAATTCGTGCTCGCCGAGCCTGACAAACTGGAATACATGGACGTGGCACCGGCACAGGTCGTGTCCGTGGCAGCTTCGCTGATTCCGTTCCTGGAACACGATGACGCGAACCGTGCATTGATGGGCGCCAACATGCAACGCCAGGCTGTTCCTGTGTTGCGTGCCGAGAAGGCCTTGGTCGGTACCGGCATAGAGCGCACCGTAGCGGTCGACTCCGGCACGGCTGTGCAGGCATGGCGCGGCGGCCGCGTTGATTACGTGGATTCCGGCCGTATCGTGGTGCGCGTCAACGACGATGAAACCACCGCGGGCGAAGTCGGCGTGGACATCTACAACCTGACCAAGTACACCCGTTCCAACCAGAACACCAACATCAACCAGCGTCCTCTGGTGCGTGTGGGCGATGTGATCGCTCGCGGCGACGTGGTGGCCGACGGTGCCTCGACCGATATGGGCGAATTGGCGCTGGGTCAGAACATGATGATCGCGTTCATGCCTTGGAACGGTTACAACTTCGAGGACTCGATCCTGATCTCCGAGCGCGTGGTCGCGGAAGACCGGTTCACTTCGATCCATATCGAAGAGTTGACGGTGATGGCGCGCGACACCAAGCTGGGTACCGAAGAAATCACCCGCGACATCCCGAACCTGTCCGAAGCGCAGATGGCGCGTCTGGACGAGTGCGGCATCGTGCACATCGGCGCGGAAGTCGGTGTGGGCGACGTGCTGGTGGGCAAAGTGACTCCGAAAGGCGAAACGCAACTGACGCCGGAAGAGAAGCTGCTGCGCGCGATCTTCGGCGAGAAGGCGTCCGACGTTAAGGATACGTCGCTGCGCGTGAAGGCCGGTATCTCCGGTACCGTGATCGACGTGCAAGTGTTCACCCGCGAGGGTCTGCAACGCGACAAACGTGCACAGCAGATCATCGACGATGAACTGTCGCGCTACAAGAAAGACCTGGCCGACCAGATGCGCATCGTCGAGGCCGACTTGTTCTCCCGTCTGGAAAAGCTGTTGCACAACAAGGTCGCCAACGGAGGACCGAAGAAGCTGGCCAAGGGTACCAAACTGAGCAAGGAATATCTGCACAGCGTAGAGCATCATCAGTGGTTCGACATCCGTGTCGCCGACGATGATGTGGCCATCCAGATGGAGCAGGTCAAGGAAGGTCTGGCGCAGAAGCGTGTGGAATTCGACGCTGCATTCGAACTGAAGAAGAAAAAGCTGACGCAAGGCGACGAACTGCAAGCAGGCGTGCAGAAGATGGTCAAGGTGTATGTGGCAGTGAAGCGCCGTTTGCAGCCCGGCGACAAGATGGCCGGCCGCCACGGTAACAAGGGTGTGGTGTCGCGCATCGTACCGGTGGAGGATATGCCGCGCATGGCCGATGGTACACCGGTCGAAGTGGTGCTGAACCCGTTGGGCGTTCCGTCGCGTATGAACATCGGTCAGGTGCTGGAAGTGCATTTGGGTTGGGCTGCAAAGGGTTTGGGCAAGAAGATCGAGCAGATGTTGGAATCGCAAGCCAAGATCGCCGAGGTGCGCAAGTTCCTGGGCAAGATCTACAAGGGCGACCAAGCCGATGAGATCGCGACCTTTACCGACGAAGAAGTGGTCGAATTGTGCCGCAATCTGAGGGCTGGCGTTCCGTTTGCAACGCCGGTATTCGACGGTGCCAGCGAAGAAGAGATCAAGGATTTGCTGGAACTGGCCGATCTGCCGCGCTCCGGACAGATACAGCTGTATGACGGACGAACCGGTGATCCGTTCGATCGCAAGGTGACAGTGGGTTACATGCATGTGCTGAAGCTGCACCACCTGGTCGACGACAAGATGCACGCGCGTTCGACCGGACCGTACAGCCTGGTTACCCAGCAACCTCTGGGCGGCAAGGCGCAGTTCGGTGGCCAGCGTTTCGGTGAGATGGAAGTGTGGGCGCTGGAAGCTTACGGCGCAGCGTACACGCTGCAGGAAATGCTCACGGTCAAGTCGGATGACGTCAACGGACGCACCAAGGTGTACGAGAACATCGTCAAGGGCGAACACAAGATCGACGCGGGCATGCCTGAGTCGTTCAACGTGCTCACCAAGGAAATCCGCTCGCTGGGTATCGATATCGATCTGGAACGCCATTAATTCAGGCATCAGGATACGGGATACAGGATTTGCCAAGTGCTTTCCTGAATCCTGTATCCCGCATCCTAAATCCTTAATAAGGAGTTACACATGAAAGCATTGCTGGATTTATTCAAGCAGGTTACACAGAAGGAAGAGTTTGACACGATCAAGATCGGTCTGGCTTCTCCCGAAAAGATCCGTTCGTGGTCCTACGGCGAAGTGAAAAAGCCGGAAACCATCAACTATCGAACGTTCAAGCCGGAGCGTGATGGCCTGTTCTGCGCCAAGATATTCGGGCCGGTCAAAGACTACGAATGCCTGTGCGGCAAGTACAAGCGCCTCAAGCATCGCGGCGTGATCTGCGAAAAATGCGGTGTCGAAGTTACCTTGTCCAAAGTGCGCCGCGAGCGCATGGGTCATATTGAGCTGGCTTCGCCGGTTGCGCATATCTGGTTCCTGAAATCGCTGCCGTCCCGTCTGGGCATGGTGCTGGACATGACCTTGCGCGACATTGAGCGCGTGTTGTACTTTGAAGCCTATGTCGTGACCGAGCCGGGCATGACACCGTTGAATCGCGCCCAGCTGCTGTCGGAAGACGACTATCTGGCCAAGCTGGAAGAGTACGGCGACGAATTTCAAGCGGTGATGGGTGCAGAAGGTGTTCGCGCCCTGCTGCGTGCGCTGGACGTGCCAGCCGAGATCGAGAAGTTGCGCGCCGAACTGGAAGCGACCAGTTCCGAAACCAAGATCAAGAAATACGCCAAGCGCCTGAAGGTGCTGGAAGCGTTTATGCAGTCCGGTATCAAGCCGGAATGGATGGTGATGGAAGTGTTGCCGGTGCTGCCGCCGGAACTGCGTCCGCTGGTGCCGCTGGATGGCGGTCGTTTTGCCACCTCCGACCTGAACGATCTGTATCGCCGCGTGATCAACCGTAACAACCGTCTGAAACGTTTGCTCGAACTGAAGGCGCCGGAAATCATCGTGCGCAACGAGAAGCGCATGCTGCAGGAGTCCGTGGATTCGCTGCTGGACAACGGCCGTCGCGGCAAGGCCATGACCGGCGCCAACAAGCGTCCGCTGAAGTCGCTGGCCGATATGATCAAGGGTAAGGGCGGTCGTTTCCGTCAGAACTTGCTCGGCAAGCGCGTGGATTACTCCGGCCGTTCCGTGATCGTGGTGGGCCCGCAGCTGAAACTGCATCAATGCGGTCTGCCGAAAAAGATGGCGCTGGAACTGTTCAAGCCATTCATCTTCGAACGTCTGGAAAAGATGGGTCTGGCGACCACGATCAAGGCCGGCAAGCGCATGGTCGAGGCTGAAGAGCCTATCGTGTGGGACATCCTGGAAGAAGTCATCCACGAACACCCGGTAATGCTAAACCGTGCGCCGACGCTGCACCGTTTGGGTATTCAGGCATTCGAACCTATCCTGATCGAAGGCAAGGCCATCCAGTTGCATCCGCTGGTCTGCTCGGCATTCAACGCCGACTTCGACGGTGACCAAATGGCCGTGCACGTTCCGCTGTCGCTGGAAGCGCAGATGGAAGCGCGCACCCTGATGCTGGCCTCGAACAACGTGTTGTCGCCCGCCAACGGCGAGCCGATCATCGTGCCGTCGCAGGATATCGTGCTGGGGCTGTACTACATGACACGCGAAAAGATTGGCGCATTGGGCGAAGGCTCGATGTTCGCCGATGTATCCGAAGTGTTGCGCGCCTATCGGTCCGGTCAAGTCGATCTGCAAGCCAAGGTATTGGTGCGCATCAAGGAATCGTTTATCAACGAAGCGGGCGAGAAGGAAGAAAAGCGTACACGTTACGAAACGACTGTTGGTCGTTCCATCCTGTCCGAAATTCTGCCGACGAACCTGCCGTTCAGCGCCGTCAATAAAACGCTTAAGAAGAAAGAGATTTCGCGTCTGATCAACACCAGCTTCCGCCGTTGCGGTCTGCGCGACACGGTGATCATGGCCGACCAGTTGATGTACACCGGCTTTGCTTATGCGACCCGCGCCGGTATCTCGATCTGCGTGGACGACATGCTGGTGCCGCAACAGAAGAACGAACTGATCGCCGCTGCAGAAAAAGAAGTGCACGAGATACAGACCCAGTACACCTCCGGTCTGGTGACTCAGGGCGAGCGTTACAACAAGGTGGTGGACATCTGGGGCCGTACCGGCGACCAGGTTGCCAAGGCGATGATGGATCAACTCGGTGTCGAGCCGGTGCGCGATCTGCTGACCGGCGAGGCGCTTTTCGACAAGAAGGGCAAAGCAGTTACACAGGAGTCGTTCAATTCCATCTACATGATGGCCGACTCCGGTGCGCGCGGCTCTGCGGCGCAGATCCGTCAGTTGTCCGGTATGCGCGGCCTGATGGCAAAACCGGACGGCTCCATCATCGAAACGCCGATCACTGCGAACTTCCGCGAAGGCCTGAACATGTTGCAGTACTTCATCTCCACGCACGGTGCACGTAAGGGCTTGGCGGATACGGCGTTGAAGACAGCGAACTCCGGCTACCTGACACGCCGTCTGGTGGATGTGACACAGGATCTGGTCATTACCGAGAACGATTGCGGCACCAGCAACGGTCGTTCGATGAAGGCTCTGGTCGAAGGCGGTGAGGTGATCGAGGCGCTGCGTGAGCGTATCCTCGGTCGCGTGGTGGCGGCTGATGTGGTCAATCCCGAAACCAGCGAAACCATGTACGAAGCAGGGACCCTGCTTGACGAAGACAAAGTGGAACATATCGAGTCCCTGGGTGTAGACGAAGTGCGCGTACGTACTCCGCTGACCTGTGACACTCGTTACGGTCTGTGTGCGAAGTGTTACGGACGCGATCTGGGCCGTGGCGGCCTGGTGAACGTGGGCGAAGCAGTTGGAGTGATCGCCGCGCAGTCCATCGGCGAACCGGGTACCCAGCTGACCATGCGTACTTTCCACATTGGCGGCGCGGCATCGCGTACCGTGGTGGCAAGCCAGGTCGAGAGCAAGTCGAACGGTGTCATCAAGTACAGCCCGAACATGCGTACCGTGACTACCGCGCGCGGGGAACTGGTGGTCGTGGCGCGTTCCGGTGAAGTGATGGTGACGGACGACCACGGTCGCGAGCGCGAGCGTCACAAGGTGCCTTACGGTGCCAGCCTGACCGAGCGTGAAGGCAAGACCGTGCGCGCAGGTGAGATCCTTGCGACATGGGATCCGCACACCCGTCCGATCATTACCGAATACGCTGGCCGCGTGCGTTTCGAAAATGTGGAAGAGGGTGCCACCGTCGCCAAGCAGATCGACGAAGTGACCGGTCTGTCCACATTGGTGGTTATCGATCCGAAGCGATCCACCACCGGCAAGGGCGTTCGTCCGTTGGTGCGTCTGCTGGATGACGCCGGACACGAGATCAAGATCGCCGGAACGGATACGCCTATCTCGGTGACCTTCCAGGTTGGTTCGATTATTACTGTGGAAGACGGGCAACATGTGGGTGTCGGCGACGTATTGGCGCGCATTCCGCAGGAAAGTTCGAAGACTCGCGATATTACCGGTGGTCTGCCACGCGTGGCCGAATTGTTCGAAGCGCGTTCGCCGAAAGATGCGGGCATGTTGGCGGAAGTCACCGGTACGGCTTCTTTCGGCAAGGAAACCAAGGGCAAACAGCGCCTGGTCATCACGGATGTTACCGGCGAGGCACATGAATTCCTGATCACCAAGGACAAGCATGTGCTGGTGCACGATGGGCAAGTGGTGAACCAAGGCGAAATGATTGTGGACGGCCCGGCCGATCCGCACGACATCCTGCGTTTGCTGGGTATCGAAGCGCTGGCACAGTACATCACTGACGAAGTGCAGGATGTTTACCGCTTGCAGGGCGTGAAGATCAACGACAAGCATATCGAAGTGATCGTGCGTCAGATGTTGCGTCGTATCGCCATCGTCGATGAGGGTGATACCACCTTCATTCCGAAAGAGCAGGTGGAGCGTGCCGAGATGCTGCAGGAGAACGAGCGGGTGGTGGCGGCAGGCAAAGAGCCAGCCACTTTCCAGCATATGCTGCTGGGTATCACCAAGGCATCGTTGTCCACCGATTCGTTCATCTCCGCCGCTTCCTTCCAGGAAACGACGCGCGTGCTGACCGAAGCGGCGATCATGGGCAAGAAGGACGACCTGCGCGGACTCAAAGAGAACGTCATTGTGGGCCGCCTCATCCCTGCAGGCACGGGCTTGGCCTATCACGTACTGCGACGCAAGCAGCGCTTGGGGCTGGATATCGCCGAGGGTGCCGGTTTGGCCGAGGTCGCAGCGGCTGCGGAGGCTCAGGAGGGCGTCTAGTTGCTTGACAGGCAAGGGCTTCGTCAATAGAATGCGCGGTCTTTTTAGTCCGCGCATTTCAGTGCAAGTCGGCGCAGATGCAGTTCCAGAGTGGTATTTTGGGTTTAACTATTAGTTTTTAAACAGTTTTCAGGAAGCGGAAATAAACAATGCCAACCATCAACCAGTTAGTGCGCACGGGCCGTACGGCGGAAGTGACCAAAAGCAAGGTTCCTGCCCTCGCGGGAAGCCCTCAGAAACGCGGTGTTTGCACGCGCGTTTACACCACGACTCCGAAGAAGCCGAACTCGGCGCTGCGTAAAGTAGCCAAGGTGCGATTGACCAACGGCTTCGAGGTCATCTCCTACATCGGCGGCGAAGGCCACAATCTGCAAGAGCACAGCGTGGTGTTGATTCGCGGTGGTCGTGTGAAGGACTTGCCTGGTGTGCGTTACCACATGGTGCGCGGCAGCTTGGATACGGCGGGTGTGAAGGATCGTAAACAGTCTCGTTCCAAGTACGGTGCGAAGCGCCCGAAAAAAGCGTAATTCAGAAGTCAGACAGATATAACTGAGGTATTGATATGCCAAGACGTAGAGAAGTCCCCAAACGCGAAGTCCTGCCGGATCCAAAGTACGGCAATCAGGATCTTTCCAAGTTCGTTAACGTATTGATGACCGCCGGCAAGAAGTCGGTTGCGGAGCGCATTTTGTACGGTGCGTTGGAGCAAGTCGCGAAGAAGAGCGGCAAGGATCCGATCGAGGTGTTCAATCAGGCGATCTCCAATGCCAAGCCTCAGGTCGAAGTAAAGAGCCGCCGTGTCGGCGGTGCCAACTATCAGGTTCCTGTTGAGGTGCGTCCGTCGCGCCGCATGGCGCTGGCGATGCGCTGGCTGAAGGAGTTTGCCCGCAAGCGCGGCGAAAAGTCCATGGGTATGCGCTTGGCTGGCGAGTTGATCGATGCTGCGGAAGGTCGCGGCGGTGCGGTCAAGAAGCGCGAAGAAGTTCATCGTATGGCTGATGCCAACAAAGCGTTCTCGCATTTCCGTTTCTAATAAGTACATTAAGCTAGGTAATTTATCGTGGCACGCAAAACACCAATCGAACTCTATCGCAACATCGGCATCAGTGCGCACATTGATGCCGGTAAGACAACGACCACCGAGCGCATCCTGTTCTATACGGGTGTGAGCCACAAGATCGGTGAGGTGCACGATGGTGCGGCCACGATGGACTGGATGGAGCAGGAGCAGGAGCGTGGTATCACCATTACTTCTGCGGCGACGACCTGTTTCTGGAAGGGTATGGATAATTCCTATCCGCAGCATCGTTTCAACATCATTGATACTCCGGGGCACGTGGACTTCACAATTGAGGTGGAGCGTTCCATGCGTGTGCTGGATGGCGCCTGCATGGTGTACTGCGCTGTGGGCGGTGTGCAGCCTCAGTCTGAAACTGTTTGGCGTCAGGCGACCAAGTACAAAGTGCCACGTCTGGCCTTTGTCAACAAGATGGACCGTACCGGGGCGAACTTCTTCAAGGTGGTTACGCAAATGGAAACCCGCCTGAAGGCCACCCCTATTCCGATTGTGATTCCTATCGGTGCGGAAGAAGGGTTTACCGGTGTTGTTGATCTGATCAAGATGCGAGCTATCATCTGGGATGAAGCTTCTCAAGGTATGAAGTTTGAGTACCAGGAGATTCCGGCTGATCTGGTGGCGACTGCCAATGAGTGGCGCGCAAAAATGGTCGAAACGGCTGCCGAAGCGTCCGAGGAGCTGATGAATCAGTATCTCGAAAATGGCGAACTGACCGAAGAGCAAATCATTCTTGGTATTCGTACTCGTACCATTGCCTGTGAAATTCAGCCGATGTTGTGCGGCTCTGCGTTCAAGAATAAGGGTGTGCAGCGTATGCTGGATGCGGTGATCATGTTCTTGCCGTCGCCGGTCGATATTCCGGATGTCACCGGTGAAACCGAAGAAGGCACTCCGACATCCCGCAAGGCTGATGACAGCGAAAGCTTCTCTGCGTTGGCATTCAAGCTGATGACGGACCCGTTTGTTGGTCAGTTGACTTTCGTGCGCGTTTATTCCGGTGTACTGAAAAAAGGTGACACGGTTTACAACCCGATTCGCGGCAAGAAAGAGCGTATCGGCCGTATCGTGCAGATGCACGCAAACGAGCGGCAAGAAGTTGACGAAATTCTGGCGGGAGATATTGCCGCTTGTATCGGTTTGAAAGATGTGACCACCGGCGAATCGCTGTGTGATCCAAACAAGCCGATCATCCTTGAGCGCATGATATTCCCGGAGCCGGTGATTCATGTGGCTGTGGAGCCGAAGACCAAGGTCGACCAGGAAAAGATGGGCATTGCGCTGGGACGTTTGGCGGCAGAAGATCCTTCGTTCCGTGTGCGCACCGACGAAGAGTCCGGCCAGACCATCATGTCCGGTATGGGTGAGTTGCACCTGGAGATTCTGGTTGACCGCATGAAGCGCGAATTCGGCGTTGAAGCGAACGTGGGTGCGCCTCAGGTTGCCTACCGCGAGGCGATTCGCAAGTCGGTCGAAGTCGAAGGCAAGTACGCCAAGCAGACCGGTGGTCGCGGTCAATATGGTCACGTGTGGATCAAGATGGAGCCGAACGAAACAGGCAAGGGCTTTGAGTTCGTCGATGCGATCAAGGGCGGTACCGTTCCTCGCGAATTTATTCCTGCAGTGGAAAAGGGTTTGCGCGAATCCTTGCCAAATGGTGTGCTGGCGGGATTCCCGGTAGTGGATGTCAAGGTTACGCTGTTCGACGGTTCCTACCACGACGTGGACTCCAACGAAAATGCGTTCAAGATGGCTGCATCTATGGCGTTCAAGGACGGTATGCGCAAGGCGAGCCCGGTGCTGCTGGAGCCGATGATGTCGGTGGAAGTGGAAACGCCGGAAGATTACACGGGTACGGTGATGGGTGATTTGTCTTCTCGTCGCGGCATGGTGCAAGGCATGGATGACATGGCTGGCGGCAGCAAGAGTGTCAAGGCGGAAGTTCCGTTGTCCGAGATGTTCGGTTATTCGACTGCGTTGCGTTCCGCAACCCAGGGTCGTGCGACTTACACCATGGAATTCAAGCACTATACTGAAGCACCCAAGAGTGTCGCTGAAGCAGTAATGAACACCAAGAAATAACACTGACTAGTCGGAGAGATAAATCATGGCAAAGAGCAAATTTGAACGAACGAAGCCGCACGTAAACGTAGGCACGATTGGACACGTTGACCACGGCAAGACCACCCTGACAGCGGCGATCACCATGGTGCTGTCGAAGAAATTTGGCGGCGAAGCCA
>DAIDAG010000013.1 GCA_027310725.1 Sideroxydans sp. | reverse complement strand
CCTGCCTGGACACGTTTGACTGCCAACTCCCTAAATTCGGGTGTGTATTCCCGCTTCGGTATAGTCTTCATCTTCTTTCCTTTCAAAAGTAACGTTAATATTACGCCACTCTTGGAAGACTATTTTTCGGGGGAAGGCCACACTGCTTCTTATAGCGTGATTAACGACACGCTGGCTGGAAGCTCTGCAGCAGGTTGGACCACTGGCGGCGGCAGCTCGTCCATGCTGGCAGTTGGCCTGAACCAGAAGTTCTAAAAAGTATTTCCGGTGTAGTTATCCGGATATTCAGGTGCAATACGGAACGGCCACCCTAGGGTGGCCGTTTTTTTGTTTCAGATTATCCTGTCGGTGCACGTGGCGAATACACATTACGTCCGCACTAGTTTTCGCAGGTTCTAAAAATGATAACGTAGTTGAAGAAATACTCTATTCCTGTGCTAAATAGGGATTATTGAGTTGCTCAATCAATTGAGCCAATACTTGGCGAAACTGCTGTTCATCACATCCCATGAGTACGGCATCTTCAAGCGCGTCCTGACAAACTTGTTGTATCTCAACAAGGTTCTCTTGCAAAACCTTATTCTTCTCAACGCAGGCGATGACTTTACCATCGCGATAGCGCCAAATAACTTGATCAGTTAATAGCATAATATTTTGAATATATTAACCTCGACGGACCCCATTTCCGTTGCACCGAAATCTTTATACAAGAACTTATTGCGTTCGTAGAGCTTCATGGTCGAGGCATTTTGACAAGGTCGAGATTGTAATAACTAAGTTCGTAGTTCTATCGTGCCAATATTTAAACGGAATATCAAGTAAAAGTGTCAAGTATTCTAAATACTTTAAAGCTCACTTGTTTCAATGCGAGCACCAGACTCATCACGATAATCTACCGTTGATACAAATGTCGACCGCGGGAGTATCGAGAACAACGGTCGTTCAACGAATAAATTACTTTAACGTACCTTTGTGCATATGATTCTCCCGTCAAGGAATCGAAATAGATAGAACTGCCCGGAGGCTATTTGGCCAGGAAGTTCAAAACAATATGTCTTTTGGCCTTGATACGTTTGATCTCTTAAATGCCCATATCCTGCAATATGGCTTCGACTTCTCTTTTGCCCATCCCTCTCAGCATGACTATCCTGACCATTTGCTGTGCTCTAGGGCTAGAATTTCCTGCTTCCCAGTTATATATCGTTTGTGCCGATACTCCTAGCAGAGCGGCTATTACCTCAGCCGTTAGCCCAAGTCTCTTTCTTAGAGTTTTAAAACCTTTGGAAGTAAATCTTGCTTTAGTCGCCTCTTCCGGGCTGCTCTTGACCTCAATGTTCTTCGTGGCGCTTTTTTCGAGACGAGACACCTGTTGCTCTAATGCCGCTGACTGCCGTTTCAAGGCGGCGATTTCAGATCGGTATTGCGCCGATGCTTTCTTAAGCTTCTCCGTCTCGCTTCGAAGCTCTTTGCGCGCCAGTCGGATAATTTCTTCTTTTAGTACAGATGCGACGTTTGCCATTTTGCTTTTCCTCCATTATTAAGTATTTTATCGTTTTAATAACTTTACGACCTCGAATGCGTGATTGCAAATCCTGACATCTGGTCACCAGTGAATTTGGTCGACGCTTTTTGCCAATTGTGATGCCTCAACTGAAGTTCGTGCTGCAAGTTACTCTCTAACTATTTTTTCACGTGTCCAATCTGCAGCGCGTCCTGCTCCCCAAGATAGCAATGAGGCCCGTCCGAGTACCTACAAGTCTCGTTTCTTTCCCTCCGGAAACCACGATGATGGAAATGACTGTGAAGGTATTTGGCAGCAATGGAGAACACGATTGTTGAAATAATCAGATTCCTACGGACAGGGCTGTAAACGTGGTTATTTGTTACCCGCCGGCTCACACAATTCCTTGTCCACGTCTGGAATGCACCATACGCCCATTGGATGTCTGAACTTGCAAAGTAGAATGCAGCAAATATTGAAGTTTGACAGCCCAAAATCATATGATACCGACAGAGATGTTCATGTTGATCAATTCCCGCTGCCGTCGAACTTTCTGTGTGCTAAAACCTGTAACCTTTTGGGGACTCTAAGACAACTTCAACTGTACTTTTGGTTTTCTGCCAGGTGCGCTGGGGGGAACGAATCCGGATATTCGGCAACTCATTCCTTCGATCTGCTTGCCTTTTATAAACTTGGTTGTTTGGCAGGACATCACCTCACCTTTGGCGGTAAGGTCAGTGATTTGTTTTCTTACGTCACCCAACGAGATTCCAACGGCCTGCGCAATCTCAGTATCAAGTCGTTCACCGTGAATTTTCAGATACTGGAGTATGTCGTTCATGAGGTAACAAGCAGACCGAGTTTTGTTCCCCGATCTGCGTTGTGGTAACTATTTGCCTCCGTTAACAGCCGATTTCAGTGCCGCACCCGCCTTGAAAGCAGGAACCTTGGACGCCTTGATCTTGATCGCTTCTCCCGTGGCAGGATTGCGACCATTACGAGCTGCGCGTTTGCGAACTTCAAAAGAGCCAAAACCAACCAAAGCGACATTGTCACCCTTTTTTAGAGTAGCAGTAACAATTTCAAGCAAAGCCGCAATGGTGCGGTCAGTATCTGCCCTTGTATTGCCGGTCTTGGTCGCCAAAGCTTCGATTAATTCTTGACGGTTCATTTGTGATGCTCCTTATTGTTATGGTTGAATTGCAGTGTTCGATTGTTGTGGATTCTGTTGAAGTTGGCAAGAGCGTGGTGATTTTCCACACTAAGTCACCCACGAATTAGGTTTCATGCTTGTTGCAAAATACTGGTTTGGTCGAATCCCATCGATGATGCGGCGCGAAAACATTCCATATTTGGGCTCTTATACGGAAAGTTCTAAATAGAGCCTCCGTTTCGAGCAGTTCTTGCGATTTACAAAAGTCGTCAAATTTGCGACGTGGAATTCTCAGAAGATTTCGTCAACGAACTACTACAGGGCTCGGCCAATGCTTCAAGTCGTGAGTGACTTCAATGTCACCAATGTTTGGCCAAGGAAATAGCTAGCTGGTGCGCTGCACCGGCAACTTCGTATGCCCGCTCGGCCGGCTTCATTCACTCGATTAAGCAAATCCCAGCGTATGTTGTATGCCAATTGCTTGCCACCCACTTATCACTTCCAGATCGTCGCCAGAATTGAGTGCGGGGCAAACAGGCAACATACAAGTTCATCAATACCAAACTTCTGAAATCAGATGTTCGCGACTCGTAATGTTGACTTACATTTGGGATAGTTCTTGCATCCCCAAAAATCCCCTTTGCTACACCAGACCATCTTGATGCCACAAGATGCACATGTTGGTGTGGTGTAATCACCCTCAGTCGCAAAGGTCAGGAGTTTTGCCTTTTTCTCAGCCGGCAGCAATTCGATCATCTTAATAAAGCGCGGACCGTCTACCAGAAAAACCTTGTCACTGTGTTCGGAAGCAAACTTCATTGCATCGTCGGTGAAGGTGCTAGTTGTCATGAATATCCCTTTGCCCGCGGACTCGTGCGCCATCACCCCAAATAACTCGCGAACAGGCTTGACCCCTACTGGGTTGTTCCAAGCTTTACATTGAACGGCATATTCCAGGATTTGAGAGTCATGCGCATAAATTCTTGCGTCAATCCCACCATCAGCACCATGAGTAACAGTCTCAACTCGCTTTCCAAGCGTTCGAAAATACTCCGCACAAAGGGTTTCAAATCGATGCCATTCAAGTTTTCTCAATAACTCAATCGACCACGCGGTTGGTAAAGCTACCTCGCAATTTGGCCTGCCACTAAACCTGGTGAAATCAATCTCGGGTGCCAAACTTGGATCTGCACGTTCAAATGTAGGATCTTCTGGATAATCCGGAGAGGATGGGGACGATTTGTTCCGAAAATACGAGGCCGCGGCGATAAGCAAGATTAATACTGAAACTACAGGTGCAAGACCAGAAGCCATCTTGCCTAGTCCAGCCAAAGCGGGTGTAGTCAATTGAGATGGAATAACCCATCTCATTAAACCAAATGTTACTGCTGCCAGTACTGCGCTAATCTGCCAAGGAGCATTCAGTAAGACGGCAACAATGTTTACATCATCCCTTCTGCTTCTGCGCCTTGCCATAGCTGCCACCAATTAAGTTCGCTCAAACCAATCCTAGCAGATTCGCATGGCACTCCATATATGCCATTTGGCCTATATACAGTGGAGTTACTGTTCGGATCGCACCTTAGGCGTCAACATTTGTATCGCGCAATCAGTCTCAATCAGCTTGTCCGAAACGCCGCCCATGTCGCCTCCCCTTTCCGACAGGCACATATTTTTTATAGGCAGCAATCCAATCTGACGCGATCTCATATTGAGCCTGTTTAAGACCGACCTTGTTATGACACACCATTTTATACAGCGTGAACTCTAGGTCATCTTTTCGCGCCGCGTTCCACTCGCTTTGGCGTGGCTCAGGCCATAGATTTTCTGGGGCGGTCGGATTACCACCGATACTCAACGGGATCAAATGATCCTCTTCATAATGTTTTGGGTTCGTGTCACTGTATCCATACTCTCGGATCTGCCGCTTCTTCAGCTTGTTCGTATAGTGTGCGGGTGGTCGCACTCTCTTCGTATAACCCTTGATGCAGACTGTTGATTGGATGTTTTCTTCCGTAATCCTTGGATCGATCGCCCCTGGGGTAAGGGATCGAATGGGCAGGTCTGCGGCTAGTACTTGGGTCGTGGTAATGACGACTAAGATGAAAATATGCAGCAGCAGCGTTGTGGGACTAGTAAGATTCAACTTCATAGGAGCGTTCTCATGACAGACATTTCAACGTTCAAACAATACTACAATTTGGCAGATCAGCTCATCGAAAAATCAAGCAAGGACGACATTGCTGAGACCGCTAGGTTGCTGGCACTCAATGTGGCCCATTATCAATTGAGGTACGGAGAATTGCCGCTTGATGAGACATTGGCGATGATTGGCATGGCCAATCCCAACAACGAACAGATTAAGCTGCTTGCCGATGGTATGGAGATTCTGGTCGGGGTTCTGGGTAGCGTAGTGATGGGAGTTGACCAAGAGAGGCATTGAGTGACGACTTATTTTTATAGCCTATTCATTCTTCACATCAATTCACCCGTCAGCTAAACTACCCATGCTAATTACATGTAGTGAGTGTGGTCAGTTAATTTGATGGCCTGATGTTCATGCTCGGTGATGGTTGTGACGGCAAAGAATTCAAAGCAAAACGGCGTCAGTTTTTTACTGATGCTGTTTGTCATTGAGTGATGCCGATGATCAGAATGGGGGATCATCGTTAGCCACACTGGGATTGCTCCGAACTATATTGTGACGGGAACGATCATCGTAGTAGCGACGAATCTGGTCGCCATACCGAATTTCGAAGTCCGTCATGAAGACCTGCAGGAAGTCGAGGATTTCCACTACGGCCTCGTCGGAGAGCGGTCGCAGTGGAATGCATTGATAGCCGGGATCGGAGCACATAGGTTTCCTCATTGATTGATCAGCGGCCAGCAGTTTTGCTGCGCTGGGCAGGCCGATTGGGTTGCGCAAACACATCCAGGTAGAGCTTCTCGTCGAGCACTGGCAAGTCGCGTTGTGCCGCAGCGGCGAGCAGTTCGGCAGCCAGCGTGGTCAGGATGCGGTAATTGCCAGCGGCGTGATCGCACAGGGTGTGGCGCAATTGCGGCGTCATCAGGCTGGCATTACCGGCACCCGCGAGCAAATGATCGAGGCAGGCCAACAGCTCATCGCGGCTGGCAAACTCGGTGGCAAGCCGGGTGCGGATACGACTCCCCAACGGGATGAGCTCTTCGCGGCGCAGCTTCTCGATAAGCCGTGCGTCGCCGGCGATGACGATGCACAGCAGCGGCTGGGAATCGAAACGGGCACTGGCCAACAGACGCAACTCGGAGAGCACCTGCGGCGTCATCTCCTGCGCCTCATCGATGAGCAGAACCGGTCGGCAACGGCTTGATTCGAGATGATTCAACCAACGCTCGCGCAATGCCTTGAACCCGCCCCAACGATTGCTTGGCTTGAGTGGCACTGCAAAGATGTCGCCCAACTCGCGATAGAAGTCCGCCAGATTGCTTTGCGGATGATTGATGGAACCGACCGTAATGTCGGGCAGCTTTTTAAGCCGTTCTGCCAGCAAGCGCAACACGATACTCTTGCCGCTGCCCGGATCGCCGTGGATCATGGCGAAGCCGCCCTCCCGGATCTGTGCATGTTCGATGCGCCAACAGAAGTTCTCGAGCTTCGGTGGCACGTAAATCGCCTCCGTCGGCAGTTCCGGCGAGAAGGGATTCCATTTCAGGCCATAGAGGGCGAGTAATTTCTGGTTCATGCGGATTCCTTATCGGTCGTGGGTAGATAGGCAGGTGGCACGCCGGTGGCGGCATAGTCGGCCAGCAGTTCAATCATCAGCGCCGACATGCCAGTGGGCGGCAGTGGCGACAGATCGGTCATAGCCTGCGCGAGACGTTTACGCTGGCCGTTGGCATTGGCTGACTTGTCGAGCGGTTTGACTTGGCACAGGATGGCGCCGGTGCGCGGATCGACCATATCGACCCGGGACAGATCCCATCGGGCATATTGGAGATGGATATGTTCGAAGTGGCGGTAGCGCGACGGTATCTCGAAGCGTGCCCCATTCAGACTCACGGTGCCGTCGGAACGTCGTTGTTTACGCTTCACTTCGATGCGGAAACTGGCAGTGAGCGTGGTGCTCGAAGGACATGGACGCGCCACGTTGGGACCTGCGAGGTAGTGGGCCAGCGGCGTGGCGTCGATTTCCGAGTGGCGTGTTCGGTGATATTCCTGCTCGACCCACGCCTGGGTAGCCAGATTGAGCGCATCCAAGGTCAAGGTTGCTTCGCCTTCGAGCATGGCCATCAGGCGTCCTTCGACGCGCCCCCAGAGCGATTCCTGTTTCGCGTTTTGATAAGGTGAATAAGGGAGTGTGGTCTGGTGCAACACGCCTAATTTGAAGAGACCAACAGTGGTCTCTTCGGCCAACATGGCGGCGCCGTTATCGGTCATCAGGGCGCGTGGCAGACCACGCTTCATGAATGCCTGGCACAGTGCATGGATCAGGCTCTCGGCGGTTTCGTCGAGATACCACTGCAGATGACAGACCAAACGCGAGCGATCATCGATCACGCCCAGCAGCATCGGCGTCACCCAGGCTCCCTGGCGCGTGAGCACCTTGCGTGATCCATGATGGAAGTCGAGGTGCCACAGGGCGCACACATGGTCGACCTCGAAACTGCGCACTTCAAGCCGTTCCAGCCGGTCGCGCGCGGCAAGTGCACCCGCGGTAGCGCGTTTGGGCTGTGCCTGGCGGAACATACCCTGTGCCTTGAGATAACGCCGGATCGTCGGGTAGGAAGCAATCGTGGTGTCGCTCCCTTTGAACGCGGCGCGCAGATTGTCGAAATGCAACTGCATTGTCCAGCCCGGGTGTTCGCGATACTGGAGTGTAAGCATCTCAATGACTGGCGGTGTCAGGCTTGGAAAGCGACTGACATCACCCCGCAGACGATCCTTGAGTGCCGCCACCGGATCGTTGGCACGCCGTGCGGTGTAATACCAACGCTCCATAGTAGAGGCCGCGAAACAGATATCCAGACCGGTCACGGGATGGCGCCACGACTTGGCGGCAAGCACTTGTAGTGCGGCATATAACTCCTTTGGTGCGGGAGGGGCGGCCAGCAAAGGACCAATGATCGCGAAGCGCAGGCGTGCCCAACGGTCACGTTTCTGCGGATCGGTTGGTGTGTTCAAAAGGGTCTCCCGGTGTGCAGTGCCGACGGCATCGCTTATGGGAATGAAGGTTACAAACCCTCAGGGAGATTGGCTATCGACAACTTCTGCGTGTGCTTAGCACCCCTCGTTCAGCGTGACCGGATGCCCGACTGTCAAAGGGGAAAGGAAGACCAGGAGCCGCATTAATGGTTCTGCCGCTGAGCCTGCAAAGCGGTCGACCAGACTGGCGGGAAGCTGGTTCAAAGCAACCGGAGGCATGAAGCGGGCGCAGGTGGCCTGCCAGAATTGCGTCAGCGGAAACTGCTCAGTCCACCAACCGCGCCAGCGTTGAATAGTGCGCGCAGGCACATCCAATGTCTCGCCAAGCGTTGCCACCGCTGAAGTCGCCTCCACTCGGCCTGCCGACATCAATACCACCGCCAATCCCAGATATACACGGCGGCCAAGGAAGCGCACCGACATCGACGTTGTACGTTTGCGACACTGGTTACAACAGAAACTGAATCGTGATTCAAAGTCGGTTCGAATCTCGTTCAGGCAAGCACGGGGCTTGCGGGGATAGTTGGCGCAATGGAGAACGCCGCCACACCGACATCCACCAGCTCGCGATTGCGCAGCCAGTTCGATATCAATTTGCAGCAGTAAACGAAAAAATCTGGAATCTTGCAGGAGGGCGTGGCACACTTTGAGGGTCTCTTGTCTTGGTAAACCAGAGACTCTCCCAAAGGGGCTGTTTGTTCAAGGTCCTTGCGGGGGATCTTCTCCTACCCAGCACACTATTTGACCAATTCAGTAAAAACTACTTCAAACCACCATCGAGACTACTGACCGTACTCAGTAGCAGCGCAGACAGCAGCGTACGATGCTGTTCCAATAAGGAATATTATGAGAGCAAGTAGCATTGCATTGGCGTTAGTCTTCAGCTTGGCATCCGCAACAGCATTTGCATGCCCGAAGGGAACGCACCCGGTTGGCGGAACTGGACCACATCATAAAGGTGGAAAATGCGTAGCCGCTTCTGATGAGAAGACCGCGGAAAAGGCTCCTGAAGCCAAGGCCGATAGCAAGTCAAAGAAGAAACATGAAGCACGCAAAGAAAAAAAGAAGGCTGAAGAATCTACATCAAAGTAATTAGAGTTTTTTCTCGAAGGCAGAGTTAGACTCTGCCTTTTTTCGCCTATGCTGGTTCAGTGCGTCGCATTTTAATCGTTCACTGCAACTACTCTCTCGGCATTTACCGTTGGCTGCATTTGGACCGTCCATCTCCGCCAACGCCGCCGTCTCATTCTCGGCCAATGCGGAAACTCGGACGATCCGCAGGTGTGTCTGCAATTCTCAACTAAGCCGACGTTAAGAGCGCTGCACTTAGCTGCCATAGTATTCCGTATGTCACCATACATAGGCATTAATACAAGTAAGCTGTTAGTTATGCAGATAGACTTGTTGCATTGATTCGATTTCATGTGAAATCCGTTCCGCTAGACTCGTCGGAGCGGTAACTTTTACACCGGCACCATATCGCAGGATGTCCATCGCTAGCTCGGTATCATTGCTGTAGGGTATCTTGAGTTCGTAGCTGCCATTATCCAATACTCGTCCTTGTTGTTTAGGATGCCAAAGTTCATTTGATACCCAGCGCGCATACTCGGGCGAGAAGAGCAGGGTAGCCCATTGCACATTCTTTCCTGAAAATATTCCATAGCCGGAGCCCAATACAATATCCAGTTGTTTGTCGGCGACATTCTTAGCTTTCTTTTCCAACAACTCGACACGGCGAATAGCATCTATGGAAAAGCTACGGAGATCATTTCGCAGGTGACACCATGCATCCAGATACCAATTCCCACGATAATTAATTAGACGCTGGGGGGAAACTTCTCGTTGGGAGGTCTGGTTCGATCCTCGCGCGTAATAGTCGATGTAGAGCCTTTTACGATTTAGTAGGGCAGAGCCAACGGTCTCAAAATGCTCCAGCCGAACATGTCGCACGTTCATCATCTCGATCCGAACCCGCTTTTGGATTTCATCTACCGGATTGTCGGCAGCGCTAAGCAGAGCAGTAAGGCGTGATAACAAGGGTTTGATATGAGCCCCCAACAGGCCGCCTGTGTCTAGACTGGAAAGCAGGTGATGCATTGTGAGTAGGGCATGAATCTCTTCAGCTGAGAACCAGAGGCCCGGAAGTTCAAATTGAGGAGCGCGATCATTCTTTTCATACCGATACCCGCCCAATTCCTTGTCAAAAATGATGGGGGCTTGCATTCGATCGCGCATTACTGCTAGGTCTCTCTTGAGAGTGGCAGGGGAGATTTCTAGCCTATCCAGCAACTGAGCGATTGTCACCATACGGCGCTCCGTCAACATCTGGTCAATTATGTATATGCGCTCATTCATACTCATATAGTTTCCCCAAAGCCAAGCTCATCCGGTGAGCCTGCAGTGTGGCAGACTACTCACTATGGCTCAACAGGCCCAGTTACCAGCAGCGTAATATGGCATTTAACGAAGAAGAACTTAATCGAATCTATGAGCGCACGTCTGGCTACTGCCATATTTGCCATAAGAAACTGGCTTTCAAGAATTACGGCCAGCTAGGTACGCGTGCGGCATGGGAAGTTGAGCATTCAAATCCCCAGGCAAAAGGAGGTAGCGATCGCCTTAACAACCTCTACCCGGCGTGTATAAGCTGCAATCGATCCAAAGGAGTCTCAAGTACCACATCGGTGCGGGCCAAGAATGGAAAGAGTCGCGCGCCGCTTTCACTTGAAAAACGTAGGAAGGCCAAAACTGGAAACGCTCTTGCTGGCGGGACGCTAGGGGCGATGGTTGGGGGGGCGATGGCGGGGCCTGTTGGTGCGTTACTTGGCGCTTGCGTTGGGGCCACGTTTGGACATAAGCGGAATCCGGACAAATAGGGGAGCACCAGACATAGATGCTCACATTACACATAACATATTGTAATTAAATATAATAAGTAACATTGAAATGCGGAAGGTTTTTGTGATAGCCTTCGAATTAGCACTCGCTGGTGGAGAGTGCTAACCATCCAATACCACCATTTCATAAGTGAAAGGTATAGCCATGGCTCAAACGCACAAGATTACGTTTTACCCCGTCGGCAACGGAGACACCTGTCAGATTGCCTTGGCCGCTGGGCGACGAATCTTGTTCGATTTCTGTCATCTGCGCGTCGCTGAAGATGATGACGATCCTCGCATCGACTTGAAAAAGCGCCTGAAGGAGGAATTGGACGGTGCTCACCGCGACTACTTCGACGTCGTCGCATTTACTCATGCTGATATCGACCACATCTCGGGCTGTACCGATTTCTTCCATCTCGACCATGCCGCCAAGTATCAAGACGAAGAGCGCATCAAGATCAAGGAACTCTGGGTGCCGGCGGCTTTGCTGATCGAGGAAGTTGAGCGGGATAAATTGAGCAGTGAGTTTGCTATCTTGCGTCGTGAAGCGCGATATAGGCTGCTGGAAGGAAAAGGCATCAAAGTATTCTCGAAACCAAAGCGACTGATGGACGAATGGCTCCGCCAGGCACTTAAGGACCGCGGGGAATCTGAAAATGCCAGGGATCATCTTATTGTTGATGCTGGAACGTTGGTCGGCGGATTCTCCCTCGCAACTGACGGAGCTGAGTTTTTCTGCCATTCTCCGTTCATTAAGCACTGCGATGAAGGGGATGATCTGCGCAATGACGCAGCCTTGATCTTCAACGTTCGACTGCGTGCTGACGGCTCCGACTACGACTTCCTTCAAATCGGCGATAGCACCTGGGAGGTCCTTGAGGATGTTGTATCGATTACGAAGTACCACAAGAACGAAGATCGTCTTAAGTGGAATCTGCTCAACATCCCGCACCATTGTAGTTACCTTGCGCTGAGCGACGAAAAGGGCGACAAGGAAACTGAACCCAAGCCATTGGTCAAGGAGTTGCTGCTATACGGAAAGAAGGATGCCTATCTTGTTAGCTCCAGCAATCCAATTCCAGACAGCAAAGATATGTATGAGGCGGATCAGCCTCCCCATATTCAGGCTAGGCACGCTTACAACACCTATCGGCAAAAAATTCAAGGCCGAAGGCTGATCGTCACAATGGAAGAACCGAATGCCTCCAAACCCGAGCCGATCACATTTGAGGTTACGGTTGGCGGCGTGTCGTGGTTGAAGGCCATTTCCGGCGCACCCGCCGTACTGGTATCAAAGCCGCCGCGTGCCGGGTTGGAAAGCCGCCCGCTTAGGGCAGGGTAATGCCGGAGCAATTCCGCCCCCTTGCCAACCTCGAGGAAATTTCCAACGCTGAGTTGATGTTTCCTCGCGCGCGTGCACTTTGTGACGCGGTTGGGCAACATTGTGACTTCAATCTGGTCGGGACTTTTCGTAGGAAGGAATCCCCGGGTTCTCCGCATGCCGAAGTCCTGGTGGTTGACGTTTCCTGCGATGGGGTTCCTCCAAACAATCCTGTTGGAATCGAATTCACCGAGCGCTTGGCCCTTTGCGTGCCAGCGGATGCGCAGAGCCTTGTGGACGTGCTGGCACTCCGCCTTCAATTCCCGTTGTTGATGCATCAAAACTCCGTACTCCCTGGCATGGCTCCCAGTTTGTGCTTGTACCAGGAGCCGCCTCGATCCGTTGCTCGAACTTGGACGGCCTCTTCTTTTTTGAAGCGTATCCAATTTTGGCTTGAGCAATCTGCGCGAGGAACACTTCATGCCGCGGATCAGCCGGTAGAACAACTCTTCTTCGTTTCTCCATTCGAACTTGTTTTGCCTTGGAACTTTGAAGCGTTACGAAAAGATGCAAACGCGAAGTTCTGGGTAGCGAAAGGACCTGGCCGCCCCGGGAATGGACTTACTCTCTTCTTGGAAGGAAGTGAAGAACAAAAGGCCGAACGAACAGCTTCCATCATCAGCTGGACTTTGCCAGCAATCTCTCATGGGCGAGTAGAAAATGATTTTGGGACGCTTGGGCAACTCACCGATGCATTGGGTGGGAGAGGCGTAAATTTGCTGGATATCCTAACTTGCGAAGTGGAAAGTCGAGTCGGAGACGGTATTGAGATCACAAAGGATGATCCCAATACGGTTTTGCTGATGACTATTCCAGTGACCCGAGCAGAAGGCGAGCCCCATACAAGAATAGTGCACCGTGCTTACTTTGTAGCCGTAGGTGTTCTGAAATTGGGTGAAATGATGGGAACCATTCACGCATCGAGTGGAAAGTACTACAAGGAGCTGAAAACCAGCTTTATTACACCACCCGAAAAAACTGAGTGGCGAGACCAAAGAATCGTCCCAATGGAAGTGCTCGAGTGCTTAGACCGACCGGCAGCCCGATTTCAGTCAGGCATTACGGCCGAAGGCCCTGCTGGAGTATTGATTGGTGCCGGCGCACTGGGGAGTTCAGTATTAGATCTGTGGACAAGATCTGGGTGGGGTGAATGGTCGATTATCGATAACGACCACATCAAACCGCATAACCTGGTGCGTCACCAAGCAGATGCCATTTTGATAGGAACATCGAAAGCTCAAGCCGCTGCAAATCACATCGAGCGCGTAATGTTAGGTGCAACAAAAGCGACGGCCATCCATGCAGACGCCTTCAATCTGGCGGACGGCCAGGTTCTTCATGCCTTGCAGTCTTCGAAACTGGTCGTTGACGCGTCGACAACACTGGATTATCCCCGCTTGATCAGCACTAGAAACGACGTTGGGAGACACGCGTCGGTCTTTGTTACCCCAAGCGGCCAGGCCGGGGTCTTGTTACTTGAAGATGCCGACCGAAAAAAGCGACTGAGGACGTTGGAGGCTCAATATTATCGAGCCATCATTTCGAAAGAGTGGGGGCGTGACCATCTTGCCGGGAACCGCGGAACGTACTGGAGCGGCGCCAGTTGTCGCGACATTTCGATGGTCATGCCGTATTCCGAGATCGTTGGTCATGCCGCGACATTTGCCGAACAGCTTCCGCGTCTTTCATTGTCCAACGAAGCCGCCCTTCGTGTATGGATCAGGGAGTCTGACTCAGGCGCGGTTTCGGTGCGCTCTGTCGATATCCGCGATGAAATCCATTTGCCTTTTGGCGAATTGGATTTGTTTATTGATGCAGGTGTACATGAGAAGATGTCGAAGCTTCGCCACGCACATCTACCTGCAGAGACTGGTGGTATTCTTCTTGGGTACCATGATTTCAATATCAACGCCGTTGTCGTAGTTGACGCGTTGCCAGCGCCGCTGGACAGCAAGGCTAGTGGCGGCTCCTTTGAGCGAGGCCTTGATGGCGTTACTGAAGCAGTCATTGAAGCCGGCAGGCGTACGGCTGGAATAGTCGGATATATCGGTGAATGGCACAGTCACCCTGAAGGCAACAGTGCGGCCCCAAGCAGAGCTGATAAATATCAGCTTGCGTATCTTACCTTGGGCTTATCCCTGGAGGGATTGGCGGCCGTCATGCTCATTGTCGGCGACAAAGAGTTGTGTGCATTAAAGGGATCTGTCGAATGAAGACTAAGTTAAATAGCCGACAGATTGCGATCGTGCTATCAGGCGGTGGTGTTCGCGCGATGATGTTCCACTTGGGTGTGCTTCGATATCTGGCAAACGCCCAGGCGCTCGAATCGGTCAATCGTATTTCTACCGTTTCAGGTGGCAGCTTACTTGTGGGCCTCATCCTCAAGGAATGCGACTACCGATGGCCAAATTCTGATGAATTCCTTGCCAAAGTGTATCCAGCACTTCGAAAAAAACTGTGTGCTAAAAGCCTCCAGTGGGGAGCGGCCAGACAGCTATTACGCCCCTGGAACTGGCGCTATCTGCTTTCTAGATCGAACCTCCTCGCAAAAGCCTTGCGGGATGAATGGGGCGTAACCGCAAAACTTTCTAGTCTGGCTGGTACGCCGGAATGGTCCATAAACGGGACTACTGCTGAAACCGGGAGAAGATTTCGGTTCAAGCACAATTCTCTAGGCGACTACATGCTTGGCTATGCCATCCCAGGTGACTTCCCGCTAGCAAATGCCATGGCCGTATCTGCAGCATTTCCTGGCGGGTTCGGCCCCCTGTCACTGGATATGGAAGACTTCGAATGGAGCAAACGACCGGAATGGAATTCTCCGCCGGAGAGTGCGCAAGCGACCAAGATCGGCTACAGGCGGTTGCATCTATATGACGGCGGGGTCTATGACAACCTCGGGATGGAGCCCTTTTTCGACGCAGGGCGGGCGATCCCCAAGCCCGGAGTCGAATTCATTCTTGTGTCCGATGCTGGCGCGCCGCTTACACCTGGTTTCTCGCATTTTTCGCTAAACCCGTGGAGGCTAAAGAGGGTCGCCGACATTATGTCCGACCAAGCGCGAGCCCTGCGTGTGCGTACCTTCATGAATTACCTGAACCAGGATGCAACGCGGGGAGCCTACGTGTACATCGGAATTCCAGCGGCAAAGCTGTGCGCAAACGGTACTCAACCCGCAGATTTCCCGACAACACTCCGGCGTGTAACGACGGAAGAATTCGACCGTATTGCTAACCACGGGTTTGCTGTAACCTGCGCTTCACAAGAATTAAGTTGAACAAGTTCTGCAGGAGGCTCTAGCCTGTCGAATCATCATGCTCCACCCGCATATTTTTGCTGCTTCGCATTGTCGAGCTGCGACTGGGTGTAGTCGTAAATGACGGTTTAGTGAAGAAGAGCGGCCACAATAAGTAGATAGAACCTAAGTCTGGTATGGCCAAATCCGGGCCACTGCTGACGTTTCAGTAGCGTGTTGCATTGTCTGCTGTCGTATCAATTGCGGAGGTTCTAATCTCACTTCAAATTGAAGTTAAACTAGCGAACAGCCGAAAGATGCCCGCTTGACGTCAGGATTAGAAACCTAACTAGCGGGGCGATATTTGAGGCCTGTGAATGTTGGCCACCCATTTATGTTGTCGGAAATACCGGCTCCAAGAAGCATTTAGAAATACTCGGATCAAGCGACAAAATAGATTTTGAAGCCTTGTTGTTCCGCCCTCAACAGCGAATTTCTGTTCTTCACGAATTGCGTGCCGGTGCATATGGTCTTGCGGTAACAGGTTTTGACTTCACTGAGACCCTCGTGATTGATAAGTGCGACAGAGGTGACTGGTTCAACGACCGTGAGAATTTAGGATAATCATGAAAACTTTCTATTGCCAAGTCGATTCGTTCCTCGCCACCAAGGATTACTTGAGGAAAGGGCGCTGTGTTCGCCTGATAGGGGTGATGCCTCATGAGTATTCAGATATCCATCTTGCTGATGGCGTCACAACCTACACCATTGACATTGACTACTGGGAATTTTGCGTACATTTCCTTGGGTTAAAACACCGGAGGCAAATTACTACACAGCGGCGCGACCAAATTGACAGTCACGAAGATAAGGCTGATTTCCATGCAACTTGGTATGAACTAAAAGTTAACTACGTCTCCTACGGAACTGGTTATCTATTCGAAACTTTCACAGAAGAGCCGCCACAATATATCAGTGTTTGGAGCATTAAAGAAATTAACGGGGGCCCCGTCGTATTGCAGAGCAAATCTGCAACCAGTTCTGTTTCATTGCTTTCTTATGCAGGCGGGCGGGTGCAGGGTCGGACTAGCATATCGTCACGCCCAAACGTGCATCCATCGGTCGGCAAGTTTGTATTTGATACATTCCATGTTGGGCAAGGGATGTGTTCCCTGGTTCACAACAATCAGGTCGGCATTCTGCTCGACGTCGGTGCGGGGAAGCCAATAACGCGCGATACATATATCACTAATGCAATAAGAAACGACCTTCGCACAGCTGTTAATCTATTGGCCGCTCCTGTTAATGTAGTGTTATCTCATGCAGATTCAGACCATTGGCGAATCCTCTCTTGGGACAGTGTGCTGTTAACTCAGATACACGCAATCTATATCCCCGCTGGAGTAAGCTCACTAGCCTTCAAAGACCGCGCCATTAAAAGAAAAGTCATCGGCATAAGCGATCACACTTGGATGTTAGATAATACTACGTGCCTCAGAGTATTCCGAAGTGCGCCACTACAGCCAGATAGAAACGGGGAATGTTTAGTGTCGCTCTTTAAGCGTGGCAGATGTAGAGTGTTAGCAGCGGGTGATTACGTGTACGAGCGATTCGGCACCGATTCCAATCCAAACCTTCGGGGTTTATCGCGTCCCGCCAGATATTCCGCCGTTGTTGTTCCTCACCATGGTGATGCTGCCAGCGCAAACAATGTTGTCGGGTCGACCGTTGGAGCCAAAGCATTCTTCTCTGCCGGCACACACCGGGGTTACAAACACCCGACCGCCGCTTCGTTGTCAGCCCATAGAATCGCTCACTTCAAGAACATCAGCAGGCCCACTCTGCCTGACATTGTTCGGGTCAGGCTTCTTTAACGACGCAGGCTCAGATGTTGTAGAGATTGATTAACTTGGTGCGTCTTAATTGGTACCTAATTGTGCCCAGTTTTGACCGTTCTGGCGCGCCTGAAGCGATTAGAACTTCCCGCAATGGTTACAACAGCAGACGAAGGTCAGGCAACTGAAACGGCAGCAATGGCCGATTATGTAGACTGCTCGATTATGTGGATTGTTCGGTGCGGCATGGCATGGGAGCCTTGCGTAATCTGGGTTTTCAGCGATTGATGTAACGGCAAGCTCGACATAATTTCAATGATCGTCTGAAGTGGTGGCCCCACTTCAGGAGGTCATTATGAAACCCATCTCATCGCACCGGGCTACGCCGAAGGCTCGGTCATCTGCATCATTCCCGGCACATATTGCTGACGAGCTACGCCGTTACGATGAACATCTGCGCGACGTAAGAGGGTTGGCAGCTGGTACTCGCAAGGATCGCCTTTACGTCGCTGGCATGCTGCTGCGGCAGAAGTTCAAGGATCACGCTATCGATATATCGCGGCTGCGCCCCGACGATGTTCGCCAATTCCTTGCCAGCCAACTGGAAGCGCACCGGACGGCTTCCAATGCATCGCGTCTCGCAGCGGCACTGCGGAGCTACCTTCGCTATCGGGCAACCTGCGGCGATCCGGTAGGCAAGCTCACCGCCGTCATTCTGAATTCCGTCCACTGGAAGCTGGCGTCATTACCTCGCGCGCTCAAACCGGACGAGATCGAGCGTCTGCTGAACTCATTCACCGACGATCTTCGTTGGCCCAAGCGCGGTTACGCCATCATTCGTTGCGCATTGGATATGGGGCTGCGGTCGTGCGAGATAGCCAGCCTGAAGATCAGCGACATCGACTGGCGTGCCGGCATCGTAACGCTACGGGGTACGAAGTCACTACGGCAGGACGTACTGCCCTTGCCGATGGAAACCGGGCAGGCACTGGTGGACTATCTCCAGAACGAGAGACCGCGCTCCGTCAACCCTTCGGTCTTCGTTCCACGCCTCGGTGATCATGATCAACCGATGACTGCCGGTGCGGTTCGAGGTGTGATCCGATGGGCGTATCGGCGCATCGGCCTGACGCATACACGTTCGCACGCGCTGCGCCACGCCTTCGCCTGTCGTTTGGTTGAGAACGGTAGTTCGCTCAAGGAAGTCGCCGATCTGCTCCGCCACCGCTCGCTCAATACAACCCTGATCTACGCCAAGCTCGACACGCCGAAGCTGACAGCTGTCGCGCTGCCGTGGCCCGGGAGCGCATCATGAGCGCGCGGATCGGATTGCAGCAGCGAGTCAATGACTATCTTGCCGAGCGGCGCCGCCTCGGTTTCGAGCTGCGCTCGCGGGATACGCTGCTGGCCGGGTTTGCCCGCTACGTTGCTGCCCAACATCACCATGGCCCACTGACAGCCGATCTTATGATCGAGTGGGCGCGCCATGATAAATGGCACCATGAAACACCGGCAACTTGGGCTGTCCGGCTTGCCAGAGTTCGCCATTTCGCGCGTTACCTGACGCAGTTTGAACCGGAGACCGAAGTTCCGGAGGAATCGGTCTTCGGTCCAGAGGCAGGCCGTGTCGCCCCACACATCTTCCATGATGAGGAAATCGTCCAATTGCTCGCAGCCGCCCGCCAGATTGGGCCTCCGGGCAGTATTCGACCTGCAACCTATGAAACCCTGTTTGGGCTGATGGCCTCGACTGGTCTGCGGGTTTCGGAAGCGCTTCATCTGCGCGAGGCCGATGTCGATCTAATGCATGGAATGCTCACCATCCGGCAAACCAAGTTCGCAAAGTCGCGCCAGTTACCGATTCACCCAACTGCGGTTGCCGCATTGATGAAATACCGCCGGCAACGTGCGCGGCATATTGCCACCATCGCTGAGATGCCCTTCCTGATCAGCAGCCGTGGGCAGCGACTTGGGGAACCTCTCGGCAGTCGTCAGGCCCATCGCGTCTTCAACATGCTGCGCGACAGTCTGAACTGGGTAAATCGTGGCGGCCACGCAGCACCACGTCTTCATGATCTGCGCCACACCTTTGCAGTCAGGCGCATGTTGCTCTGGCATGCCGATGGCACCGACATTGATCAGATGATGCTGGCGCTGTCGACCTATATGGGTCATGCCGAAATCTTCTACACCTATTGGTATCTGACGGCCGTGCCGGAACTGATGGCCTTGGCTGGCGGCAAATTCGAGTGCTTCGCCAACCTACTGGGAGACGGCAATGCGTAAGCAACCCAAGGTACCACCCTCATTTGCCGCGCTCGTCCAAGCCTACTTTGCCGAGTATCTGACACAGCAGCGGGCGCTCAGCGCACAGACCATCGCCGCCTATCGTGATGGCTTTGTGCTCTTCCTTGGCTTTATCGAATCTCGCTTGGGCAAATCACCGAACGCAATAACCTTGGCCGACATAACACCGAAATTAATCATCGCCTTCCTCGATCATCTGGAACGCCAACGGCACAATTCCGTGCGTAGCCGCAATGCGAGATTGGCGGCGCTGCGGTCGTTCCTGAAATTTGCAGGGCATCGAGACGTGGCATCGCTCCAGGTGATAGAACGTGCCTTGGGGGTTCCGGTAAAGCGGTTCGAACGTCCGATGTTCGGCTATCTGTCGCGCGAGGAGGTGCTGGCGGTAATCGGCACACCGAGCGAGTCATGGCTGAGCCAACGGGATCATGTGCTGTTTCTGCTGATGTACAACACCGGGGCACGCGTGTCGGAGATCATCGGGGTCAAGGTTGGCGACGTAGTACTCGATGACAGTGCCGCCTGCGTCCATCTCCATGGCAAGGGCAGAAAGCAGCGGAGCGTGCCACTGTGGCATTCGACTGTGAAGGCAGTGCGAGCCTGGTTACGATTCAATCGCCAGTTCGAGGTGGCATCGACCTTGCTGCCCAGCCTCGACGGGAACGCAATGACGCGCTCGAATGTGAATAAGCGACTGATGCTGGCGGTACGAATGGCTTCGGAGCAGCATCCCCGTCTGCTTCAACAGCACGTCTCGCCACATACAATCCGCCACACTACGGCAATGCATCTGTTACAGGCGGGCGTCGATATCAGCGTCATCGCCCTCTGGCTCGGCCATGAGAGTCCGGCCACTACTCATCATTACGTTGAGGCCGATCTGACGATGAAGGAACGCGCCTTGGCCAGACTTCACGAGCCAGATGTCAAACTTCAACGCTACCGTGCGCCTGACTCGCTGATCGTCTTCCTAAAGACATTGTGATTATGTGGAGAACAAAATACGCGTCGGCCTCTGCCCATCAGCGGTTGGCGCGTATCCACAGGATTGAGTCCACATAATCGAGCAGTCTACATAATCGGCCTTATGTGGCGCGCTACATAAGGCCGAAAAGCGGCCTTACGCCTTCAGAAAACATTCCTATTGAGACTCTTTCAATGGGAATTCGGTAGTGCTTCGTGATACGCCAACTTTTTCGTCTATATCGTTCCAACAGTTGAACTGCGAAGGTTACAGCTTTTCATTCCCTCGATCGTGATGGCAAGCCACCTGGCTGCATTGCACAAATGCCCATCAAAGTTGACCTGTCCGCTCCTCGCATAATCCAGCGCATTGTGCAGTTGCGTTTCCATGGTAGTTCCTGTAACCGAAGACGGGAGGCGTTCGATCAGGTTCATGCCCTTTTCTGTCGGACCTAGTTCCAGTGAACAACCTGATTTCGCCTGTACGCGCTCTGCGACCTGATTCTTAACCAGGCTGTTGATCGCGTCGACCCGAGTCGCTTCCGTGCCAATCCCGGTTTCGGCCATGTGACGCAACAATTCCGCTTCAGTAAATCGCTGTGGTGGCACGGTTTGCTTGCGTTCTACGCTCAACGTTGCTCTGACCTGATCACCGGGCCTGAACTTTGCCGTCTTGATGTTGCTCTCTAATGCGATCTGCCGTTTAGCTTCGCAGAGCAACCATCCCGCAGCGCGTGGCTTGTTCGGAGCGAGCCAACGGTCTGTGGTAGTAAATATTTCCCCACCCATATCAAATACCAGCTTTCGGACGTGGATGGTCGCCTCCCCCATGTGCTGCAGCACACAGTTGTGATGCACGATATTGAATATGACCTGGCAGTCCTTCGGTAGCCAGTCCGGGCATGTATGCCAAGTATTGATGATGGCATGATGTGCAGCAAATCCCTGCTTGCCCGCGCCCGGCATCGAGGTCGAACCAGTGCGCGGGTAACTGATCGCCCCGGTCTCGTAGAGCCTTTGTGCTGCCCTATACCCGCTAGTCAAATCGATGCCGCGTTCGGCCGCATTTGCCAGCAACGCAGAAAGTGTGAGCGGCAGTGGCGGATCCAGGGTTTCCTGGTATTCGCTGGCAGCTATACATATTCCAGTGATTTCTCCATCTGCCGGCAAGAGGGGGACGTCGTCATGCCCCTCGGCGGGTTGCCATTCGAGTACGGCGTCTCCGAATTTTGCTGTGGCGGTGTAATAGGGAATTGGCGTGAAGCGCTGGATCTCCAATTCACGCTTGGCCAATTCGGCCAGCAATTTTGTCGTGACGCGCCCCACACTTGTTCTCTGGCCTGAACTGACTGATAAAGCCCGGCTGAGATTAATGCCGTACAACCAATCCAGCTGACGGCGCACACAGCCGGCATGGTAGGCCGTTTCGGTTGCTGACAAGGGAAGCAGATTACCTAGTGCTTGTTTCAGCGAATTTGGATCGAGCGCAGATACCCATAGCCGCTTGATATCTCCCTTGAAGCCCAATTCGTTAAGTATCTGACGGCCAATGACTTCGCCTTCTTCATCCGGATCCGTCGCGATCACCACGACTTTTACGCGTTCAAGCCAAACAGCGATCTTGTTGTATTGCTGCTGATGTTCCGCTTTGACCTTCCACTTCCATTTTTGCGGGAGGATAGGGAGCGTATTCAGACTCCATGGGCCGGAGTCGCCATAGTCCGCTGGCATGGCCAGATTCAACAGATGACCGTATGCATTCAGCACAACGTTGCCGCCGCCAACATAGACGCCATCCCCGGTCTTGCTTGCACCCAGCTGTTTGGCCAGTGCGCGCGCCTGCGATGGCTTCTCGCACAGATACAGAGTGTCGTACATCATCAATTAGTCCCCACTTTCTTGTAAAAGACTGAATTGAGGGCATGCATCCGTTGGTGGAAGTCCGCGGTCGTGATGTGCCCCAGCTGAAGCAGGGACAGCAGGATACCGAAGGCGGAATTCCGGTAGCCTGCCAGCATGGATTTTTCATGTTCGGTACTGCCCAGATCAAACTGGTCATCGTAGTCCCTGATGAATCGCACACAGTCGTCAAACATGCCGAGCAGATGGATGATCCGCTTGTCGTCATAGGTAAATTGGCGCATCAAATTGTCGATTGAGTCTTTCAAATTTTTTCTCCTTATTTTGAATTTTTCAGATCAATAGAAATACTTGAATGCGCGATGCCGCCGCGGATCCGGACCGGGTACGCTCGTTTTTGTTTGACCGTTTGGCGATGCCTCTTTATGCTCGGTGATATAGCGCAAGCGTACCTGCCGGATGTCATCCTTCAATTCGCCAGTCTTTTGCTGCAACCAGTCAGAGCAGATTCTGGCCCCGGAAATAATTTCCTTATTGAGACGTTCATGTTCCTTCAGTGCATTTGCGAATGCATTGCACATGAACGCACTGACGTCACTGAATTCTCCAAAATCATCATTCAACTGGATTAGCTCGTCTGTTAGGGATGCCGCTTCCGCGGCGGCATGTTCACCGTTGACATTCTGTTCGGACTTGTTTGATGTAAATACGTTATTGCAGGCATTGCTCATAGCATCTCCTTTCAAGAAGCGGCAGCTTCAGTAGTTTGGTTTGTGGTGGTGGATTGCAGCAACATGCGCTCGAATACGCTGCCAAGGGATATACGACGGAATCGCAACGAGGAACGACGCGATCCAGTCGAACGGCGTGGTTTTGATATTGCTGATCGTCTTGAATTTTGGTTCTTTGATTATTGCTATGTGACGTTTCTCTGATCCCATGTTTGTCCCTTTCTCGAATGAGTGGAGCCAATTTACCTAAGTCAACAAATTCCCAAAGAATTTTCTGATCAACGTTGATGCTCATACCGCCCCCATCCCTGCCAGCTCGCGCCGTAAGGCCGAGGCGCGCGCCTGCGAACAGCCTAGATACTTCCGGATTCCTGCCACCGTTGGCCGACACTTGCCGACCTTTATCGCATTTATGACTGGTGCGACCTGTCCTGAGAGTTCGGTAGTCACTGCAGATGTGTCAGCAATAACGGGAGCTTCAGTCTTGATGAGTCCCGTGACTGCTTCGACCGGGGAAGTCACGCCTTCAGTCACGTCGGCGGTATTGGCATTCCATGATTGACCTTCTCCCCTATCCGTGTGGCGTAGAACCTCATACCAGAGCAGTGCGCCGACCAGCTCGATCAGGACGGAAAAAGTCATGCCGATGACTACGGCTACTGCCCCGTCGCTATATCCCGTGACTTCGGCAAGGCTGACTGTGACTGGATCAGTTTCCCTGGTGCCCCGAGCAACTGTAGAAGTTCCAGACAATTTCACCAGTTCATCGTCAAGTACTTCCGCCCGCCTGCCCTCGGCAATCTCCGCACGCAACGCCGCGCGCTGCCGACTGTCGTGAGTCGCCGCCAATTCGGCTGCCACTGTGGCAACCGGCCTGGCACTGATCCGCGCAAGCGACTCGCGCGTCACCTCGATCTGGCGTTCGGTGCCTACTGTCAGGGCGGAGTACTGCGCCCTGTTTTCTTCGGCGTGCACGCTCGCATGAATCAGGAAGGTCAGGTGTCCATACATCGCGCACAACAAGCAACCCATCCACACCGGCCACACAATCCAGCGGCGGGACAAGGCAGGTAACAGGTGGACAGCCAGTACGATGATTGCGGACATCGAAACCAGCAGAACCTTATCGATCAGGGCGCCCCCGCGCTCCCATGCAGCGGCTGCGGCCATACCAGCGGCGGTAAACGTCACAACGGCAGCGACATTTTTCATCTGGTTTGGTATACCCATCCTGCCCAACCCAATGGCGCGTTGCGCAGGATGATTCGATTCACCATGTTTCTCGCCGTTATTTCCTTTTTTTAGGGTGTCTTCTTTTTTCATAACGGTTCAACGCTCCTCCGTCACAAGGAGTTGCGCTCCCGCATCGTGAGCGGTCACCGTCGCGGTTGGGGCGGCAGCGGTTGCTGCCAATTTCGAATCTGCTGCTCCGCTCTGTAGCAACAATCGTTCGAATGCGCTGCCATCCTGACGAGTCATGTTCGGTACAAAGCGTGAATACACACGGAACAACATCTCTGTTGTCGAGTGCCCCATTTGTTTTGCGATCCACTCCGGGTTTTCACCTGCAGCCAGCCATAAGGTGGCGGCTGTATGACGGCAGTGGTATGGGCGACGCTTCTCGATGTTCAGATGACGCAGCAGCGGATACCACACACGATTGGTGACATTTTTGTGGTCAAGTGGTTTGCCCAGGTTGTTGCAGAAAACGTATTCAGAAACCTTGCGGGTGGCCTTTTCCTGCTCCTTGAGTGCGTCATAGACGACCTGCGACATTGTGATCTCTCGCTGTGATCCGTCGTTCTTTGTGTATTCATCCTCACCTGCCACAACAGTCTCGCGGACGAGGATCATGCGGTGCTCGAAATCGACATACTTCCACTTCAAACCATCCACCTCACCAGTGCGCATCCCGGTAAAGAAACGCACTGTGTAGTAGTTCTTGAAGTCAGGGCGAACGGTATTGATGATCAACTTCAATTCATCCAGCGTGAATGGTTTGATATCTGTCTTTCTTGCCCTGAGCTGTTTGAGGTTGAAGAACGGTGTGCGAAAATCAAAACGGTCGGCCGCTTCAGATAGGATTTGCCGTAAAGGTCCCATGATCTTGTTAATACGGCGAGCAGACAGCAGCGTTGCCTTACCCCGCGCCGTAACTTTGGCGAGTGATGCGCGGAACGTAAGTATGTCTGCCTTAGTGATTTGGCTGACCACCTTATCCCCGAAGTGGGGGATCAAAACCCTATCCAGATCGGCACGTGTACTGATGCGATGCGACTTGCGCCACTCCACTTCTTTTTCGGCAAACCAAGTCTCTGCGAATTCGCGGAACAGCGGGACATCACTTTTCGCGAGTTGAGCTTCAAGAGCCTGACCTACCTGTGTTGTTACAAGTTTGATTGCGTTTGGCGATGTTTCCAATACATCGAACTTCACTGCATTCTTGCTAGTTGGAAAGTAACGACGGTACTCGAAGGTTCCAGCAGCCATGTCTGATTCAACACGGTCGAGGACTTTTTGAACTTTCTTACGATTTGCCGCTGAGTCTTCCAGCGCAGTTTGTTCCCTGCATCGCTGACCGCGATAGTAGAAGTCGATAATCAGGCAATTGGTTCTCTTGCGGACTTGGATGCTAGCCATGGCAAACATCTCCGTTTGCCATTGGAATGCTCAGGGTGCTGCCCATTACGCGCATGTCCCGCTCGATCGATTCCCAGATATAAAGAATTTTTCGGCCACCAAATGGGCGGATGTAATGAACACCCTCGATGAGGACGCTATCTTTTAGACGCTCGCGAATCGTCCTTTGGTCATAGTGAATACGTTCGGATAAACCTTCAGTTGTCAGATATGTTTGGTTCATTGCAATCTCCTCTGTAGTTAATTTATCAATTCGTTTGAATCTATATATGATCAAACGTAAATATAAATTAACACATCGGCCGAGAATTGCAAACATTTATTTACAAATGTTAGTATTGCCGCACAATGATACGGTTTAGATTACAAGAGTTGATTGCTGAAAGGCAGTTTAAGGATGGGAGAAGAGTGACCCTGACTGAACTGTCCGAAGCCACGGGCATCAACCGCGTGACTCTTTCAAAGATTGTGAATCATCGGGGTTACAGTACAGTGACCGATAATATAGATCAGCTATGCAAATTTTTTGGATGCAAGGTCGAGGACATCATGGAATATGTTGAGGGCGATACTGAAGATATGGGCCGTTAATTGCATCGTTAAACAGTCACCAGAAGCGGTAGTCGAAAACAAGCTTCGCGAATTAATCGAAGATATTTACAGTCACCCGACAGTCTCCGTTTAGTCACCAAATAGTCACCACTAGATTTAGTTGCCTAATTTGGACAGTGCAGACATCTCCAAAATAGCTTCATTCAGGTGGGGAATAAACGGAATCGTACCCTATGGAACCCAATGGATAAGCGACTTTCGAACAACTTGAAGTGAAAGACTAAAGACCAACTTTGATTGGTCGGGGTGAGAGGATTCGAACCTCCGACTCCTGCGTCCCGAACGCAGTACTCTACCAGGCTGAGCTACACCCCGCTCATGCAGACCGGACGGCCTGCGGTGAAACTAAAATTGCCGCGTCGCGGCAAAGTCTGCCAATTCTAACAGACACTGCTTGTATTTAGTATCCGCAAGCAACGCGATGGCATCACAAGCGGCCCGGGTCTCACGCAAAGCCTGTTGCCGCGTGAAATCCAGCGCGCCGGTGTCGCGAATGATCGTCAGGACCTCTGAGAACTTGCCCACGTCGCCCTGCTCGATGGCGCTGCGCACGACAGCGGCCTGTTCGCTCGTGCCGTGCTGCATCGCGTATATCAGCGGCAGCGTCGGCTTGCCCTCGGCCAGGTCGTCGCCGAGATGCTTGCCGGTCTGGGCTTCGTCGGCTGAATAATCCAGCACATCGTCGATCAGCTGGAACGCGGTGCCGAGGTGCATGCCGTATTTCGAGGCCGCTTCCTCGTCTGCGGCGGATGCCCGGCCAAGGATCGCGCCGAGGCGCATTGCGGCCTCGAACAGCTTGGCGGTTTTGCAGTGGATGACACGCATGTAGTTGGGGATGTCGACGCCCGCATCGTGGCAGTTGAGCAGCTGCAATACTTCGCCCTCGGCGATGACGTTGGTGGCATCGGCCAGCGTCTGCATCACGCGCATCTCGCCCACGTCCACCATCATCTGGAACGAGCGCGAATACAGGAAGTCGCCGACCAGCACGCTGGCAGCGTTGCCGAACAGCGCGTTGGCGGTCTCGCGCCCGCGGCGCAGTTCGGATTCATCCACCACGTCGTCGTGCAGCAGGGTCGCC
>DAIDAG010000011.1 GCA_027310725.1 Sideroxydans sp. | reverse complement strand
ATCCCTGGAACAACTGGGCTTCAGCGTGGCCGCTTATGGCTGCACGACCTGTATCGGCAATGCCGGCCCCTTGCGCGAAGACATCGACAAGACCATCACCGACAACGGCCTGATCTGCGCGGCAGTACTCTCCGGCAACCGTAATTTCGAGGCGCGCATCCACCCGAACCTGAAAGCCAATTTCCTCGCTTCGCCGCCGCTGGTGGTCGCTTATGCCATCGCAGGCAGGATGAACATCAACCTCGACACCGAACCGCTGGGCACGGGCAAGGATGGTCAACCGGTATTCCTGAAAGACATCTGGCCGAACAGCGCCGAGATACAGACCGTGATGAAGTTCGCAGCCGATCCCACCGTGTACCAGAAGCTGTATTCCGACCTGACCAAGGACCTGCCATTGTGGAACGCAATCAAGGCACCCACAGGCGAACGCTATCAGTGGGATGATTCCACCTATATCGCGCGTCCGCCGTTCTTCGATGCTGCCGTACCCAAGGTCGGCGACATCAAGGGTGCGAAGGCATTGGCGCTCATGGGCGACTCGGTGACCACCGATCATATCAGCCCGGCCGGCAGCTTCAAGCCCACCACGCCCGCGGGCAAGTATCTGCAAGAACATCATGTGGCTGTGAAAGACTTCAACAGCTACGGTTCTCGTCGCGGCAACCACGAGGTGATGATGCGCGGCACTTTCGCCAATGTGCGCATCAAGAACCTGATGCTGCCGCCGAATGCCGATGGCAGCCGCGTCGAAGGCGGCTACACCCTGTACAAGGGCGAACAGATGGCAATCTACGATGCCGCAATGAAGCACATCCACGACGGCACGCCGACGGTGATCTTTGCCGGAGAGGAATATGGCACGGGTTCGTCGCGCGACTGGGCTGCGAAAGGCACCCAGTTGCTGGGCGTGAAGGCCGTCATCGCCAAGAGCTACGAACGCATCCACCGCAGCAACCTGGTGGGCATGGGCGTGTTGCCATTGCAGTTCAAGGGCAGCGACAGCGCAACCAGCCTGAACCTGACCGGCGAGGAAACGTTCGACCTGGTCGGCATCAGCGACAACATGAAGCCCCAACAGGACGTGACGCTGACCATTGCCCGCAAGGATGGCAGCAAGCAGAACGTCAGCCTGCTGCTGCGCATCGATACTCCGATTGAAGTGGATTACTACCGTGCGGGCGGCATCCTGCCGTATGTGCTTAAGGAATTGGTGGGCAAGTAAGCAAGAGAATGTTGGATCGCCCTTGTCTTAACCTATAGGCAAGGGTTTTCTGCATGTTACGAAACATTTCGCCGGACACATCGATACAACCCCAGGGGCAAGTCGCATACTGCAACCGGAGCCTTAGCCATCCCGATTCATGCCGAACAGCTGGTAACGGTTTTTACCAGCCTGCTTGGCCTGATACATCGCATGGTCGGCTTGGCGCATCAGTTGATCAGCATCCACATTGTCCTTGGGATAGAACGAGACACCGATGCTGGCCGAAACCTGGAGTACTGCATCGCCCAACTTGACCGGATCGGCGGCTGCCTGCAGCAGGCGTGCAAGCACCGGTTCGCAATCGTGCGGTTTATCCAAATCAGCCAAAACAGCCACGAACTCGTCGCCGCCGATCCGCGCAAGCGTGTCGCATTCACGAAGCACATCCTTCATGCGCTGCGAAATATTGATCAGCAATTGATCACCGACGTCATGGCCGTATCCATCGTTAATCGCCTTGAAGCCATCCAGATCAAGATAGACGACTGCCAGCGAGCTATCTCGCCTCAAGCACTGGGACATTGCCTGGCGCAGGCGGTCGGCCAGCAACACCCGGTTGGGCAGGCCGGTGAGCATGTCGGAGTGCGCGATATATTCGAGTTGTTTTTGATATAACTTCAATTCGGTGATGTCGGTGAACAGCGAAACATGGTTCAGGATTTTCCCGTCAGCATCGCGCACGGTACTGATCGTAAGCATTTCGGCATAGACTTCCCCGTTCTTGCGTCGATTCCAGATTTCACCCGTCCAAAAATCTTCGTTGACGAGGGACCGCCACATCGCCTCAAAGAAACCCGGCTCATGCCTGCCGGACTGAAGAATCCTCGGATTCCTGCCCAATACTTCCTCCCGCTTGTAGCCGGTGATGAGGGTAAAGGTATTATTGACCTCAAGGATATCTCCTTGGGCATCTGTAATCATGATGCCCTCACGAGCATGGGTGAACACGCTCGCTGCCAATTGCAGCCTGGCTTCCGACTGCTTCCTTTCGGTAATATCGATACCAACGGTAACCAGGTACTCCACTTTTCCGTCGAGTCCCCTCAGAATGGAATTGGACCAGTCGAACAGCCGTTTGCTGCCGTCTCGACGAAACCAAAAATTCTCGTAACGTGCGACGACATCGCCGCTAATCAATTTATCAAAAACCTTCCGCACTTCCCCCTTCTGTTCCGGAGGCAAAAATCTTTCCCAGAAAAACGCCCGATTCTTGATCTCGTCAAAAGTATAACCAGTGAACTCCAGGGCTTCATGATTGAGGCGGACAATTTTTCCTTCACGGTCAATTACCATCACCATGCTCTTTGCCGTATCGAGGATACTGTTCGAGAAGTCCCTCTCGAGCCGCAACCGTTTTTCAAAAACCTTACGCTCTGATATATCCTCGATTTGCGCGATGAAATGACTGGGCACACCTGCCGCATCTCTTAGCAACGATCCGGTCAGCTGAATCCACACGATATCGCCGCTCTTTTTGATGTAGCGCTTTTCCATCTTGTAGAATGAAATTTCTCCGGCGAGCAGGCGTTTTACATTGCCAAGGTCGGACGAGAGGTCATCTGGATAAGTGATTTCCTGGAACGTCAGCTTCTTAAGTTCGTTCTTGGTGTATCCGACAATCTCACAAAGAGACTGGTTGGCCTCCATGAAGCGTCCTTCGAGAGAGACAGTCGCCAATCCGATTGGCGCATGTTGCATGATGTCACGAAGATGAGCCTCGTTTTCCCTCAGGGCAAGTTCCATTTTTTTTCGATGGCTGATATCACGCGTAATACCGCGGTAGCCAATCAGTCTTCCTGCATCATCAAACATGGGCAAACCGCTCGTCTCGACAATTACCTCGTGCCCGTCTTTGTGAATCCGCCTGGACTCGATCTGATATATCGCTTCCCCATTTTTCGCCAGTGCCCTGGACTGCTCCTTCCTGGGAGATATTTCATTCTCTGGCATGAAGTCAAATGGGGTCTTGCCAATCAAGTCGCCGGAACTATAGCCAAACAGATCCTGAACGCGCGGGCTGACATAGACATAGCGCCACTTATCATCAACCTCCCATATCCAATCTGTCGTTGTTTCCACAAGATCACGGAAACGTTTCTCACTCTGATGGAGCGCCATCTCTATCCTTTTGCGCTCTGTAATGTCGCGAAGGATGCTGTAGTAAGCCTTACCGTCATCCATATCGATGACGACTGTACTGATTTCTACCGGCATGATTGAACCATCTCTGCGCAATTGCGCAGATTCGTAGGTCGCATGACCGTCACGCGTAACCCGATCAAGCCTTTGATTGACCTTGTCGATATTTTCAGTGGTAACAAAATCAGAGACGAGCCTGCCAATCATTTCTGATTTTGCATAGCCGAGTCGCTCATGAGCAATGCGATTAACATCCAGAATGCGGCCATCATCCGAAATCAGCATCTTGCTATCTGTCGCTCCCTCAAAGAGTTGCTTGAAGCGCTCTTCGCTTCGTTGCAGTGCGACATTCTTTTTTCCGCGCTCCAGAACGATGGCGATGATGGATGCGGCAGTTTCCATCAGCTTGCGCTGAAAGGATGTGGGCATACGGTTCTCAAAGCCTGTCAGGGCGAACGTACCAACCACTATTCGACCTTCTGAAAATACAGGCATTGACCAACATGATCCGAACCTGAATTCCTCCGCCACTGTCTTCAGCCCATTCCATCTTGGATCGTTCAGCGTATCCTCGACAAAAACGGGCTCCTGACGATAGACGGCATTCCCGCACGGGCCGGACTCCGGGCCTGGACAGAGACCATTCAGTTTGATTGTGATTTCGGGCGCGGCACTAGGTGCGGAATGAACGTTGAGCAATCCCCGGTTATCAAGGAGCATGACTGTAGCAAGGCACCCTGGAACCAGTTCCTCTCCAAGCCGGCAAACATGGTCTATTATTTCTTTGTCGTCACTGCCGAATGCCACTGCTTTAAGTATGGCGCTCTGGAAGTTTATCAATGCATCCGTATCAATTTGCACCGACAAACTGCCTGAAGATAACTTGCCTGACGATTTCATTCTGGTGTGATTTTCATGCTGCATTTACGAAGCTCAGTGTTAAAACGAATAATAAAAACCGATTTGTGTCGTCTTGCGGAAACGCAGGGTTCTTCTGAAATGTCCGAAACAGTCCGCATGATCATCCGTATTTTCCGGAGATGCGCGTTCGATTCTACCCACCCCACGCATTTTTCACCACTGAATTCAATGCGCTCTTCATTGTTATCCGAGCTATCCTATCAATCCAAATAGGCATATGCTTCTCGTTGCGTGGTTACTTTTGTCGAAGGGGGCGACATGAATATCTGCAATCGTTCGATTATGGATTCGAAGTAGATACACGCGAATGAGTTTCCATCTGTTTTAAAATCAAAGCCTCACAGAAATATTTTTACCCCAAACGTTAGAGTTCAGCATCTCCACTCATACCACAAGGAGTAATTATGCATAAAGAATCGCATGGCTTTTTTCGTCAGCTTCCCAGCGCACTTCCCGGTCTTGCTTTGATAATCATCACCATGGTGGTGATACGCCTGTGGGTCGAACCATGGATGGCTCACACCAAGATACTTGGCATGGAAAAGCCGCTTACCGACGCATTCCACCTCAACTATATTCTGCTCGGCATCCTCTGCGGACTGCTTTATCGCAATGTGATTTTCGGCGGGAAAATGCCGGAGATATTTGTTGACGGTTTCAAGCTGTCCCGTCTCATGATCAAGACCGGCATCATCATGCTGGGCTCACTCTATACCTTCTCGGCCATCGTCCAGCTGGGATCCATGGCGATCTTTCTGATCGGCGGCTTCGTCATCATGACCATCATCATGGTGCTGTGGCTGGGCAAGATGTTCGGGCTGGACCGTTCCATGACCGCAGTACTGGCCAATGCCCTGAGCATTTGCGGCGTTAGCGCCGCGGTGGCCACTTCACCGGCAGTCGAGGCCAAGGCAAGTCATGTTGCCTACGCAATCGCTACCATACTGGGTTTCGGCATCCTGACCATGTTCATCAGCCCTTTCATCGGTCACGAACTCGGCCTGACCGACCTGCAGTACGGCGCATGGATCGGAACCGGCATACTCAATTCCGGCCAAGTACTGGCTGCAGCCCTCGCTTTCAATCCCAACGTGGCGCCGGGTACTGCAGTGTCGATCGCCGAGATATGGAACATCATGCGTGTGATCTCCATTCCCTTCGCCGTATTCGCGGTAACGATCTGGTATTGGGCTGGAAAGGAAGAATCTGACAGCTCTGGAAAGAAGAAAAGCCTGGGTACGCTGCTGGTGGAAAAATTTCCGGTGTTCGTGATAGGTTTCATGGTCATGGTGTTCTTTACCAGCATGGGCGCTTTCGGCGACGTCGGCATCAAGGGAGGCCCTCCTGCCTCGGAGACCATCAAAACCCTGCGTCTTGTGATGCAATGGATATTCGGCTTCGGCCTGGTTGGCCTGGGCGGATTCATCGACTTCAAGGAACTGCGCCAGGCAGGCGGCACGCCGCTCAAGCTGGGCCTGATCGTGGGCACCACCAAATATGTTTTGGCGCTGGCCGTCGTGTATCTGATTAAAGATTATCTGGTCTCAATCTAAAACGTTGCGAGGAGAATTCGATTATGGCTACTCAACAGAAAACGGGAAGCGAAACCATCGGTGCAGCCGGCCCTAAAAGCAAGATGACGCTGTTCAAGGACGACCGAGCGGAGGATATTGGGGCGATCATCCTTACCGTGTTAATTGTTGCCGTCATCGTGCTGCTTAAAATGAAGTAAATCTGCATGAGCTACAACAATATTGTTGTCGCGGTAGATGGTTCCGACGCCTCGCAAGAGGCGTTGGACCACGCCGTTGATCTTGCCCGTCAGAGCAACGCATCCCTGACGGGCATCTTCATCATCGATACCCAATGGGCCGATTTTATCGGCAACGACTGGCAGTCAGCCAAAGGCGCAAGACAGGGCTTCCTCGACTATATCCGCAAGGAACAGGAAGAACAGGCCGAGGCGGCGCACGCACAATTTGAACAAGCCACGCAAGGAATGGAACAATCCTGTTTCTCCGTTCATGCGGGCGACCCCACCGAAGTCCTTTTAGCTCAGGCATCGTCCGATAACACAGGGATTCTGGTCGCCGGCCGGCGAGTCTTTCAAGTGAGCGGCAGACCCAGCCTGAAATCCCTCGCCGCAACTCTGGAAAAAAAGGCATCCCGCCCCCTGATCTTGTTTCCCTGACAGAAGAGCCGCATCGGCACCCAACTTACCCCCGATTTGAAAATGGCTAATGTGGCATACGTATTTGAGCATATATGTAATCGCGTTTAATTGATGTAAGGTTCCCTCCGAGACCAGACAAACACTGCACCGATAAAAGACAAGTGATGGATTGAATGTTTCTCCGGCCTGTCCGTATTTTTCAGAGGTGAGTTTCACCTATGGAAATCGAACACACTGGCCGCAATACATGGGGAAAACCATGGTGGAAAAAAAAGTCCCACACACCGCTTCAGCAAGTGAAGGTAATGTACACCTGCACAATCACTTTGGGCATCTTGCATTTCATGACCCGTTAACCGGGCTGCCCAATCGGGACTTGTTTGTTGAACGGATGAATCGTGAACTGGCTCGCGTTCGGCGTTACGAGAGCGGCTTTGCGTTGATCATGCTTGATCTGGATGAATTCGAGGCCGTCAATGACGCCAATGGGCACGATGCCGGCGATCTGGTGTTGTGCGACGTAGCCAACCACCTGGCTTCAGCAGTGCGCGATGTTGACACCGTCGCGCGAACGGGCGGTGATGAGTTCGCCATTTTATTGGATGGCGTAACGAGCAAAAAAGAAGCCGAGATCGTTGCCCTCAAAATAATAAAGTCAATGTCCGCCCCCATCAGGTTGGGTAACGGCACACAAATCAAAATCGGGGCCAGCGCGGGCATCGTCCTGAGTCCTCAGGATGGTTACCTGGCCGAGCAATTGATGCAGTGCGCAAATCAGGCGATGAACGTTGCCAAGAACAACGGCAAGGGTCTGATAGGTTTCAGCAGAAACTTGCAGACGGCTCCAAAGGCGAGCCAGCCTTCTCCGCCCCCTCCCGGCAGCATGATTCTGGGGATATCTATCCTGGATGAACAGCATAAGGCCATGTCCAATTTCATCCAGGGAATCATTGAATCTCTGAAAAATGGCGATCATTCAACAAAATTGCTGAAGAGGGTTGAACTTCTGGTTGAACTCTGCCGGATACATTTCAAGACAGAGGAAGACATGATGCAGCTCTATGACATCGAAGGCTTGGATGAACATCGCACCGAACACCAGGTGAAGTTGAAAAATCTGAGGTCAATATTCGGGAACTTGAATTTTAACGAAAAAGAACTGGCAAAACTGACTCACGATGCGAATGAGTGGCTATGTGAACATATCAGGGAACAGGATACTGAGCTTGTCGCGCAACTGAAAAAGAAGGGGGTTTTCTGAGTTGCAAATATGAGGGATGGCCCGTGACGCTCCGGGACGTTTTATAATTCAGCAGGTAACACAACTTTAAACGGGTTCGAATTTGAAGCGGTGCATTCCCGCCACGATCACCCATTCCCCTGTCACACAAGATTCCGGACACACTCGTTGTCGGTTTCCTTGATACGCAGCCAGAAGGAGCTACATGTCGAATACACGCTTGGCGGTCCTGATATCGCTAGCCATGATTGCGTTTGCGGGTAATTCGCTGCTGTGTCGCGTAGCCCTAAAACACACCGGCATCGATGCGGCGAGTTTTACGACTATCCGCCTGCTCTCCGGAGCAGCAATGCTTTGGCTGATCGCACGCATGAATCGCGGCACTCATAGCGGCAGGGGAAACTGGTTATCGGCATTTGCATTATTTGCCTATGCGGCTGGTTTTTCATTTGCTTATACCAGCCTTCCCGCCGCCACAGGCGCGCTGTTGCTTTTCGGCGCAGTCCAGGCAACGATGATCTGCTATGGCATTTGGACGGGTGAGAAACTGGCAAGGCCGCAGTTCGCCGGTCTCGTGCTTGCGCTCGGAGGGTTGGTTAGTCTGTTGCTGCCCGGTCTTTCTGCACCGCCCTTGTTGGGTTCCCTATTGATGATGTGTGCCGGGATTGCCTGGGGCATCTACTCTTTGCGAGGGAAAGGTGCGGGGGATCCCATCAGGGTCACGGCGGGAAATTTTCTGCGTGCAGCTCCTGTCGCGGCGGCACTGAGCCTTTTTACACACAATGGCATTTCTCTGGATAGCGCCGGATTTTTGTACGCGGTTTCATCGGGCGCACTCGCTTCCGGAATCGGTTACGCCATTTGGTACACGGTATTACCCTCGCTGAAGGCAACGAATGCCGCAACCGTGCAGCTTAGTGTGCCGGTGATTGCCGCCCTGGGCGGCATCCTTTTCCTTGGCGAGTCCGTGACCCTGCGTTTGCTGCTGGCATCCATAGCCATACTCGGAGGAGTTGCGCTGGTCATTCTGGAGAAAAAAGCGCAACTGCCTCCCAAAATGTCTAATTGACGACCGCGAGACAGGGCGAAACAAACAGGTGGCCTTTCCAGCCTCCATGAATGGTGCGTGAAGCGACAAGAACCCACATCGCGGCTAGAACGATGACCAGAAGTGTTCCCAAAGTGGAAAACGCGGCAATATTCAGCACCACTCCCAGCTTCAAGGTCGTCACCGTATAGACGCCCAACGGAAATGTGTAACCCCACCAACCCAGGTTGAACGGTACACCGGCGCGGAAATAACGGATCGTAATGAGAACGGCAAGCAGTAACCACCAGAGGCCTACTCCCCAAAGCAGCGTACCTGCGATCACACCGAATCCCTCTGCAATTGTGCCGATGCCGGCCATACCCTGGGCGGCAAAAATCGGAGGGGCATCCGCACCCAGCAGGATCAGGCCAAGCGCGCCGGTTCCGATCGGCCCGAGCGACAACCAGCTGGACGCGGCCATACTATCGGGCGGCAACCTGTGCAAGGCCATGCGCAAAAACAAAATCGTGAGGATCGCAAAGGCGACTGGAACCGAATATGCCCACAGTACATAACTGGCGATGAGTGTATGAAATTGCGCATTTGCATCGACCAGATGCGGCGCAAGCAGACCTCCGCTCACTGCAGCGACCTCGGCCGCGACGATGGGCAACAGCCATATCGCTGTCATTTTGTCGATGCCGTGCGCCTGCCGTGTAAACATGAAATACGGTATGAGAACACCGCAGCCGATCGACATGGCGACATCGATCCACCACAGCGCCTGGGCTACATCAACCATGCTCTCGCCCCAGCGGGGCAAGCCGAAGAACAGGAATCCGTTGATGATTGTAGCCAGTCCCATCGGAATGGTGCCTATGAACATGGATACGATGTTGTGGCTGAATATCCGCTTGGCCTCGTGCCAGAACAGCATCCAGCGGGCGGTATAAAGCACGGTGAATAATGTAAACAAGCCGATGTTGAACAGCCACAGTCCTTCGCCTATGGCACGCAACGTCGAGCCTGCGCCCGGTACCTGGGGCAACGCCAGCGCGAGAATGCCGGTGCCCATCGTGGCCGCAAACCAATTGGGGGTGAACTGACGGATCATTTCACGCGGGCGTTCGATTTGGGCATGCGGCTTGAACTCGGTTGCCAGTTCAGAAAGAGAGCTGTGTGTCATTTTGTATTTTCCTTTATCAAATCCAATAGCGCATCGGCAGGTTTGCTTCGATAACGTTCCTTGTGGCGCAACGCAAAAAACGGGCGGGCCGGAAATTCGAACGGCAATGCGTGCAGCACTCCGTTATTCAGTGCACGCGCGACCACAAGCGCGGAAAGCACGGCTACCCCGCCGCCGGCTTCAACTGCAGTCAAAACAGATTCATTTGACGGCAGTGTCAAAGCAATATCGAGCGATTCAGGATCAATCCCCCTGATACGCAGTGCTTCTTCAAAGGTCGAGCGGGTACCCGATCCCGGTTCGCGCATGATCCAGCGCGCACTGCGCAGCCATTCGTTATCGATGCGCTCGACCGGATCGGTTCCGACCAGCAGCAATCGGTCATGCGCAATTGGCCAATGGGATATTGCGCCATCGTCTATGGTGCCTTCGACGAAGCCGAGCTCGGCGGTTCCGGCAGTCACGCTATGCGCCGCTTGCTCCGTATTGGCGATGGCCAGATCGACCGCGATCTGCGGATATCGCAAGCGAAACGCGGCCAGATGTTGCGGCAGCCAGTAACCGACGATCGTCTGGCTTGCAACAAGACGCAAGGTACCTCTCTTCAGGCCGGCGAACTCTGAGAGCGCCTGCTCCGCACTGGCAGCGCGGCCAAGTACCGCACGAGCTTCGTCCAGGAACACGCGCCCCACTTCGGTCAGTTCGATTCGTCGCCCAATGCGATGAAACAGCACTACATCATGGCGAGCTTCCAGTGCGGCGATGGCCGCACTCGCTGCCGACTGAGTCACATTGAGGACTTCCGCAGCTCTGGTCATGTGTTCCCGCTCGGCAACACCAACAAAGATTCTTAATTGTTCCAGGGTCATGATTGTTCTCGATAGCCGGACAGGAATATGCGCGACGAAGATTAATTAATCAAACTAGTTATATTTGTTTAAATAATCACAAAAAACGATTGATTAATTATATGCCAACGAGAGACCAATACGTGGAATGCTTCTGATTTAGTGCTTATCGATATGTTTATTAAGGAAAGTAACAATAAATCCAGGACACGAAGAGGCCATAGGACAGCCTTGATCGACGGTAAAACCAGGTTAGGACGTCTGCTGCATAGGCAAGCACACCCTGAAGCAAGTGCCTTTGCCCATTTCACTCTTTACTTCAATGCGCCCGTGGTGCTTCTGCACGATCCCATACGATAGCGACAGACCCAGCCCGGTACCCTTGCCTATCGGCTTGGTGGTGAAAAAGGGATCAAAGATGCGATTGATATGCTCCGGCGCGATGCCTTTGCCCGTGTCTTCCACTTCCACCCAGACCTCCTCGCCGCCAATTCCGGTCCGGACGATGATGACGCCCTTCTTGTCGATCGCCTGGGCGGCGTTCATCAACAGGTTCAGGAACACCTGGTTGAGTTGCGACGGCATGCACTCCACATCCGGAATACCCGCATATTCCCTGGCCACGTCCGCCTTGTATTTGATCTCGTTCGCCACGACGTTGAGCGTGCTGTCCATGCCTTGCTCAAGATTGGCGTGCTGCCAAGTGCTCTCGTCGACATGGGAAAAATCCTTGAGGTCCTGGACGATGCGCGTGACGCGCGCCAGGCCATCTTGCGATTCTTTCAGGAGATTGGGGATGTCCTCGATCAGATAGGGAAAATCCACGGTTTTCTTGATCTGTGCCACCTCGGGGAATACTCCGGCTTCGTTTCCTGCTTCCGCCGCCGCGTAAGCGTCAATCACCTTGAACATGCTGCTGATGTATTTACCCAGCGTGCCCAGATTGGAATTGACGAAGCCGACGGGGTTGTTGATCTCGTGAGCCACGCCGGCAGCCAGTTGGCCGATGGAGGCCATCTTCTCCGATTGCAGTAACTGGGTTTGCGCCGATTCGAGCTGCTCGTTGAGCTGTTTGAGTTCGGCGTTATTGGCCAGCAACTGTCGATTGGCATGCTCTACGGCGGTCGTTCGCTGTTTCACTCGCTGTTCCAGTTGCTCGTTCAATACACGCAGTGCTTCCTGCTCGGCTTCCAGTTCCTGATTTTTTTTCATCACCTCCAGTGTCTTGTCCCCGAGCTTGCCGTACATTTCGTTCAAGGCTTCCATCAATACGTTCGCGGCCTGGGTCATGAAAACAGCCGCCTTCCTGGCAGCTTCTTCGTGACTATCGCCTGCCTGTAACGCCAGAAGTTCCTGCGTCATACGTTTGTCCAGACCAAGAATATGCTGTACCAGCCAATTGGTCAGGTATTTCAGCAACGGCGCCAAAAGTCGATTGGAAACTTCAGAGCTGCCTAGAAGTATCTTCTCCGCCTGTGTCACCTGGCTGGTGAAATGCTGGTGCGCTTTGATATGGATAGCCTGATGTGCCTCGTCTATGGCGTAATGTTCCATCAACCTCTCTTCCGTATCGAAATGGTACACCGTGTAATTGGCCAACTCGTTCAGGATAGCGCCCAATTCCCCTGGACTTGTCTGGTGTGTACTGATGGCACCTAACTGATTGATAAGATCCACCAGCTTATGGTGCTGGGTATCCACCACGTCCATGTCGGTGTTGTATTTATCGTCCCAGACGAAAGCCTCGAACTCTTGATCAGTTTCTGTATGCATTCAGGTCCCCATTCAAGACTGCCAATATTTATCGCCATCACTTGCATTCACGGAAAAATCACCGCGCCTGCCTTATCGGCAGGCATACACGGAAAGTCGCTCCCTTTCCCGGCTCGCTGCGCACTTCCATGCGCCCATGGTGTTTCTGGACGATCCCATAGGATAACGACAACCCCAGTCCTGTTCCCTTGCCGACCGGTTTGGTGGTGAAAAAAGGATCGAATATCTTCTGCATGTGCTCGGCGGGGATACCCTGTCCGGTGTCTGAGATTTCCACCCACACTTCGCCGGCTTCTCTCCCGGTGCGGAGAGTGATCGTTCCTTTCTCCACGATAGCGTGCGCGGCATTCACCAGCAGGTTCATGAATACCTGATTGAGTTGCGAAGCCAGACACTCCACTTCGGGAATATCGCCATACTCCTTGATCACGACGGCTTTATATTTGATTTCGTTGTTGACGATGCTCAGGGTGCTGTCGAGTCCTTTATGCAGGTCGGAGAAATGCCATTCGTCGGAAGCGCCCACATGCGAGAAGTCCTTCAGGTTCTGCACGATCACCTTCACGCGGGTGATGCCGTCCTTCGATTCTGCCATCAATGCGTTCAGGTCCGTTTTCAGGAATGCAATGTCCAATTCCTTTTTGGCCGCCTGCAGCAATTTCCGAACTTCCTGATCGGGGATCGCCTCTTCGGCCTGTTCATACAGCTCGATCATGCGAAAAGTGGATTGCACGTATTTTTCCAGCATGCCCAGGTTGGAATATACAAAGCCGATCGGATTGTTCAACTCGTGAGCTACGCCGGCCGCAAGCTGGCCAATCGACGCCATTTTTTCCGATTGCAGCATGAGGCTGTACGCATCTTCCAGCTTCTTGATCAAGACGCGCTGTTCTTCCTTTTCCTTTTTCAGATCTGTCTCGGTGTGCTGGCGCTCTGTCAGTTCCTTGCGCAACTCGGCATTGGCTTCCATCAGCTCCCTCGACATCAAATCGAGTGAGCGCTCGATCATCAGTCGATCTGCATCTGCGCTGATGTACGCTTCGTCCACCGCAGCAATCAACTTTTCAAACTCCGGCGCAAGCGTCGCCGGATCATCCAGATAGCGCCTGATCTGGCGCTCAAGCAGCCTGTGCACAGTTCATCTCTCCGAAAATGTGGTGATCGTCATCGTCTGATTGTGCAATTCGCATTGCGTGATGGCGCCGTGCGGACAGATTTCGCCGTAGGAATAGAAACCCGCCAGCACCGCGTTTCTTCCCAACACCCCGCGAACGCTTTCGACTTCCTCCTCGACACGCTGTTTCAGCACCAGCTTGCGCCCCACGCAACTGACGAGCAAAGCCAGTTCCGGCTCAACCGAACCCAGCATCTCGTAACTGGACCGTGCCGCCTCCTCGGCGCCATCGACAAGGCGGTCGAAATTGGCCTTCATCAGTCGCGCATATCCTCCCTCGGGCATATCGCCGGCGAAGGTCATGCTCTGTTCGTCTTCATTGACGGCCAGCACTGTGCGTACCAGTCCGAAATCCTCTTCGCCGGTGCGCAGCATCAGTGGGAACAGCAACGCATCCGCTGGCCCCGCATACTGTTCACCCAGGTATTTTTTATACAGCTCGAGCGCGGAACGCCCGTCCAGCTCATAAAGGACATTGCCTTTTGAACGCGTTATCCGGCGTTCCGCGCCAAAGGAATCCCATCCGCCGAGGGAGCCGAAGCCGACTTTGAGACGTTTGCCGTAGAAGCCCACCGCGGTGATCACTCCTTCGCAAGGCACGCGGTCCGCAATAACCAGAGTATGCAGGAAAGCTGTACCGTCCCCTGCAAGTCCCCCGGTAACGGCCACACCCGCCGGCAGACTCTCGCGCAGGCCGCGCGCCAGTTCGCTGCCATTGACCTTCAGCCCATCTGAGAGTACCAGCACATGTACCAACTCCCGCATCGGGAGCGACCTGGCCAAGCGTTCGCCGGCTGCCCGGCTATCGCCTCCATCCGCGATGGTCTCGTGCACAAGCTTAAGCCCGGTATGTTCGAAACGCAGCGCCGTAACGACAAGGGAATCGTCGCGCACGCGGATGCCGCATATTTCGCCGGAAGTGGAACAACCAACCATCGGTGTGCCGGGATAACGTGCGCTGACCTCATTCATCCTCGCGTCATCGCACAGAACATGACCTGCCCCGAAAACCAGCAACAGCGACGCTTTGCCATCGAGTTTCGCGGCCGATTCAATTTGCCAACCCTCGTCAGGAGTCCAGTATTGCTGCTCTATCATCACAATGGATAGCCCCAATTGGTCGGCATAAGTCGCCCAGCCTGTTCCGCATGAACCACCAAGGCATGCGGACTATTTATCAGATACGTAAACGACCAGTTCATCACCAAACTGCTTGAAGTTCTTGATCTGATCAATCAATGAGGCATCCAGCTGGTGATCTTTCGACAGTAACAGATCGCCTTGTCTGCTCAACAAATCGCGTGATAGCGCCATGCCGGGTTTGAGCTGCTCCGGATGCAGTGCCTGTTCACGAACAGCGTGGGCAGTCGACGCCATCACACTCATGAATGCATCCACCACTGCCGGATCGTAACGATTGCCCCTTCCTTCCTGAATGAACAGCACCGCATCTGCGTGTTTCAGCCTTTTGCTTAACAGCATACCGATCTGGGCTGCATCATACTCATTCGCCAATGCAATGATCCGCGCCCCCAGAGGGATTGCCAATCCGTGCAGCTTGTCCGGGTAACCCAGCCCGTCAAAACGTTCATGGTGGCTGCGTATCAGTTTTGCCGCCCCATTCAAAGGTTCCAGCGCCATTAACGCGGTCTGCCCTTTGACAGGATGCTTGATCACGTCGAGTCGCTCTTCGTTGGTCAGGTTTGCAAATGACTTTTCCAGCAGATAATCCGGAAACCCGATCTTTCCGACATCGTGCAGCAGTGCTGCAAGAAATATGTCCTGCGCATCCGCGTCATTCACTTGCATCTTCTGGGCAATGGCACGGGACAGCTCGGCAACCCTGCGCGAATGTCCCGCCATCGCACCTTCGCGCATCTCGATCAGGTTGGAGAATACCCGGATCGATGTAATAAAATCCCGTTTGAGCTTATCGTGTGCAATTTCAAGAAACCCCATGGTCTGGCGTACTTCCTCGGTGCGCGCCTTGACCTTCGCTTCGAGGTTGGCGTTCAGATCCTTCAACTCCTCGTTCTGCCTGCGCGTCAACTCTTCCAGGCTCTGGTTGGCCAATTCCAGTTTTTTCTGGTGCAAGGCCTGCCTGATGGCCAGGAGGATGTCGTTATCTTCCCAAGGCTTGGATATATAGCGGTATATATGCCCCTTGTTGATGGCATCGATGGTTGCGCCAATCTCGGCATGCCCGGTCAGCAGAATGCGTATCGTGTCCGGCCATCTGGCGTTCACCTGCTCCAGGAATTGTGCCCCGCTCATTTCCGGCATGCGCATGTCGGAAACCACCAGGTCGACTGCTTCGTGCTGCATGATTTCCAATCCTTGTGCGCCGCTTTCGGCGGTGAATATGCGATAACCACCGGGGCGGAACAAACGCTTCAGCGAGGAAAGTATGTTGACTTCATCGTCCACGAATAGCAGGGTCGCATTCCCCTCCGGCTCGTTCTGCGATGCGGGGATTTTCGGTTTTTCACTCATCTGTATTTCCATCGTCAACGCTCCGCTCACATTGCCTTGCTTTCATGGAACCTACGCTTCCAGCATCAGATTGGCCACGGCCTCCAGTTGATCCGGTTGCGGCATGCCGGGACCAATGCGTTCCCAGTTTATCTTCAAGCGGTCGCGCAACTCTGGAGACAGGCTGTCTATAAAGGCATCACCATTCAAGCCTCTTTCGAGCAGCACCGCCATATACACCATGCCGCTAATCGGCTCGAACGGTTCATGTTCCGGGATACGCCAAAAATTGATGGCATGCTCGATCTCCGGCGGAAAGTTCCAGCGTTTGGCCATTTCAGCACCTATCTCGGCATGGTCGAAACCAAGCATGGCCCGTTCGATCTCGATCAGGTTCAATCCGGAAGTCCTTTGCTGTGCCAGTATGTCGGCAAACCTTTCCGGAATGCAGATACTCAATACAAGTTGACCAACCTCATGGAACAAGCCTGAGGTAAACGACAGTTGACGAACTCCACCCAGACATTGCGCCAGCGCCTCAGTGTAAGAGGCCACCTTGAAACTGCGCATCCAGTAGTCATGGCGGTCAAACAGGTCATCGGCACTTGCCGGAAAGGCGCGAGTGAATCCCGCCGACACGACCAGCGAGCGGACTGTGTCGAATCCCAGTACGGTTACGGCATCCTGGATCGATCCGACCTCGCGTGACAAGCCGTAAAACGAGGAATTCGCCACTCGCAATACTCTCGCACTCAAACCCTGATCGAGCTCGATCTTGTGCGCCATAATGGCGCTGCCCACATTGGCATTCCTGAAGCTGGACATCACTTCCCGCACCACCAACGGCATGGCCGGAAGCTGATGCAGCTTGTCCAGGATCGCCTTCTTGTCTGTAATCGCGGGCATATTCTCTTTCATTCCTGATCGGCCACAATGACGAGCACCACTCCCTGCGAAGACGAAAGCTCTCCCATTGGGCTGCACCAGCACTGGGATTCCCTGCCATCCGCGAGCCGGTAGAGTATTTTTCGTTCAGACTTGCAGTTACCCTCGTCATGAATACAGCTGAGCAGTTCCGGAGGGATAACGCTGTCGGCTATCTCGCCCAGCAATGGCCGGACACCGTTTTCTGCAAAAAGGCTGTGTGCGTTCCGGTTGGCAATGGCAATCACCCCGTCAACCCCGATACCGATCACCGCGACCGGCAAGCGTTCCAACACCTCCTGCGACACTTGAAGAATCTCGAGATTCCGCATCACTTCGCGAGTCTTTTCTTCCACGCGCAACTCAAGCTCATGGTTGATTCGCATCAACTCTTCGTTCGCATCCTCCAACTCATGTGCCAATCGCACGTTTTCCATCTTCATTTCGTAACGCTGGAATGCCTCTTCCACGTTGGCTCTCAGCAGTTCGTCTTCCCACGGTTTGGTGAGAAATTTGTAGACTGCGCCGCGGTTGATGGCATCGGTCACCGTATTGAGTTCGGTATAACCGCTCAGCACGACACGCACGGTATCGGGATAAAGTTCCCGCACCTTCCCCAGGAATTCAACGCCCGTCATTCCGGGCATACGCTGGTCCGAAATGATCACGCCGACCTCGTTTTGAGCCAGCAACTCCAACCCGGCTTCGCCGCTGTTGGCACGCAGGATGCGGTAGCCGTCCCGGCGCAGCAAGCGCACGAGTGCGGAGGTGATATTCTCCTCGTCATCGACCAGCAACAGCGTACGTTCCATCATCCTCCCAGAGCGCAATTCAGGGTTTCGCCTTTTTGCAGCAAATACGTCATTTCTGCGGCAGGCACCGGGCGGCTGAACAAGTATCCCTGCATTTCATTGCAACCCATTTTGCGCAGCTGCGCCAGTTGACCAGCGGTTTCCACGCCCTCCGCGATGATGCTTAATCCGAGGCTGTGGCCCAGCGCAATGATCGCTGCGACGATCGCTTCGTCGTCGCGATCGCTGGACAGGTCACGCACGAAGGACTGGTCGATCTTGAGGCTGCTTATCGGAATCCGCTTCAGATAGCTCAGGCTCGAATAGCCGGTGCCGAAATCGTCTATGGAGAACCGGATGCCCGATTCATGCAACGTGTTCAGTGTATCGATCGCTCCCTCTGCGTTGTTCATCAACAGACTTTCGGTCAGCTCGAGTTCGATTCCGCCCAAAGCCGGGTCGAGACCATTTTCGTTCAGGATGCCCAGCACCAGGCCGGCAAAATCCGGCTGTTTAAACTGCAGCGCGGACAGATTGACGGCGATATGGATATTCGACAAACCATCCGCTTTCCATGTGCGCGCCTGTTTGCATGCAGCTCGCAAGACCCATTCCCCGACCGGCAGGATAAGGCCTGTTTCTTCGAGCAACGGAATAAACTCGCCCGGCATGACCAGTCCGCGTTCCGGGCTTTGCCAACGCAGCAGGGCTTCCATCCCAACGATCTTTGCGCGGTCCATATCGACCTTCGGCTGGTAATGGAGCGTGAATTCCTCCCGCTCGATGGCGCGGCGCAATTCGGTTTCCAGATTCAGGCGCTGCCATGCAGTGGCATTCATGTGGCCCGCGTAAAACTGGAAATTATTGCGACCCTCATCCTTCGCCTGGTGTTGCGCCGCTTCCGCATTCTTTAGCATCGTTGCCGTGTTCAAACCGTCAAGCGGGTAGATACTGATCCCTATGCTCAACGTGACGAAGATTTCGCCGTCGCCTGTCGATATGGGATTGTGCGCGAACGAATCAAGCAGCTTCTGCGCCACCTCGGCAGCATCGTGGGCTGCCTTCAAGTCCGTCAGCACAAGCCCGAATTCATCGCCGGCTGTCCGCGCCACCGTATCGCAGGCGCGAACATGGCCGGCCAGCCTACCCGCCACCGCCTGCAGCAGCTGGTCACCGACAGGATGACCGTAAGAGTCGTTGATCTGCTTGAACCGGTCAAGATCGAACGACATGACCGCTACCATGTGATTGTCGCGATGTGCGCGGGCCAGCTCCTGTTCGAGCCGGTCGAGAAACAAGATGCGGTTAGGCAGGCCGGTGAGTGCGTCGTAATGCGCGATGCGTTCGATCTGCACGTCCTTGCTATCCATGGCGGCCGCAAGTTCCAGATTGACCTGCGCCAGTTGATCGTTTGCGGACTGGATCTCCTGCAGCAAGTGTTCCTTTTCGTGCGCCATCTCCTGGCGCCAGAACGCTTCCATCACATCCACGCGCAAGATTTCGTTGTCCCAGGGCTTGGAAAAGAATTTGTAAATCGCGCCCCGATTAATGGCCTCCTTCACCGAATCGAAATCGGCAGAGCCGCTCAATACGATACGTATCGTCTCTGGATACAGCTCTTTGACTTGGGACAGGAACTCGACCCCGGACATTTCCGGCATGCGCTGGTCAGAAATGACAACGCCGACCTCGTGTCGGGCCAGCATCTCCAGGCCCTGCCGGCCGCTGTTCGCATGCAGAATATTGTAGCCGTCATATCTGAGCAGACGCTCCAATGACGCGATGACATCTTCCTCATCGTCAACCAGCAATAAAATACGCTCCACCGCGGCCCCCAATGTTGCATTGAGAAGTTGCACTTTATCACGACATCCTTTGGCTGGCACCGGGATGACTCGTTTGGTCGCGATTTATCGCGAGGCGCCGGTCGTTGAATAACCGTGCCCCTGACCACGTATTGGCTTAATCGATGCCTTGTATCAATTGTTCCAGACGGGAACGGCCTTCAGGTGTCGCCATCACCATCAGCACGTCCTTGTCCTGCAAATGGTGATTTGCCTGCGGATTGAACTGCCATGTTTCATCGCGCTGCAGGGCAAGCACCATACAGTCCTTGTTGCTTTGATAGAGCACACTCAATGGTTTGCTGGCCAGGCTGTCCGGAATCACGATTTCTTCCATGCGCAGCTTGCTGTCCGATTTCAACATCTCATCAAGGAAATTCATCACGTTCGGCCGCACCATGGCGGACACGATGCGCAAGCCGCCGCTGAAGTCCGGCGATATTACTTCGTCCGCGCCGGCGCGGCGCGTCTTTTCCGCGTTCTTGGGCGAATGGCAACGCGCTACCACGCGCAGTTTCGGGTTGAGCTGTTTCGAGCTCAGACTGATGACCAGATTGGCACTATCGTCGTGCGCCACGGCGAATACCCCCCTGGCGTTCATTACTCCGGCTGCCAACAACACGTCGTTGTCGGTCGCGTCACCCTGCAGATAAAGCTGCGCCGGGTGCGTCTCCAGATACTGATGGATGTTTTCGAGGTCGTTATCGATGATGACGGTCGGACGCCCGGTCGACTCGAGATCATGCGCCACATTGGTTCCAACCAAACCTACTCCGCACACGATGTAATGGTTTTTCAATTGCCCTATTCTTGATTTCATCTTCCTTCTCCGCCGAGAGATATTGAGATCGCTTTCCAGCATGAATGCCGTCACTGTGGAAAGCACGTACCCTAGAACACCGATGCCCGCGATACCGATAAACACGGTGAACAGACGCCCGTATTCATGCCCCGTGACATCGACCACCTCGTGATAACCGATGGTGGAGATCGTGATGAATGTCATGTAGAAGCAATCCATCCAGGAGTACTGCGATCCGCCCAGGATTCGATAGCCTACCGTGCCGATGATGAACACCGACAAGAGCGCCAGCAATGCGATAAGGAGATTGCGGATGACTTTCGATTCGTGGTGCCCGACCATGCTATTCGTCCTGTCCCCCGGCTTCGGGAAACAGGACGTCGCTGAAGCCGAAGTCCTTCATGTCGCGAATGCGCATCGGGTAAAGGATGCCGTCGAGATGGTCACATTCGTGCTGCACCACTCGCGCATGGAAGCCGCTCACCGTGCGATCGATAAGCGCGCCATACTCGTCGCGGCCCTGATATCGCAAGTGCGTGTAGCGCGGAACCAGCCCGCGCATGCCGGGGATGCTGAGACACCCTTCCCAGCCGTCTTCCATGGCATCGGTCAGCGGAGTGAGGACTGGATTGATCAGTACCGTCTGCGGTACGGTTTCGGCATCTGGGTACCGCGGGTTCTTGTTCACCTCGAAGATGACCACACGCAGATTCACTCCGATCTGTGGCGCAGCCAGGCCGACCCCGTCCCTGGCAAGCATGGTGTCGCGCATATCGGCCAGCAAGGCGTGCAATTCGAGTGTGTCGAACAGGACCAGCTCTTCCGCTCTGCGCAGCAAGCGCGCATCGCCCATACGCAAGACTTCCCTAGTCGCCATCTTGTTCTACCGCATGTTCAAGAATATTGCGCACGCGCTCCATCGCCGGCCCCATGACGACACCTATCGTTTCGAGCGGAACCCGGTCGCGGCTGTCTCCACGCCCGGCGGCATAGTTCACTACCACGGCGATGGTGGCGTAAGCCAGGCCCAGCTCCTTTGCCAGCGACGCTTCCGGCATGCCCGTCATGCCGACCATGTCCGCACCGTCGCGTTCCAGCCGGTTGACCTCTGCTGCCGTTTCCAGTCTTGGTCCTTGCGCGACCGCGTGTACGCCGCCGTCCACACAGGCATCACCCGCCCTTTTCACTGCTGCCAATATCTGCCGTCGCATCTGTTCGTTATACGGGCGTGTAAAATCGATGTGTGTAACGGGCCTGTCTTTGCCGTCAAAACAAGTGAAGTCGCGCCCATAGGTATAGTCGATGATCTGATCCGGAACCACCAGCGTGCCCGGAAGCAGATCGGCGCGGATACCGCCGACGGAGGTGGCCGCAATGATACGCTTCGCACCCTGGTCGCGAAGCGCCCACAGGTTGGCGCGGTAGTTCACTTCGTGCGGCGGGATGGTATGACCGTAACCGTGGCGTGCGAGGAACATCACTTCATGCTGATTGATGGTGCCGAATGTCACCGGCCCGGAAGGTTCGCCATAAGGCGTACGCATCACTTGCCGGTGGGTGATCTTCAGGTTTGTCAGTTGGGTAAGCCCGGTGCCGCCGATGATTGCCAACATATTATTTTTCCTTCACTGCGTAGATCGCGGGCAGATTGCGCCACGCTCCATGAATATCCATCCCGTAACCGAACACGAAACGGTCCGGCAACTCCAGGCCGACGAAATCCGCGCGTATGGGCTTGACCTTGCCGTTCTGTTTGTCGGCAAACACGGCGCTGTAGAACTTGCTTGCTCCCAGCTCCATCACGCGCTGTCTGATCGCATGCAGCGTTTCGCCTTCGTCAAGGATATCGTCCACTACCAGCACGACCTTGCCGCGCACATTTTCGCGCGGTGCCACCTTCCAATGCAATTCCCCGCCCCGTTTCTCATTTCCGTAACGCGACACATGCAGGTAATCGAAATCCAGCGGAAAATCCAGCAAGGGCAGCAATTGGCCGGTGAATACCACCGCCCCGCCCATTACCGATAGCACCAGCGGATGCTGATCCGACAACGCGGCGTTGATCGCAAACGCCACACGTTGCACGGCAGCCTGCACCTCTTCCGCCGAACGTATCAGCTCGGCTTCTTGCAGAATGCCGCGGGCTTGCCGATTGTCCAGGATCACGACACTGTTTTCAGGTAAGCAGCGAAATCCTGGCGCAGCTCTGGATGCTTCAATCCGAATGAGACCTGTGCCTGCAAATATCCCAGTTTTGAACCGCAGTCGTAGCGCGTTCCGCTAAAACGGTACGCCAGCAGTTGTTCTTCCTTGATCAGTTCGGCGATACCGTCGGTGAGCTGTATCTCGCCCCCTGCGCCGGGTTGGACACTCTCCAGATGGTGGAAGATGCGCGGCGTCAGAATGTAACGTCCCACTACGGCCAGGGTGGATGGCGCAACCTCCGGCTTGGGTTTTTCCACGATGCCGTGCACGCGCTCAACGTTCATTTCCAGATTGGTACTGCTGACGATGCCGTATTGTTTGGTATGCGCACGCGGCACGTCCTGCACACCGAGGATGGAACATTGATGCTTTGCGAATACATCCACCATCTGTTTGACGATAGGAGGGGTGCCGTCTATCAGGTCGTCGGCGAGGATCACTGCGAAAGGCTCGTCCTGGATGACCGGTTTGGCGCACAGTACGGCATGCCCGAGCCCCAATGGTTCCGCCTGACGGATATAGATGCAGTTCACATGCTTGGGTACGACGGATTGCACCAGACGCAACAATTCCGTCTTGCCCTGCGCTTCGAGCGTCGCCTCCAGTTCGTAGGCCTTGTCGAAATGATCCTCGATGGCGCGCTTGTTGCGACCGGTGATGAACACCATGTCGGTGATACCGGCCGCCACTGCCTCTTCGACCGCGTATTGGATCAGCGGTTTGTCCACCACCGGCAACATTTCCTTGGCGGTCGCCTTGGTGGCCGGCAGGAACCGGCTGCCCATACCGGCAACGGGAAAGACGGCTTTCGTGATTTTTTGTTTCATGTCTTTTCGCACTCTTTCAATTGTTGAATTAATTCCGTTTCGTTCCAAATCGGCACATTCAATTCCTGCGCTCTAATCAGTTTGCTGCCCGCCTCCTCGCCGGCCACTACGCAGTCGGTCTTCTTCGATACCGAACCCGCCACTTTTGCACCCAGCGCTTCAAGACGCGATTTTGCCTCATCGCGGCTCATGCTGACCAGCGTTCCGGTGAGCACGAAGGTCTTGCCGGACAACGGCAATGCCTCGTTACTTGCGCCTTCATGTTCTTCCCAATGTACACCCAGTGTACGCAACTGCTGCACCACTTCGCGGTTATGCACCTCTCCGAAGAAGGCAACGATGCTTTGCGCCACCACTGGCCCCACGTCATGCACGGTTAGAAGTTGCTCAGCACTGGCGAGCATGATGGCATCCAGCTTACCGAAGTGCCGGGCCAAATCCTTGGCCGTCGTCTCGCCCACATGCCGTATACCAAGCGCGAACAGGAAGCGATTGAGCGTAGTGCGCTTGCTCTTTTCCAGCGCGCCAACGATATTCTGCGCACTTTTCTCCGCCATACGCTCCAGCGCGGCGAGCGTCTGCGGGTTCAGCACCTTCTCGTCATACAAATCCGACAAGGAGTGGATGATGTTCTCGTCTACAAGCTGATCAACCAGCTTATCCCCCAGCCCCTCGATGTCCATCGCCCGGCGCCCTGCGAAATGCAGGATCGCCTGCTTGCGCTGTGCGGCGCAGAACAAGCCGCCGGTACAGCGCGCATCCGCTTCACCCTCCTCGCGCACCACATGGCTACCGCACACCGGACAGGTTGTCGGCATAACAAAGGCCTTTGCACCCGTAGGTCTGCGCTCCGCCAGCACGCCCACCACTTCCGGGATCACATCGCCCGCACGGCGTACGATCACGGTATCGCCTATATGCACGTCCTTGCGGCGGATCTCGCCTTCGTTGTGCAGCGTTGCATTGCTCACAGTGGTACCGCCGACGAATACCGGCTCCAGCTTGGCGACGGGTGTGAGCTTGCCGGTACGCCCGACTTGCACCTCAATGTCGCGCACGATAGTGAGCTGCTCTTCCGCCGGGAATTTGTGTGCCACCGCCCAGCGCGGTTCGCGGGAAACGAAGCCAAGTTCGGCCTGCAGCTTCAGGTCATTGACCTTGTAGACCACACCATCGATGTCGAATGGCAACGCATCGCGTTTGGCAGCAATGCTACGGTGGAACTCGGCCAGTGCCTCAGCACCACTCACTACAGCCCGTTCATCGCACACCGGCAGGCCAAAGCGCTTCAAGGCATTGAGGATTCCACTGTGCGTGTCAGGATAGTCCCAACCTCTCACATCTCCCAGTCCATAAGCGAAGAACGACAATGGACGCCTCGCAGCCAGCCTGGGGTCGAGCTGGCGGATACTGCCCGCGGCACCGTTACGCGGATTGACCAGGGTCGCCAAACCCTGTGCACGCTGCTTTTCGTTGTAGCGCTCGAAATCCCTGCGCGACATGTATACCTCTCCGCGCACTTCCAGCACCTCGGCTATGCAGTTCTTGAGGTGCAAGGGGATGCAATGGATGGTGCGCACGTTCTGCGTCACATCTTCCCCCGTTTCTCCGTCGCCGCGCGTGGCGGCTTGTACCAGCACACCGCGCTCGTACCGAAGGTTGACTGCAAGGCCGTCGAACTTGAGTTCGCAGGCATATTCGATTTCGCCCGACGTCCCCAATGCGTTGCGTACGCGGGTGTCGAAGTTGGTCGCACCGCTGGACTCTGTATCCGTCTCCGTTCGGATAGAGAGCATCGGCACGGCATGGCGCACGGCTGCGAAGCCGTCCAGCACTTTGCCTCCGACCCTTTGCGTGGGGGAATCCAGAGCCAGCAGTTCTGGGTGCTGTGCTTCAAGTTCTTGCAGCTCTCGGAATAGCTTGTCGTATTCCGCATCGGGGATGGTCGGTGCATCCAGCACATAGTAGGCATGATTGTGCCGTTCGAGCTCTGTGCGTAGATGGGCGATACGTTGTGCTGCCGTCATCAGGAGAACAATCTCAAGGCTTGCGCGCTGCCCGGGGTGATGTGTCCAACCAGCATGAGGTCTTCGGTGGCGGCGACCTGTGCGCGTATCTGTGCAATCGCTCCGTCGCTCAACGCGACCCGCTGGTCGTCTGCCAACGTCAGGCGCAATGCCCTGGCCAGGGTCTGTGCCAGTGCCACCATCTCGTCGAAGCAACGGACCGGTTCGACTACGCGAGGGATGTCCAGCAACAGGGTCAGACTATCCACTCGCGACTGATTGAGGGTATGCGGGTGAAATGCCGTGCCGTCGGATGCGCTCAGGTTGAACAGGGGAGCGCCCTGCTCATTCAGCAGATGGAAGGTGCCATCAGTCTGCAAACTCATCCCTTGCTGTGCAGCCGCACTCGCCACTTCGGTACCGAACAGCTTCCGGTCCCCGCCGGTCAACAGATTGATACCGATCATCTGATCCACATCGGCACAAAAACGATCCAGTTCCTGTGCGCGTTGCAGCGCCTCTTCTACCGGGGGCAACTTCACTTCGATATGCAATTGAGACGCGATATCGCCGAGCAAGTCGAGGAACGCAGTCAACCGGTTTTCGTTCACGGCACCGGATCTGTCCACCAATTGCAGACCCACCCGGAATGCGCGATAGGTCTGTCCGCTTTCGGGAATCAGGCGTTCCCATAGGCCGCTGCCGGTATTCAGTCCGCAGGCATGGACGCTCTTGCCGAAATCGAACCGGCGCGACCACAGAGCCTCCAGTACCGCAGGTGTATGCGTGGTTTTAAGCAGGAAGGTGACGACATAATCGGTTGCATCATTAAGCAGGCTGCAGACTTCATCCTCCGCCCTGCCGTCAGGATTGCCTTCAAACCCGGACAAAGGTTCGTTCTCTGCGTCGAACAGCCTGTCAGGAGTAAAAGCGTCGGATGTCACCTGCAAAGCGGGACCGGCATGTTTCGGATTGACTGGCTCACCCTGGCTGCGACGATATCGCCATTGTTGCCATTGGCCATAGAGAAAGACTCCCGCAACTACCACAAGACCAATGATCAACAGACTCAACTGAAATTCACTCATGTTCGAATACCGGGGAGTACACCAAGTGGGAAATACCCGTGAATTATCTCAAATCCTTGCTTAGAATGGCAGGCCTTAAAGTATTGCGGCCACTTGTCGCTAAACGTAAGATCGGCCATGCCGTCGTTCCGGCAGTTGACGATGGCTGCCGGGAAGGTTCTACTTACGTCGGCTCGATTCCAAAGAACCGCCATTTGGACCAGCCGCACTCCATCCACAACCCCGCATGAAAGACGGGGCAGAGTATCTCACGATGCGTTTATAAAGGAACGACCATCATGCCATTCGAAATCATCAGTCAAAATGACAAGAACCTGTCTCATCCGACCGTCGCGATCATCGACGATGAATTCACCAGCCGGATCATCCTCGACAAGATCGTGCACAGTTTGCAAAAAGATATTTTCGTTCAGGCATTCGCCTCCCCCCTGGGGGCGATCGATTGGTTAAGGCTGAACCAGCCAGACCTGATTCTGGTCGATTATCTGATGGACGAGATGTCCGGACTTGAGGTTGTCAAAACGATACGGCGCATTCCCCATCTTGAGCATGTCCCTATCATCATGATCACCGTGTCGAACGACAACGAGATACGCCACAGGGCGCTTGATCTGGGCGTCGCCGAATTCCTCTCCAAGCCCTTCAACCACTACGAATGCCAGATCCGCTGCCGCAATCTGCTCGCCCTGCACCGTCACCATAAGGAAGTGTTGCTCCGTTCCGAAAAACTGGAAGAAGCCGTAGCCGAGGCTACGCGGCGGATACGGGAACGCGAACAGGAGACGCTGATCCGTTTGGCAAAGGCAGGAGAATACCGGGATTCGGATACCGGAAACCACGTCTTGCGCATGGCGAAGTTTTCGCGCCTGATCGCCGAAGGGATGGGATTGGACGAAAACCGTTGCAGCCTGATCGAGATGGCCGCCCCCATGCATGACATCGGCAAGATCGGAATTCCCGACCATATCCTGCTCAAGCCGGGAAAGCTGAATCACGAGGAGTTTGCGACAATGAAGACGCATTGCTCTATCGGCTACCAGATCCTCCAGAACAGCCACTCCAAATACATCAGCCTGGGCGCCGAAATTGCGCTTTCCCACCATGAAAAATACGATGGCAGCGGCTATCCGAATGGCCTGAAGGGAAAGTCCATCCCTCTCGACGCGCGCATTGTCGCGGTGGCCGACGTTTATGATGCCCTGACTTCCGAACGCCCTTACAAAAAGGCGTGGTCAAACCAGGATGCACTGGCATACCTTGATGCCAACAAAGGCGCTCATTTCGACCCGGGCTGCGTGGAAGCATTCATGCTGCAATTCAGCAAGGTCAGCATCATCCAGCAACAACTGCAGGATGCGTCGCCCACACAGAAAGTGCAGGTATGGCAATGAACGAAAGGCTAGCCTATTTCGTCCAGCAGGTTCGACAGCGCGAAGGCGAGCATGAACAAACTCTGTTGAGGGTTTTTTTCGCCTTGCCGATATTTATTTACTTATTTGTTGAATTCTATTTTGTCAGCCCCACTTCAGTCGGAGTCCCTGTTTTCGCCTTTTCCGCCGTCTGGTTCTCCTGCTCCATCCTGCTGGCACTTTACGTCCTGTATCGGCGTAACACTTCCAGAAGGCGACAATGGGTAGCGATGTTTGCCGATATCGCCGCGGTGAGTGTCGGCATGCTGATGACGCAAGAAGCTGGAGTGTTGTTTTACGGCATCTATCTATGGGTCATCACCGGAAATGGTATTCGTTACGGCAAGGAATCTCTTGTCAGCTCCTATGTGACCAGTCTTGTTGGCTTCTCCGTAGTTCTCTATCTGAACGACTATTGGCATGATCATCTGCGCATTGCAGTCGGACTATGGCTCACTCTATTTTGCGTTCCGTTATATATCCTGAAGCTGCGAGGACAATTGAATGATGCCCTGGAAAAAGCCCGGGCTGCCAGCAAGGCAAAAAGCGACTTCCTGTCCAACATGAGCCATGAAATGCGCACTCCGCTTAACGGGGTGATCGGCGCCAGCGACCTGTTGATCAGCACGCGCCTGGACGACGAGCAGAAGGATCTTGTCTCGACCCTGAAAAAATCCGCCCAGCTCCTGCTCAAGCTGATCGACAATATTCTCGACCTCTCCAAAATCGAAAGTGGAAAACTGGTTTCCGAAAAATCGGATTTCGACCTGCATAAGCTGGTCAACGGCACGCTTGAAATGTTCCTTCCTCAAGTCGAAAAGAAACAAATTGGGCTGGCCGTCCGCTTCACGCCGGAGACTTGCTTCACGCTGCAAGGCGATCCATTGCATCTGCAGCAGATCCTGATCAATCTGATAGGCAATGCAATCAAATTCACAGACAAAGGAAGTGTTGAACTCAGAATCGGCACGTTGCACCAGGACGACAGCCATACCCTGCTTCGTTTCGAAGTGATCGACACCGGTATAGGTATCCCTCCGCAAGCCCAATCGAGGATATTCGAAAGCTTTACCCAAGCCAATCACAACATCACCCGGATCTATGGCGGTACCGGACTGGGCACAACGATATCGAGGCAACTGGTGGAATTGATGGGCGGCAGCATGGGCGTACAGAGCGAGCCGGGTATCGGCAGCATCTTCTGGTTTGAAGCCCCCTTCTCCAAGCAGCCGGTGGCAATTCTCAGCGAGGCAAAACCGACGTTGCAACAATTGTACGTACTGACCATAGGCTTGCCACAATCCGATCAACTCTCAGTGACCAACTTTACGAAAAGCTGGGGATTACGGTGCGAACATGCTGCGTCGCTCACGCATTTCTTCACCTATTTGATCGATAAGGATATCGCCCGTCCGGACAATCTGGCGATCTTGTGCCTTCCGCAGAACATCGGGATGACTGCAAAAAATTTTGCAGCAAACATCCAGGAATTACGCGGACAACAGAGGCTGTCTGCAATACTGCTCAATCCCGATTTGCATAACCATAGGGAAGAGGAGTATCTCGATGCGGGATATTCCTGCCTGTTGCGAATGCCACTCGACAAAACGTTGTTATTTAACGCGCTGCACGGGATCATGGCACCGCGTCCTTCGGAAGGCGTGATTTCATTCAAGGAACATTACGAACGCAGCACGGCCAACAAACGCGGGGTTCGTATCCTTGTCGCGGAGGACAACGGCACCAGCCAGCAGATCATCGAGAAGATACTCATGCACGGCAACCACCAGGTAGATCTGGTCGAAAACGGCGAACAGGCGCTGGACAAGCTGGAGGAAAACAATTACGACTTGTTGATACTGGACATGAATATGCCGCAGATGGGCGGACTTGAGGTGGTCAAGGTTCATCGTGCCCTGTCCAGACAGCCGATGGATACGCCGGTGATCATCCTGACTGCAAATGCCACATTGGAAGCAAAACTGGAATGCGAACGCGCCCACATTGATGCCTACCTGACCAAACCGGTCGACGCGTTGACGTTGCTTGATACTGTCGCGCGTCTGACGCTGACTCCGTCCAAATCCGATGCGCCGGAACTGGCTCACCACGCAGAACAGATTGCAACCGGATTCATCAATGAAGATACGCTGCACCACCTGACGCTGCTGGGCGGCGAACAGGATGATTTTTTGCGAACGGTGATCTACGGATTTCTTTCCGAAACCGAAAAGTTGCTGGAGGCCATGCGCATCGCACTATCGAAACAGGAATACGCAACTTTCAAGGAGCTGGCACACATACTAAAGGGGAGCTCCGGTAACGTCGGGGCTGAAGTGTTGTTCAAGGTCTGCTGCCAAATACTGGCACTCAGTGACACTGAGCTAAAGAACTCAGCCAAGGATTTACTGCTTGAAGCACTGGATAGCCACCCTGCCACCCGCGCTTCGCTGCTGCATTATCTGAACGGCGCCAATCAGGCTATCCTGTAAATATCAGGCCGCGCTGGGAAGCCGTACAGGCATGGCCTGGGGGTGCAGGAAAAGCTTCTCCTGGGAACGAACGAAGCGATCCATTACCTTCAAATCCTTCTCGTTAAGCTTGAGTGCCGCATCAACCCAAACAGTCGTGATATCGATCAATTCCTGATAGGTTAGCGGATTGAATCTGTGACGAGCTTTCTGGACAGCCAGGAAACCATTGGAGCGGCGTTCCTGCTTCTTGATGTAGTCGTTAACTGTCTCAACTCCTTTGCCCTCTTCAGCAATGATGTCGATCAGCCCTATTTCATGCAGTTCTTCTGCACCGTAAATCTTTCCGCCCAAGATCATTTTTTCGGCGAATTTCGGGCTCACTTTTCTGGCAATCAAACTATAGGCCCCCATTCCGGGGAACAGGTTGAACAATATTTCCGGAAAGCCCAACTGGCAATTGCGTTCGGCGATGACGACATCGCTAGCCAGTGCCGCCTCCAAGCCGCCACCCAGCGCATCCCCCTGCAACAGGGTGATTGTCGCCAATGGCAGGTCAAAATGGCGCATTCTGGGGAAGATGACATCGATACACGCGACCGCATAATGAAGCAGCGATTCGCGATCCTGGTTTCTAATCAACTGCCTAAAAAGGGCAAGCTGACCGCCCAAGTTGAACACTCCCGGCGTGATGGAAGCCAGCACCGAATAGCGGATTTCGTGCAGCTCATCTCCGACCAGCAATTTTCCTTTGGCATTTTCAATAGCTTTATGGTGATCTCCGAGATCTTTCAGGAGCTCCGGCGTCACGCACGGAACGGCATCCTGGCTAACCTGAGTCCAAAGCACGCCGTGGTCTGAATCGAACCGAATGCGGAGTTGAGAATATTCTGCCTTCAGTAAATCGTGGTGATTCTGAACGAGTTCCATTCTTCTTTTCTCCTTACTCAGATCTGGATGTTGCGCATCATAATCCCTCGAATCCGATTCGAGAAGTCCAAGTTATCATTCTCTTTAGAGCACGATACTTGCTAAGCCAAAGGCAGTTCACCTTCGCGCATTCCAATGCCTGCCACTTCGTGTAAGGCTTTAACAAACTCCGCTTCTTCATGCAGCTGCATCAATGTTTTCGGATGGGAACGCCCGTGCATCTGGGCCAGGCGAGCGCGACTTGTTGCGGGCATAACCCATTTCAAGCCTGCCAGCAGCTCGTCGGCCGATTCGGGCTTGTTGCACACCAGCACCATGTCGCATCCGGCGTTCAGCGCCGCTTCTGCGCGCTGAACGATGCCGCCCGCCACCGTCGCACCTTCCATGCTCAAATCGTCGCTGAAGATACAGCCTTCGAAACCGAGTTCACCGCGCAGGATGTCCTTCAGCCATATTTTGGAGAACCCCGCTGGTCGGGGATCGACCTTGGGATAGATGACATGCGCTGGCATCACGGCGGTAAGGCCATAGTTCACCATCTGCTGGAAAGGAATGAGGTCGCTCAACTCGATGTCGGTATAGCTGCGCTCGTCCACCGGAATCTCCAGATGCGAATCTCCGCGGACAAAGCCGTGGCCGGGAAAATGCTTGCCCACGGTAGGCATACCGCCCTGTTTCAAGCCCATCAGCAAACTATGGGCCATCTCGGCAATGGCTTGCGGGTCGGAATGGAAAGCCCGGTCGCCGATGACGGAGCTTTCGCCGTAATCGACATCCAGTACGGGTGTAAAACTAAAATCCACTCCGCAAGCACGCAACTCCGATGCCAGCACGAAACCTGTCTGTTGCGCCAGATGCCTGGCGCGTTTCGGATGCTCGTCCCACACCCTGCCCAGTTCGCGCATCGGCGGGATCCTGGTGAATCCCTTGCGAAAGCGCTGGACCCTCCCCCCCTCGTGATCCACCGCAATCAGCAATGGGGGCGAGCGCAATGCATGGATGCTGGCGGTCAACTCGGCGAGCTGGCCGGGTGAATCGTAATTTCGCGTGAACAGGATCACTCCACCAACCAGCGGATGACGCAGGCGCACCACGTCTTCCGGGGTGAGTTCTTTTCCCGCAACATCCAGCATCACCGGTCCATTGCCCATCAATCCATTCCCTCCAGTATCACAAATGCCACCGCGGTGTCGCGCTCATCGCTGATACTCAGATGATGGCGCGCAATACCGAGCCGCTGCAAATATGCCGATAACTCGGTATCAAACAGAAAAATCGGCTTGCCCATTTCATCATGGCTGACAGTAATGTGATGCAAGCTCACCGGATGTCTCAATCCATATCCCGTGGCTTTGGCAAAGGCTTCCTTGGCAGCGAAACGCTTGCTCAGGAAGCGTGCCGGATGGACTTGAGAAGCATATTCTTCCAGTTCCTGTGCGCTCAATATGCGTTTGGCGAACGCAGCACCGTGACGCGCATTGGCCGCCTCAATGCGTGCCACAGCGACAATGTCTGTACCAATGCCGAAGATCATACTGACAGGAGCGCTTTCATCTTTTTAACCGCCGGTTCCAACCCGATGAACAGCGCCTCGGAAATGATGGCGTGGCCGATGTTGAGCTCCGCGATATGAGGGATCGACACGATTGAACCAACGTTGTGGTAGTTGAGGCCGTGTCCGGCATTCACCTGCAACCCCAGTGCGTGGGCATGCAACACGGCATCGCGGATGCGTGCCAGTTCCTGTTCCCGTGCCGGAACGCTATCGGCATCGGCATATTTGCCTGTATGTATCTCAATGACCGGCGCTCCCGCCTTCTTTGCCGCATCGAGTTGCTTTTCGTCCGCATCAATAAACAGCGAAACGCGAATACCAGCGTCCGTACAGCGCTGCGTGGCGCGCTGTATCGCATCGAAATGCTTGACCACATCCAACCCGCCTTCAGTGGTCAGTTCTTCGCGCTTCTCCGGCACGAGGCAGATATCGTGCGGTTTCACGCGCAGCGCATTGCCTATCATCTCGTCGGTGACGGCGCATTCCAGATTCATGCGTGTCTGCAACATGCCGCGCAGGACCTCCACATCCGCGTCCTGGATGTGGCGGCGGTCTTCGCGTAAGTGGATGGTGATGGCATCCGCCCCCGCTTCTTCGCAGATCAGCGCCGCACGGACAATGTTGGGGTAGCGTGCACCGCGTACCTGGCGCAGTGTGGCAACGTGGTCGATATTGAGTCCGAGCTTGATCATAGTTTCTGCAAATCCCTCATCAGTTCGCGCGTGTGCAGTGTCTTTCCGGCAAGGTGATGATCGAGCAACATGCGCATCAATTGTTTGCTTTGGCGCGCGCTGTTCACGTCGCGGTAATCGTCAGCCGCCATGTCCAGCAACGTCTTGCCCGTCACCGGCATGCCTTGAGTTGCATCCGCCGCTTCCTCTACCGCACCGCGTTCCAGTATATAGCGGTAAGTCCGGGTCGGCACCAGCGGCTTGTTACTGCCGGCCTCAGTCTCCAACAGCAACGCGTAACCCAATTCCTGCAACATGTGCTTTTCGAAGCACCGCAACGTGAAAGCATGATCGCTTTCCTGGGCCAGACGCTGCAATGTTTGCTGATAATAATCGAATAAGCTCTCATGAGGATCGTCGCGCGCCATCAGGTTGAGCAGCAGTTCGTTCAGATAGAATCCGCACAACAGCGCCGTCCCCTGCAATTGCGGCTGTCCGCCCTGCCATTCGGCGCTGTGCAGCGTGCGCAACTCGTGCTTGCCAAACCAGCTCAATGACAGCGGCTGGAACCCCATCAACAGGCCGCGCAGCGCCGACCTCGGTCTCCGTGCACCGCGTGCCACCAGCGCCACACGTCCATGCTGCCGGCTAAATACCTCGAGCACCAGGCTAGTCTCGCGGAACGGGTAGCTGTGCAGTACGAAGGAGGGCTCGTCCTGGATACGTTGTTTGGATGCTACGTTACTCATACCCCAACGATTTCAGCATTTGCGCGCTATCCGCCCAACCGCTGCGGACCTTGACGAACACTTCGAGGAACACTTTACCGTCGAACAGCTTTTCCATATCGAGTCTCGCCTGGGTGGCGATCTCCTTGAGTTTTTCACCCTTGCTGCCGATGAGCATCGCCTTGTGCGCCTCCTTGTCAACCAGAATGGCGGCATGGATCCGGCGCAGCTTGCCTTCCAGCTTGAATTGTTCGATCACTACGCTGACCGAGTACGGCAGCTCCTCCCCCGTGAAACGGAATACCTTCTCGCGCAGCAATTCGGCGGCGAGAAATCGCTCGTTGCGGTCGGTGATCTCGTCCTCGCCGAACAGGTGTTCGCCCTCCGGGATGAACGGCCGGATGGCATCAAGCAGGGTATCGAGTTGTTTGCCCTGACGAGCGCTGACCGGAACGATGGCAGCAAAATGGCGCAACGCTGACAGCTTTTCGATGAAGGGTAACAGTTCCGCCTTATCTGCCATCAAGTCAGCCTTGTTGATGACCAGGATCACCGGACGGTCTTGCGGCAACAGGTCAAGCACCTGCTGGTCGCGCTCGTCGAAATGGCGCACTTCAAGCACGAACAACACCACATTCACCTCGCGCAGGCTGCTGGTGACAACGCGGTTCATGCCGCGATTCAGGGCGTTGGTATGCTGCGTCTGAAAACCCGGAGTATCCACAAAAACGAATTGCGTCTTGTCTTCGGTGAGGATGCCCGTGATGCGATGTCGCGTGGTCTGTGCCTTGCGAGAGGTGATACTGATTTTTTGCCCGATCAGGTGGTTGAGCAAGGTCGACTTCCCCACGTTGGGGCGGCCGACGATGGCGATGAAGCCGCTGTGCAGTTTTTGAGATTCAGTCATGAGTTTTCTTTGATTCGTTGATAAGCGCGTTCGGCGGCGATTTGTTCGGCGACACGGCGACTTCCACCTTCGCCTTGGGTAATCAGACCAAGTTGCCCAACCTCGCAGGAAACAACGAAAGTCTGTGCATGCGCCTCGCCTTTAATCTCGACCACATTGTATTGCGGCAATGGCAACTTGCGGGCTTGCAGATTTTCCTGGAGCAAAGTCTTGGCATCTTTACCCAGCGCCTGCAAGTCGGTTTGCGAGATGAACGGCACATACAAGCCCAATACCACTTTTTCCGCGGCAGAAAAATCCGCATCCAGCAACACAGCGCCAAATACAGCCTCCAGCCCATCGGCCAGAATCGAGGGGCGGCGGAATCCGGCACTTTTTCGTTCACCCTCCCCAAGCAGCAACTGTTCGCCCAGATTCAACTGCTGCGCCAATATTGCCAGCGTCTGCTGATTGACCAGATTGGAACGCAGACGTGACAGATCGCCCTCCGGCAAGTCGGGATAGGTATCATAGAGGTATTTGGCAATGGCACAGTTCAGCACGCTATCGCCGAGAAACTCGAGCCGTTCGTTATGAGCGGCACTGTAACTGCGATGAGTCAGTGCGCGCTGCAGCAGTTGCGGCTGCAAAAAATGATAACCGAGTCGTTTGCACAATGCAGCGTGCTTCATCAAAATGATTAAGAGCTGCTCGGTTTGAATTCAAGCAACAGGGTGATGTTGCCTGCAACGGGTATCTTGACCGAGTAACTGGCACTCAGGCTCAACTGGCCGTCGCCCTTGCTGATCTCAAGATCTTCGGCAGTAATGTCCGTAATGTAGTTGATGTTGGCGCGCGCGCTGTATGACTGCTTGATTTCGCTGATTGTCGCCCCCTGCATCGCAGGATCATGTGCTATCGTCTTGAGTATCTGGGCAATCTGCGCACTGTGTATATAGGCGGGAACCAGCTTCATGCCGAGTATCGTAACAAAGATCAATCCGGCCGCGACCATGATCATTCCGACGAAGCCGATACCGCTCTGCCCAGATGCCGCTGCTTTCATCTTCATTCCTTTCCCGATGTATTGCCTATTCAATCGATAAACCGATACGTTTCAATTCACCAAAGTTCATCCAGATGAAGAATGCTTTGCCGACGATCATGTCATCCGGGACAAACCCCCAGTAGCGGCTGTCGCGGCTGTTGTCGCGATTGTCACCCATCATGAAGTATTGACCGGCCGGAACGACACAGCTCACCTCTTCTTCACTATAGCTGCACTGCTCATGCAGCGGGAAATTTGCCACATTTCCCAAGTGCAACAACGGCATATCTGGATTCAACAACACAGGATGTATGCGGCCACCCAGATTTTCCTTATAGCGCTCGGTGTGCACAAAGCGCAATTCGCTCTCGACATAATTATAATCGCCATCGCGTTGCTGTTCCTGTGCCACCCCGTTGATCCACAATTTTTTATCGCGGTAGACAACCTTATCCCCCGGAACGCCGACCACGCGCTTAATATAATCCACTGATGGGTCCTCTGGATAGTGGAACACCATCACGTCCCCGCGCCGCGGTTGGTTGATCTCGATGAACTTTTTATTCACGATAGGCAACCTGAGGCCATAGGTAAAGCGGTTGACGAGAATAAAATCGCCAACATGCAGTGTCGGAATCATCGAGCCGGATGGAATCTTGAACGGCTCGATCAAAAAGGAGCGCAACAGGAATACGACCAGGATCACGGGGAAAAAACTTTTGGCGTATTCCACCCACCAGGGTTCATTCACCCCCGACGGACGCTTGGCACGCAACATGAAGCGATCCAGCAACCAGATCGCGCCTGTCAGCAACATCAACGAAAACAAGATCAAGGCAAAGGGCATTCTTCTTCCAATTCCGGTTATTATTTATCGTCTACTCGCAGGATGGCCAGGAAAGCCTCCTGCGGAATCTCCACACTACCCACCTGTTTCATGCGTTTCTTGCCAGCCTTCTGCTTTTCCAGCAGTTTCTTTTTGCGCGAAATGTCACCGCCGTAACACTTGGCCAGCACGTTCTTGCGCAATGCCTTCACATTCTCACGCGAGATGATGTTGGCGCCGATGGCGGCCTGAATCGCCACATCGAACATCTGGCGCGGAATCAGCTCGCGCATCTTGGCTGCCACTTCGCGTCCACGATACATACTGTTTGCGCGGTGTACGATGATGGACAATGCATCGACCTTTTCGCTGTTGATCAGCATATCCACCTTTACCACATCTGCGGGGCGGTATTCCTTGAACTCGTAATCCATCGAGGCATAGCCGCGCGACACCGATTTCAGCTTGTCGAAGAAATCCAGCACGATCTCCGCCATCGGCATTTCGTATTGCAGCAGCACTTGTTTGCCGTGGTATGTCATATCGATCTGCACACCGCGTTTTTGCGTGCAAAGTGTGATCACCGAACCGACATATTCCTGCGGCATATACAGATTGACGTGCACGATGGGCTCGCGGATTTCCTCGATCTTGGATGCATCCGGCAGTTTGGACGGATTGTCCACCATCAGTATGGTACCGTCGCGCTGCACCACCTCATAGACCACAGTCGGCGCGGTGGTAATCAGGTCCATATCGAATTCGCGTTCCAGACGCTCCTGGACGATCTCCATGTGCAACAAGCCCAGGAAGCCACAGCGGAAGCCGAAACCCAAAGCCTGCGAGACTTCCGGCTCATATTGCAACGAAGCGTCGTTCAGTTTGAGCTTCTCCAATGAGTCGCGTAACGCTTCATATTGGTTGGACTCGACCGGAAACAATCCGGCGAAGACTTGCGGCTGGACTTCCTTGAAGCCAGGCAAGGGACCGCTTGCAGGCTTTCCCACCAAGGTGACCGTATCGCCCACCTTGGCATCTTTCAATTCCTTGATACCGGCAATCACGAACCCGACCTGCCCAGCCGACAACGATTCCCGGTCCTGCGATTTTGGAGTAAATACGCCGACATGCTCGGTGAGATGTTGCGCGCCCGTGGCCATGAGCAGTATCTTGTCTTTTGGTTTTAGCGTGCCATTCATGATACGCACCAGCATGACCACGCCGACATAGTTATCGAACCAGGAGTCGATGATCAGGGCCTGCAAGGGCGCGGCGACGTCACCTTTGGGCGGCGGAACCTTGACGATCAGCGCTTCCAGCACGTCTTCCACGCCCATCCCGGTCTTCGCCGAACAGCGCACCGCGTCCTGCGCACCGATGCCGATCACATCCTCGATCTCGGCAATGGCGTTCTCCGGATTGGCGGATGGAAGGTCGATTTTGTTCAATACCGGCACGACCTCGACACCCAGATCCAGCGCGGTATAACAATTGGCGACGGTCTGCGCCTCCACGCCCTGCGAGGCATCCACCACCAAGAGCGCGCCTTCGCAAGCCGAAAGCGAACGCGAGACTTCGTAGGAAAAGTCCACATGCCCGGGCGTATCGATGAGATTGAGGTTGTACACCTGGCCGTCCCGGGCCTTATAGCTCAATGCTGCGGTCTGCGCCTTGATGGTAATACCACGCTCGCGCTCGATGTCCATCGAATCAAGCACCTGCTCTTCCATTTCACGGTCGGACAAGCCTCCGCACAAATGAATGATGCGGTCTGCCAGTGTGGATTTACCATGATCGATGTGGGCAATGATGGAGAAATTGCGGATATGCTGCATGAGGCTCAAAATGGTTAGTCCCGTCAAAAACGGCGGTTACGCGAAGCGCGAATTCTAGCCGATTTTGACAGGACACGCTGAGTCACAGAATGCTGCTTACTTCTCGTCCAGTTTGATTGGAACATACACCGTACCTTCGCTACGGCGCACCAGCAAAGCGATATTGCGACCCCGTGGAACCTTCTTGAGTACTTCGTTGAACTGCTCGGCGCTGCGTATCTCGATATTGCCTACCGCGAGGATCACGTCCCCGCGCTGCAACTGGCTGCGTGCTGCAGCCCCTTTCAGATCCTCAACGATCATGCCGCCCTCAACCTGCAATTCAGCCTTTTGCTGGTCATTCAATTCGCTCACGACCACCCCGAGCCGGGTTTCACTTTCAGAAGATCCCTCCGCACTGCCGCGACTTCCACCGCGCTGCGCAAGCACTCCCTCATCCTTGATCTCCCCAACAACCAGTGAAACGTCCAGCGTACTACCCTTGCGCCAAAGCTGTACGCTGACTTTATTCCCGGGTTTGGTTGCTGCGACGATACGCGGCAAATCAGCCGATGAAGTCACCACCTTGCCGTCGAACTTGAGAATCACGTCGCTAGGGCGCACACCCGCCTTGTCCGCAGGACCGCCCTTCTCCACCCCGGAGATCAGCGCGCCTCCGGCTTTGGACAAGCCAAACGATTCTGCCAGTTCCCGCGTTACTTCCTGAATGGTCACTCCGATACGACCACGAGTGACCTTGCCAGTACTCCGCAGCTGAGTGACCACGTCCATTGCCACGTCGATGGGAATGGAAAACGACAACCCCATGTATCCCCCGGAACGGCTGTATATCTGGGAGTTGATTCCGATCACTTCACCTTTCATATTGAACAGGGGACCTCCCGAGTTACCGGGGTTGATTGCAACATCGGTCTGAATGAAAGGAACAAAATTCTCCTGGGGCAATGAACGGCCTTTGGCACTGACAATACCGGCGGTCACACTGTTGTCAAAACCGAAGGGTGAACCGATCGCCAGCACCCACTCACCCACCTTGATTTGCTCGGGATTTCCCAAAGCGACCTTGGGAAGGCCATTTGCCTCGATTTTGAGCAATGCCACATCCGTGCGCTTGTCGGCGCCGATCACCTTGGCTTTAAATTCGCGCTTATCGGTCAAACGCACAGTAATTTTGTCTGCATGGTCCACGACATGCGCGTTGGTCAGTATGTACCCGTCCGAACTGATGATAAAACCGGATCCGAGCGATTGCGATTCCTGCTCACGCGGCGCTTGCTGCGGTGCGAAGCGGCGGAAAAATTCGTAGAACGGATCGTCTTCGGGCAGATTGGGCATTCCTTGAAACATCTGGGGAGTGTGTATGAGTTGGGTGGTGCTGACATTCACCACGGCAGCACCTTGCTTGTCCACCAATTCGGTGAAATCAGGCAGATTGTTTGCAACAACCGACTGTGCGAACAACCCGAATAACGCGAAAAAAAACAATTTCCTCAGCATGATTTGCTCACCCTCCTGATGAATCAATGTTTAAGAAACAGATTTCGATGTAACTATCGACGACGCGACGGCCAGACCTGTTTTGGGGGATATTTTTGCCAGAACAAAGCCCAGCAACAGACCGGCAACCGCCCCGACTACCGCGTAAGCATCACGTCCGTTCCCCGCCCCGGCCATGCCGACTCCTGCGATGCCTCCTGCCAGAAGCAGGATCAACGGCAAGACATACATCTTCATTGCACCGCGCAGCAACACGCCGTCGGGAATGGATACCTGAATCTCGTCACCGACCTTGGCGCTCACTTCGTTGCGGACTTTGAACTGGCGGGGTTTGTCGCCGCAAAACACTTTTGTCAGCGTGCCACTCCCGCAACCGCCCTCACTGTCGCAATGGCCGCATCCACCCGTACCTATAGGTTGCACTGAGGCATCCCCCCCGTGTATCTGAATGACTATTGCGCGCATTTCGATCATGTCATTGCCCCGCGTAACGGACGGAATCGCCCACTTGAATAACTGTCCGTGCCGGGACTTCACCAACCACTGTCACCAGATGGTCGCCAACGGTGCGGGTATAAACATGCGCCACCCCCTGCCCGGAAAGTCCAGAATGGCTGAATGCGGCATCCTGTGTCTTTTCTATGAATACCGATATACCCGCCAATCCGTCGGAAAAAACCATATGGATGACAGGATCTTTGTTCCCCCTGAACGGGCGACGCATTTCCAGTATCTTCTTGAATCCGGGTGGCAACGCATCAACCTGCCAGCCACACGAACCCTCAAATAACTCGATCTTGGGCAAAGGAGAAAGATGGAGTTCCTGCGCAATCGCTTTGGCAGAAGATTTATCCGAAGCGATCCATTTGTGATCAATTTTCCCGCCCATTTCCAACTGCACAAATGCATACTGCTCGATAACATACCCTCGGTCATCAAGCACAACGGCTTTTAGCAACAAACCGGAATCGCTGTGCGCCCACATCTTTCGCGCATAACGCAAATTGTCCCGCGGCAAAAATACAACAGCATGAGCGTGATAACCGGCTACCTCATCCTCTTCAGCCTGACTGACCGTGTAATTTTCCTTCAACAAGGATAACTGTTCCGGCAACAACGCCGGAAACGCGCGTTTGATCTGACGTTTTTCAACCCTGACCTTATGTCCATCCGTATACAGCCAAACTTGGTCGTTGTCTCGAATGAGTTCTCTCTTGCTATCGCCGACACCTTCGAGACGCTCATGCTCGCCACCCGCATCTGAAATATGCGTAATGCGCGACATCTCGACACGCCCGCCCGATTGGTAAACAAACACACCGCTATAATCGGTCTGGTGCGCTGCCTGCGCCATGGCTTTCAGCCAATCCGCCTCATTTGCCTGTATGGGATCGGCAAAAGACGATGCGACCTCCAGTTGCAACAGCAGGAAGAAACAAAGATATATGGATCGTTGCATCATTCTATGCACTATCGACCTGCCACCGCGTGGATGTAAGAAGCAGCGCCATGTATATCTGCACTGGGTGAAAACTCTTGATGCGCCATCAGGTAATCGTCGGCTTGCGAAGAAGCGGGTCTTATTGCGGAAATATTTTCCGGCTGTATTGAAGCGACCTGCGGTGCCGGTTCATTTCCAACCTGAAGCGACAACCATGCCACCAAAGCCAGTGCCATCACGGAAGCAACAGCGGACAATGCGAAATTTCGAACACGTTGGGTGGTACGTTTGTAGGGAGCAATGACGGTAGGTTCAGCTTGCAATCGTTCATGGAAGGATTTTTGGAAACCTTTGCAGATGTGATCTGGCTGTCGCAATGCGTCGCCTATCAGATGATAGCTCTCCCAATCGTGCCGAGCCTCCGGATGTCGTTTGAGCTTATCCAGGAAGGCATCCGCCTGATCCTCGAACATCTCACCATCCATCAATGCCGAAATTTCCTGTTTCATATTTACCACCTTGTATTTTCACTCGTACCCAACAGAGGACGCAGATTGGTTGCAATCGCTTCGCGCGCCCTGAAAATTCTTGATCTGACCGTACCGATCGGACAATCCATCACCGCCGCGATCTCTTCATAACTCAGGCCCTCAATCTCGCGCAAAGTCAACGCCGTACGCAAGTCATCAGGCAACTCCTGCAACGAAGAGTTCACTACTTCCACCACTTGTTTGCTCATCAGTTCGTTTTCGGGCGTCGCCACTTCATGCAACAGCGCAGCATCCTCGAAGTCCTCAGCCTCATCCGCATCGAACGGGGTACTGGTCGGCGCCCTGCGACTTTGCGCCACCAGATGGTTTTTGGCGGTATTGATACCGATCCGGTATAACCATGTATAAAACGCACTATCCCCGCGGAATGACGGCAAAGCACGATATGCCTTGATGAACGCATCCTGAGTGACATCCTCTACCTCGCTTGCATTACGCACGAAACGCGAGATCAGTCGACCCAATCGACGCTGATATTTTGCCACCAACAACTCGAACGCGTGCTTGTCGCCGCGTTGCGCGCGTTCTACCAGTTGCTGATCGACCTCCCTGTCACCCATTCCGTTTCCCGGTTTATTGATCCGAACCGCCTTCAAGCGGTTCGTCAGTATAACCGGATGGATACACAAACGTCAGCTTTGCCAGTCGCAGAAATTGACAGCAGGTGAAGAAATAAGTTCACTCTTTAATGATAGCCGACCCAAGTTTGATATAGTTCGCCAAATAGACAATCAAACTGGACAAAGCAACGTGTTGCGTTTCGATACTCTCATCATAGGTAGCGGACTGGCTGGCCTTTCCCTCGCGCTCAAACTGGCTGAACGGCAAAAAGTCGCCGTGATCACCAAAAAATCACTTCTGGACGGCGCCAGCGCATGGGCTCAGGGTGGAATCGCTGCAGTGATTTCCTCCGAAGATTCGCTGGAAGAACACATCCGTGATACCCAGATCGCGGGAGCCGGACTGTGCGACCCCAAAACCACACGCTTCGTGGTCGAGCATGGCGCTTCGGCCATAGACTGGCTTATAGCTCAAGGCGTTCCTTTCACTCGCGATTCGGGTACGGACAGCGGCTACCATCTCACCCGGGAGGGAGGACACAGCCATCGCCGCATCATCCATGCCGCCGATGCCACCGGGCAAGCCGTACAGGATACAATCGCAGCCAAGGCGCGCACTCATCCCAATATCACATTGCTGGAACGTCATATTGCAATCGACCTCATCACCGGCAGTAAATTGGGGCAAGTTGAAAATCGCGCCTATGGCGCTTACGCCCTGAACAGCCTCAGCGGCGAAGTTATTACCATTGAGGCCCAGAACACGGTTCTCGCCACCGGCGGTGCTGGCAAGGTCTATCTGTACACCACCAATCCGGACACCGCTACCGGAGACGGGATCGCGATGGGCTGGCGTGCCGGTTGCCGTGTCTCCAACATGGAGTTCATCCAGTTCCATCCCACCTGCCTCTACCACCCTCATGCAAAATCCTTCCTCATCAGTGAAGCGGTGCGCGGCGAAGGCGGTACATTAAAATTGCCCGACGGCACGCGATTCATGCCATGGCACGACGAACGCGCCGAATTGGCGCCGCGCGATGTCGTGGCCCGCGCAATCGACTTCGAGATGAAAAAGCGCGGACTGGATTGCGTCTATCTGGATATCTCACATCAACCCCTGGAGTTCTTGCAAGAGCATTTCCCGACTATCTATACGCGTTGTCTCGCACTCGGAATAGACATCTCCAAACAACCGATCCCTGTCGTTCCGGCAGTGCATTTCACTTGCGGCGGGTTGATGACCGACCTGCACGGACGCACCGATGTTAGTGGGCTTTATGCGATAGGCGAGACCGCGTGCACCGGATTACATGGCGCCAATCGCCTGGCCAGCAATTCACTGCTGGAATGTCTGGTGTTCGCCGAATCCGCCTCGCGGGACATCCTGGGCAAGTCACCCGTAAAGATCCCCAAACTGCCGCAATGGGATGAAAGTCAGGTGACGGATGCGGACGAGACCGTGGTGATCTCTCATAACTGGGACGAACTGCGCCGCTTCATGTGGGACTACGTCGGCATCGTTCGCACCACCAAACGGTTACAGCGTGCGCAACATCGCATCAAGTTGCTGCACGAGGAAATCAACGAGTATTACAGCAACTTCCATGTCAGTGCCGATCTGCTCGAATTGCGCAACCTCGTATTGACAGCCGATCTCATTGTGCAAAGTGCGCTGTCCCGCCACGAAAGTCGCGGCTTGCACTTCAGCAAGGATTATCCGCAGATGTTGCCTGAAGCGCTGCCAACCGTGCTGACACCGCAAAGTTATGTCGCCTTCTGATTGTCCGCATCGCCCCATCTCAACAAAACGCGCAATCGACGAAAACTTTCCGCTCCCATCGTGTCCGGCATGATCACTACACTGCGCCCCCCGTGTTGTTCATTCCTTGCAACATTCAGGATGACTACATAGGGAGTCACCAAGGAATCACCGGATAACCTGAACGTCAAATGACTGCCGTTGCGCAATACCAGGACAATCCCTTCGCCATCTTCCAATCGTAACGCAACGCAGGAATTTCCCATGCGTAAGCCTGCATCAAACAACAGGCAATAGCCGCCCCAACACAGCACAATCAATGTCAGAACGAGCAATACCGGTGCAGGGAAAGGCAGCGACCATACGGAAACAAGCGCCGACAAAGACAGGATGAAAAAAAACACAGCCAAAGTACGGGATGGGCGCAACTTGAAATGACGCTGCATTCCGGTCATTTCCTAGAGTCAGCTAGAACAGCAGTGCGGAGATCAACCCGATCAGGATCAGGGCGACAATAGCCATCAACAAAATCCCTCCACTCCTGGAGGCGCGCGCATCTGCAGGAGGATGTACCGGGTTAGTCAGGGTGCGCTTGTTGAACACCGGAGCCTGCGGCGCGGCCCGATTGATCTCCTCGATGCCGGGGCGGGCCATCTTGAAGGTCTTGGACAACTCGTCCACATCTTCCTGACTGGCCGTCATCGCGGCCAAACGCATCGTTGCTGCAGCGGAATCAAATGAAGGCGACAATCTCATCGTCACGCCAGGATCAGACTCCTCTTCGCCCGAGTCCACTCCCGCCGAGGCGGCGTCGGTCACAGAAACCACGTTGACAGACTTGGGTACCTCTGCCGCAAATACGCTGCTCGGCATGGTACCTCGGCAGGCACGGAGATCGTTCGCCAAATCTCTGGCGTTCTGGTAGCGGTTTTCCACGTCCTTTGCCAGTGCCTTGGCCACGATGAAATTGAGCATCTCCGGCACTGCAGGATTCAAGGATTTCGGGGGCTGAGGAATCGCATTCAAGGTCTGATACATGATTGCATTCACATTCTCGCCCGTGAACGCAGGTTGTCCGGTCAGCATCTCATACAACATCACACCCAGCGAGAAAATATCGGAACGCTGATCGGTCAATTTGCCCATGACCTGCTCTGGAGACATGTATTTCGGCGAGCCCAGGACCATACCTGTCTGGGTACGCACCCCGGCAGATGCCATGCGCGCAATGCCGAAATCGGTGATCTTGACCTGGCAGTCCCGGCCCACCATGATGTTCGAAGGCTTGATGTCGCGGTGAATGATGCCGTGTTCATGCGCATAGGCCAGTCCCATGGCCACCTGTGTCACGATATCGAGTACCTGATCGACCGGCAGCAACCTGTCGTCATTGAGGATGTCGCGCAATTCCCGACCTTGCAGGAATTCCATCGCGATATAGGCGATGTCACCGCTACGTCCCACGTCGTAAATGGTAACGATATTGGGATGACTGAGACGACCGGCCGCTTTGGCCTCCTGATAGAATCGCGCTTCATATTCCTCGCGCTCTTCCTGTGCAAGACTCAGGGTGATGGTCTTGATTGCGACAATGCGGTCGATCAGCGGATCGGTTGCCTTGTATACGACACCCATCGCCCCCTGACCGAGCTCACCGACAATCTCATAACGCCCCAAATGAGTGATCATATTTCCCGCGAGGTTAGTTTATTTTTTTGAATTTTGCCTTGGCACTGCGAAACACCGGCCCCCACACCGGATGACCTGCCTCAGCCGGAGTCAGTTCGAAATTCGGATTCAAAAGCAGCGCTTTCCTGAATGCGTCATAGCACATCTTCTCCCTCCCGGAGACGCAATGTATGAACGCTATATATTTATATGCGCTCACTTTATCATCTCTGTCGGCCAGCTTTGTTTGCAGAACATTGTTCAATGCTTCAACCGAGGCAATATAGTTTCCGTCTTCGTAGTTCTCAACACCCTTGCTCAGTTTATGACTGGCAGTCCTGTTGTACCACCAACATTCGTCACAAGAATTCAGCGCCTGGCAGCCACTCAGGAGACCGATAACAACCACTCCCAGTAGCGCATTGCGACAACCTGACATCCAAACACTCCAGTTCTTCACAAACGCAAAAATTCGCTAATTGGCGAATCTATGCCTGATTTTTATCTTCTCTCCCGACTTCACCGTAATAAGGCGGGTGACGGTCGGAAAGGTTGTATTCCGAATCTTGATCTCGTGCTGGCCTTCAACAACCTGCAACTCCATCAGGGGAGGGCTGACTCCCTGCATTCTACCATCCAGATAAATCTCGCCCCAAGGCAGAACCCCCAGACTCACCACGGCAGGCGCCCCAGTTGTCTCAGCCAGAGTTCTTATGCGTGCACTCTTCTTGGCATCCCTGGCTTTTTCCTCGGCAGCGGCAATTTTCCTTGATTTTCGAGCTGCTTTCTTTGCGTCTGCGTCAACTTCCCTGGGCGTTTCTTTGACTTCCTTGGCAGCCTCTTTGGCAATTTTGGCCTGCTCAGTCTCGGCAACCGAGGATGCCTGCAACTTGTCTGTCTTAACCGGCTCTATGGAAGCAATTTGCGCGGGTTTAGGTTCCGGACGGCTCGCAAGTTTGACCATAAGCGCAACCAATAAAAATGCTGCAACCACAGCCACCCCGACGTACGCAACGCGTTGTTTGGCGGATGCATCTCGAAAAGTCGCGACAGCAAAACGTTCCCACCGGGCCATGGTGCCAACAAAGATATCCCAGTAATTCTCCAACCTGAACAGCGCCGCATCAAAACCCGTTGCACCCGCGTGTCTGGACTGTTTGGCCAGCGTCCGCTGAGTAGAGGTGAAGTCGCCCGGATAACCGATCGCGTACACCTCATGCTCACGCACATGCTTGTCGGTACGCGATCCCTGGTAATGGAACATGCCCGCATATTCCTGCGACAAGCGGGAAACCGCATCGTAATACGAGCGCGACACCAGTATCTGCCCGGGGTCGGCGAATCCCATCACGCGTTGTGCTACGTTGATTCCATCCCCGACGATATTCGGTTGACCGTTGATGTCCTTGACCAAGCGCACCGGTCCGAGGTTGACTCCTATGCGCACCAGCAACGGCGGCTCCATGCGCACGCCCTCGTTCAACAAGCTGCTGCGCATGCTCAGCGCTGCGTGCAAAGCATCGCTGATATCGCCCAGAAAACTGATTGCGGCACCATCTCCCGTATCCAGGATAATGCGGTCGTTAACCGGCACATCGCGGATAGCAATGGAAAGAAAAGCGTTGAAACGCTCTTTCAGAGATATCTGACCCGAAACGGATTTTTTTGAATATTCAGCTATATCCAAAAACAACACGCTGCAGATGATGGTCTTGTTGCCCCGCTCTTCCATGTCTTCCTGCTCGCCAGTTCGCGTCTAGGTTACCGTTATCACTTAAGAATGCCACTTAAGCCCGCGGATTTTAACGAGTGTCCGTCAATCTCGCCAGTTTTAATTTTTACGCGTCCGCGCGCGCTGCAGCTTGTTGCCACGCCCATCGTCAACCACTTGCCTGGCAACGCCTGCAGGCAAACCAACCCACTCGAGAATCGCCCTTACCTCGCCCTCGCCCAACTCGGCCATCATGCCCCGCTTGATGCGCGGCGGCAGATTGATCATGCCGAAACGTACCCGCATTAATCGACTCACCGGCAAACCCAGCGCTTCGAAGGTGCGCCGGACCACGCGGTTACGCCCTTCCTTGAGCACCAGTCGATACCAGTGGTTGTAACCTTCGCCACCTTCGTCGCTAAGCTGCTCGAAGCGCACCAAACCGTCTTCCAGTTCGATGCCTTCCTTGATCATCTGGTGCATTTGGTCCGGTGTCATCTGCCCCTGCACGCGCACAGCATATTCGCGTTCCACCTCGAAACGTGGGTGCATCAGGCGATTGGCCAATTCCCCCGAGGTGGTGAAAATGAGCAAGCCGCTGGTGTTGAAGTCCAGCCGCCCGATGGCGATCCATTTCTGCCCGCGCAATTTCGGCAACGCGTCGAAAACATTGGCACGCTCCTTTGGGTCGTCGCGGCTGACGATCTCGCCCTCCTGCTTGTGATATAGCAAAATACGCGGCAAGATTTGCTCTGTCTGCAGTTGCAGGCGGATATGACGCCCGTCCACCTGCACCTTGTCGCCTTCCGAGACGCGCATGCCCAACGTTGCCACTGCACCGTTCACGCTCACTCGCCCTGCACTTATCCATTCTTCCATTTCGCGGCGCGAGCCGATACCGGCTTGCGCCAGCACTTTCTGCAAACGTTCGCCTTGCGGACCCGCTTCGGCCTGTTCAGTCATTCTGTCACCACTCGTCTTTCCAGCACGGCCTGTGCCAATGTTCCGCTATCCACATGTTCCAGCTCACCGCCCACCGGCAAACCGCGCGCTATGCGCGAAACCTTGATACCCTGAGCTCGCAGCAAGGTGGCAAGATAATGCGCTGTCGCCTCGCCTTCAACAGTGAAGTTGGTGGCCAGGATCACTTCGCATGACAATTCATGGGCGCGTTTGATCAATCGCTCCAGCGGCAGTTCGCGCACGCCCAGCCCGTCCAGCGGCGACAGACGTCCCATCAATACGAAGTACATGCCGCGAAAGCATTGGGCCTGCTCCATCATCAGCAAGTCCGCGGGCATCTCGACCACGCACAACAAATCCGTCTCGCGCCGCGACGAGTTGCACAGAGGACATATCTCTTCTTCGGAAAAATTATTGCATTTGCTGCAGTGCGTTACGCTTTCCACTGCATGATGGAGCGAACGGGCCAGATGCAAGGCACCCTGCCTGTCACGCTGCAAAAGGTGGTAAGCCATGCGCTGTGCGGACTTCGGACCTACACCCGGCAAACAACGCAAGGCCTTGATCAACTCTTCCAGACTGGAAGGTGGATTCATCAGAACGGCAGACTCATGCCCGGCGGCAGATTCATGCCGGCAGTGAACCCGCTCATGCGCTTCTGGGAAGTTTCGGCGATTTTCTTGTTGGCATCGTTCAAGGCGGCCACGATCAGATCTTCCAGCATGTCCTTGTCGTCCAGCACGCTCTGGTCCAGATTCACGCGGCGCACTTCATGCGCACAGGTCACGGTCACCTTGACCATGCCGGAACCGGACTGACCTTCCACTTCGACATTGGCCAACTCGTCCTGCGCCTTCTTCATGTTCGCCTGCATCTGTTGCGCCTGCTTCATCAGCCCGGCCAATCCGCCCTTCATCATTTCCACTTCCTCCGGTTTAGTTATAAGGGTCTGATCGAATTCTCGATCACTTGAGCGCCCAGGTGCGCCTGCGCTTCGCGCACGAATGCATCGTGCTTGATGGCTTCTTCAGCCTGTTGTTGACGAGTCTGCTTCTCCTGCTGTTCGACGGCGGCGGGGGTTGCGACGTTCTTCTCCGCCCCCAATTCCACCGCCAGCCTGATCGGTTTGACAAAATATTCGCTGAGTGCCGCCTGCAATTTCTCCTGGGCGATCTTGTTGCTTTGCAGGTGCTTGTGTTGCGGAGCCAGATTCAAGACGATGCGCCCCTCCGTAAAACTTGCCAACACGCTGTTTTTCGCCAATTCTCGCGCCATGCCTTGCAGGTTGAGTTGCGACAGCAATGTATTCCAATCCAGCCCGGCACCATTCTCAGGGCTTTGCGCCGTATGAACAGGCTGTCTTGCCGGAGCAGGTTCGGCAGCGATCAACTTCGATACACTCGGCGCCACAGGTACAGCGCTCGGCGCCGACCGCACTGAATTCGCTCCGGCGTTTTGCGGCGCGAATGCAAGCATACGCAGGAGCGTCATGGTGAATCCGGCATATTCGTCCGGCGCAAGCTCGATTTCGTTGCGCCCGTGGATGGCGATCTGGTAGTTGAGCTGGATCTCTTCCGGCGTGAACTGCCGCGCCAGTTCCAACAAACGCGCACGCTCCGGCTCATCATCCGAAATCGCCTGCGGAATGGTCTGAGCCAGCGCAATGCGATGCAACAGTGTCGCCATATCCTGCAAAGCCGCCTCGAATGCCAGGCTGCGTATGGCCATGTCATCGGCGATGCGCAACAGACCAGGACCATCTCCGGCACGCAGCATTTGCAACAGGTCGAACAGGTACCCCTGATCGATCGCCCCGAGCATGGTGCGCACCAACGCCTCGTCCACCTTGCCGGAAGAATAGGCGATTGCCTGGTCCAGCAGACTCAATGCATCACGCATGCTGCCCTGCGCGGCGCGTGCCACCAGGTTCAGCGCCCCGTTCTCGAACGGGATATTCTCCTGTCCCAGCACATATTGCAGGTGAGCCAGGATCAGCGCGGGTGGCAGTTGCTTGAGATTGAACTGCAAGCAGCGCGACAGCACGGTGACAGGAATCTTCTGCGGGTCGGTGGTAGCAAGAATGAATTTTACATGCGACGGCGGCTCTTCCAGCGTCTTCAGCATCGCGTTGAACGCCGACTTCGACAGCATATGCACTTCGTCGATGATGTATACCTTGAAACGCCCGCTGGTCGGCGCATACAGCGCGCTTTCCAGCAGCTCGCGCATGTTGTCGACCTGCGTATTCGACGCCGCATCCAGCTCGATCAGATCGACGAAGCGTCCGCTGTCGATCTCGGTACAGGCGCCGCACACACCGCAAGGCGTGGCCGTGATGCCGGATTCGCAATTCAGGGATTTGGCGAAGATGCGCGCGATGGTGGTCTTGCCCACGCCGCGCGTGCCGGTGAAAAGATAGGCATGGTGCAGGCGGTTCTGCGTCAGCGCGTTGGTCAACGCCTGGACGACATGCTCCTGCCCCGCCAGTTGAGCGAAGTTCTTGGGACGCCATTTGCGTGCTAAGACTGAAGTTGCTGACATATCGCCCACCTAAAACACATCGAGTGTGACACCCTCGAACATAAGGAGGCGAGCCTTACCCCCGGCACTTGCACCGATTGGCTGTGGCTGCTTCCTTCCGGACCTGACCAGGTTCACCATAGCGCAATGCGGGGAGACCCGCCAAACCAATTCCAACCTACTGCGCGCCACGATAGCTGCGTTGCTCAAACGCTCGAAATCCTCGTGTACATCCCAGTACACTCCGATTCCTCGCGCTTTCGCGCCTTGCTCTCCTGTCGCTCGCTACGGTTGGTAAACTTTACGATCCACTTGCTAAATCTGTTTCACCGGGATCATCCCGATCCGCTTTTTCCATTCTGCCGGGCCGATCTCGTGTACCGAGCGTCCTTGCGTATCCACAGCCACGGTCACCGGCATGTCCTGCACCTCGAACTCGTAGATGGCTTCCATGCCGAGATCGGCGAAGGCCACCACTTTCGCGCTGCGTATCGCTTTGGACACCAGATAGGCGGCTCCGCCCACTGCCATCAGATACACCGCCGCGTGTTTTTTGATTGCTTCCAGACCGGCCTTGCCGCGCTCCGCTTTGCCGACCATTCCGATCAAACCGGTCTGCGCCAGCATGGCCTCGGTGAACTTGTCCATGCGTGTCGCCGTCGTAGGTCCGGCGGGCCCGACTATCTCGTCGCGCACCGGATCGACCGGGCCGACATAGTAAATGAATCTACCGTTAAAATCCACGCCGGCGGGCAGTTTCTCGCCTTTTGCCAGCATTTCCACTATGCGCTTGTGAGCCGCGTCGCGCCCGGTCAGGAGCTTGCCGGACAGCAGCAAGGTATCGCCCGGCTGCCATTGGGCGATATCGGCACGCGTCACGGTATCTAGGTTAACGTGGCGCGCATCTGCTGCAGGGTGCCAATGCACATCGGGATAGTCCTCGATCCTGGGCGGCGTGAATTCCGCCACACCGCTGCCGTCCAGCTCAAAATCGACGTGCCGCGTCGCGGCACAGTTCGGGATGATGGCGACAGGTTTGGAAGCCGCATGCGTCGGGTAATCCAGAATCTTCACATCCAAGACCGTGGTCAGTCCGCCCAAGCCTTGTGCACCGATGCCCAGCGCATTCACCTTGTCGTAGATCTCGATGCGCAGTTCCTCGATACGATTCTTTGCGCCGCGCGCTTTAAGGGCGGTCATGTCGATGGGCTCCATCAACGATTCCTTCGCCATCAATACCGCCTTCTCCGCAGTCCCGCCGATGCCGATGCCCAGCATCCCCGGCGGACACCAGCCGGCGCCCATGCCCGGCAACTGGTTCACCACCCACTCCACCAGGTCGTCGCTGGGGTTGAGCATCGCCATCTTGGACTTGTTCTCCGAACCGCCGCCTTTGGCTGCGATGCGCACGTCCACCTTGTCGCCCGGAACCAGTTCGAAATGCACCACTGCCGGCGTATTGTCTCCGGTGTTCTTGCGCTTGCCCGCGGGGTCGCTCACGATGGAAGCGCGCAACACGTTGTCCGGCAACAGATATCCTTTGCGCACCCCGGCATTCACCATATCGGTGATACTCATCGTGGCGTCCGCCCAGCGCACGTCCATCCCCACCCGCACGAAAGCCACCACGATGCCGGTATCCTGGCAGATCGGGCGCTTGCCCAGGGCGCACATGCGCGAATTGGTCATTATCTGCGCCATCGCATCCTTGGCGGCAGGCGATTCCTCGCGCTTGTATGCGTCGGCCAGCGCCTGAACATAGTCTGCCGGGTGGTAGTAGGAAATGAACTGTAGCGCGTCGGCGATGCTGTCGATGAAATCCTGCTGGCGGATGGTGGTCATGAATGGAACTCCAAGTTAGGGATTAGGCGATTATGGGAGGGTGGGCTACCTGCGTCAAATAACAGTTAGAATGCGCGCCTTCAAGAGCTATCAGTATCGCCAGAAATCGTCATGAGCGTCCCAAATGCAACAAAGTTACGCAATCCGCTATCGGCTTGCCGATGCGGAGTTGCCAGCAAGGAGCCGCGCAGTGAAGGACGAGACATACCGTGGGTGGTAGGCGAGGACTGAACGAGCATGCGACGCCACAGTTGGGGCGCGCAATAGATTTATGGTGATACTGAATGGCGATTCAATGGTTTCCCGGACACATGACTTCGGCGAAGAAAAAAGCCGCCGAGACCATGGCGCGCATCGATGTCGTCATCGAAGTGCTGGACGCGCGCGTGCCGGAAGCGGGGAGCAATCCGATGATCCGCGAGTTGCGCCTGCATCGCCAGCGTCCCTGCCTCAAAGTG
>DAIDAG010000050.1 GCA_027310725.1 Sideroxydans sp. | reverse complement strand
TGGGCAACAGGAGACAAATCAGCGATATAATCTTGCGCATGGAAAAACCCCAGCAAAGTAAAGGAAAGCGGTGTGATGTTTGCACGGCGGTTTAAATTCTGCATCTAGTCTCTTCAGTTGGCAAGCATTTATGGCAATTCTTCCTATCCTGCAATACCCCGACGAGCGGCTACATAAAGTCGCCAAGAAGGTCGAACAGATCAACGATACCATCCGCAAACTGGTGCGGGATATGGCGGAGACCATGTATTCAGCTCCCGGAATAGGGCTGGCTGCAACGCAAGTGGACCAACATATACGATTGATCGTGATCGATGTGTCCGAACTGCATGATGACCTGAAAGTGCTCATTAATCCGGAGCTGGTGGATAGTCTGGGTGAAAAAGAAAATGAAGAGGGGTGTTTATCCGTTCCCGGAATATACGAAAATGTCACCCGGGCTGAGCGAGTCACCGTCCGTGCACTGGACGAGCACGGCAAGACATTCACGCTGGAGGCTGAAGGTCTGCTGGCGGTGTGTATCCAGCACGAAATGGATCATCTTCAGGGGCGAGTGTTTGTCGAACATCTTTCACATCTTAAACAAACACGTATTCGCGCCAAGTTGAAAAAGCAACGGCGCGAGACGTTCTAAGAACGAATCCGTGGATATCATATTCGCTGGAACACCGCAGTTCGCGGCCACTGCATTGGCTGCCCTGATCAAACAACATAACATCGTTGCCGTATTTACCCAGCCTGATCGGCCATCGGGCCGCGGTATGCTCCTGAATGCCAGTCCGGTAAAACAACTCGCGCTGCAGTATGGATTGCCGGTCCTGCAACCGCCTACTCTGAAAAATGAGGATGTCCAACAGACCATCACCGGACTCAATGCAGATGTCATGGTAGTTGCAGCATATGGACTGATTTTGCCGAAAGCGGTATTGCAGTTGCCACGACACGGTTGCCTGAACATTCATGCTTCACTGTTGCCTCGATGGCGCGGTGCAGCACCGATACAACGAGCCATCCTCGCGGGAGACACCGAAACCGGCGTCACGATCATGCAGATGGATGAAGGCTTGGATACAGGCGATATGCTGCTAAAGAGGGTTTGTACGATCGAGGCAAATGACACATCGATGAGCTTGCACGACAAACTCGCCGAACTGGGAGCGCAGGCCATTATCGAAGCACTGCAGGATATGGAACACGGCAACCTGCATCCGGAACATCAAAACTCGCAGCAGGCAACCTATGCGTCCAAGCTGACCAAGGCAGAAGCACAACTGGACTGGACAAAGGACGCCAAGCAACTGGAACTGGCCGTACGCGGATATTTTCCGTTTCCAACCGCTTATGCGCAATTTGGAGAAACAACGATCAAGATATTGCAGGCGAGCCTGGGTTCAGGCAAGGAGGCCGCGGCCGGTAATGTCATCGCCATAGATAAAAAGCGTATCCACGTCGCATGCGGCAAAGGCGTACTCGGGCTGGAGATATTGCAGAAGCCAGGAGCGAAAGCCCTGCCTGTCGCACAATTCATTCAAAGCTTTCCTGTGAAGGTTGGCGATCGTTTCAGTACGAACTGAACATGCAACTTATCCAACTGGAAGCAGGAAAGATAATAAACAAAGTCGTGCATGGCGGACGCAATCTCACCCAGGTCATGATTGAAACGCTGCGCAAACAATTCGACACCGCACAGGAACGCGGAGCACTGCAAGACCTGTGCTATGGCACTCTGCGTTATTACTCGCGGCTGACTTTCATATTGGATAGCCTGCTGGAACGCCCCGTGCAGGATGCGGCGTTACGCAACTTGCTGCTAGTGGCAATCTATCAGCTGCAATACACCAAGGCAGGTGCGCATGTGGTCGTCGATCAGGCCGTAAAAGCAGCAAAGAGCAGCAATCCTGCAGCCAGCGGTTTGGTCAATGCAGTACTACGAAACTTTTTGCGCAGGCAGCCGGCATTGCTGGCAGCTGCCGATCAGAGAGAAGAAAGCCGCTACGCATACCAGGAATGGTGGATCGAAGCCGTCAAAACGCAGTATGGAAATAATGCCCATGAAATTCTGGAAGCGGGGAATCGACATCCGCCGATGACCCTTCGGGTAAATACACGGCATGCAAGCGTAACTGAATACCGGGAAATCCTGGCGGCGCAAGACATCGCATCGCAGATCGTCGAACCTTGCGCGCTGAAATTGGAAAGACCGGTGCCGGTGGAGCGATTGCCAAAATTCAACGAAGGTTGGGTATCGGTGCAAGATGCCGGCGCGCAATATGCGGCAAAATTGCTGGATGTAAAAAATGGCATGCATGTGCTGGATGCCTGTGCAGCGCCGGGTGGCAAGACTACGCATTTGCTTGAGCTGGCAGAGATTGACTTGGTTGCTGTAGACAAGGAAGAGCAGCGACTGCAGCGAGTGCGCGAAAATCTGCAACGATTGCACTTGAAAGCGCGGATAGTCTGCGGAGATGCGGAAAAGCCTGAAGAGTGGTGGGATGGAAAGCTATTCCAGCGTATTCTTGCAGATGTGCCCTGCTCTGCCTCGGGGGTTGTTCGTCGTCATCCGGACATCAAGTGGTTGCGCAGGCCGGATGACATCGAAAACTTTGCGGTACAGCAGAAAAAGATACTGGAATCATTGTGGCCGCTGCTGGAGAGAGATGGTAAATTGTTGTATGCGACCTGCACCATCTTTGCGCGTGAGAACCAGCAGGTGATTGCAGCGTTTTTGTCGCAGCATGACGATGCGGTACGAATAGGACTGTCTGTACCGGGTATGTCTGACGGTCAGTTGCTTCCAAACGAAGACCACGACGGGTTCTTTTATGCGCTGCTGCACAAACAAGCTTGATTGGTTGTATCGGTCGGTCTGGGTGATCGGCTTGAGTTTGTGCACGTCTGTTGCCGTCGCGGAAAGCATCAGCATAAGCAAGGCAGAGGCGCAGCTGACAGATGAAGGCTATCGGCTTTCCGTCGATTTCGACATCCGACTATCGCCGATGATCGAGATGGCACTGAAACATGGTGTGACGCTGTATTTTGTCAGTGAATTGACCATCAATCGATCGCGATGGTATTGGCTGGATACCGATGTTGCACGAGACGAGCAGGTTGCCAAGCTCTCATTCAACGCACTCACGCAGCAATACCGGATCACACACGGTTCCTTGTTCCAGAGCTTCAACGACTTGAAAGATGCTCTGCAGGTTCTTGGACATCAAACCGCACCTCCCGTACCCGTCGAATTGTTGGACAAGAAGGGCGGGGGATACTTCTCACGGCTGCTGAAAAAGGGAAGCGAATGTTGTTCCGCCTTCGTGCAGATGAAACTGGATGTGACACAGTTACCCAAGCCTTTGCAGGTGAACGCGCTCACCAACGAGGACTGGAAACTGGAGTCCGAGCCCTACCGTTGGCAAATCAAGCCGGTTGAAGCCGAGGCCAAACCATGAAATATCTGGTCATCATCAGCGGCATAGTCGGTACGGCACTCCTGTATCTGCTATCCAGCGCCAGTGCAAATACGGATCTTTTCTCGCACAACTACTACGTGTTACTGATGATGACCGGCTTCCTCGCACTGGGCTTGGCTGGCCTGGTTGCTTCGCAAGTATGGCAGTTGCGCAACAAACTCAAACAGCAGGTATACGGCGCAAAATTGACATTGCGGCTGGTCATGATTTTTTCAGTGATCGCGATCCTGCCCGGATTTCTGGTTTACGCGGTTTCGGTACAGTTTCTCAGCAAAAGTATCGAATCGTGGTTTGATGTGCGGGTGGAGAAGGCTTTGGAAGGAGGCCTGAATCTCGGGCGCAGTTCACTTGAGAACGGGCTGGCGGAATTGGGCAAGAAAGGCCATCTGGTCGCCATGATTCTGGGGGAGCAGGAAGAGCGGCGGCACAAAGAGACGTTGGCACGGCTGATCAAAGAGGGCGGGGCGCAAGAAGCCGCCGTGTTCGGAAGCAAAGGGCAATTGCTGGCGTTCGCAGGCAGTGGAAACAGCAGCAGTCAAGACACGGTAATACCCTCAGCCGAGCTGTTGCAACAAGCCTGGGAAAAGGACGGCTACAACACGGTAGAGGTGCTGCCGGATGACCAACTGGCCCTGCGCGTGTTGATTCCGATGAAATCAGCATTGTGGAAAGGAGAGCGCAGAACGCTGCAATTCATGCAACCGGTACCCAGGCAGATAGCCGAAAATGCAGAGACCGTACAAGCGGTATACCGCGACTATCAGGAGTTGTCGCTTTCGCGACTCGGACTTAAACGACTGTATGGCGTCACGCTCACGTTATCGCTACTGATCGTATTGTTGAGCGTCAGTTCGGCGGCATTCTATTTGAGTGAACAGCTCAGCGCGCCACTTGCCGCATTGGCAGCGGGGACGCTGGCCGTGGCAAAAGGCGATTTCACCGGCAACTATCCGGTGCAGAGTCGCGACGAATTGGGGGCGCTGACCGGATTGTTCAACCAGATGACCACATATCTTGCCGATGCGAAACGGACGGGAGAACAGCAACAACAGCAAGTGGAGAATGCGAAAGTCTATCTGGAAAGTGTACTGGCCCATCTGTCTTCAGGCGTGCTGGTGGTGGACGAACAGCACCGGCTACGCTCCTCCAACCCGAGTGCGAACCAGATCCTGGGAGTGTCGCTCCAGGAGATCGAAGGCAAAACCCTTTTGGAAATCGCAGCCGAACATATGCTGTTGCGATCGTTCATCGGTGCGGTGATGCAAGGTTTCGATACGTCGTCCCAGCATGAGTGGAGGCAACAGGTTGAGCGCATGAGCAAAAATGGCGACCAGATTTTGCTATTGCGCGGCACGCGGCTTTCCACGATGGAGGAAGACAGCAGCTATGTGGTGGTATTCGACGACATAACGCATCTGTTGCAAGCGGAGCGCCAAGCGGCGTGGGGCGAGGTTGCCCGCCGATTGGCGCATGAGATCAAGAATCCCCTCACCCCGATACAGCTCTCGGCCGAACGTCTCCAGCACAAACTGCACAGCAAACTTGACGATCAGGATGCACAACTGTTGCAACGGGCAACCCAAACCATAGTCAGCCAGGTTTCCGCAATGAAAAACATGGTCACCGAGTTTGCCGACTATGCGCGTGCGCCAGCAGCACGCCTGGTTGAGTTGGACATGCATCAGTTGCTGCTCGAAGTGATGGGCCTGTACGAAGCCAACAGCAGCCCGATCGCATTGAAGCTTGACGCACAACATACCGTGCTGAACGGTGACGCGACCCGATTGCGCCAGGTGATCCATAACCTGTTGCAGAATGCACACGATGCCTTGCAGCAAGAGGAACATCCCCAGATCGTGCTTTCTACCGAGAATACTGCCGATGGTGCACTGAAATTAATGGTGAAAGACAACGGTAGCGGTATACCCGAGCATATGCTGGGAAGATTGTTCGAGCCGTATATGACGACTAAACAAAGGGGAACCGGTCTTGGCCTGGCTATCGTGAAGAAGATCGTGGAGGAGCACGGCGGAAAAATAACAATAGAAAGCCATCCATCGGGGGGGACGTGCGTGAGTGTGGTATTGCCATTGGTTTTGGCAGAAACGGAGATAGTGTAATGGCGACAAAAGATATTCTGGTAGTGGACGACGAGATGGGAATCCGCGAGTTGCTCTCCGAAATATTGTTCGACGAGGGTTATCGCATACATCTGGCCGAAAATGCCACTCAAGCGAGAAGCTTCCGCGAACAGCATGTTCCCGATCTGGTGTTGCTGGACATCTGGATGCCGGATACCGATGGCCTGACTTTACTCAAGGAATGGGTCGCACGCAATCAGTTGACCATGCCGGTGATCATGATGTCCGGGCACGGAACGATAGAGACGGCGATGGAAGCGATGCGCATCGGCGCGTCGGATTTCCTGGAAAAACCCATTGCCCTGCAGAAGTTATTGGCCTCCGTGGAAAAGGCGATCCAGCATGGCGTGCCTGTCATCGGGACACATAAGCAAGAAGCTACGCCAGAAACAACCGATAGTGAAGATCGCACGCAAATGTCTTTGCCGTTGGACCTGCCGCTACGGGAAGCCAGGGAGCATTTTGATAGCCTGTATTTCAATTATCAGATGCAAAAAGAGAATGGGAACATCTCTCGCATTGCAGAAAAGGCTGGCATAGAACGCACGCATCTTTACCGAAAACTCAAACAATTGGGGATAAAACCCATTAAAAGAGGCTCAGGCGACATTCAGTAAGGCTTGGATGACTAGCTTGAGGCCCTGCCGTTGTTGCTCTAGGGCGGGGCCTTAAGGCATAATCGGCGCCTTTCGTTGAAATTAATAATCAATATAAATTTATTTAGTATCTTACTTCGCTTAGGCTTAGGGAAGTTTTTTAGGAGGCAGGAAAATGACTGCGGCACGTAATGTAACCCCCCCGAAATTCAATGACGTCACTGGCGCGATCCGTATGCTGGCGGTAGATGCAGTTCAAAAGGCCAACTCCGGTCACCCCGGCGCTCCAATGGGTATGGCGGAAATCGCCGACGTTCTGTGGAACCATCACCTTCGTCATAATCCGGCTAATCCGAAATGGCCAGACCGCGATCGCTTCATGATGTCCAACGGCCACGGATCCATGCTGGTCTACGCGCTGTTGCACCTGTCGGGCTATGACCTGCCCATGGATGAATTGAAACGCTTCCGCCAAATGCACTCGAAGACCCCCGGCCACCCCGAATACGGTTACACCGCCGGGGTAGAGACTACCGGCGGCCCTCTGGGTCAGGGTATTACCAATGCCGTGGGTATGGCGATGGCTGAAAAATTGCTGGCCAACGAATTCAACAAACCGGGTCACGAGATTGTAAACCATCACACTTATGTATTTATGGGTGACGGTTGCATGATGGAGGGTATTTCGCACGAAGCCTGCGCGCTGGCCGGAACCTGGGGCCTGGGAAAACTGATCGCCTTCTGGGACGATAACGACATCTCCATTGACGGTCACGTAAGCGGCTGGTTCACTGACAATACGCCTAAACGTTTTGAAGCGTACGGCTGGCATGTCATTGCCGACGTCCAAGGCCACGACAGCGAAGCCATCAATGCCGCCATCAATGCCGCCAAGGCCGTCACCGACAAACCCACACTGATCTGCTGCAAGACCATCATCGGCGTCGGTTCTCCAAACAAGGCGGGAACGCACGATGTGCACGGCGCCGCGCTGGGCGATGCGGAAGTGGCCGCGACACGCGAGCATATCGGCTGGAAATATCCCCCTTTCGAGATTCCGGCCCACGTATATGAGGCTTGGGATGCGCGCACCAAAGGCGAGGGCCTGGAAAAGCTGTGGAACAACAAGTTTGCCGAGTACAAGAAGGCCTTCCCGAAAGAAGCCGCCGAATTCTTGCGCCGGACCAAAGGCGACCTTCCTGCAAACTGGCTGGAACATGCTGCCAAGGCTATCGCACAAGCCAACGAAAAGGCCGAGACTATTGCCACGCGCAAAGCGTCGCAAAACGCGATCAATGCATTGGTTCCTGCTTTACCGGAATTCTTGGGAGGGTCGGCCGATTTGACCGGTTCCAACCTCACAAACTGGACCGGTGCTCATCACGTGTCCGGCAAGACGCCCGGTAACTACATCAGCTACGGTGTGCGCGAGTTCGGCATGTCGCACATCATGAACGGCATGGCTCTGCATGGCGGTTTGTTGCCTTTCGGCGGCACCTTCCTGATGTTCTCGGAATATGCCCGCAATGCATTGCGCATGTCGGCATTGATGAAACAACGCGTGATCTACGTGTTTACCCACGACTCCATCGGCCTGGGCGAAGACGGACCCACGCACCAGCCGGTTGAGCAAACAACCACCCTGCGCTTCATTCCAAACATGGATACATGGCGTCCGTGTGACACCGTTGAATCCATGGTGTCATGGGTGTGTGCAGTTGAGCGCAGGACCGGCCCGACTTCACTGATATTCAGCCGTCAGAATCTGGCTTTCCAGAAACGCGACGCAAAACAGATCGAGAACATCCGCAAGGGTGCTTATGTATTGTCTGAAGCCGAGGGCGGCAAGCCACAGGCGGTGATCATCGCGACCGGTTCAGAAGTCGATCTGGCGATGAAAGCGCAGGTTGCATTGGCTGCCGAAGGCGTCAAGGTACGCGTGGTGTCCATGCCATCAACCAGCGTGTTTGACCGCCAGGATCAGGCATACAAAGACAGCGTGTTGCCGAAGGGCATCAAGCGTATCGCTGTAGAAGCAGGGGTTACGGGTCTTTGGTACAAGTACGTCGGGCTTGATGGTGCAGTGATCGGCATGGATTGCTTCGGTGAATCCGCTCCGGCGCCGGAGCTGTTCAAGCACTTCGGCTTTACAGTTGAAAATGTCGTCAAAACAGTTAAGGGTGTTTTATAACTTTCGTTGATGACATTTCAGTGGCTAATGTTGGCGTATGGTCAACGTTATGCCGGAACTAAAACGTGGTCGCGACAGTAAAAAGTTATAGGTTAAACCTGAAGACGCAAGCTCATTGCGGCAGCAGTGCATGTTCACCGGTGAGCATGCGCATAGAGAACGTTTGGGACGTTCTCTCGGCAGAAGCCAGAATGGGGTTAAAGAACGTCAAGGGTAAATTATTGATTTTTTAATAAACGGGAGAAATATATGGCTATCAAAGTTGGCATCAATGGATTCGGTCGTATCGGCCGCATGGTTTTCCGCGCTGCGACCAAAGATTTTCCAGAGATCGAGGTCGTTGCCATCAACGACTTGCTGGAGCCGGATTATCTGGCATACATGCTTAGGTATGACTCTGTACATGGCCGTTTTCAGGGCGACGTATCCGTCAGTGGCAATAATCTGGTCGTCAACGGCAAGACCATCCGCCTGACTGCTGAAAAGGATCCGGCAAATCTGAAATGGAAAGAAGCGGGCGTCGACATCGTGATCGAATGTACCGGTTTCTTCCTGACCAAGGAAACTTGCCAGAAGCATATCGACGCGGGCGCCAAAAAGGTCGTGCAATCTGCGCCTTGCAAGGACGACACGCCGATGTTCGTTTACGGCGTGAACCACACTACATACAAAGGCGAGAACATCGTTTCCGCCGCATCGTGCACCACGAATGCATTGGCTCCGGTTGCCAAAGTGCTGAACGACACATTCGGCATCAAGCGCGGCCTGATGACCACTGTGCACGCAGCAACGGCAACCCAAAAAACGGTTGACGGTCCGTCCAACAAAGACTGGCGCGGTGGTCGCGGCATTCTGGAAAACATCATTCCCTCTTCCACCGGTGCTGCCAAGGCCGTGGGTGTCGTGATACCGGAGCTGAACAAGAAGCTGACCGGCATGGCTTTCCGTGTACCCACATCCGATGTGTCAGTGGTCGATCTGACTGTCGAATTGAACAAGGCAGCCACCTACGACGAGATCTGCAATGCAATGAAGGCAGCCTCCGAGAACGGTCCGCTGAAAGGCGTGCTGGGCTACACCACAGACAAGGTTGTTTCCACCGACTTCCGCGGCTGTACCAACCCATCCATATTCGATGCCGAAGCGGGTATCGCGCTGGATCCCACCTTCGTCAAGGTCGTGGCATGGTACGACAACGAGTACGGCTATACCTGCAACCTGATGCGCTTGGTCCGCCATATCGCCAAGTAACTCACTCCGACCAAGGGCTGGCTCCATGCCGGCCCTTTTCGCTTCAAGTCTGCAACAAAGGAAAAAACATGTCCGTTATCAAAATGACCGATCTGGCGCTGAAGGGAAAGCGCGTCCTGATCCGTTCCGATCTGAATGTTCCCGTCAAGGAAGGGAAGGTGACTTCGGATGCACGCATTACCGCATCCATGGCTACTATCAACTTTGCATTGCAGGCAGGTGCGCGTGTGATGGTGACCTCCCATCTGGGTCGTCCCGAAGAAGGTGTTTATTCCGAGGAGAACTCGCTTAAACCTGTCGCCGATGTCATCGCCAACAAGCTGAACAAGCCTGTGCGCCTGATCCGCGACTGGGTCGATGGCGGTTTCAATGTCGCCGAAGGCGAACTGGTACTGCTGGAGAACTGCCGTTTCAACAAGGGTGAAAAGAAGAACAACGAAGAGACGGCAAAGAAATATGCCGCCCTGTGCGACGTGTTCGTGATGGATGCCTTCGGTACGGCACACCGCGCCGAAGCATCCACGCACGGAGTAGCGAAGTTTGCGCCTGTTGCTGCGGCAGGCACCCTGTTGACCCAGGAACTGGAGGCGTTAAGCAAGGCATTGCTCAATCCGGCCCGTCCGATGGTCGCCATCGTCGGCGGCTCCAAGGTCTCGACCAAGCTGACCGTCCTGGAATCGCTGTCCGAAAAGTGCGAACAGCTGGTTGTCGGCGGCGGCATCGCCAACACCTTCCTGAAGGCGGTTGGCAAGAACGTCGGCAAGTCGTTGTGCGAAGACGATCTCGTTCCTACCGCACAGGCCCTGATAGAAAAAATGAAACAACGCGGCGCTAATATCCCCATCGCCGTGGACGTGGTGGTGGGCAAAAAATTCGATGCCAACGAACCCGCAGTGTTGAAAGATGCGAGCGATGTGGCCGACGACGACATGATCTTCGACATCGGTCCAAAGTCCGCGCAGGAACTCGCCGATATCATCATGAAGGCAGGTACCGTAGTATGGAATGGTCCGGTCGGCGTGTTCGAGTTCGACCAGTTCGGCGAAGGTACCAAGACCATCGCCAAGGCCATCGCCGAAACCAATGCTTTCACCTTGGCAGGCGGAGGCGACACCATCGCCGCAATCCAGAAGTACGACATCTACGACAAGGTGTCTTATATCTCAACCGCAGGCGGTGCGTTCCTGGAATTCCTCGAAGGCAAAACTTTGCCGGCGGTCGAAATTCTGGAGCAACGCGCCAGGCAATAACTAACTAGGACTCTCATGCTGCGCAGAACAAAAATAGTAGCAACACTGGGACCCGCTTCCAGCGACCAAAAAGTACTGGAACAAATGATCCGCGCGGGAGTGGATGTAGTACGGATGAACTTTTCTCACGGTACGGCCCAAGACCATATGGGCCGCGCCGATAAGGTGCGCGCCGCCGCCAAGGCGGCGGGCCGTACGATCGGTATCCTGGCTGACTTGCAGGGGCCGAAGATCCGGGTGCGCAAATTCGAAAACGACAAGATCACCCTGAACAAGGGCGATGCTTTCATCCTCGATGCTACGCTGGATGGGTTGGGCAACCAAGAGCGTGTGGGGCTGGATTACAAAGAACTGCCCAATGATGTGGACGTCGGGACTGTCTTGTTGCTCAACGACGGCATGCTGGAATTTCATGTCACCGGGGTAAAGGGTGCGGAAGTTCATTGTGTAGTTGTCCGCGGCGGCGTTCTGTCCAACAACAAGGGAATCAACCGCAAAGGCGGTGGATTAACGGCTCCCGCGCTGACCGACAAGGACAAGGAAGACATCAAGACGGCCGCACTGATCAAGGCGGACTTCCTGGCGGTTTCCTTCCCGCGCTCGGCTGATGACATGAAACAGGCACGCGAGCTGATGCACGCGGCGGGCGGCAAGAGCTTGCTGGTAGCCAAGATCGAGCGTGCGGAAGCCATCCCGGTGCTGGGTGGAATCATCGATGCGTCAGATGCCATCATGGTGGCGCGCGGCGACTTGTCGGTGGAAGTCGGCGATGCCGCAGTTCCCGGCCTGCAAAAGAAGATGATCAAGATGGCCCGTGCCAGGAACAAATTGGTCATCACCGCGACCCAGATGATGGAGTCGATGATCACGGCGCCTATTCCAACAAGAGCCGAAGTCTCAGACGTGGCGAACGCGGTACTGGATGGGACCGATGCGGTGATGCTGTCGGCGGAAACCGCAGTCGGCGATTATCCGGTGGAAACCATCGAAGCCATGGATCGGATTTGCCGCAGTGCGGAAAAAGAAACCGAAGAAGGCTCTGCAGATAGACGTCTGGATCACAGCAAATTCACGCGGATTGACCAATCCATCGCCATGTCCGCCCTGTATGCCGCATCCCATTTCAAAGTTAAGGCCATTGTTGCTCTTACGCAATCCGGCTCGACTGCGTTGTGGATGTCGCGTATAAATGGCAGTACACCGATCTACGCAATGACACCCGTTGAAGCAACCTTGAACAAGGTCACCTTGTTCAGCGGCGTGCATCCCATCGCGTTCAAGATCGAATCCAAGGAT
>DAIDAG010000044.1 GCA_027310725.1 Sideroxydans sp. | reverse complement strand
CCTTGGCCAGGGATTTGAGCGAGCGGGATATCTCTGAAATCTCGGTCGCGCGGTTCTCGCTCGCCTTGCCGGAAGGCGACGACATGAGCTGGATATAGTCGATAATCACCAGGCCGAGGCCGTTATTCTGCCGGTGCAGCCTGCGCGCGCGGGAACGTAATTCCAGCGCGTTCAGGCCGGGAGTCTCGTCGATAAAGATCGGCGCGTCGTTAAGCAGGCCCAGGGCATGGGTCATGCGCGACCAGTCTTCGTCTTCCAGCTTGCCGGTACGCAAGGTGTGCTGATTAAGCCGCCCCACCGAGCCGATCATACGCATCGCAAGTTGCGCGCCTCCCATTTCCATACTGAAGATCGCTACCGGCTTGCCTTCCAAAGCCACATTCTCCCCGATGTTGATGGAGAACGCGGTCTTGCCCATACTGGGGCGCCCCGCGACGATGACCAGATCTCCGGGCTGCAGACCGGAAGTCATGCGATCCAGATCGGTAAAGCCGGTCGCCGTACCGGTCACGTCGCTGGCGTTGTCCCGTCCATACAGCGTCTCGATGCGCTCCACCACCTGGGTCAACAGCGGCGGCATCGCAACAAAGCCCTGGCTGCCGCGCTCGCCCTCTTCATTGATCTCAAGCACGCGGCTTTCTGCCTCATCCAGCAACTGTCCCGCCGAGCGCCCCCCCGGATTGTAGGCGCTGGTCGCGATCTCGCTGCCCACTTCCACCAGCTTGCGCATGATGGCGCGCTCGCGCACGATCTCGGCATAACGGCGGATGTTGGCTGCAGAAGGCACGTTCTGTGCCAGTGTGCCCAGATACACCAGACCGCCCGCTTTCTCAAGTTCGGCATTGCTCTCCAGTGATTCCGCCACCGTGATGACGTCAACCGGCTGGGCACGTTCGGTCAGGCGCCCGATGTGACGCCATATCAGGCGGTGCTCGTTGCGGTAGAAATCGCTCTCGCTCAACAGATCGGCAACCTTGTCCCACGCACTGGTATCCAGCAGGATGCCGCCCAGCACCGACTGTTCCGCCTCGACGGAATGCGGGGGAAGCTTCAAGGATTCGAGCTGGGAATCTGCAACGGGAACGGAAAAATTTTGCATGGAGTAACCGCAAATTTCGGGAGGGTGATTCTACACTTTTCAGACAACAAAAAAGGGCTGTTCCCAGCCCTTTTTCATAACCGCATGACAACGCTGGATTACTGCTCGCCCACCACTGTCACTGTCACGTTTGCAACCACGTCCGGATGCAGCGAGATGCTGACCGGATGATCGCCGATCTGCTTCAGGTGACCGGTAGCCATACGTACCTGGCTCTTTTCGACCTTGTGGCCTTGCGCTTCCAGCGCTACCGCGATGTCCGCATTGGTCACGGAACCGAACAGCTTGCCGTCCACACCTGCCTTTTGCACGATCTGCACGGTCAAGCCTTCCAGCTTGGCGCCGCGAGCCTGTGCATCGGCCAGTTTGGCTGCTTCAGCCGCTTCCAGTTCGGCGCGGCGTGCAGCGAAATCCGCCACGTTGTTTTCCGTCGCACGCTTGGCTTTGCCCTGCGGGATGAGGAAGTTACGCGCGAAACCGTTCTTTACTTTGACCACATCGCCCAACTGGCCGAGGTTGATCACTTTCTCCATCAGAATCACTTGCATGATCTACTCCTTAGTGCAAATCAGTGTAGGGCAGCAACGCCAGGAAGCGCGCGCGTTTCACGGCCACGCTCAGCTGACGCTGGAAGCGCGTCTTGGTACCGGTAATACGTGCCGGGATCAGCTTGCCGTTCTCGGAGACCATTTCCTTCAGGATGTTGAGATCCTTGTAGTCCACTTCCGCGATCTTCTCGGCGGTGAAACGGCAGAACTTGCGGCGCTTGAACAATTGACGCGAAGCACTGTTCTTCTTGTCATCTTTCTTTTTAAATACACGAGCCATGTTGTGCTCCTCTATCTCAATGTAACGTTATCAATGTGCAAAACCAGTTGTGCGATCTTCAGGCTGCGCTGTGCAAGGAAACCTTCGGCTTTCACCATCTGACCGGGTTGCAAACGGCTGACTTGCTGTGCCGCTTCGCCCAGTGCCAGTGCCGGAACATCACACTGAACCTGGCGTTGCATCCCTGCTTCCTGCTGCATCGAGGTGTGACGCAATTTGAACGCCACTCTCGCCAATCCCGCCGGGGTGTATCTCAAGCCTTCCGACTCGATCACTTCCCCTTCAATCACACAACGGTTGCTGCTCAATCCTTCTTACGCTGCCGGAGCTGCTGCTTCTGCTGCCGGCGCAGGTGCTGCGGAATCGCTGTTGAACGAACGCGACTTCTCTTCCTTCATCATGGCGGAAGGCGTAACGACTGCAGCCTTGGTCTTGATGGTCAGATGGCGCAACACGGCGTCGTTGAACTTGAATGCGTGTTCCAGTTCGTCCAGCGTGGGCTGGTCGACTTCAATGTTCATCAGCACGTAATGTGCTTTGTGGATCTTCTGGATCGGGTAAGCCAGCTGGCGGCGGCCCCAGTCTTCCAGACGGTGGATATGACCGTTCTTGCTGGTCACCAGTGTGCGATAACGCTCGACCATCGCGGGCACTTGCTCGCTCTGATCGGGATGCACGATAAATACGATTTCGTAGTGTCGCATTACATCTCCTTGTGGATTAAAGCCCCCCGACATTAATGGACGGTGGAGCAAGGTCAAAAACTCCCTTTTTCAGGGAGGGGCGCATTATAGGGATATTCAGCGCCGCGTCAAGCGCTAAGCCATTAATCCGCCGCGAGAATGCGTAACGGCGGGCGTAAAACCAGCCGCCGGGTCGCTAGCCACCCGGCCAGCATCACCACCGCCATGCCGCCGCCGGCACCGATGAACCAGATGGAAACATCTGTCCGGTAAGGGATATCCAGTACGAAACGCGCCAGCACCCAGCCGAGCAGCACCGCGCCCGCCGCCGCGAACAGGCCGCTCAAACCGCCCAGCACGGCGAACTCGGACAAGTGCAAACGCCTCAGATAGCGGCTGTCAGCCCCCAGCGTGCGCAGGATAGCCGCCTCATGGCTGCGCTCGTCCTGGGTAGCAAGCAATGCGGCATACAATACTGCAAGGCCGGAGAGCAACGTGAACAGGAACACCGCGCTTACCGTCTGTGCGATCTGATCCATGATGTTGCGCACCTGGGCGATCACCGCGCCGGTGTCGACCAGCAGCAAGTTGGGGAATTCGCGTGACAACTCGTCGCCCGCGCGCACCTTGTCCGGCGGCAGGTAGAAACTGCCCAGGTAGCTGGCCGAAAAATCCCTGAGTAGCTCCGGCGTGGCGATGACGAAGAAATTCACCTTCATCGAATCCCATTGCACCTTGCGCAGGCTGGTGACTTTCGCGGTAAATGTGCTACCGGCCACATCATAGGTGAGCATGTCCCCGAGACGGATGCCCAGCGTCTTGGCGATGCCTTCCTCCACCGACAATTGCCCATTCCTCCTCTCGGTCCACCACTTCCCGCTCACCAGTTCGTTCCAGGCCGGCAACCGTTCCATGTAGGAGAGATTGAACTCGCGATCCACCAGTGCCTGGGCACGCGGATCGGGGTAGCTGTTGCCATTGATCGTGCGGTCGTTGATGGCGATCAGCCTGCCGCGCACCATGGGCTGCAACTCAGGTATCGGCAACGCCCGGTGGACAAAGAAATCCTGCACCGGCTGGATCTGGTCGGGCTGAATGTTCACCACAAAGCGGTTCGGCGTATCCGGCGGCAGCTTGCCCTGCCAGCTTTCCATCAAATCGGCGCGCACCATAGTCAGCACCAGCAAGGCCATGCCGCCCAGACTCAATGCCACCACCTGTATCGCCGCACTGCGTCCGTGCCGCGCGAGGTTGTTGAATGCATGCCGCCAATGCGATTGAAAGAAATATGCATTGCGCGCCAAACCATGAAGCAGCACCCAGGCCAGTCCGCCGAACACCAGCAGCCCCGCCAGCAAACCTCCCAATACCGCCAAACCCAGTTTCAGCGAGCCCGCATGCCACAAGAACAGTCCTGCCAACACCAACAACGCAAGGCCATAAATCAGCCAGCCGCTGGCTTCCGGTGAATCCATCTCGCGGCGCAGCACGCGCAGCGGCGATACCTTGCGCAATTGCAGCAGGGGCAGGAAGGCGAAACCGAGCAACAAAGCAAAGCCGCTGACTGCAGCCTTGAGCAGCGGCAGCACGCCGGGTTGCGGCAAGCCTGCCTCGCGCATGGAAGGGATGCTCTCGACCAACCCCGCTTGCGTGACATAGCCCATCAAACCGCCGAGAAGCACCGAGACCACGCCAAGCAGGATGAATTGATACAGGAACAGCCACAGCACCTGCCCTTGCTGGGCACCGAGGCAACGCATCACCGCGCAGCCGTCCAGATGGCGCAGCACAAAGCGCCGCGCCGCCAGCGCCATCGCAGCGCCTGCCAGAATGGCAGCAGTCAATGCGGCTAGGCCAAGGAAATGCTCGGCACGTTCCAGCGCCGTGCGTATCTCGGGGCGCGCATCGCGCACGTCTTCCATCTTTTCATTGCCGGAAAGTTTGTCTTGAAGTGCTGCGCGCAGCGCAATCACCTGCTTCGCCTCTCCCGCAATCATCAGCCGATATGAGATGCGGCTGCCTTCCTGCAGCAGGCCAGTAGAAGCCAGGTCGGCGTCGTTCATCAACGCGCGAGGCGCAAAACTGGCGAAACCGATGGACTGGTCGATGTCCTTCACGATGCGCGCCGTCACCATAAAACGCAGTGAGCCGATCCCCGCTTCCTCCCCGATTTTCATATCGAGACGGCGCAGCAATCGTTCATCCATCCAAACCGTGCCGCGTGCCGGGATCGCCTGCGCCACATGCGCCGTGCCATCGTCGATCTCGATCTTGCCGCGTAGCGGATAACCCGGCTCCACAGACTGTATCTCGCTCAACAACACTTGATCGCGGTGCGACACCATGCTGGGGAATGTACGACTCTCCAACACTCGCAAGCCGCGCTTCTGCGCCATTTCGCGATATTCGGGGGGAAACGGCCGCGTCGAGGTGATGCGCAGATCGGCACCGATCAGGTTCTGGGCCTGCTGCTGCAGCGCCTGCCTCACACGGTCGGCGAACAGGCCCACGGTGGCCAGGCTGCCCACCGCCAACACCAGCGCCAGCAACAATACGCGCCACTCCCCGGCGCGCCAGTCGCGGCGCAGGAGGTTGAGGGATAGGCGAAGGAGGCTCACTGCGCCACCCTCCCCGCAGCCAGCCTCAACTGCTTCCCGCAACGCCGCGCCAACGCTTCGTCGTGCGTGACCAGAATCAGCGTCGTGCCCTGCACACGATTAAGCTCCAGCATCAGTTCGATGACTTGACTACCGGTGGCCGCGTCGAGGTTGCCGGTGGGTTCGTCGGCAAAAAGTATTTTGGGCTGGGTGACGAAAGCGCGCGCCAGCGCCACGCGCTGCTGTTCTCCGCCGGAGAGATGTTTGGGGAGGTGGTGGGCGCGTGCGCTCAAGCCAACCTGCTGCAACGATATCTCGGCACGGCGACGCGCGTCTTTTGCACCGGCCAGTTCCAGCGGCAGCATCACGTTCTCCAGCGCATTCAGCGCGGGCAGCAACTGGAAGGACTGGAACACGAAACCCGCCAGTTCGCCGCGTAATCTCGCACGTCCATCCTCATCCATCTCGAACAGATCGGTACCATGCAGCAATACCTTGCCGCTGGTCGGGACATCCAGTCCGGCCAGAAGACCGAGCAAGGTGGATTTGCCCGAACCCGATGCGCCGACAATCGCGAGGCTCTCACCCGTTTCCACCTCGAAACTGACGTCGTGCAGGATAACGAGCGGCTGATCGCCACTTAACACTTGCTTGGTGAGACCTACTGCTTGCACAATCGACGCCATGAAGACCTTTCTTAAAATCGCATTGCTTGTCGCCGCACTGGTGCTGCCCGCCTGCGCGCAGGCCGCGAAGAACATCCTGGTGTTCGGCGACAGTTTATCAGCCGGGTACGGTATAGCACGAGACGATTCATGGGTGAATTTATTGCAGATCGAGCTGAAAAAAAGCCACCCGCAGTTCGAGGTCGTGAATGCCAGCATCAGCGGCGAAACGACCTCTGGCGGCCTGCGCCGCATCGGCAAGGCCATGCAGGAACATCATCCCGTCCTGGTGATCCTGGAATTGGGGGCGAACGACGGGCTGCGAGGCGGCACCATCGCAGAGATGGAAAAGAACCTGGACAGCATCATTGAACAGGTGCAGCAAGCGCATGCCAGGATATTGCTGCTTGGCCTCCAGTTGCCGCCCAACTACGGCCTGGACTACACCAGGCAATTCCGTGCACTCTACCCCAGACTGTCAAGGAAGCACGACATCGCTCTTGTTCCTTTCATGCTGAAAGATATTCCGCCGGAGCAGTTTCAGGCCGACAACCTGCATCCGAATGCAGAAGCGCAACCGCGTATCATGCGTCACATCCTGAAATCGTTATTGCCCCTACTGCGCTGATGCCCAATCATCTTTCGCACGAAACCAGCCCCTACCTGTTGCAGCACGCCGACAACCCGGTGGACTGGCATCCCTGGAATGCAGAGACCTTGAAGCTCGCACGCGATCTGGGCAAGCCTATCCTGCTTTCGATCGGCTATTCCGCCTGCCACTGGTGCCACGTGATGGCGCACGAGTCGTTCGAGGATGAAGCGGTCGCCGCCGTGATGAACGAACACTTCGTCAATATCAAGGTGGACAGGGAGGAACGTCCCGACCTGGACCAGATTTACCAGAACGCACACTACCTGCTCGCACAACGCAGCGGCGGCTGGCCGCTGACCATGTTCCTTGAGCCGGACGGCACGCCGTTCTATAGCGGCACCTATTTCCCGAAACAGGCTCGCTACGGCCTGCCCGGATTTCCGGATCTGTTGAATCGCATCGCCAAAGTCTACCGGGAGAAACGCGGCGAGCTGTCAGCCCAGGGCAAGCAGCTCATCGCCCAACTAGCCACCTGGCAGCCCGAGAAAGGCGCGACGGACATCGCACTCGACGCAGCCCCGATCGCCCTGGCGGTGCAGCAGCACAATCAGGATTTCGACCCGGTGAACGGCGGCTTCGGCGGCGCCCCCAAGTTCCTGCATCCCGCCGAACTGGATCTGCTGCTGCGCCAGGCACATGCCAAGCACGACGACCGGACCCGCCATACGGCCCTGTTCACCCTGCAGCAGATGGCGCTGGGCGGCCTGTACGATCAGCTCGGCGGCGGTTTCTGCCGCTATAGCGTGGATGCACACTGGGACATTCCGCATTTCGAGAAGATGCTGTATGACAACGGCCTGATGCTCGGCCTGTATTGCGACGCCTGGCTGAGCAGCCATGACCCATTCTTCGCCCATGTGGCGGAACAGACTGCAGGGTGGGTGATGCGCGAGATGCAATCACCGAACGGGCATGCCCGTTCCCCTCACCCCAACCCTGATATAACAACTAGCCATTCGACTAATCCCGCAAGCGGGCAAGTCGCTGGTTATCTCCCGCAAGCGGGCGAGGGAGCAAACGAGTCGCTACTCGAGATTGGGATTGGACGCGGCTATTACGCTTCGATGGATGCCGACTCGGAACATGAGGAAGGCAAGTTCTATGTGTGGCAGCGCGACGAGATCCGCGACCTGCTGAGCGCCGACGAATACGCACTCGTGAAGCCGTATTACGGCCTGGACAGCACACCCAACTTCGAGGATCGAAGCTGGAACCTGCGCGTGACCCAACCGTTGGCCGTGATCGCGCAGCAGCTGAACACCAGCGCAGAACAGGCGTCCGCACGACTCGCCTCGGCACAGGCAAAAATGTTTGCGGCGCGCGAACGGCGCATCCGCCCCGGTCGCGACGAAAAGATACTCGGCAGCTGGAACGGATTGATGACAGGCGGCATGGCGAAGGCGGCGCGTACCTTCAACCGCACCGACTGGTTACGGTCCGCGCAGCAGGCGATGGATTTCGTGCGCGGCACGCTGTGGCAGAACGGCAAGCTGCTCGCCACGCACAAGGATGGCAAGACACACCTGAACGCCTACCTGGACGACCATGCGTTCTTGCTGAATGCAGCGCTGGAATTGCTGCAAACGGAATATCGCGCCACTGACATGGCCTTTGCCATACATCTCGCCGATGCGCTGCTGGCCCGTTTCGAGGACACCGAGAACGGCGGTTTCTTCTTCACCAGCCATGACCACGAAGCGCTGATCCAGCGCAACAAGTCCGGCCAGGACGATGCCATCCCGTCCGGCAACGGCATCGCGGCACGGGGATTGCTGCGGCTGGCGGAGTTGACGGGCGATATGCGCTATATCGAAGCAGCCGAGCGTTGCCTGAAACTTTTTTTCCCGTTGATGCAAAGGGCAGCCGGCCAGTTCAGCAGCCTGTGCACCGCGCTGGGTGAAGCGATGCAACCGCCTTCCATGCTGGTGTTATGCGGCGCGAAAAATGAGACAGCCGCCTGGCGGGCGGCTGTGGCGGCGAAGTATGCACCGGAACTGATGATCATCGAAATGACCGGTAATGAAACCGATTTGCCGGCCCCGTTGCATAAACCGCGTGCTGCAACAACGACCGCATGGCTGTGTCGCGGCACACAATGCCTGCCGCCGATCAGCAGCCTCGATGCATTGCTGGCAGAACTATAACCAACCACTAGTCAACCGTTCTCTGGTTGCTCAGTGGGATGGCTAGTCGCTTCATCAGCGTAGCGTTACACCGCCGACCTGGGCACCGAAGCCGGGGAACATGCTCGCCACTCCGGCGCCGAACTTCTTGGCCAGGCGGTCTGCAAGACCTTCATGCGTGGTGAAGTCCACGACGTTCTCCACTTTGATCACGTCGCGTGCCACCGAGTCCACACTGCCGATATCATCGGCCAGGCCCATCTGAACGGCCTTGTCGCCCGTCCAGAACAAGCCGCTGAATGTATCCTCGGTCTCTTTCAGGCGCTTTCCGCGCCCTTGCTTCACCACGTCGATGAATTGCTGGTGTATGTCTTCCAGCATATTCCTGGTGAATTCTTCCTGTTTGGGATTGAGCGGCGAAAACGGATCCATGAACCCCTTGTTCTTGCCCGCGGTCATCAGGCGGCGCTCCACACCCAGCTTCTGCATGGTGCCGGTGAATCCAAAACCATCCATCAGCACCCCGATGGAACCGACGATACTGGCCTTGTTGACGTAGATCTTGTCGGCCGCAGCAGCGATGTAATAGCCGCCGGAGGCACACATGTCTTCCACCACCACATACAAAGGAATATCCGGATGCAGGGCGCGCAGACGGCGCATCTCGTCATTCACCAACCCGGCCTGTACCGGACTGCCGCCGGGACTGTTGCAACGCAGAATCACGGCTGCGGTGTTTTTGTCCTTGTATGCATCCTGCAAACTGCCGATCAGGTTGTCTGCATTCGCATTGCTGTCGGCTGAAATGACACCGGTCAGTTCAATCAGAGCCGTATGCTTGCCTGACAGAGAACCGTCAACCTTGTCGCCCATCCATCCCATGACCAAAAAGAGTATGAAGAACAGATATCCGAAACCAAGCACCTTGAAGAAGATTCCCCAGTGCCGGGCACGGCGCTGCTCCTGAACGGCGGATAACGCCAGTTTTTCCAGTACGCCGCGTTCCCAGTTGTTGTTTTCTTCTGACATAAATTAAAACTCCTTCGATAGATTCGTTATGCGTTGACCCTGAACCACTCTCTCAGTTCAACAAAATCATCAAGCAGGGCGATCGGTTTCAATTCGCGCAATTGATCCTCAGGATGCGCGCCGTGTGTTACACCCACTGCATCCACCCCGGCGTTGATCGCCATCTGCAGGTCATGCGTGGTATCGCCGATCATCAGGGTGCGTTCCGGTGGCACGTCCAGTTCATCCATGATCTCCAGCAGCATCGCCGGGTGCGGCTTGGAGAATGTCCGGTCTGCCGTGCGCGTGGCATGGAAATACTCGCCCATATGGGTGGATTCAAGGGCATGGTCCAGACCGTTGCGATTCTTGCCTGTCGCCACCGCAAGCCTGTAGCCTGCGCCATGCAACTCGATGATGGTCTCCCTTGCCTGGTCGAACAACGGGATCGATTCATTCTGCGACAGAAAGTGATGGCGGTAGCGTGCAACCAGCGGCTCATACATCTCTTCCGGCGCATCGGGAACGGCATGGCGCAAGGCTTGCACCAGCCCCAGACCGATCACATGACGTGCCGTTTCGTCGTCCGGCACCGGCAATTTCAGGTCGCGGCAGGCAGCCTGGATCGATCCTGCGATGATCGCCGTCGAGTCCATCACCGTGCCGTCCCAGTCGAACACAATCAAGTCGTAACGTTTTGCCATCTGTACCGCCAAAATAAAATAGGCGCGGATTCTACCATTTCGCTTGCCCATCACCGCGGTAATCCCTACCATGCCGCGCCATGAACACCTTACCCAGTTGGCTAATTTATTGTCGTCCCGGCTTCGAACGCGATTGCGTGGAAGAAACCCAGGCCAAGCCTGTCGAAACGACCGAGAACAGCGGCTATGTCGTGCTGCAAGGCAAGCCACGGCTGGCTTACAGGCAATTGGCCTTTGCACGCCAATTGCTCAGCTTGCATGCGGAAGTAAGCGATTTGCCGGAACGCGATCGGCTTACACCTCTGCTGGCAGCGATACCCGTATCGCTCGAACGGTTTAGCGCCTTGTACCTGGAAGTGCCGGACACCAATGAGGGCAAAACGCTGTCCGGCTTCACACGGCGTTTTCAGCCCCTTCTGGAAGAGGCGTTGCGAGTACAAGGAAGGTTGGCGGATGCGTCGGGTATTCACCCTTCGACAGGCTCAGAGCGAACGGATATTTCTCCTCGCCTGCACATCTTTTTTCCCGACAACCAACGCGCCCTGATCGCCACCGCCGATCCGCATAACAGCTCGGCTGCACTCAACGGCATCCAGCGCGTCAGCATGGCGAGCGATGCGCCTAGCCGCTCCTATCTCAAACTCGCGGAAGCGTTCGAGGTGTTCCTCGACAAAAAGGAACAGGCGCTATGGCTGAAACCGGGCATGACGGCGATCGACCTCGGCGCCGCACCCGGCGGTTGGACCTGGCAACTGGTGCAGCGCGGATTGAAAGTCACCGCCGTGGATAACGGCCCGCTCAAAGGGGCTGCGGCAGGCCATCCTTCCATCAGGCATCTGCGCGAGGACGGCTTCCGCTTCCGTCCGCAGCGCCCGGTGGACTGGCTGGTGTGCGACATGGTGGAACAACCGCAGCGTGTCGCCACCTTGATGACCGAATGGTTCATCGGCGGCTACACCCAACGCGCCATTTTCAACCTCAAGCTGCCGATGAAAAAACGCGTTGCCGCCCTCAACGATGCGCTCAACAGCATACGCACCGCACTCAACAACAAAGGTATCCGTTACCAATTGGAAGCCAAGCAGCTCTACCATGACCGGGAAGAAGTCACGGTATACCTGGCGCGCAAACGCTAGCAGCCCGTTACGCGGTCTCGTCGATGTGTTCAGTCGTATCGCCCTCGCGCAGATTGTGACGGCGGCGATCTATACCCGATCGCAGCTCGATCAGCACGGGCAGGTGGCTGACGCGGCGACAGGCTTTGCGACGGTCTTCGAAGGCAACTGTACGATGCTGTTGCTGCGCGACCGGACGCACGGGTTCCCGATGAACCTCGTGCGGCTCGACATGGGGAAGGTCGGGTTGCTCGCGAGGAAACACCGGTTTCACCGCTTGCGCCGCGGACAGCCCCTTCACCTGGCGGGTCGTCGGACTCGCCGTCGTTGACGAAACACTGGGCACATAGCGCATAACACCTCCTCGCGACCACACAAACGGCCTGCAACCCTGTTATCGGCAAGGATTGCCTAAAACTTAGGCAGCGGCGGCATCCAGCTTGTTCAGAAAGCTCTGCAATTCAGGGGGTAACGGTGCAACGATATTCAGCGGCTCGCCCGTCAGCGGATGGTTGAAAGAGATCGAATGGGCATGCAGGAACATGCGTTTCAGTCCCCGCTTCATCAGTTCCTTGTTGCGAGCAAAGTCGCCGTACTTGTCGTCGCCCGCAATGGGAAAGCCCAAGTGCGAGGTGTGCACGCGAATCTGGTGGGTACGCCCGGTCTTGAGCTGCGCTTCCAGCAGGCTGAATTCCGGCCAGCTCTTGAGCAGGGTAAAGATGGTATGCGACGCCTGCCCGTCCTCGCGCACCATCACCCGTTTTTCGCCCTGCGGTGTGTCGAACTTGTGCAGCGCCAGCTTCACATGCTGTTTCGCGTTCTTCCACTGTCCCAGAACCAGCGCGAAATAGCGCTTGTCGCTGTTCCCCTCGCGCATGATCTCGTGCATGCCGGTCAGGGCGGAACGCTTCTTGGCCACCAGCAATACCCCTGAGGTTTCACGGTCCAATCTGTGCACAAGTTCCAGAAATTTGGCTTGCGGACGCGCGCTGCGCAATTGCTCGATGACGCCGAAACTCACCCCGCTCCCGCCATGAACCGCTGTGCCGGCGGGCTTGTTGATGGCCAGAATCGCATCATCCTCATACAAAACAGGGAATTCGGTCGCCGGGACGTACTCGCTTTCGGGCTTTTCCGCCACGCGAATGGGCGGGATGCGCAACAAATCGCCCAATTGCAGGCGATAGGTCTGGTCGATGCGTTTTTTGTTCACCCGCACTTCGCCGCGCAGGATGCGGTAGACATGGCTCTTGGGTACACCTTTCAGGTAACGAAACAAGAAGTTATCGATGCGTTGCCCCTCGCTGCCCTCGTCGATTTCGACCCAACTTACGGATTCTTTGCTCAAACCACTCATTTTGAATATACTCCGCTCTCGCGTGTGCGCCTTCGTGAAACGGGATACATGATTTTCCCGTCCAACCTAAGGCAGGCAATCAAGCCGCCTACGAAGCAGCCCCGCCCGGTTATCTCACTCACCGGAGACAAGCAGTGATGGTAATTGATTTGCGCGCTCTAAGCACCAAAGCAGATAAATTTTGGCGTGTTGCCCTCTTTAAATTATTGGCAACATGCAGATACAGACAAGCTAAAACGAGAATAATAATTTTGAACCACCGTCGTCATTACAACTCACTTAACAGTTTGCACGACCCAAATTCTCGCGCGCCAAGCGGCGCGTAGCTTTGTCCTGCCCGTGTAAGAGCGCGGGAGAAAAATATGAAACGCATGTTATTCAATGCGACGCAGCCGGAAGAACTCCGCGTCGCCATTGTTGATGGTCAAAAACTCGTTGACCTCGACATTGAAACCGCCGGTAAAGAGCAACGCAAGAGCAACATCTACAAAGCCGTCATCACCCGCATCGAGCCCAGCCTCGAAGCCTGTTTCGTCGAATACGGCGGTACCCGCCACGGTTTCCTCCCCTTCAAGGAAGTATCCCCGCAGTATTACAGCGCGGGTGCCGGCAGCCGCCCATCCATCAAGGAAGCGCTGAAGGAAGGCCAGGAACTGCTGGTACAGGTGGAAAAGGACGAGCGCGGCAACAAGGGCGCGGCGCTCACCACCTATATAAGTCTGGCAGGCCGCTATATCGTGCTGATGCCGAACAACCCGAACGGCGGCGGTGTCTCTCGCCGCATCGAAGGCGAAGACCGCAACGAACTGCGCGACGTGCTGGCACAGATGGAAGTGCCGCAAGGCATGAGCATCATCGCCCGTACTGCCGGTATCGGCCGCAACCTGGAAGAGTTGCAGTGGGACCTGAACTACCTCAAGCAGTTGTGGGACGCCATCGAAGGCGCTGCCAAGACAGAAAAAGCACCTTCGCTGATCTATCTGGAAAGCAGCCTCGTCGTGCGTGCCATCCGCGACTACTTCAATCCCGAGATTGGCGAGATCCTGATCGATACCGACGATATCTATCATCAGGCCCAGGCATTCATGAGCACGGTGATGCCGGACCATGTCGACCGCATCAAGCGTTACCACGACGATGTACCGTTGTTCTCCCGCTTCCAGATCGAACACCAGATCGAATCCGCACATGCCCGTCAGGTGAACCTGCCGTCCGGCGGTGCCATCGTGATCGACCACACCGAAGCGCTCACGGCCATCGACATCAACTCCGCGCGTTCCACCCGCGGCGGCGATATCGAGACTACCGCGTACCACACCAATCTGGAGGCGGCGGATGAGATCGCCCGCCAGTTGCGTCTGCGCGACCTGGGTGGCCTGATCGTCATCGACTTCATCGACATGGAATCGAGCAAGAATCAGCGCGAAGTGGAAAACCGTTTGCGCGATGCCCTGCACTTCGACCGCGCCCGCATCCAGACCGCCAAGATCTCGCGTTTCGGCTTGCTGGAACTGTCGCGCCAACGCCTGGCGCCGAGCCTGGAAGAAGGCAACCACACCACCTGCCCTCGCTGTAACGGCATAGGCCATATCCGCGGCACGGAGTCTTCCGCCCTGAACATCCTGCGCATCATCCAGGAAGAAGCGATGAAAGACAGCAGCGCCGCCATCCACGCGCAGGTACCGGTGGACGTTGCCACCTTCCTGCTCAACGAGAAGCGCTCGGACATCCACCGCATCGAATCGCGCTTCAAGATCAGCGTGGTGCTCATCCCCAATCCGCACATGGAAACGCCGCATTACACGGTCACCCGCCTGCGCCAGGACGACATCACTGCCGACCATCTGCAAGCCAGCTACAAGCTCGTGGAAAAACCCGAAGAGGTCAAGCCGGTGATAGCGGCCACAGCGCAGGAAATCAAGGCACAGCGTCCGCAAGCAGCGGTGCGCGGCATCACCCCGGCACAACCCGCCCCCAAACATGCAGTCAAGGAAGAGGCGAAAACAAGCCTGTTCGGCAGTCTGGTCGGCTGGTTCAAATCGCTGGGTGGTGAAAGCGAGCCTGTCAAACCCGCTGCACCGGCCAAGGCGGGACGCCAGAATCCTCGCCGCGAACGCGGTGAGCGTGGCGACCGGAATGAACGCGGCGAACGCAACGAAGGCAGCGGCAACAAGCCGCGTCGCGATCGCAACGAAGGCGGCAACAAGCAACGCCGCGATCGTGACGATGCTCCGCGCGCAGACAACAGGGAACCGAAAGAACAGCAGGAATCTCGCGGCGAGCGTCAACCGCAGCAGCCGCGCCAACCGCGTCCTGCTAACGTCGACAAGCCCGCACTGGAAACGCCGAAACCTGTCGTTGCAGGCGAACAAGGCGAAGAAGGAAGCGGCAACCGCGAAGGTCGGAAGCGCGGCCGTCGCGGCGGTCGTCGCGAACGCGAGCGTCGTGAGCAACAAGTGGCGGCCCCGTCCGGCGAGGGCGTTGCAGTTCAAACGAACGAACAAGTCGCCATGCCTGCAGGCAGCGAAGTTGCTGCCGCCGCGGCACCGGCTCCCGTTCAGCGCGCGAAGCCGACCGAGTACATCGCCTATCCTGACTCAATGAAGGAATCGATGAAGAAGGCGGTGCCGACCGAAGTTGTGTCCCATCCTGCACAATCTTCTCAAGCGCCAAAGATGGAAGCGGTCCCGCAACCTGCGCCGCAAGTGCAAGCAGCGAAATCCGTTGCTACTGCCGCCCAAGCCATGCCGCCAGTCGATCTGGGCAGCAGCGGCCTGACCCTGATCGAAACCGATCCGAACAAGGCAGCCAGCATCGCGCCGGTACAGGAAAGCCGCGAAAATGCCCCGCGTCGCCGTCAGCGCCAGCGTGAGATATACACCATCGAGAACAGCGAACCGCTGCAACAGGTGGAAACTCACACGCCAAACTGAGCGGTTTGTCGGATAATAAAAGCGCACGGCATGCCGTGCGCTTTTTTATTTTGGGGTAACGCACATCATGCTTCGTATCCTGTCCGCGCTCTTTGTTCTTGCCGTCTTATCGCCCGCCCATGCCGCGATCGGCCCGGCGCTCGGTCCGGATCCCGAACGCGACTGGCAAAGTGCCGACAGCACACATTTCCGCATCGATTACGCAATGCCCCGGCGTGCGCAGGCAGAGCGCGTGGCGGACATTGCCGAGCGCGTCTATTCCCGCATGAGCCGGGAACTGCAATGGGAACCGGGCAGCAGGATAGAGATCATCCTGCTCGATGAATTCGATATCCCGAACGGTTACTCCACCCCGCTGCCGTTCAACGAGAGCGCGATCTTCCTCACGCCGCCCAACGACGGCGAACTGCTGGACAACAGCGTCTGGCTCGAGATGCTCCTTACCCACGAACTGACGCATACTTTTCATCTGGACAAGGTACGCGGCGCCCCGAACGTGTTGCGCCACATCTTTGGGCGCAATCCGCTGCTCTTCCCCAACCTGTGGCAACCGGACTGGGCCATCGAGGGTATCGCCACCTACAACGAGAGCACGCCCGAGCTCGGCAAGGGACGGCTCAGGGGGCCGATATTCGAAGCCTGGATGCGCATAGAGCACGAACAGGGCTTCAAATCGCTGTCCGAGATCAACTCGGACGGGCGCGCCCTGCCCACATCCAAGCAATACCTGTACGGGGTGTATTTCTACGACTTCCTGTCGCGCAAATACGGGCCGGATGCGATCTACAACTACATCAACAATTTCAGCAACAACATCGTCCCGCGTGTTTACACCAATCCTGTCGAGGTGACCGGCAAGCACATGGATGAGTTATGGGACGAATTCACCGCCGACCTGGCGGAGCAGATGAGCCGACGCGAAGTACCGCTTGAAACCGCACCGCGCGCCGACAGCAATGTGATACTGCCGGCGAAATTCGAGATCGCCTCGCTGGCGCCCGCGGCCGACGGCGTGCTGGCAGCAGTCGACGACGGGAGGCTGCAACCGTCGCTGGTGCACGTCGATACCCAAGGCAAGGTGAGCGAGCTCGCCAAGCTGAATCCCGGCGCCTACATCGACACGCGCGCCGACGGCACGGCGCTGATCGCGCAACCTGAGATCTGCCGCAACTTCAATTATTACTACGACCTCTACACCTGGAGTGCATCGGGCGGACTGCAACGACAGACCACCTGCGGACGTTACCGCCGCGCGGTATGGCTGGGCGACCGGATAGCCGCATTGCGCATGGACGGCGGCGTTTCCACCCTTTGCATTCTGGAACGGCACGGGGACGACTGGAGCGAAGCGCGCACGCTCTACCGGACACCGGACCAGGTGGAAGCCATCGACCTTGCCGCCAGCCCGGACGGCAAGCGCATCGCGCTGGGCATCAAGCAGGCGGGCTCATGGCAAGTGCTGGAATTCGACAGCGCGGGCGGTGCACCGCGGGTATTGTTCAGCTACAACGCACCGCTGCACGGACTACGCTATGCACGCGACGGCGGCGCGCTGGAATTCATCGCCGTGAAAGACGGCATCTACGATCTCTGGCGCTACACCTCCGACACGTTACTGGCAGAGCCAGCCGATTGCGGGAGGAGGTGTGATGCGGTCGCTCCCGCACCGGACGGCTCCGCCGCGCCGCGCCGCGACCGCACGCCCGGATTGACGCGCCTGAGCCATACCTATACGGCGGTGCTCTCGCACAGCGGCATCGCACAGGATGGTTCGGTCGTGCTGGGTGTGCTGGCCGCGAACGGCACGGAATTGCGGCGCATGCAGACGGCCACACCGATCGCACAGCAGGCAATTCCGGTATCGAACCAGACCGCGGTACTGCAGGGCAACACACCGCCCGCGACTTACCAACTGGGCGAACCGGGCAATTACCACGCCATGAACTCGATGTATCCGCGCACATGGCTACCATCCGTGCTCCTGGATCGCGGCTTGAGCGCATATGGCGCATCCACATTTGGCAGCGACGCTTTGGGCTGGCACAACTACACTGCCGACGTGATGTGGGAGACCTCGCAGCACGAAGCCATCGGCAGTTTCAGCTACGATTACCTCGGCGAACATTTCTTCAATGTCTCGCGCAACCTGTGGGCGCGGCAATCGACCGGTTCCGGCAGCAGCCAGACCACCACGCTGTACGACCGCACCACCGGCGCACAATGGGCCTCGATGCTGCCCTGGATGGGGATACAGCGGAGCGTCTATCTGGGCGTCGGTGCAGCCATGCAGACTACCGACCATGTGCAGGTCCCGGGGCTCATTACCCGCACGCAGGACGAGCGCGTCGGTGCGACCTTCCTGCGCTACGACACGCGCAACACCAACTGGTATGCCGACGGCGTCAATCGCGGAAACCTCACGACCCTGCTCTACGAGAGCTACCGCCCCTTCACCAGCTTTTACGACGGTTATATCTCCCGCATCGACACGCGCGAATACCTGCCTGTCGGCGACACCGTACTCAGTGGAAGGTGGACGGAAGTCCGCGCACAAGGCACCACCGAGCAATTCCAGCTGGGCGGTGCAATGGAATACGACCTGACACAAGCGCCCATGCTCAACCAGCGCAACCTGCCCATACGCGGCTATATCGGCAGCGAGGCCGCGTTGCGCGGACAGAACACCAGCATGGCCAGCATCGAATGGCGCACACCGCTTTCCGATATCGACCGCCATGCGATGTCCCCACCCATCGGGATCAATCGCCTTTCGGCTTCGGCCTTCATGGACGCAGGCAGCGTCTGGGACAACGGCAGCCCGCGGTCGAGATATTATCGCGGCGTGGGGATCGAACTGCTGGGCGAGGTCATCGTGTATTACCGCCTCCCGCTTCCGCTGAGGCTCGGCATCGCGCGCGGCCTGGATAATCCCAGCGGCACGCAGGCTTACCTGCAGTTGGGACAATCGTTCTAACAGAAGCGCTCAGGGCAGATCCTGAAGTTGACGTTGCCGGACGTGCAGCAGCAGGCCGTTCGCGGCATCCTCCACCATATCCAGGACGCGCTCGAAACCGTCAGAGCCTCCGTAGTAAGGATCGGGCACCTCACGTTCAGCGTGATGCTGCGCAAATTCCAGGAACAGGCCAAGATGGCTTCGTGCATCGCCGGGACGCAGGCGCCTGAGAATATCGAGGTTCGCTTCGTCCATCGCCAGCACATAATCAAAACGGGCGAAGTCCACGGCTTCCACCTGGCGTCCGCGCAGATTGCTCATGTCGTAACCGCGCTGTTTTGCCGCACGCTGCGTGCGCGCATCGGGAGGATCGCCGATATGGTAATCGTGAGTACCGGCAGAATCGATGAGAAAGTGTTCCGTCAGGCCCGCTTGCCCGACATGGTGCCGGAACACCGCTTCGGCAGTCGGCGAACGGCAGATATTGCCCATGCAGCAAAACAGGATCCTCACCTTGCCAGAGTCATTCATCGCATTTCACCTGCACGTCAATTTCTTCCCTTGAATCCGGTATTCGGGTGATGCGCTCCTGGCTATCAGAACCGCCAAATGCATGCGCGATGGCTTCGTACAACGCCTCCGCTTTTGCTGGCTTGTACAAGATCGAAAGTCCCGCGTTCCGGGCAAGGGCATGCGTCTCCTTGCTGATGTCGCCGGTAAACAGCACGGCAGGCAATCCCGATCCCCATCGTTCACGTATCCTGGCGATCGCTTCCACGCCGTTGGTCCCGCCCCTCAGTCCGAAATCCGAGATGATCATGTCAACTGCCTCGCCCAGGGATTCGAGTTGTTCGGTCATGTTCGCCAAAGAATCGGCAAGCACCACCCTGCACCCCCATGATTGCAGGAGATCGCGCATTCCCGCGCGGATACTGCTTTCATTCTCGACGACGGCAACCAGCCGGCCAGCCATTGCGGGTGTCCTTGCTGTCTGCAACGGGGCTTGCGGCTCTCCCGCAACACCGTCCTTCGCGAGCGGCACCGTTAATGCAAATGAAGATCCCAGCCCCAGGCGCGAAGTCAGAGTGACGGTATGCCCCAGCAATCGTGCCGCGCGATCAACGATGGACAAGCCCAGCCCCAATCCCTGCTGCCGGTCCCGCTCGGAATTGTCGACCTGGTAGAACTCGTCGAATATCTTGGGGATCTGATCTTCGGCGATCCCGATGCCGGTATCGTGCACTTCGATGGCGAGCATGCCCCGACGGTGGCGGCATCCGACAAGAATGCGTCCTTCAGGGGTATAGCGGATCGCATTGGAAACAAGATTGCGCAAGATCTGCCCCGTCAAAACCCTGTCGCTTTCAACGATTGCAGAGCAAGGCGAGAATTTCAACCGGATCCCCTTATGTTGCGCAAGCTGCAGGAACTCGTCTTCCATGTCGTCAAACAACTTCTGGATGGGGAATGGCCTGATCGTTTTCCTGATGGCTTGGCCGTCCAGCCTCGATATATCAAGCAGGCTGTCCAGCAGGCTGCACATGGAAGAAGTCGCCTGCTGCGCATGCTCCAGCACCCCCCTTCCATTCGCGGACAGCTGCTGTTCGAATTCCAGTTGTTCCAGGAAGATCATCAGCGCCGCCACGGGCTGGCGCAGATCGTGACTGGCAGCCGCAAGGAATCGCGATTTCGATTTGTTTGCCCGATCCAGCATGGCGTGCTTCCGGGAAAGTTCCTTGGCCAGGAACTCGTTCTGGAAGCGGAGATGCTGTGCTTCAATGAACATACGGCTGTTCTTGTTGCCGTGCTTGATCGATACAGTAATGAATGCGGCCAGCATGACGGCAAGTACCCAGTGGAGGCTGTCGTCCGCAGTCAGCAGCCAAAGGGTCGGGGGAATGATGCTGGCGAAGATGAATGCACGTGACGGCATCACCAGCAGAAAATCTTCAGATGCCGACGTTGCGGCCACCACGGTGCAGACGGTCAGTACAAATAGTTGCAGCATGATCGAAAGATGCGGCAGCATCGCCGCGCTAGCCGCACCCCAGCAAAGGCCGGCCAATCCCGCGTAGATCGTCTGGTAGACCATCCATTGCCTGGAATCACGGTATTCAGGCATCCGGCGGTATTGCCGGATCTCATACGCGCGAAGCAAGGTGGCGAGGTAAAGCAACACCAGGGCTGGCAGCCATATCCGCCAGGATGCCTCATCGTGCACGACATAGACCAGCAGGGAAAAGATCGCCGCCCCCGCGATGTTGAGATCGTTCGCGTTCTGGAAAGAGGCTTTGACGAGTTCGGCCTCGATTGCCTTGTGCTCGTTCTGTGTGAACATCTGGCCTAGCATGGTGCGCGTGATTGTCCCGTATAGTCGCAGTTCATATCCAGTTGGACGCGGATCAAGTCCTCCGTTCGTGCTCACCCTTCGACACGCTCAGGGCGAACGGGCTTGATCTGCGCTTCCGCGGTACGGATGATACGCGCCGAGATCGCTATCCGGTACATTGCCGGTGATTCCTTCGGCTATCCATTCGGAAACCGCTGAAATGGTGGCTGCCGGATTGGCACCCACCGCTCCGGGCAGGAGCGAGCCGTCCGCAACGTAAAGTCCGGTGTACCCGAAGACCTGCCCTCTGTCACTGCCGGCGCTGACCACTCCTTGCCCAGGATCATGTGCCAGCGCGCAGCCTCCCAGCGGATGCACCGTGATGTTGTTCCGCATCGGCCATTTCCATGTGGGAAGCGGCGTAAAGAAAGTGGAACCGGCAAATGCCTTGAACCTCTTGCCGCAATCAACGATGGCGCGGTAAAGCGGCATGCTGGACGTTTGCGGCCATTGGATATCCAGACGCCCCTCCTTCAGCGATAAAACACCATCGCCCTTGTCCAGCCCCATGCACAAAAGCACGCTGCTGCGATAGGACAGGTCTCCCTTGAGCACTTCATGAAAAAGGTCGGCTACCTGGCCGCTCCACTTGCTGCCGATCAGCGTCCGCATGACACGCCGCCACAACCATTTGAGCGCACGCCAGGCTTTCCGGAGCAGCCCGAACGGGTTGAGCACGGGTTGCATGCCTTCGATGAACCATGCCAAAAAGACGGGATAGCTCGCATCTTCCAGGATGAAAGCCCGTTGCGGGTCATGCGCCTTGAACAGATTGAAATCCGAGTACTGGGTGATCACCGGCCCGTAATTCGGGTCGGCGGCCTTTTTCCCCTCCGCAACGAAAGAGACGAAGTCGCCGTTGCCGGAAAAACGCCGTCCCAGTTGCCGGCTGATGTGCGGCAAGGCTCCATGCACGTCGCGGCAGCGCAAAAGCAACTCATTCGTGCCCAGGGTTCCCGCGGAAACCACCACACGCTGCGTGTCAACGAAGGTCGCATCGCCGTCGAGTTCAAGGTAATGCACCCGATACCCGTACCTGCCGTCCGCACCCGCATCCTCGGCGCCCCGTTCATTCAGCGGAACGATCTTTTCCGCCACGCAACCGGTCCGGATGCGTGCCCCGTGCACATGCTCGGCAACGTGGAGATAGTTGAGGTCCACGGTATTTTTCGAATGCGTGTTGCAGCCCACATCGCATTCGCCGCAATAGGTACAGGACGTTTGCGTTGCACCGTAACGGTTCTTTTCCTGCAAACCGATCGGCGAAGGCGGAGCCTGATGATCTTGATAGTTGTAGCCATTGCCGAAGAAGACGCAAATATCGGCGAGCCTCGATTCGCGTCCCTGTTCCCTGGCGAAATCCTGAAAGAGCTCTGTGCGTGCGATACGGCGGCGCGGATCTTCCTCCCAGGACGGAACGGGACGCGCACCGAGAACGCTCCTGGCAACATCGTAATAGGGTCGCAGGAACTCACGGTCAATGCCGGCAGGCCAGCCCGATGCAAAGACATGCTCGGGAGGTTCCAGGAAGACATTGGCATAGATCAGCGATCCGCCACCCAGTCCCGCGCAGACCACGGCATCCATGTTGGAGTAATTGCGGATGTCATACATGCCGCGCAGGCTGCGGTTGCGTATGTGCTTCGGACGCCGGGTCCTGTCGTTAGTGTCGCTCCAGAAATTGTCGGCCATCTGGTGCGGCGACCGCGGGAAAGAACCCATGGGATAGCGCTTGCCCCGCTCCAGCAGCAGCACGCCCTTCCCCCATTTCTGTGCCAATCTGCAGCAACTGATCGCGCCGCCGAAACCGCTGCCGATGACGACGGCGTCCAGCTTCCCTGAAAATTTCCCCGCATTCCGGACAGAACTGGCTTGTCCCATCATTCCCCCTGATACGTCGAGCAGTGTTTCGTCATTTTCTTACCACCGGTCCAGCCGGTCTCCCCAACTGGTGACATCGCGCAAGGTAAAACGGTAGTCGCTTTCAGCCGAGCCGGAATCTGCGTTCCTCACAACCAGCGCACGACCGGTACTGCGGCGGCGATAGCCCTTGTTCCCGAATTTCTGCACGATGCGATTGCGCCATGCACCCAGGTTCACATAGGTGTAATTGCGCGGTTGTTGCGGCGTGCTGTAGCGCAGGTCGGCTTCCATCGCAAAATGGGTATGGCCTTCCGCATGCAGGTGGAAACCGCAAGGCCGGTAGTCGGCGCGAAACGCGGGCAATTTGTCGTAAGGGGTATCTCCCTGCCTGTCCGACGCTTTTGCCATCCAGCGCATCAGGAGAGTATCCAGCCAGGCCCAGTGCGGGCGACTCAACAACGAAATGACGGGCAACAGAACAATCCTGAATAGCGGCGGCGCTGTATGGAAAGTCTCCGGTTGATCCAGCCATGATCGCAGGCTCAAGCGGTATTGATCGACGACCGCCTTGTAAAGGCGCGGCGTATTTGCATCCTTGCGGTCCAGTTTCCCGATCTCTTCCAGCAAGCGCACGACGGCTCTCGAAGCCGGACGGTACAGATCCATTTCGCGCAGCACATTCCGGATGTGTTCGATCCCGTCATTCGCGGAACGATTGATCGCAAACGGTATGACTTCCCGCTCGATGGCGCGGGTAGCATTCCATATGAAACCGGAAAGCAACCCGCTCGCGATCGTATCGCCGAAGCAGGGATCGCTGAATGCGCGATACTGTTCCAGCCGCCAGACCTGCGGCTGCCAGCCGTGACGGAATTTCCAGCGACTGGTCGAGCGCGAGTTGGTGTTGTCCCGCCATTGGCCGTGCGTGGCGAACAGACGCAGGCCCGGATCGGCAAAATAGAACGGCAGCAGCGGCCAGGGATCGGCGGGATCGCTGCCCATCTGCCCGGCCACCCATTCGCGGTAACCGGCACCTAAGCCGTCTGCAGCGAGGCCGAGGCATTGCCGGTAATAGATCTCCCGTGCCTCGGGAACGACCTGCAACTCCTTGTCGTGGTTGCCGACGATGGGAATGACAGTAACGTGAGGGGTCTTCTGTTTCAGCCTTTCCACCATTTTCTGCAGATAGTGGAAGAACCCGGATGAACCGCTTGTTTTCGCCGGGTCGCTGGCATGCCTGTCGACGATGTCGTGCATGATGTCCAGTATGGTCTTCCTGAAACTCGGATCGTCCCGTTGCCACGGGTAGATATTCGCAGCAGCCCATTTCCCCGAGCGCAGCAGGTCGACGACGTCCCCGTTCAGGATCAGCACGACCTCGCTTACGTCGGTGGCCGAAGCGTCTAGCCTCAGTTCCAGTTCGCCGAAAAAGCTCTTCCAGTCGGTTTCGTCCGCCGTCTGGTTGCCGACGGTGCAATCCGTGCAATGTATGTCGCTGATCAGCACGCCGATCCGTTGAAAGATGCTCTCGGTGCCGGGCCATAACACCAGTCCCGGCGGCAGCCGGCTTTCAGTCATGGCTGTGTTCCCGAAGAAAACCGACCAGCCGGGGAAAGATGTCCGCATGCACATTCTTCCCCATGAAGATGTCCTGGTGCCCGTAGCCCGTAAACGCCTGCAACCGATGGCGTCCGGGCGAGATCTTTTCCAGCCGCTGATGGCAAATGACATTCGAATCCATGAATACCCGGTTGTCCTGCCCCAGCGTAAGCAGCAGGGGCGTGGTCATTTCCGCGGCGTGCCTGAAATAGTCCTCGGGAAGCGCGGCATACCGCGGATCGTCAGGAGCATACTTGACGACGGTGTTGTTGTTTCTCACCATCTTCGACACATGGCGGTAGTAATGCACGCCGGTTCCCCCAAACAGGTCGCCCAGCCGCTCATGGGTCTCGGCCGCGATATTCGCGTGACCATATACCGACGGATGACCGTCTCCCCACATGAAGCTCAGTGTGTGGCACTCCGGAGAATCGCATTCCCGGTGCACCAGATTGCTCGCCAGCGCGAGCAGCTTTCCCGGCGACCATCCGGGTTGGCGCCCCCAGGAAGGGTTCATATAGTCGATGCCGAGCAGGCTCTCGATAGCCCAGGGCCCCACGGCAAGTTTCATCCTGGCCCAGGCAGAAACATTCGGCGTGAGCGCGACGCTGTTGAGGATCGCGCTGCTGACGCCCTGTATCGTCTTCCCGAACAGGCCCATCGCGACCGTCATCGCCCCGATGCAGTGGGCCACGATATGGATGCGCCGGTCCGGGCCGATGTGACGGCGCAATTCCGCGATGGCCGCCGGATGATCGAACAGCGCGATGTCGTCGAACGTGTAGCGATGGCGCGCGAGGTTGTAGGGGAAACGGCAGCTGCCGCGGTAATCGAGCGCCCAGACATCGCCGTATCCCTCGTCGAGCAGCGTCTGCACCAGGTTCCGGTGCTCCGGCATGATGAACATATCGGAAGAATTGGTCAGCCCATGAATGAGCAGCACCACGTCATCGCAATCGTTGCGCCGGAACCGGGTCAGCTGCAGCGCAAGTCCGTCGGCGGTGCTGAACGGATGCACCGATATCCCGGCATTGCTCACGCCTTCGGTAGTGAAGAGAGGGTATTTCCGTACAGGATGATCGGGTGACGGCGGCAGCGACGGCCGGTAGACATCCCACAACCTGCCGGCAAAGAACCTGCCGAATCGTGCGAGTCCTGCCAGGCTGGTGCTGCCGTCGGGAGTCGTGGCACGCAACGTTCCCAACACCCTGATGAAGTCTGGCGCGCCGAGACCGATGATGCCGGTGATCCACAACGCTGCCTGCGCCGCCTTGCCGGGATCGATATGGCCCCGATAGATGTTGACGTAGAGCGTGGTCGTGTCGTGCCACAGATCGAATAACTGATCGTGCTGCACCTGCTTTACGCCGACAAAAGTAATGGGTTCCTGCCGGGGCGTCAGGGCATACAACTGGTAGTACATCACCTTGCGGTCAAGGTCTGCGGTGTCCGGCAGCAACCTGAATACGCCGGACTGCACCGGGCAAGTTCCGCCGAGCAGGGGGCTATCTATCTTGCCGCTGAGCGTGCCGGCATGTGCAGGTTCGTCCAGAAAATGTGCAAGGTGGGGAATGAGTACCGAAACATCGATGGACAGGCTGTTGCCCGCCTTCTTTCCTTCGGCATGGCCGTCGGCGAAAGTGGTTTGCGCTGCGCTGGCATAACCGCGCATCGTTTCGGAAAACGTGATCCTGACGCTGCCACCCTCTTTCGCCATGTTATTTTTTGTAAGTATGTTGATGCGTCAACAACTCTACTGGCACCCTGATAGTCGAAGCCTACCACATTACCCGAAGCCCTCGGCACCCCCTGTGTGGCCTCACAACGGCGAGATGAACACGCTCTCGCGCAGCTTCTTCAACTGATCCCGCACTTGAGCGGCTTTCTCGAACTCCAGATTTTTCGCGGCTTGCAGCATCTCTTTTTCCAGTCGCGCGATCTCTTTCGAGACTTCCTTCTCGCTCATCGCCAGATATTTCGCCTGTGTCTGAGCCGCCTTCAGCGACGAACGCTCGTCATCCACATCGTAGGCGCTGTCGATGATGTCCTTGATGCGTTTGACGACGGACTGCGGCGTGATGCCGTGCTCTTCGTTGTAGGCCACCTGTTTGGCGCGGCGGCGGTCGGTTTCGGAAATCGCTTTGCGCATGGATTCGGTAATGCGGTCGGCATACAGGATGGCGGTGCCGTGCAGGTGGCGCGCGGCGCGGCCTATGGTCTGGATCAGCGAGCGTTCGGAACGCAGGAAGCCCTCCTTGTCCGCATCCAGGATCGCCACCAGCGACACTTCGGGAATATCCAAGCCTTCGCGCAGCAGGTTAATGCCGACCAGCACATCGAACATGCCGAGGCGCAAGTCGCGGATGATCTCCACGCGCTCCACGGTTTCGATGTCGGAGTGCAGGTAGCGCACCTTGATGCCGTGCTCGGCAAAATATTCCGTAAGGTCTTCGGCCATGCGCTTGGTCAGCGTGGTGACCAGCACCCGCTCGCCCACGTTCGTGCGCAACGTCACTTCGGACATCAGGTCGTCCACCTGGTTGGTGGCGGGACGTACCTGGATGGCCGGATCGATCAGTCCGGTCGGGCGCACCACCTGCTCCACCACTTGCCCTGTGTGTTCGGCCTCATAAGTGGAAGGCGTGGCGGAAACGAAAACCGTCTGGCGCATGATCTTCTCGAATTCATCGAAACGAAGCGGGCGGTTATCCAGCGCGGACGGCAGGCGGAACCCGTAGTTGACCAGGTTCTCCTTGCGCGCCCGGTCGCCCTTGTACATGCCGCCGATCTGCGGAATGGTGACGTGGCTTTCGTCGATGATCATCAGCGCGTTTGGCGGCAGGTAGTCCATCAGTGTTGGCGGCGCTTCGTTCGGCCCGCGACCGGAAAGGTGGCGAGAATAGTTCTCGATGCCCTTGGTGAAGCCGATCTCGGCCAGCATCTCCAGGTCATGGCGCGTGCGCTGCTCGATACGCTGCGCTTCCACCAGCTTGTTCTCTTTCACGAAGAAAGCGATGCGCTCGGCCAGTTCCACCTTGATGGTCTCGATGGCATGCAGGGTGGTCTCGCGCGGCGTCACGTAATGGCTGGAGGGATACACGGTATAGCGCGGCACACGGGTCTGGATGTGCCCGGTGAGCGGATCGAAAAGCGCCAGCGATTCCACCTCGTCATCGAACAGCGTCACGCGCAGCGCGTTCTCGCTGCTTTCCGCCGGGTAGATGTCGATAACATCGCCGCGCACACGGAAGTTGCCGCGACCGAAGTCCACATCGTTGCGCTCGTACTGCATCGCGACCAGGCGCTGGATCACATCGCGCTGGACCATCTTCTCGTGCTCCCGCAGGTGCAGGATCATGCCGTGGTAATCCACCGGGTCGCCGATACCGTAGATGGCCGAGACCGTTGCGACGATGATGCAATCCTGCCGCTCCAGCATGGACTTGGTGGCAGACAGGCGCATCTGCTCGATCTGCTCGTTGATGCTGGAATCCTTCTCGATATACACATCGCGCGACGGCACATAGGCCTCGGGCTGGTAATAGTCGTAATAGGAAACGAAATATTCCACCGCGTTATCGGGGAAGAAATCGCGCAACTCGGAATACAACTGCGCCGCCAGCGTCTTGTTCGGCGCCATGACGATGGCCGGTCGCCCGGTGCGCGCGATCACGTTGGCCATCGTGAAGGTCTTGCCGGAGCCGGTCACGCCCAGCAGCGTCTGGTACGCCAGCCCGTCATTGATGCCCTCCACCAGCTGCGCGATGGCCGTGGGCTGGTCGCCCGCTGGGTCGAAGGGCAGGTGCAGGAGGTAGGGACTGTCGGGGAAGGTGATGGTTTTCATGGTCAGTCGCGTATTGTACGGGGAAAGGGTGGATTGCCAAACCATGACGGTAGAATGCTGAAATATGACCAACAAGATATAGCTAGAGAAGTATCCTTGACAGTGCATACCGCAATAGGCGACATTGCGCAGCTATGGATTAGGTCATCACAATTAGCAGTCAATGTCCTCATGCCGAAGACTCTTCATGAAATCGCTACGAACGTTTTGATGCTCCTCGCGAAGATGCGAAGCAACACCAATACAAGCGGCGCTGTAGACGGTCCGACCTTGGCTAGTATCACCAGCCTATCGCCGGATGATCTCAATGACGCTATATCGCTTCTGCAACAGTCAGGGTATGTAGAATGGAGACAATATCTCGGCACTAACCCGTACGTATTTGGGAATGTATGGATTACACCGGTTGGTCGTTACGAAACAGAGCGGGTATCTAACACCTTTGCCGAACCGCTTGAAATCATTACTGGTTCAGCCCCTAAGGCATCTGCTCAACCAATTGGCATCTCACTACCTCCAACTCCTATTGGATCTCCATACGGCTTCAACGACCAAGACTGGGAGTTCATCGCTCAACAAAAGGACCAATCCAACCAACTCACCGTAGTGATGGGCTATCAGTTCAAGTCTACACATTATGATTCCGTGGAGCTTCGTAACAATGTGCAAACGATGTTTCAAACAGCAGTGGATAAATATAACGCAGCACCCGGTTCACTTGGAGCGACTCTCAATTTTCGACCACTTGCGGCAGGATATGGTGAACATCTATTCAACGAAATTGCCCGCGACATCATTGCGTCAGATATTGCGGTGTTTGATACATCCGACCTTAATCCAAACGTGATGGTTGAACTTGGTGTAGCGCTAACCTGGGGCATTCGCGTACTTCCCATCAAGCTGCACTCACAACCCAGCCCTCCGTCTGACATCTCTGGGCAAACATGGGCAACCTATGAAAACAGCGCTCTGAGGTTTCTTGATCCAGAACACAGCGACAAGCTGCTCCGAATGGTTGAACGAGCAATGCGAAAAAAAGGTCGTCACTTGTAAAGCTCTGTGCGGCAGCCCGCGTAGCGCGTAATAGCCAACGGGCATTGCGCCGTATAAATGACATTCACACATCCGGTGCAATGCGCTACCCTTAGTGCACCCTACACCAACTGTACAAGCTTTCTGAAAAAATTGAACATGAAAGATCTATACGTACTGCCAGACAATTTGCCCATACCCCAGGACGACGGTGCGTGCGACCATCTGCAAGGAATGCAGATACCTTCCCTGTCGCTGGCAAGCACTGCCGACCGCACAGTCGACCTCGGTTCGGAAAGCGGAATGGTCGTTGTCTATTTCTACCCCATGACCGGCAGGCCGGACGGTCCGCCGATGACAGGCTGGAACGAGATTCCGGGAGCGCGGGGATGCACGCCCCAGTCCTGCGCTTTCCGGGACCATCATGCCGAATTGCGCGGCCTGGGGGCCACGGTGTATGGCGTAAGTGCGCAATCATCGGAAGAGCAGAAGGAAGCGGCGCAACGCCTGCACCTACCTTTCGAGTTGTTGAGCGATAGTGCTTTTGAATTGACGGGCGCCTTGCGTCTGCCGACTTTCGAATACAACTCCTTACGCCTGATCAAACGGCTTACGCTCATCATCGAAGATGGAAAGATAGTCAAAGTGTTCTATCCGGTCTTCCCGCCGAACGAGAATGCGGACAACGTCATCGCCTGGCTGCGGGCAAACAGAGGCTGACCGCGGAGGGGCACTTTCGCAAATCCACCTTCACTGCAAGCGGGTAGGAACGGGCATCTTCAGGCTATATCTACCGGCAACAAGGAAAGACGGCGATCTTCGGCATATATGCTTGCAGATCGCCGTCGGATGGGGATTGCGGGCGGAGTGCCTGATGTAAATACAGCGAGTGCAGGCAACAGCGTCAGCTCAATGCAGCGCGAGTATCCAGTCCACCAGTTCCTTCGCCTCGGCCTCGGACACGTCCGGGCGCTTCCACCCGGCTGGCGGCATCGGGATGTAACCCCAGTGACCCACGCCGCCTTTCTCTATCATTTGCACCAGGTTCGTTTCGGCATCGGTTTTGCCCTTGTATCTCTGCGCAATCGCCTTGAACGCAGTCGCCCTGCCGACCTTGTTGTCCATGGTGTGGCAGAGCAGGCACTGCTTCTCCTCGGCCAGTTTCCGGGGATCGGCATGGGCGACCGAAACCATCGCCAGGAATGAGAGGACAGAGATGGGAATCGAAAACTTGGTCATGATCTTCCTTTGCTGGATTAAGTTTATGTTCACCGAGCCCGGAAGCATTCTAGCCGTTTCCTGCCCGCGATTTGTCTGCGGAAAATTTCGGGTGCATGACATCCGGGACTATAGCCACGCAGCTCCACGCACGCCGCTTGAATCACCGTACCTGTTCTTCACCAGTCTCGTATCCACCCGATCCGAGAACACCCAGTTGCCCCATATCCTGGGCACATTCGCATACAGGCGCTCGATGTTGGACATGCCGCCGCCCAGCACGATGATGTCCGGGTCGAGGATGTTGATTACGTGTGCGAGGGAACGCGCGAGGCGGCTCTCGTAGAGTTGCAGGCTGCGCTCGCAGGCGGGATCGCCCTGCTCAGCACCTACTACAATTTCTTCGGCGCTCAGCAATACGCGTGCTTCGAGCTGATGCACCTTCACCATGCCCGGCCCGGAAAGAAAGGTTTCAATGCAGCCGTGCTTGCTGCAATAGCATGGCGGGCCGGGGAGTTCGTGCGCTTCCGGCCAGGGCAGAGGGTTGTGGCCCCATTCGCCGGCGATGCCGTTGGGGCCGGTGAGGACATGGCCGTTGACGACGATACCTGCGCCGACACCGGTACCGAGGATCGCGCCGAACACGACCTCTGCCCCCTTCGCTGCGCCATCCGTGGCTTCGGAGAGCGCGAAGCAGTTGGCGTCGTTGCCGATCTTCACCGGCCGTTGCAGCAGGGACTCGAGGTCTTGCAGGATGGGCTGGCCGTTGAGTGCGACCGAGTTGGAGTTCTTGAGGCGGCCGGTGGATCGGGAGAGCGCGCCGGGTGTGCCGATGCCGAGCGAGCCCTGCTGTCCCAGTTCGGTTTCAGCATCGTGAACTAGTTGCATGATCACCTGCAGGGTTTCGTAATAATCGCCCTTGGGAGTGGGCACGCGGCGGCGCAGCAATTCCTTGCCGCTGTCGTCCAGCGCGATGATCTCTATCTTGGTGCCACCGAGGTCGATGCCGAGTCTCATGATCTACCTAAAACTGAAGGAGCCGTTCGGGCTGCACCCGCAAGGGGTAGGCAGTGGCTGTAAGGGGCATTCGCCCCAACAGCACACGCGCAGCCTGTCGACGCCAGTGCTTCGTAATTCGCCCATGTGGCCTTCCTTTCATGGTTCGACAAGCTCACCACTAACGGGAGGCTTGTTCGGCTTTTCATTTCCAACCTGTAGCCAGAATGTCACCGGACCGTCGTTTATAAGGCTCACTTTCATGTCCACCCCGAATACACCAGTCTCCACCTTGGCATGCCGTTCCCGCGCCATCTTCACGAAAATGGTAAACAACTCGGCGCCCTTCTCCGGCGCGGCGGCGGATGAAAAGCTGGGGCGCGTGCCTTTGCGGGTGTCGGCGGCCAGTGTGAATTGCGGCACCAGCAGCAGGTCGCCGCGGATATCGGTCAGCGACAGGTTCATCTTGCCTTGCGCGTCGGGAAAGACGCGGTAGGCAAGGATGCGTTCGAGAAGACGCCGTGCGCTCGTTTCGTCGTCATGCCTCTCGACGCCGAGCAGCACCAGCAGACCGCGTCCAATCTCCCCAACGGTGCAGCCTTCGACGGTCACGCTGGCTTCGCTGACGCGTTGTATCAATCCGATCATGTTCTTCAGTTTTCTACGGGAATGCCAACGTGCGGGATTCTACTTTAGCCATGCTACGGCGTGATGCCGGCGACAGCACGCTTATGACTACTTGGCGTCTCTTCAATACGGAACATCCAGCGCCTCGCAAAGAAACCCCATAAAAGGAACGCTGGCCGTAAACCTTTTCCCGGCCAGTTTGACCAGGCCTGATCCGGCCACCTCGGAAACGGACAAGGGCGCAATGGCAATGAAGTCCTTGCGCTTCAGGTCCTCTATGGCAGGATGACTTACATCGTAGCCGCGCGGTGGCCGCGTCAGGCTGTCACCCCAAAGCTCCCATTGCGCAGCGAACTTTTTATCGTTTCTGGCGGAGAACCATTTCTCTGGTTTCTGTGCGATGAGATCGCGTAATTTCCCCAGTGCATCGGACTCCGGATGCCAGCAGCCGACAGCGAAGAAGCATTCATCCGTTGCGATATGCACATAGAAGCCCGGCGCATGAATATCCTTGCCCAGCGCATGACGGAACTGGATGCCGATGTTGGTCTTGTACGGGGTCTTGTCGCGCGAGAACCGGGTATCGCGAAACACGCGCATCAGCGAGCCGCCCATCTTGCGCGGTTCGGCGCGGAAGTTCGGTGCGAAGGTTGCCAGTACCGGGTCCATCGCTTCTATAAAATCCAGCGCAGGTTCCCGCACCAGTGCTTCATAGCGCGGCTTGTTGACCTCGAACCATGCCCTGTTGTTATTGGCAGAAAGTTCGTCGAGGAAATTGAAAGTGGCTATTGTGAACATGCATTGAATTGTATTTCAATATGTCGTCTTGCCAAAACACACATTTGGACTGGGAAAATTGAAGATACACAAGGTTTTCATCAAATCACTCATTCAATAAATCAAGCACTTGGCTTTACCCGCACTTGTCCCGCGATTAACGTGAAAACCACGTTAACGGCATCGCAGGTATAATTCTCACCCCCAGTTTACCAACCTCAAGGAAAAAACCGTGTCACTCTCCAAACGCGTACAAGCCATCAAACCCTCCCCCACTCTTGCCGTGACTGCCCGAGCGGCAAAACTGAAAGCCGAAGGCAAGGACATCATCGGTCTGGGCGCGGGTGAACCGGATTTCGATACGCCGCAACACATCAAGGACGCAGCCATAGGCGCGATCAACAAGGGCTTTACCAAATACACTGCAGTCGGCGGCACACCGTCGCTCAAGGCAGCGATCATCGCCAAGTTCAAGCGCGACAACGGGCTGGACTACACAGCGAAACAGATCCTTGTCTCCTGCGGCGGCAAGCAGAGCTTCTTCAATCTCGCGCTCGCCTGCATCAATCCCGGCGACGAGGTGATCATTCCTGCGCCGTACTGGGTGTCCTACCCCGATATCGTGCTTATCGCAGAAGGCAAGCCGGTGATCGTGGAAGCCGGCATCGAGCAGGGCTTCAAAATGAGCCCCGCCCAACTGGAAAAGGCGATCACGCCGAAGTCCAAAATGGTTGTGATCAACAGCCCGAGCAACCCGTCCGGCGCGGTCTACACACTGGAAGATCTGAAAGCGCTGGGAGAAGTGCTGCGCAAGCATCCGAACATCCTGATCGCCACAGACGACATGTATGAGCATATCGCGCTGACCGATGCGAAGTTCGTCAACATCCTGGACGCTTGCCCAGACCTGTATCCGCGCACCATGGTGCTGAACGGCGTATCCAAAGCCTACGCGATGACCGGATGGCGCATCGGCTATGCAGCCGGACCGGAAAACATCATCACCGCGATGGAAAACGTGCAATCGCAAAGCACCTCAAACCCGACTTCCATTTCGCAAGTGGCCGCCGAGGCCGCGCTGAACGGCGACCAGGGCTGCATCACGCCGATGCTCAAGGCTTTCCGCGAGCGCCATGTGTTCGTGGTGAACACGCTGAACAAGATCCCGGGATTGAGTTGCCTCATGGCGGGCGGCGCGTTCTATGCTTTCCCTGACGCACGCAAAGCGATTGCCGCGCTGCACAAGAAGGGAACCATCAAGGAAGCGACCGATATCGCCTTCTCCGAGTATCTGCTGGTGGAAGCCGGTGTCGCCGTGGTTCCGGGTTCCGCATTTGGCAGCGAAGGCTACATCCGCCTGTCTTTCGCGACTTCGATGGAAAACCTGCAAAAAGCACTGGAGCGCATGGCTAAAGCCTTGTCATGACCGCGTCAACTACCCCGGCCTAAACGCCGGAGCTTGGAAGAGCAGTGAGAAGCTCGGTTGACCAGCCTAAGTCACGGAACATCGTGACTACGTTGTAACGAAGTACAAGACCCACCTACAGACGCTTCCTCAATCTGTAGCTCTGGAAGCGGCAGGAGTAGACAAGCATAGGGTACGCACGAAACAGCTTGTCGCAAGGTTCAAAGTACCGAACTGAAGCTGCGTTACAACATTGGCGAGGGGAGCGGGTTCATGTCGTGAGGCAGAATACCCTGTCACAAGGTGCGTAAGCACAGTTGGGAGTAGCGAAGTGGCTGTATTTGTAGTCGATAAGCGAAAGAACCCGCTGATGCCGTGTAGCGAGAAACGAGCAACAAAATTGCTTGGTTCTGGCCGTGCGCGCGTTCATCGGCTCATTCCTTTTTCGATTCGGGTACTTGACCGAGAAGTGGCTGGCTGTGTTTTGCAGCCGGTCAAAATCAAGATTGATCCGGGTAGCAAGTTCACCGGTATCGCAGTAGTGCGCGAAACCAAGAGCATTGATGTTGCAACAGGCGAGACCGGTATTGCGGTGCATGTGCTGAATCTATTCGAATTAGTGCACCGTGGCCGTCAGATCAGTGAGGCACTGACAGCACGTCGTCAAATGCGCCGTCGTAGGCGCGGGAACCTGCGTTACAGGGAACCCCGTTTCCTTAATCGCGGAAACAAGGACAAGGGTTGGTTAGCGCCAAGCCTGCAACACCGTGTTGATACAACCGCTGCCTGGGCTAGTAGATTGTGTCGTTTAGCGCCCGTGCGCGGTATTTCACAGGAGTTGGTTCGCTTCGATATGCAGAAAATCGAGAATCCTGAAATCTCCGGTGTCGAGTATCAGCAGGGCACGCTGGCCGGTTTCGAAGTGCGAGAGTATCTGCTTAACAAGTGGGACCGGAAATGTGCTTACTGCGATGCAAAAGAGGTTCCTTTGCAGATCGAGCATATTCATTCCAAAGCCTGCGGTGGGAGTAATCGAGTATCGAATCTGACGCTGGCTTGCGAACCGTGTAACCAGAGGAAAGGTGCACAGGATGTTCGTGTGTTCCTGGCGAAAGATACCAAGCGGCTTGAGCGGATATTGGCTCAGGCAAAACGGCCACTCAAGGACGCTGCAGCGGTTAACGCGACGCGCTGGGCTCTGTTCAATTCACTCAAGACAACCGGACTGCCGGTAACAACGGGCTCAGGCGGATTGACGAAGTACAACCGCACTCAACTTGGCATACCCAAGACACACGCGCTGGACGCGGTCTGTGTGGGTGCCGTTAGCGCCGCGACGAGCTGGCAGAAGCCGACGTTGACGATCAAGGCGACAGGTCGTGGTAGTTATCAGCGTACGCGCCTGGATGCCTTTGGCTTCCCGCGCGGTTATCTGACACGAAAAAAACGAATTAATGGATTTCAGACTGGCGATATGGTGAGCGCCGATATTACAAAAGGCAAAAATATTGGGTTTTATGTTGGGCGTGTAGCGGTTCGCGCAACAGGGAGTTTCAATATTCAAACCGCGCAAGGCGTAGTTCAAGGTGTATCACATCGGCATTGCAGGCTGGTTCAGCGAGCTGATGGGTATGGATATTCACAAGTGGCAGAAAGAAAGGAAATGCGTAATCAGGTAAGCCGCAAAGCAAGGAACGCTTCGCGTTCCGCGCTCTACCTCACCTCCCTGAAGGACAGTGTTTCACGCGCACAATGATGAAGATCAAGCAGCAAGAGGCGGTTGCCGCCGAAGTTTTCGCTGCCCTGGAAAAAGGTCGGTTGGAACTGCCTACGCTGCCCGAAATGGCATTGAAGATCCGCGAGGCGATCGATGATCCCAATGTCTCGGCGGAAACACTCATCCGCCTGCTTACGACCGATCCGTCCATATCCGCGCAAATCATCAAGACGGCGAACAGCGCGGCGTTCTCGAACGGCAATCCGGTGAACGATCTGCGGACGGCGATCTCCCGCCTGGGATACCGCATGCTGCGCAACATGGTAATGCTCATCACCATGAGCAAGCTGTTCAAAGCGAGCAGCCCGATCATCAGCCAGGAACTGCAAAGACTATGGGATCACAGCCGCGAGGTTGCCGCCAATAGTTATGTGCTGGCATTGCATCAAAAGCATCTCAAGCCGGATCAGGCGATGCTGGCCGGCCTCGTACATGACCTCGGGGCATTACCGCTTTGCATTTATGCAGATCGCCATCACCCTCGTCTCGACAAAGAGACGCTGGAGGGATTGATCCGCAAATTTCATACGGAAGTCGGAGCCAGCTTGTTGGCAAATTGGCACTTCCCCTCCGAGCTTGTCGAGATCGTGTCCCAACACGAGAACCTGCAACGCACGACTTTGGACGGCTTGGCGGATTACATAGATGTGGTCGCGGTAGCCAACCTGATGATGCCGACGACAGCGAAATTCGTCGCATGGGAGAACGTGCACGCAGCTAAAAGACTGGGCTATAGCCCCACGCAGTGCCAGAATTTCCTGTCCACCCATGCCGAGCAAATCTCAGCGGTGCGAGAGATGCTTGGTTTCAGTGTGTCGCAAGCTCCATCTGCACCCAGGCAGGCAGCTCAAAAATCCGTCGACACCGGAAGAACAGCCGTTGCCGTGCCCGAGGAAAATCCGGACGGCACATCGAATATGCTGTCCGGTCTTTTCAAGTTATTCAAGTAGAGTAGTGCTCAGTGCCCGGCACGCAGTTTCTGCTCGGCCAGGTTGCCATACAGGGTCAGCTGGTTGCTGCCTGAACGCAATTTGATCTCGGCGTTCAGGACGCCGGCAAGCTGGTTGCTTGGCGACACGTCGAAAGAACCGTTTGCGCTCAGCATCCCCGAGATGATCTTCAATTGGCGAACATGGACAGTGTGCTTATCCAACTGAACCTGACCGATCATGTCGTCAAAATGGGTGCGCCCGCCAACCAGATTATCGCGACTCAACAAACGTGCAGTCTCCACAATATCGACGTTGAGAATCCCCTTCTTCACGGTAAAAGTGCCATCCAGTTGCGGATCATCATCCATCTGTGAAATCTTCGCACCCGACATCGAGTACGTGGCGTCGCCGTACATCTCGCCCTCGATATGGAACTTCGGGAACATCTTGTCCAGGTCGAATGTCTTTGCTTCCAGGGTGCCTTGCATGTGCCAGCCCTTGTTCCAGCTGAGTTTCCCGTTCCCAAGCAAAATGCCGTTATATATGTGCGCATCCATTTCGGTGAAATTGACTTCGCCATCGCTTAGCTCACCCTTGGCACTGAGATCGCTGAAAACAATATCCTGAAACACCGGCAGACTGCGTTCCTTCAGGTTCACGCCCAGTTGCCAGCGTCCCTGATTGGACTGCAAATCAATGCCAAGTTTGTCGTCCGCGCTATGCAACGAGACCCGGCTTAAAATCCCTTGCGCATCGATCTCTGCGATACCGTCAAAGCTTGGCAGAGGAATGTCGTCCGAGATGATCTTCACGCGTTTCAGGGTAAGGTGCCGCACCGGATAGTTCACATCGCTACCCAACAGTTTGAAGTTTGCTGCCAGCTTGTCGAGCAGTCGTCCGTCAATGCTGACGTCATCCAGTTCGGCGTTACTGATAACTTTTACCTCGGCAGGCAGGGAAAGCAGATCGAAATTCAGCTCAACGGTTCCAACTTTCACTTCCTGTGCACTACCCAAAGTAACGTTCTGCAATTGCAGCTTGGGCGGCAAAGAGCTGGCACTCAATCCTCCGATATGTACAGGTTGCTTCAACTGGGCTGACAGGCGCTGCTCCAGGGGAGAGATATATTCATTGAGCGGATAGACGTAGGGCAACACAATGATCGTCACGATTGCCAGAACAACCAAGCCAAAAACGATCTTGCCCCACGGCAGCGGTTTGCCATGCTTTTTGCCAACGATAGGTTTTGTCGCCTTGGCTTGCATCAGCGCAACTTGCTGTGCGGACTGCTCCAGCTCGAGTGCGGCTTGCGCCTTGGCGCGTTGCTCAGCTTCAGCCCAAATCCTGGCCTGCTCTTCAGACATTGCCTGTTCTTCCATTTGCCTGCGAGCGACCTCCTCTGCCTTGCGGCGCGCCGCCTCGGCTTCCTCTTTGAGGCGTGCCATTTCCATAGCGGCATTGTTCAAAGAATCTTTCTCTGCCAACTCCTTAGCCTTGGCAGCAGCGCGTTGCTCAGCTTCGAGCTTTGCGCTGGCTTCGTTCTCTGCATTTGCCAGTGCTTCACTCTGGACTGCCGGTTTGACGATCTGATTCACCGGTTCAGCTGCGGCCAGAAAATCGTCCAGTTTGATCTCGAAAGCAGGAGCAGATATTGATTTTTTTTCAGCTTTTCCAGGTTTGACGCTTGCCGCGGCATGATTTGCACGTTCTTCTGCTTCGCGTTTTTCAGCTGCTTCGGCTTCCTGCTTCCTTGCCAGGACTTCCGCAGCCAGCTTGGCTTCTGCTTCAACTCGCGCCTTGGCTATCGCTTCATCCTCGGCCTTGATACGCGCGGCTTCTTCAGCTTTCAATCTTGCGGCTTCAGCCTCACGTCTGGCTTTTTCCTCCGCCTCTTTCCTGATGCGTGCCTCGTTCAAGGCTTTCGCTTCCGCTTCCGCTCGCGCTTTGGCCGCCTCCAATTCTGCCTTTGCACGGGCCGCCTCAGCCTCTGCCTTTAATCTTGCTGCTTCAGCCTCACGCCTTGCTTTTTCCTCGGCCTCCTGTCTGATGCGAGCTTCGACCAGTGCCTTTGCTTCCGCTTCAGCGCGGGCTTTGGCCGCTAACAGTTCTGCTTTTGCACGAGCAGCTTCCGCTTCCGCCTTCAAACGCGCCGCCTCAGCCTCTGCCTTGGCTTTTGCAGCCGCATCAAGTTTCGCCTTGACACGTGCAGCCTCTTCTTCAGTCTTCAATCGCGCAATCTCGGCTTCCCGCTTATGTTTTTCTTCGCGCTCTTGCTGGGCGCGAGCGGCCGCTTCGATTTCTGCACGTACTCGCGCTTCTGCTTCGGCTTTAGCCCGAACGGCCGCTTCATGCGCCGCCTTTACACGCGCGGCTTCATGCATGGCTTGCAGCCTTTGTGCAGCTTCCTGTTTGGCTTTTGCCTCGGCTTGGGCCCGAACCAAAGCCTCTTGTTTGGCCTTCGCTTCGGCCTCCGCTCTGGCTCGTGCCGCACTCTCGGCTTCCAGTTTGGCTTTGGCCTGGGCTTTCGCAACGGCTTCCGCGTTTGCCTTTTCCTTTGCTGCTGCAACGCTGGCTTCCAATTCGGCACGGGCCTCTGCCTGTGCCTTTTGTTTAGCCTCGAAATCGGCACGTGCTTTTTCGGCTGCGTCCGCTTTCTGCTTGACCGCAAGTGCGGCGGCATCCGGCAAGGCCGTCGGGCTCATAGCGCTAAAGTCCAGGTCACCTTCGGGAGGTTGTGCTGCCGGTCTTGGAACGAACATTCCCGCAGGCTTGGGACTGAACATTTTCAGCGGGTTAAATTTTGGCTTGGTTATCTTGGGCTGTATATGGGGCTGATTCTTGTCAACAATGTAACCACCAGCCAGCAGCTCGCCCAGAATCTCCTCCCAGCTTTCGCGCAAGCTGGGAGGAGCGCGCTTGACCAATTCATCGGCTTTGGATTTATTGTCTATGAGAGACAAGATTCGCTTGAGGTCGCTCGAGAGATTGCTCGCTTCGTTCTCGCCCTTGTCAGTTTTAATATAGATCGTTTTCTTATCCATAATCCACGTAAATTTTGTTTTTATCGATCACTCATCTTTGAAATGCGTGACCTGCGGTGAAAAAACATTGAATTTCTCTCTCAAAGACGTTTCTCATGTTGACCAAAACGCTCGCAGTCATTAGTATAGCGCCCTCATCAATTCCCTGATAGCTCAGTCGGTAGAGCGACGGACTGTTAATCCGCAGGTCCCTGGTTCGAGTCCAGGTCGGGGAGCCAGATAAGTAAAGGCCTGCAGCGATGCAGGTCTTTTTATTGACCTTGTTTTGACGCAATCCTGTTCGGTATTGGCCGGCTCCGAAATTGCGATTGCTTCGCGGCACCACGAAGCGCCCCTCGTTCAATTAAATACGTCTTGTCTTAGGCAGTCAAATACAGAGCCAACCGGCTGATACAGATGTCAGCCTGCATTGTTCTGCCTATTGCGACCACGCCCAACCTGCGCAATCGGCTTGTATCCAGAGGAACATCAATTCGATGCGGAATGAAGCTATCGAAGGGAAGTCTGATTGTCTGCCAATTTTGCATCGCATTGAAGCTTGCTCGATAAGATTGCCAGACAATTGTCGTGTCATCGGTACGCAAATGGAGGTTGTAAATTTCGTTATTGCCGAGAACATCCACTTCAATGCCACTAAATTTTGATGCGTCCAGTAGTCCTTTATCAGACAGGTCTAGACTTGCCTGAACGAATCCTCCGTTGTTTTCCAGACTAACTTCCCCGGTCAGTCGCAGGCATGTACGCCCACAAATTTCCGCAGGTACTAGTTGGACTGACGAAGTACCACCCATGACCGTATCGCTGATGGCTCGCCAGTGACAGCCGTTGTTGGCCAATAGAGTCTTGCTACTTCGGTCATCCAGGATCGACGGGGCTTGCATGGGTACTACCGTCATCACATTCATGAAATGAGTCATACTTCAATCACCCTCGCGACACCGGCTCCACCGGAGTGTATCTGATCAAGGACTTAACTGGGGAAAGTCCAAACGTAAATGATGTCCGAACCAATGCCGAAGCGCTATCGACACTACAAGGGCGGCATCTACGAATTCGTCTGCGAGGCGAACGGGCCGCACGGCGCTTTGGATTATCAGACGCCGGCTGAATTTGCGGGACGCTTCCGGAATACTATTCCCGGTAGCGTAGAAACTGAAAATGGATAGATGATTTTCGGACTTTGGCAAGAGCCCCTTGGCACTATGATTGGGGAGCAGGTCAGTAACGATGAATTTCGAGCGCGTTCATAAGCGCAGCGTTTGCATGCGTGAAATTGTCTAGTTGTCCACGAATGCCATATGCCCATTTAACTCCGTGAAATAGGTTAACCGCAATAATGCAAGGAACTTTCGATTCGATGGCGCCATATGTTGCCGGACAGTCATACTTGGCTTGAATATTCACTCCTCCGGCAAGTACTACTGTTTCTTTTGGTCTTGTAGAGCGCTTGATCCGCCAGATCCAGAAGGGTTTCGACGGTATCAATGTCGCCAGCATAGCTGGCAATACCGATTGAAATTCCGATGGTTACCTTTTGGCCGGTGGAAAGTGCGATGGGAGTAAGCAGCGCGTCAACGATGCGGTTGGCGAGTGATTGCGAAGTGTTGTCGTCGCTTTGGCGCATGAATATGCCAAACTCGTCCCCGCCAAAGCGGGCCAACAAATCCTCTGCACGCACCAGTTTCTCGATGCGGCGTGCGACCTCGCACAGCACTTCATCACCCGCATGGTGACCAAAGGTGTCATTGATCACTTTGAATCCGTCGAGGTCCATGAATAAAACGGTAAACGGCTCGCTCATGCGACGAGCATGCGCAATTTCAGAATTCAATGTTCGTTCGAACTGTGCCCGGTTGGGCAGACCGGTTAGATGGTCGGTCATGGCAAGCTGGCTCAACAGTTTGGCTCGGTGCCTGCTTTCAAGGGCAGTGATTACCAAAACTGAAAGGTCTCGCAATAATTGGACTTGAGAATCTCCGAACTTTCGCGGCTCAATATCCACGACCGCAATAGTACCGAGTGCAAAGCCATTCCGATCGATGAGCGGCGCACCAGCATAGAAACGAAGATGCGGGGCTTGCGTCACCAACGGGTTACCCTTGAATCTGGGATCTTGTTGCAGATCTTCCACGATCAACGGCTCTCCCGGCTGCATGATGGCATGGGCGCAAAAAGCGATTTGGCGATCGAGTTGAGGCACGCCCAGACCAATCCGGGATTTGAACCATAGCCGGTTTGCATCCATCAATCCGATCACACCGGCAGGCGTTCCTAAAGCATGGGTCGCCACCCTGGTCAGAGTGTCAAAATCGACCTCCGGCTGTGAATCAAGAATTTCGTAGGATCGAAGTGCGCGGAGTCGCTGCGACTCATTTTCCGGCACTGGACAATCATTGACTGGTCTGTTCATCAACCTACTCCAGAGCAATATAAGTTTTTAACAAAATCATTGCGGAAAGATTTTCCGGTTCACACCTTCAAATGTATTGCATTTTCAGTCAAGTGCGCCCGTCTGCATTATGCCACTGGAACAAAATCGCCAACCGGTTTCCACCCCAGTCTCCATACTCGACATAAGGTTTTCACCGAGCCTCCGATCTGATCGGCTCGAAACCTGCATCGCCTGTCTTGAAGAAACATCCGCCCGAACGGCGCGAGAAACGCTAGCCCCGCGTAGCCCCCATCGGCGCCGCCCTGCGCACCGCAGCCTGCAGCGCAGACGAAATTGAGGAGCGATATTTCCTTGGCCCATGAATGCATCATGGCTAACCGCAGTTGCGCACTCCGCATCCGGCTCCGGCGCCGAACTGACTTTCCTTCTTCCGGACATCATTTCGATACCGAGCCACCTTGCTTGCCGATAACAGTAATACCGTATATATTGTTTACAAGCGGCTGTTATATTACGACTTGATTTAAGGAGGCGTCATGGAACAACGAAAAGCATTTTCGCACGGCCTGCTTTACTCGGTGCCCCCGCAGAATTTCTCCTCATTACACCTGAAGGAAGAGGGAAGCGAGGATGAGTTTGAATGGGGAGAGTTCAAGTCGAACTTTTCCGAGAAATTGATTGTGCGAGGAATTCTCACTTTGCTGAAAAAAATACTTCTGCCATGAGAAATATCCGGCCGACTCACGGATATTGCGCTCCGGTAGGAGCTATATTTTTACCCGAGCCCTGATCAATGAAGCATTCATTCCCGCAATGAAAACCGACCGCTCCCAGTCTGAATGAGCACGGCTGATTTTTGTTATTCGCGCTTCATTTTTTCACGGCGAATTCGTTCAGGATAGCGACGCTGCCTTTCTTCACCGACCTTTTTCTCCCGCACCATTTCTTTGCGCCGTTCAGTGCGCGCAGTATTGCTCCTGCCATTATCGCGCAGGCTACGTTCGCTCTTCATGCCTCGCACCTGCTGCCTGTCACGCTCAAATTGATGCTGGTGCAAATCATTGCGTCTTCCCATCGTCGCGCCCTGCTCCCGGTTGTTTGAAATTCCCCGTTGTTCGATGCGGTTGGCTTGAGTTTTGAGGCGCTCTTCGCGCATATTTTCAAGGCGGGAGCGCATGTATTCTTTGCGGGATTGGATACGTTCCTCGATCTTCAGCCTGCGCATCGCCAGAAAGCGAGGACGCTGCGCCAGGAAGACGGGAGCAACTACCCCGCCTTTCGGAGCAAATGCGAATTTGCCAGGGGTCACTTCGGCAACGCCCTGGGGGGTTTTCAGTACCGTGGCACCTTCATTGACGTTATCGTAGGTTCCCGGCTCATCACCGTTACCATTTTCGATGACAGTGGTCTCATGGTCGGTGCCGCGGATGCCAATCGTGGCTGTAGGCGTGGTGATGCGGTAAGCAGAGTTATTGTATTTGCCGACCCAGCCGGTAATGGAGCGAACTGCCCCTTTGAGCAGCGACATGAATATCCTGTCCGAGGAATTTCCCTCGGCTTTGTATTCATCGACGCGAAAAACTGTATTCGGACGCAAGGCAATGATACCGCCGTCTTCCGTAACCAGATGAACCTCGCCTTCAGGGCCCGAAGTGATGGTTTGACCTTCGAAGATTTTCAATCCGAGAGTCACGGCGGCAGACTTACCGGACCGGTCTTCCACATTGGCGCTGCCCGAAAGCGCATCGACAGTGCCAAATAGCGCCAAAGAATAGGCGTTACTGCAAATGACCCATGTTGCCAGGAAGAATAGAAGATTTCTCAAAGTGTGCACTCCTGTAACTATCCTTGAGTCTTGACAGAGATATTTTAATTGAAACCCAACCCTCTCCGGTCAAGCATCCATAAAGATCGCACAAATCAGACCGAACAGATCCATTGCAGATGCACAACAACGCCCCTGCTCACGCCCCCACCAGGCTGGCCGCAATATTGATTGTCATGCCAAGGATGGCAGCATTGAATAGAAAACTGAGTATCGATTGAGCAAGCACGGTTTTGCGCATTGATCTCGTCATCACCGAAATATCCGATGTCTGCGCGGCAACCGCGATGGTGAAGGAGAAATACAGAAAATCCCAATAATCCGGATTCTCTTCATTATCGGGAAAACGGAGTGCTCGATGATCTGGGGATGAACGGTAAAAGATGCGCGCATAGTGAAAAGTGAACAGGACCGCGACAAGGCACCAGGAGCCGATAATTGTAGCGCCGGTAAATGCATAGTGAATCATGCGGCTGCCGAGAGCCATGTCCCTGACAGTTGAAAGCTCCAGGACAATCGCGGCAAGGCTGACGATCGCAGCAGCCGACATGATCGCCAGAATAGCAAGCGCGCTCCTGTCCTCCTGCTCGGCGAGCAAGCGAACCCTGGCATGGCTTGCGCGCACCATCAGCCATCCCGTCAGGCAGAGATAAAACCAGACAGTCACATTCCAGCCTATCAGTATCCGCCCGACAGGACTCCATTGCGAAGGAATGAGCCACCCGACGCTGATTCCCGCGATTATCGAAATAACCAGGCGCGGGCGATTACGGACGATTTGATGCACAGCATGCATCGGCTAAATCAAAGACTTAATGGAAAACATATGACACACCTCGCAATCGACGTTCAGCACAACCGTGAAGGGCTTCGATTTGCCGATTCTCTTCTTTGCCTTGCATTTTGCAGGATGAAAACCCGCTTTTCATTATCGGACTGCGACCATTCGCAAATTTCCTGCAGTGACCGAAAACAGCCCAGGCAAATATCATCGCTATTCAAACAACAATTGCGTATGCAAGGTGACGGCTCAATGTGTTCATTATCGTTCAACTGCAGGTCTCCTTCATTGGCATTGCTTCAATCGTTCAAACGCTACGTGGCACGGATGCCTGGGTGCCTCTTGTGTTTGTTCAAACTCGCGTAGACGGCCCAATAAAATGGGCTGGCACGTCCAGCGCCAGCCCACATGATTTGCAGCTGCGCCGATCAGCGAACTTGCTGGTCTATGCTTATTTTGACTCCGCTACTACCCAAGGCAAGCGGTTTGCTCATACCCATCAGATCGCCGGCTTGAGGCATCGCATTGCCTGATTTCGAGACGCGCGCCACGACGACCACCTGGTCGAAGTTGGACATTTTCATGGCCGGCGACATGGCCATGCTATCGTCCAAACTGAACTTGACCGGCAAATCCTTGACCTGCTTGCGGAGAATCGCCAGCGGCATCTTTGGCCCCTCTGCCGCCCGTGCCAGCACGAATACCGTATCCTCCGGGTCCGCCTGGCTCTTCAATGCGTCGCTCAAGTTCACGGTTCCGGTGATGCGCTCCTTGCCTGCCGCCGCCTGTGCAGTGGCGGGTGGTTCGTTGATCTGTTCAAGTGCAGGAGCGACCTTGCCACCCTTGCTCTGGGCAAGCATCTGGCGTGCCTGTTGCAAGCCTTCTTCGATCATTTTTGCATCTTCGCTTCCTGGCTGGATCTGCTTCAACAGTTTCCCCCAATACACGAGGGCGGCAGCATAATCCCCGCGCTCCATCGCGGCGGTTCCCGACAGCGCGAGTGCTTTCGCAAGATTCGGGTCGATCTCCAGTGCGCGATCCAGCAATTTGGTTGGTGCCCCGACAAGCGTACTGTGCGTCATCGCCAGCGCATCGGCGTAATCGGCCCACAGGGCGGCCTCATTCGGGACGAGTCTGGTCAGGCTGTCGTACTTCCTCGCACCATCGGCATAGCGGCCGAGCTCGACATAGGATCGTGCCAGTATGAACAACACTTCCGGATCGTTAGGGTTCTGGGCCGACTTTTCCTCCAGTGCCTTGAGGCTTGCCTCATCACGCACGATACCGCCGCCGCTAAACGCAGGCTGCGGCAGCAGGGCATTCGGGTTCCCTATTTTCAGATACAACCCGACCGAGGCGAGCGGCAACAGCACCGCCAGTACGACAGCCGTGATCTTCAGCGGATGCGGTTTATTGGATACTTCTTCGCCTTTGGAATCACCCACTTCATCCAACAGACGTGCCTGCAGTTCTCGCTTGCCCTGCTCGTGCAGTTCGGGGGTGAGCAGCCCATTTTTCAGGTCGTTATCCATCTCGGTGATCTGGTCGCGCAATATCTCCAGATTCGCGGCATCGCGCTCTACGGAATTGCTTTTGGAAATGCCGCGCCACAGCGGTATTGCGACAAACAGGATGGCGACGATCGATAATGCCGCACAGATGAACCAGAATAAAGTCATTTATTTGTTACCTTCTTCGTTGAGTAAGGAGGCGGCGCGTTGTTGCGCTTCGGGAGTGAGCACGGTTTCCTGAACGGTTCGGCGACGTCTGCGTACCTGGAATACCAGCACTCCGGCGCCAAGCAGCAACATCGCGAACGGACCGAACCAGAGCAACAAGGTATAGCGTTTCATCGGAGGATCGTACAACACGAAATCACCGTAACGGGCCACGAGATAGTCGATGATCTCCTGGTCGCTTTTACCCTTCAGCATCATCTCGCGCACTTCCTGGCGCAGGTCTTCGGCCAGTTCGGCATGAGAGCTCGCCAGGGATTCGTTCTGGCAAACGAGGCAACGCAGCCTCTCTGCCAGTCCGATCATGCGCTTTTCCAGCACAGGATCGGCCGCAAGGTCTTTCGCTTCACCCGCATAGGAGAATACTGGCAACAAACAGAACAACAGAATTAACAGTTTTCTCATTTGCGCTCCAACTCCGCAACCATAGGCAATATTTTCTCGTTCAGGTTTTGTTGCGTGACCGGCCCTATCTGCTTGTAGCGGATGACGCCCTGCTTATCGATGACGTAGGTCTCCGGTACGCCGTAGACGCCATAGTCGATGCCGATGCGCCCGTCTCTATCCATTGCGCTCAAAATGTAGGGGTTGCCAGCCTGACGCAACCAGGCCTCTGCATCTTCCTTCTTGTCCTTGTAGTCCAGGCCGTAGAGCGGAACGATATTTTGCTGCGACAACGACAACAGTACCGGATGCTCTTCCTTGCACGAGACGCACCAGGAAGACCAGACGTTAAGCAGCCAGACCTTGCCCTTCATTTCTTCCGGGGTGAAGTTCTTCGCGGTGTTGTGCAACTGCGGCAGGTTGAATGTCGGCGCAGGCTTGTCAATCAGCGGCGAGGGAACTTCGTGCGGGTCGAGTCCCAACCCGACGTACAAGAAACCCGCCAGGACCAGAAAAATCACCAACGGCAAAATGAAACGCATCATGCTGTCTTCTCCCTCAATTGCTCTCCGCCCACGCTGGCGGCCTGCGTTTTGCGTGCATGAATACGATAGCGACGGTCACTGATCGCCAATACGCCACCCATAGCCATCATCAGACAACCGAACCATATCCAGTCCACGAAAGGCTTGATATAGACGCGCACGGCCCAGGCAGTGGTGCCGGGAATCGGTTCGCCCAGCGAAACGTACAGATCCCGCGTCAAGCCGGGCTGGATGGATGCTTCGGTCATCGGCATCCCGGAAGCGTTATACGCGCGTTTTTCAGGGTGCAATTCAGTCACCAGATTGCCGCCCTTGCTGACGGTCACCCGGCCTTGTGATGCCACATAATTGGGGCCGGGCACATCGATCACACCATCGAACCTGAACTCATATCCGCCCGCCTCGACCGTGTCGCCGACATCCATGCGGACGTCGCGTTCGGTCTCATAACCTTTAACCATCGTAACGCCGATAATGAACACGGCAATGCCAAGGTGAGCCAGCAACATGCCGTAGTAACTGCGGGGAGGCGTCTTTAAGCGCTGCAGCAGATCGCCGGAACCGGCGATGCGCTTGCGCAGATCGAACAGAGATGTGGTGACGACCCAGGCGGCCAGCAACAATCCGAGCGCGATAAGCGGCGTCCATTTACCCATGACCAGGGGCAACAGCAAGGCGATGACCATGCTGGCGCCCAGCGCCCAGCGCACACGCTGCCAAATGTCCGGCACGCTGGCATGCTTCCAGCGGGCGATCGGACCCAGGCCCATCATCATCACCAAGGGGACCATCAAGGGAACGAACACGGCATTGAAGTAAGGAGGGCCAACGGAAAGTTTGCCGAAACCCAGCGCATCCATGAACAGCGGATACAGCGTTCCGAGGAACACTGAAGCGGAAGCCACGGACAACAATACGTTGTTGGTGAGCAGCATGGACTCGCGCGAGATGAGGTCGAACTTGCCGCCCAGCCCGATCTTGGGCGCCCGCCATGCGAACAGCAGCAGGGACGCGCCGATGACCACGACCAGGAAAGTAAGAATGAAAATGCCGCGCTTGGGATCGGTCGCGAAAGCGTGCACCGAAGTCAGCACACCCGAGCGCACGAGGAACGTCCCCAAAAGACTGAGCGAGAATGCGGCGATGGCCAGCAAGACCGTCCAGCTCTTGAACGCCCCGCGCTTTTCCGTCACAGCCAGGGAATGGATGAGTGCCGTGCCCACCAGCCAGGGCATGAACGAGGCATTCTCCACCGGATCCCAGAACCACCAGCCGCCCCAGCCCAGTTCGTAATATGCCCAAACGCTACCCAGCGCGATACCGATGGTCAGGAACACCCAAGCCACGGTAGTCCATGGGCGCGACCAGCGCGCCCAGGTGGAATCGAGCTTGCCGCCCAACAAGGCCGACAGCGCAAACGAGAATGCAACCGAGAAACCGACGTATCCCATGTACAGCATCGGCGGATGGATCACCAATCCCGGATCCTGCAACAGCGGATTCAGGTCGCGCCCATCCATCGCTGCAGGCAGCAGGCGATCGAACGGATTGGATGTCAGCAGCATAAACAGCAGAAAGCCGGTGGAAATGAGCCCCATCACGCCGATCACACGTGCCACCATCTCTTGCGGCAGATGACGGCTGAACGTGGCGACAGAAACCGTCCACACAGTGAGGATGAACGTCCACAGCAACAACGAACCTTCATGGCCGCCCCAAAGGGCTGCCACGCGATACTGTATCGGCAATTGCGAATTGGAATGTTCGGCCACGTACAACACAGAAAAGTCGTTGACTACGAAGGAGTAAACCAGACAGCCGATGGCGACCGTGACGATGACAAACTGGCCGAACGCCAATGTGCGTGCCGTTCCCATCATCACGGGATTGTTGCGTGCCGCTCCTATGATGGGCATCGCCCCCTGAATGAGGGAAAGAAACAAGGCGACGATGAGTGCGAAATTACCGATCTCTGGAATCATGCTGAGGCTCTCAAAAATTATTTGGTTACGGGATAGGCGACGGACGGAGCGTTGCCCGGCTGAGCCGTTGCGGTTTTTGCAGCTTCCGCTTTTTTCAATGCATCGGCGGCTTCAGGCGGCATATAATTTTCATCATGTTTGGCCAGCACTTCTTCGGCGCGGAATACGTTGCCATCCTCCAGCTTGCCCTGGGCGACAACGCCTTTGCCTTCCTTGAACAGGTCGGGAAGGATGCCGACATAGACCACGGGCATGGTCCTGGTAGTGTCCGTGATCATGAAATGCACAGTCAAGCCGTCCTTCTCTCTCTGCAGACTGCCCTTTTCAACCAGTCCGCCGATACGAAAGCTACGCCCCTGCGGCGCTTCCTTGTTATAGACCTGGGTCGGCGTGAAATACAGGCTGACGTTATTCTTCAGCGCAAACAGCACCAAACCTACCGCCGCGCCAACCAGCGCGAGGCCTGCCACAATGAACATCAATCTCTTCTTCCTGGGCGTCATGCCGCTTCTCCTGTCTTGTCGTCACCCATTTCATCGCGCATCAGCCGCAACTCGCGCAGAGCATTTTTCCTGCGGTTGCGTACCAGCAATATCTCGACACCCAACACGAACAAAGCCACGCCGTATGATCCCCATACGTAGAAGGCATAACCGTTCATGGCAAAAAATTCAGACCAGTTCATGACCGCACCTCCGACAGAGCGAATGGGTCGCTGCGCAGCAGCGGGGATCCCATCGGCCTACCCCTTGCGGGTACGTTACTGGTAAAACTACTAGCCAATCCACTAAGCCAGCAAGCTGCCAAGTGGCTGGTTATGGCGAAGCCAGCAGATTGCGGGATAACCAGCGACTTGGCTGCGGCTCTTTGCAGCCTAGTCGAATGGCTAGTTGTTTTATCCAGGAGGTGCGATGCGGTCATTCCCGCACTCGTCGCCCCCCCTCTCCTCAATCCTCTCCCGCTTACGGGAGAGGAGGCGATTGCTCTTTCCCCCCTTGGGGGAAAGTTGGATAGAGGGCTGGCGCACCGTGTCATGACCGCACCTCCGGCAGGCTGTTCACCCAGGTCGTATTGGCTTCGCGTTCCAGGATAATGCTTCTCACCCTGGCCAAGCTCATGGCAATGACGTACAGCCAGCAGGCTGCCAATAACGCAAATATGGCCTCTTGCATCGCGATGTGCATGCTGGTTCCGCTGAACTTGATGGTGGAACCCTGGTGCAGCGTGTTCCACCACTTCACCGAGAAATAGATGATCGGCACGTTGACGGAGCCGACGATGGCAAGCAAGGCGCTGGCCTTGTCCGCACGGCGGATATCGTCGATGGAGGCATGCAGGGAAATGAAGCCCAGATACAGGAACAGCAGAATCAATTCGGAAGTCAGGCGTGCATCCCACACCCACCACGCGCCCCACATCGGCTTGCCCCACAGGGCACCTGTCCATAGCGAGATGAAGGCGAACAGCGCGCCGGTCGGCGCCAGAGCTTGTGCCATCATGGCAGAGAGCCGTGTCTTGAAGATCAACCCCAGTGCCGCGTAACCCGCCATGATGAGGTAGATGAACATGGACAGGATGGAAGCCGGAACATGTATGAACATGATGCGATAGGCTTCACTCTGCACTGCGTCGGTGGGGGCAACAAAGAAACCGATATAGAGCCCGATGACGAACAAGATCGCAGAGGGCCACGCAAAAAATGGAATCAGCTTGCCTGCCAGACCGTAAAAGGTGGTGGGTGCCGAGTATTTGAACCAGTTGATTGCCAAATCTCTACTCCATAGAAATACGTAACGCCTGCGCCGCCACGAACGGCGTAAACACCAGGGCGAACAACATGAATGCCCCCAGCAGCGACAAGTTGGAAACAGCACTCATCCCGCTGTTTACCGCATCCACTGCACCCGCGCCGAAGATCAGCACCGGGATACACAGCGGCAACACCAGCAACGACACCAGCACACCGCCGCCGCGCAGTCCCAGCGTGAGCGCCGCACCGATAGCCCCGATCATGCTCAGTATGGGCGTTCCCAGCAACAGCGCGACCACCAGCATCCACAACGCCTGCAGCGACATATCGAACTGCAATCCCAGCACCGGCGCAATCAGCACCAGGGGAAGGCCGGACAGCATCCAGTGCGCCACGATCTTGCCCAGCACCAAAGCCGTGAGCGACTGCGGAGCCAGCAGCATCTGCTCCAGCGTTCCGTCCAGATAGTCCGCCGAAAACATGCGCGGCAGCGACAACATGGAGGACAGCAGTGCCGCAACCCATACCACGCCGGAGGCCATCTTGCGCAACATCTCCGGTTCCGGCCCGACCCCCAGAGGGAACAGGCTCACCACCATCACAAAAAAGATCAGCGTGGTCAGCACATCGGCACGGCGACGCATCGCCAGCAACAGATCGCGCCGGATCACCAATCCCAGCAAACCCAACAGCGAGAGCTTCTTCATGACCGCACTTCCGACACGTTACTGGCGAAGCCAGCCGATTGCGGGAGGAAGTGCAATGCTGTCATTCCCGCACCCATCGCTTTCGCGCACCGTGTCATGACAGCGCCAACTGAAGCATCTGCACGCCCGCCACTTGCAACGGTTGGTGCGTGGTGAAGATCGTCATGCCCCCGTTCGACAGATGCTCGCCGATTAGTTCCTGCATCAGGCCCACAGCCCCCACATCCAGTGCGGTCAAAGGCTCATCCAGTATCCACAAATGCGCATCGCTGGTCAGCAAACGCGCCAACGCCACCCTGCGCCTCTGCCCTTGCGACAATACCCGAACCGGCAGATGTTCGCGACGCTGCAACCCCATGCGGCGCAATACGGAGACGGCTTGCTGCTCGCTCACCGTATAACCCGCCAATCCCGCGCTCATTTGGAGATTCTCCAGCGCGCTCAACTCGTCTTTGATGGCGTTCAAGTGCCCCAGGTACAACAGTTCCGCGAAGTAATCCTCGCCCAGTTCGCGAACACGCTTGCCGCGCCAGAAGATCTGGCCCTCGTCCGGCTGGATGAAACCGCACAGGGTACGCAGCAAACTGGTCTTGCCGCTACCGTTCGCTCCCTGTACCTGCATGATTTGTCCGGGATGCAGCGTAAAACTCAATCCGGAAAACAACCGATGATCGCCGCGACTGCACGCGAGATTGCCGACTTCCAGCATGTAGGGAAAAACCCAAAATGAACAGCGGGGAATTATATACGATTAAACGGGGGGCTTCACTCAACCAACCGAATCAGGACAAACAAGGCTCCCAGAGAATAACCACATCGAGAACTTGCACAAGACCAAACTTTTCGAACCGGGTTGATTGCAGGCGTACCGCCGCACTTTCGAAATAGTGTCCACAAAAACAATCACATCGAATGTGCAATGAAAAAGATCGGGAATTTCTTTCCGGCTGGCATCGCAAATTCGGCAACCGGAATCGGGGCGTTCTACCCCGGTCCCACGAAGCAACCCTAAAACTCTTTTTCAGCCGCCCCCTGAGCTCCCTGTATCGAAGATGAATTGCCCAAATTGGCAGATAGTTTCAGGTTACCCAGATCTGCTGGTTCGCTTGCCCGCCTTTCAGGTGCGGATTGTGCAACGACTATCTTCCCGTTGTTCGCGGTGTTCTCCGTCCTGGCGTTCGAACCCGCTCCCCCGAACCACATGCCCGCCACAAGCAACAACATCGCAGACAAGGCGACTTGAGAGAAGCGATTGATCCGGTGCGTCTTGCTCAGCCGTTGCAGCAGCTTCCCGGTTTCCAGCTGGGTCTTGGCCTGATGCAATTCTTCTTTCACCTTGTCGGTCAGGCCGCGCTCCAGTTCCTCGCTCTGGCGTAACGCAGCGATGGCCTGCTCCTGCATTGCCATCTTTTCGTTGACGGCCTGGTGTGCCAGCAATTCTGCGAAATCTCTCCTGCGCGTCAATTCGGCGGCCTGTTGCTCGGCGGCGATGCGACCTTCTGTCGCTTCGACAGCCAAACGTTCTGCTTCGATGCGTACATTGCAAGCGGCAACCAGACGTTCTTCGGCTTCCCGATTCTGTTGTGACAACAGAAGATACTGTTGTTCCAGGGCCTGGTTCCGTTGCTCCAGTTCCAACCTGGTCGCCTCCTCACGTTCGCGCTCTGCGACAAGCAGTTTGTTTTCTTCGGCAACCGCGATGCGCCTGCTCACCAGTGCTGCAACACGCTCGGCTGCAGCCCGCTCTTCCGCATCCCTGTTCTGCTGATCCAACAACAATTGTGCAGTCTCCTGGCGTTCACGCTCTTCAATGCGACGCCTGGTCTCCTCTGCTGCAGCGATACGCTGGCGTGCCTGCATCGCGGCGCGCGCATCGGCTTGCATCGTTTCTTCCTCGGATTTGATGGCGAGCGCCAGTGATTCGGTTTTCAACTTTGCCATGTTGGATGCACGAATCTCCAGCTCTTCCTTCTCCCTCGCTGCTGCGATCATTTTTTCCGACATCGCCAGTTTGGCGGCGGCAGCCTCCTGCGCGCGCACTTCGGCCGCGATGCATTCATTATCGGCTTCGATGGCACGCAACTCGGCATCCATGCGCAAGGTGATCTGTTCGATGGCAGCGTTCTCGACGGACAATTTGGCCTCTGCAATCCGGGCTGCTTCCTCGTCCGATGCCTGTCTTTGTCTGACCGCCTCTTCCGCGAGACGCTCGGCATCGGCACGCTTTTGCAAAGCCTCCAAGGCAGCCTGTTCCGCAGCCAGTCTCCCTTCTTCAGCCAGGCAGGATTCCACCATCGCGCGTGCGCGTTGTTCGGCCAAAGGCAGGGCTGCGTTGATGGCCTCCAGTTTCTTTTGAAGCTCACGGGCAGCCAACTCGTCCGCCCGGGCCTGCGCCTGTTCCTGTGCAAAAAGCCCGGCTTCCATTTCAGCCTTGCCTTCGGCGATACTTCTGGCGCATTCCGCCATCTCATAGCGCCGGTTTGCCTGCTCTATTGCTTCTGTTTCGGCATGCACCTGCAATTCGATGGCATGCGAAGCACGCATATCGGCCTCGGCCCGCTGCTGCGCCATCGCGGTCAACTCGCGTTCCGCCTGCAATTTGACCTCGGCTGCACGCTTGGCTTGTTCTTCCGCAGCCAGCAAGTCCCGGGCTTCCAGTTCGATCTGCTTCAGGAGCGCATTGGCCGCCTCGCGTTCCTTGATGGCTTGTTGCTCTGCTTCTACACGCGATTCCAGCAGCTTCAACATCTCTTGTTCCGCCTGCAGCTTGCGTTCAGCAGCCAGACGTTCTTCTTGTTCCGTCGCGACGGCCTTTCTGGCAATCTCGGTCGTTTGCAGCTCCGCGGCAACGCGCGCGGATGCTTCCGCCTGCGCCTGTCGTTCGATCTGTATGCGTAGTTCGACTTCCCTGGCTGCTTTGCGTTCTTCGTCCGCACGCGCCATCGCGGCGCGCTCGGCATCCAGCTCGGCAGCAACGCGGGCTTGCTTTTCGGCCAACACCAGCATCTCGGCCCGTACGCGGGCGTTCATCGCTTCTCGTGCGGACTCTTCGGCAGCCAGCTTCGCGTTGATCATCGCCATCGCCTCTTTCTCGGACTTGAGCTTGTTCTGCACTGCCTGAGTCAGCAATTGTTCCGTGTGGGCTTTTTCTTGCGCCAACAGGGCCGCTTCACGATCCGCTTCTGCTTGTTGTTCCAGTTCTTTGCGTACACGCTGCTCGGCGGCCAGGCGCTGTTCCATTTCGGCCTGTGCCTGTCTTTCCGCTTCCAGCTTCTCCCGCACCACACCGGTCAAAAGTTCCTCGGTCTTCTTTCTGGCGTAAGCGGCAGCTGCCAACTCGCGTTCCAGATCAAGGCGCGCCTTAACTTCCCCGGTCGCTTCGGATTCGGCGCGCGTGCGCGCCTCTATTTGCTCGGTAAGCTCGCTTTCCTGCCGCACTTTTCCCTGCAAAATGGCTCGTGCATGTGCTTCGGCGCGGGTTCTGGCCTGTACCGCCAGCTGCGCTTCTATCTCCGCTTCGACGCGTCCGCGCGATTCAAGTATCGCTTCCGATTCGATGGGGCTTTCTTCGCCACGGGAAGAAACCAACCGGATATTTTTCAGTGCTGACATGTTCCACCTCTTTCGCTTATTGATACCCAAGGCATCGGCTCGACGCTAAAGTAACAGTTCGGTCTCGCGCTAAAGGGTGGAATAAAAGCAGAAATACAGTCCATTTCATGAAACGGAGAGGTTTGCGGCTTGCAAAGCCTCTATCACGATATCCGGAATGTGTGCATTCAGGCCCGATGCGGAAGACCGCATGGATTCCCGATTTATGGATGAATGAAAATCAGGGGGCTTTGTTCTTCTGCAACAAGGCCTCAAGCTCTTGCGCCGGAATCGCCTTTGAAAACAGGAACCCTTGCGCATAGTCGCATCCGGCATGCTGCAGCATATCGCGCTGCTGTTCGGTCTCGACGCCTTCGGCAATGACTTTCAACCCGAGCTTGTGTGCCATGACGATGATCGCCTCGCACAAAGCCATATCGTCGGTCTCGTTGCCCAGATTATTCACAAAAGACCGGTCGATCTTCAGGTAATCGATGTCGAATTTCTTGAGGTAGGCCAGGGAAGAATAGCCCGTGCCGAAATCGTCGATCGCGACCTGGATACCGGCATCGCGCGAGGCCAGCAGGCTGTCCTTGATATGGCCCGCATCGTCCAGCAAAACGCCTTCGGTGATTTCCACGATCAGGCTGCTCGCGTGCAATCCGTTCTGATCCAATTCATTCAGCCATTCCGCGGTCTTCTGCGGATTGTCGTTGTGGAACTGCACCGGGGATTTGTTGACACTGATCTGGAAACCCTTGTGGTGGCTCGCCTGAAGACGCTTCACCTGATGCATTGCCTGCCGCAACACCCAATCGCCGATCTCGACGATCATGCCTATCTCTTCTGCCAGCGGAATGAACTCGGCAGGACTTACCATGCCGCGTTTGGGATGCATCCAGCGGATCAGCGCTTCGGCCTTGTGGATATCTCCCGTCGCCAGTTCAACGATAGGCTGGTAATACACGCAGAACTGGCCGGACGCCAGGGCGTCGCGCAGGTCGTTGACCAGGCGCATGCGCTTCTGCGCGTTCTCCTGCAATACGGGCGTGAAATAGCTGAAACGGTTGCGTCCCAGATTTTTGGCGACATACATCGCCTGGTCCGCGTTCTTCAGCAGTGTTTCCATGCTCCCTGCATCGTTGGGATAAAGCGTGATGCCGATGCTGGCGGAAATGAAAGCCTTCTCTTCGCCCAACAGGAAAGGGGCGGCCAGCTTTTCGATGATCGCCATCGCAATCCGCTCGATACTCGCGGTATCGCTGATGTCCGGCAGGATCACGACGAACTCATCCCCTCCCATGCGTGCCACCGTATCGGATTCGCGCATGCAGTGCTGGATGCGTTGTGCGGCATCCACCAGCAAGAAGTCACCGGCATCATGCCCCATGGTATCGTTGACCTCCTTGAAATGATCGAGGTCGATCAGCAGGAGTACAAACGGTGAATGGTCACGCTTGGATGCCCTGATGGTTTGTTCCAGACGATCGCGGAAAAGGTGACGATTGGGCAACTGGGTGAGCGCATCGTAGTTTGCCTGGCGCTGGATGGTCTCTTCAGCCTGCTTGCGCTCGGTCAGGTCGGTGTGCGTGCCGATCATGCGCACCACCGTGCCATCGTCTGCGCGATGCGCCACCATGCCGCGGGTCAAAATCCATTTCCAGCTCTCGTCCTTGCAGCGTACGCGATATTCGGCGGCGAACCTGTCACGTTTTTCGCGGAAAAAATCCCCGATATGGGCCAGCAAACGGGCAATGTCGTCCGGATGAACGCGCGCATTCCATTCCGTCATGCTGTTGCCGATTTCGTCGTCGGCGAACCCGAACATGCCCTTGCCACCCTTTGAAAGCAATACTTCGTTGGTTTGCAGGTTCCAGTCCCACACGCAATCGCCGCCGCCTTCAAGCGCAAAACTCCATAGTGCCTCGCTTTCGCGCAGTGCCTCTTCGGCCTGTTTGCGTGCGGTGACATCCACGGAAATACCGATGACGCCGACCACTTCGCCTTTGGTATCGCGCAGCTTAGACTTGGTGATCTCCAACTGATGCGATTTCCCGTCCACCAGCGTGATCGGTTCGACCGAGACGAAGGGCGCGTCCTGGGTCAGGCAGGTACGATCCGAAGCCAGGAAATTCGCCGCAACCTCCTCGCCCAAAAGATCAGGCAAGTGTTTGGTGTTCAAAAATGCGCTTTCCGGAATGCCTGTGGAGGCGCAAAAGCGCCTGTTCACGAACCGGTATTTCCCGTCCGGTCCGACCAGCCAGACACCGACAGGCGCATGATCGAGGATCTCATGCAGCCTCGACTCACTTTCGCGCAAGGCCCCGGCATCACGCCGGTGGTGCAGGATCGTGGTCGAGAGCACGATCCCGACGACGGTCATGCTCATCATGAACAGCCAGAAATTCGCCAATCCGGTATTGATATCCGTGGCAAAAAAACCCACACCGTCCAGGGAACCCAGGATTCCCTGTATCGCCGACATCAACAGTATCAGCGTAACGCCATGCCGCCCGAAGCGGAGCGCTCCCCAGCTGACAAACAGGAACATCAGATACCCCAAGGGGAAGCCGGATACGGATTGGGGCGTCCAGCCATGAAAAGCCACCAGGCTTGTCAGGAACGCAAGCATGATGAACATCAACGCCTCAAAGCCCCTGCCGGTGCCTCTTGTCCAGCCCGCCGGCCAATTGCGCCAGATCAGCAAGGCGGGTGTGAGTATTGCGATACCAAACAGGTTTCCGCGCCACCAGGACATCCATTCCAGAACGATGGCGTCACGGGGCAGAATGCCTGCCATCGTCAGGCCGGCAGCGCCTATGAATGCGGCCAGCGCCGCAACGGGAGCCCCGATGGAAATCAGCCAAAGATAATCTCCCGAAAATTGCAGTTTCGGGTCGAAACGCCTGATGCGCGAAAGCAGCCACACCGCAAGAAGGGGCTCGATGGTATTGCTCGATGCGATACAGAATGCGACCGGAAGAGAACGCCCGACAGCCAGATAGGTCGCCATTGCGCCAACAAGAATGGCGGGCCAGTATTTTTTCCCGCCTATCAACAATGCGGCGAGACCTAATCCGCTGGGCAGCCAAACCGGCGAAATATTTCCGTCACTGGTGAGATAGGTGAGATTGAGTTTGATGAGCAGCGCATACACCGCCCCGAATCCAAGCAACCCGGGCACATCTGTCCTACGGTAGATTGCGGAAGGACGCATGCCGGATCTTAAGTTCCTATCTGCGCCGCAGCAAGATCACGCGTCACTCCCACTCAATGGTGGCAGGCGGCTTGCCCGAGATGTCGTAGACCACACGGTTGATGCCGCGCACCTCGTTGATGATGCGGTTCGACACCTTGCCCAGCAGCTCGTAAGGCAAATGTGCCCAGTGCGCCGTCATGAAGTCCTGCGTCTGCACGGCACGCAAGGACACCACCCATTCGTAGGTGCGCCCGTCACCCATCACGCCGACCGATTTCACCGGAAGGAACACCGTGAAAGCCTGGCTGGTCAGGTCATACCAGCTTTTGCCGCTGGCATCCCGGGTGTTGCGCAGCTCTTCGATGAAAATGGCATCGGCGCGACGCAGCAATTCGGCATATTCCCTTTTCACTTCGCCCAGGATGCGCACGCCCAGGCCCGGCCCCGGGAACGGATGGCGGTAAACCATGTCTGCCGGCAAACCCAATGCCACGCCAAGCTCGCGCACTTCATCCTTGAACAACTCGCGCAGAGGTTCCAATAATTTGAGGTGCATGGATTCCGGCAGCCCGCCGACGTTGTGGTGCGACTTGATCGTGTGGGCCTTCTTTGTTTTCCCTCCGGCGGATTCGATCACGTCCGGGTAGATGGTGCCTTGGGCCAGCCATTTGGCCTGTTTCAGTTTCGCGGACTCGCGCTGGAACACTTCGACGAATTCGCGTCCGATGATCTTGCGTTTCTGTTCCGGGTCGGTCACGCCGGCAAGATGCTTCATGAATTCGCCGCTGGCATCCACATGGATGACTTTCATGTTCAGATTCTTGCCGAAAGTCTCCATCACCTGCTCGCCTTCGTGCAGGCGCAGCAGGCCGTTGTCCACGAACACGCAGGTCAGTTTGTCGCCGATGGCGCGATGGATCAGCGCCGCCGCCACGGAAGAATCCACGCCGCCGGACAGGCCGAGAATGACTTCTTCATTACCCACTTGCGCGCGTATCTTCTCCACCGCCTCGACGATGTAGTCCGGCATGTTCCAGTCCTGCCCGCAACCGCAGATATCGTGCACGAATCTCGCCAGGATAGCCTTGCCTTGATACGTATGGGTGACTTCCGGATGGAACTGTACTCCATAGAAACGGCGCGCTTCGTCCGCCATCGCAGCATAGGGTGTCGCGGCATTGGAAGCAATGGCAGAGAAACCGGGCGGCAGCGCCGTCACCTTGTCACCGTGGCTCATCCATACGTCAAGCAAGCCGTGACCTGCCGCATTGGTTTTATCCTGAACACCGTCGAACAATCTGGAATGTCCGTGAGCGCGAATCTCGGCATAACCGAACTCGCGTACTTTGCCACTCTCGACCTTGCCGCCAAGTTGTGCCGCCATGGTCTGCATGCCGTAGCAAATACCCAGCACCGGCACACCCAACTCGAACACGACAGGCGGCGCTTTGGGCGTCTCATCCTCGTAAACCGAATTCGGGCCGCCGGATAGAATGACTCCAGCGGGATCGAAAGCTTTGATATCCGCCTCTGTCATGTCCCACGGATGCAACTCGCAATAGACATGAGTTTCGCGCACGCGACGGGCGATGAGCTGGGTGTATTGGGAACCGAAATCGAGTATTAGGATTTTTTTGTGCATGGTTTCTCAGGATGTTGGATTTAGGATTTAGGAATTAGGCGAATCCAGGAGTCTCCTCCCCAAATCCTAAATCCCGGTTCCAAAATCCTAGTCTATGTGGTAGTTCGGCGCTTCTTTGGTGATTTGCACGTCATGCACATGCGATTCGCGAATACCGGCAGAGGTGATCTCGACGAATTCCGCTTTGGCATGCACGGTAGTGATATCGGGGCAGCCCAGGTAACCCATGCTCGCGCGCAGACCTCCCAGCAATTGGTGTATCACAGCCAGTACGCTGCCTTTGTAGGGTACACGCCCCTCGACGCCTTCCGGAACCAGCTTGTCCTGGTTGCCCTCGTTTTCCTGGAAGTAGCGATCACTGGAACCTTGTTGCATCGCACCCAGACTGCCCATACCGCGGTAGGATTTGTAGGAACGCCCCTGGTATAACTCGATATCGCCCGGCGCTTCTTCGGTGCCCGCAAACAGTCCACCCAGCATGACGGCATGCGCACCGGCCGCGATCGCCTTGGAAATGTCGCCGGAAAAACGCACTCCGCCGTCGGCAATGAGCGGTACATCGGAATCCGCCAGGGCATCCGCCACATTCTGGATAGCAGTGATCTGGGGAACGCCGACACCGGCCACCATGCGCGTGGTGCAGATCGATCCGGGACCGATACCGACCTTGACGCCGTCCGCACCGTGGTCGACCAGCGCCCTGGCCGCGGCTGCGGTCGCGATATTGCCGCCGATCACATCGACCTTGGGATAGTTTTTCTTGACCCACTGCACCCGGCTCAGCACGCCCTGGGAATGGCCGTGGGCAGTATCCACCACCAGCACATCCACGCCCGCCTCGACCAATAACGCCACGCGCTCTTCGGTTCCTTCACCCACTCCCACCGCTGCGCCGACGCGCAAACGACCGTAATGGTCCTTGCAAGCCAGGGGGTGTTCGCTGGATTTCAGGATGTCTTTCACCGTGATGAGCCCGCACAGTTCGAACGCATCGTTCACGACCAGCACGCGTTCGATGCGGTGCTTGTGCATCAGGTTGCGCGCTTCGTCGCGGTTGGCGTTTTCCTTGACGACGATAAGCCTTTCGCGCGGCGTCATGATATTGGTGATGGACTGGTCGAGATTGCTTTCGAAACGCAGGTCACGGTTGGTCACGATACCGACGACCTGTTTGCCTTGCAGCACCGGCAAGCCGGATATCTTGTGCTGCCGGGTCAGATTGAGCACATCGCGCACAGTCATATTCGGCGCGATGGTAATGGGATCCTTCACCACGCCGCTTTCGAAACGCTTGACCTTTGAGACCTGTGCCGCCTGCTCTTTGGCGGTCATGTTCTTGTGTACGATGCCGATGCCGCCTTCCTGCGCCAGGGCGATCGCCAGGCGTGCCTCGGTGACGGTGTCCATCGCCGCAGACAGCAACGGTATGTTCAAGGTGATATTGCGGGTTAGCTGTGTACGCAGGCTGACGTCGCGCGGCAAGACGTTGGAATGTGCCGGAAGCAGCAGTACATCGTCGAAGGTGAGGGCTTTTTGGGTAATACGCATGGGAACCTTCCTCTGCAAAGAGCGCATTATATCAAAACTTGCGCAGCGGTCTCACTGCGATTAGCCGCCCTTGCCCTTTCTGCCCATGACATAGATCAGATACTCGAAAAAGACTTCACACCAGCTCTGATCGTTGTCTTTCAGTGTCATCAACAGCTTGTTCACTTCGCTGATCGGCCAGTTCGCGTTAAACTGGACCAGCATCTCCTGGGGGTAGACCTGCAACAATTCCCCAAGGCTGATGCCTTGCCTGTTGATCTCTTTCAGCATCAACGCCAGATCCTTGTCGGAATCGATCTCGGCGGTGATATCCCCGTAGACTTTGGGATGCCGTTTTGTGTATTCGATGAAATTGCTCAGAACGTAGAAGAACTCGTTCTTGTTGTTCTCCGACACGGGGTCACCCAACACGAACGGAAGTACGGCCAGCTCCAGCCAATAATAGTTCAGCTTGGGATTCTTCCGCTTGCTGACTCCGACATATCCCCTGCGCTCCTGTGCCCGATTCACGCAGTCGTCAATTATCAGCTTGTCGGAAGGCCGCGTCGTCAAATCTGCATTTTTAAGGTCGATCGGCTTGACCAGGAAAAAATCCGGCAGGTCGTCGAACAGTTTTCCTGAATTCTGGTGCGCTCGGTAATAGGAACGAAACAATCGGAGTACCAGTTCCTGATTCTTTTCTATCTGGAAATAATCCTGATTGATTCCTGCCTGCGATTGTGTACGTGACATTTCGGCTTGCAACTCCGCTGGTAGTCGTTCCCGGACTTCTGAGATTAGTAGCCAGGTTAAAACCCGGGCGCTATCATAAATTGACGCGGGGCAAATTAACAGCTAGTTTCGCGACCATCAATCTTGGAGGATGACCTCATGAAGCACTATCTTTTCGTTATCGCACTGTCGATACTGTCCCTGAATGCCCACGCCGCACTGAACAAATGGGTGGATGCCGAAGGGAAAGTGCATTACTCGGATACCCCGCCTCCCGATGTAACGACCGAAACCGTGCGCAACATCGCGGGCAAAGAACGTGCGGAAGCTCCTGCCGCCCACTCCCCCAAGAGTGCCGCCGAACGCGAGGCTGAAATGAAAAAATCCAAGAAGGCACAAGAAGAAGCCGCACAAAAACAGGCTCAAAAGGATGCGGAGACCGAAGCCAAGAAGAAAAACTGTGCTGCTGCACGCGAAAGCTCCCAGGCGCTGGAACAAAGCCCGCGTATCGTTACTTACGATGCCAACGGCAATCCCTCTTTTATGGATGATGCCACGCGCGCACAACGCCTGGAGGATGCCCGCAAAACAATCAGCTCCAGCTGCGATTAAGCTGCAACAGCGGTTTTACCACCGCTGTCTTCGCGCAACTTCAACGCCTCTTCGATATCCACCGACACCACCTTGGATACGCCGCGTTCCTGCATGGTGACGCCGATGAGCTGCTGCGCCATCTCCATGGTGATCTTGTTGTGGCTGATGTAGACAAACTGCGTTTTGTCCGACATCTTCTGGATCAGTTTGCACAATCGTTCGGTGTTGGTGTCGTCCAACGGTGCATCCACCTCGTCCAACACACAGAACGGCGCCGGGTTGAGCTGGAACAGCGAAAAAACCAGGGCAATGGCGGTCAGTGCCTTCTCGCCGCCGGACAGCAGATGGATGGAAGCGTTCTTCTTGCCGGGCGGATGTGCCATCACCTGCACGCCGCTGTCCAGGATCTCTTCACCTGTCAGCACCAGTTTCGCGTCGCCGCCGCCGAACAGGATCGGGAACAGTTCGGACAGATGGCGGTTCACTTCCTCGTAGGTCGCCATCAACAGGTCGCGTGATTCCTTGTCTATGCGGCGGATCGCGTCTTCCAAGGTCTCGATCGCCTCGTTCAAGTCCTTGGCCTGCGCATCCAGATAGGTCTTGCGCTCCTGCGCCGACTGCAACTCTTCCAGCGCTGCCAGATTCACCGCGCCCAGCGCGGTGATCTCGTTGGCCAAACGCGTCAATTCGTTCTGTAGCCCGCCCGCCTTGGCGCCCTCGATCAGCGGCAGCAACGGTTCTTCGTCTACACCCTGCAGTTGTTCCGCCCACTGTTCGAACTGGATCCGCGCTTCCTGTTCCTTCAGCGTGATCTCGCCGACCTTCTCGCGCAGCGGATGCAGCTTCTGCTCGCAGGCCATGCGCTCCTGCTCCATGCGGTTCAGATTCAGCGTGGCATTTTCCAGCGTGTTGCGCGCTTCGGCCAATGCCTGCTCATGCACCTGGCGTTGTTGCAAAGCGCCCTGCAGCTGGATATCGGCTTCGCCTTCGCTCAGGTTGGCCTGCTCGTTGCGGCTGTGCGCCAATGCCTCTTCCAGTTGCGTCAGCGTCTCGCCATGCTGCTTCAGGTTTTGTTCGAGGTCGGATAGTTTCTCCGCACAAGTCTTGGCAAAAAAACGTGCTTCCTGCAACTCGTGCTGCGCCTTTTGCGCGCGATCGCGCTGTTCGCGCAACAGATTGTCCTGCAAGCCGGACTGCTGCCGTGCCTGATCGCTTTCCATCTGCTGCGATGCCAGCTTCTCGCGCTGTATCGCCGTCTGCTCGGCGATCTCCTCCATCTGGCGCTGCTCGTTCGCGATGCGGTCCGCCAGTTCTTCCAGTTCCTGCGCGATCTGCACGTTGCGTTCCTGCGTGCGTTCGTTGGCCTGGGTCAGCTTCAGGATCTGCATCTGCACGCTGTGCTGGCGCTGCTGCAGGTCGCTGCTTGAATTGCGTAAGGGTGCGATGCGCCCTTCGACGGAGCGATAGGCCTCTTCGGCCAGCGCGGACTGTTGCTTTCCGTGCTCCAGCGCTTCGCTGCGTAGCTGCGTTTCCTGCTGCAACTGTTCGATCTCGCGCTGGCGAGCCAGCACGCCATGCAACTGGCTGTCCGGTGCATGGAACAGCACGCTGTGCGCACCGACCAGATGGCCCTGCGCCGTCACCAGCCAGGAGCCGGCAGGCAGATTGGCACGCTGGCTCAATGCCTCGTCCAGGCCGGCAACGGCATACACCCCTGCCAGCCAATCCGCCACCACCGGCGCAGCTTGCATATCCTGACAGTGCACGTAGCTCGCCAGCGGCGTCAGACCGGCATGCACAGGCGTATTGTTCGGGCGCGAGCCATCCGCCGCATACACGGCCAGCTTGGCCGGCGGTGCATCGTTCCAGCCTGCAGCATCTTCCAGGTTCGGCAGCGCCAGAGCATTGATGCGCTCGCGCAACACCGACTCCAGCGCGTCTTCCCAACCCTGATCGATGCGGATGGACTGCCACAGGCGCGGCGCACTATCCAATTGGTGCCGCGTCAGCCAAGCCTTCAGGTTCTTGTCGTTATCGAGCTGTGTCTGCAGCTGTTGCAGGGCGTTCAGTCGCGCGTCGGTCTTCGCCAGTTGCCGCTCGAGTTCCTGCACGGCATCGCGCTGTCTGCGGCGCTCGGCATCGGCCAGCGGCAAACGCTCCTGCAATTCCGCCAGTTGCTGTTGCTGCATCTCGTATTCATTCTGCATCTCGATCAGTTGTTGCTGGTTCTGCTCCAGCAAGCCGACGTCAGTCTGGGGCAAATTGTCGCGTTCCAGCATCAGGCGCGAACGGCGGCTGTCCAGTTGCTGCACATTGCCCTGCACATGCCCGCGCTGGGTCTCGAATATCTGCAATTGCTGCTGGACCAGCATCTGCTCACGCTGCATCGTGCCGAGACGATCCTGCGCCGCGCGCGCCGCCTCTTCGACCTGCGGCAGGCTCTGCGCTTCGGCCTCGCTGCGGTTCTCGCATACCGCCACGCGCACGACCGCATCTTCCTGCTGTTGCTGCCAGTGTGCACGCAAGGTACGCAGCCCTTGCAACTGAGTCTGCTGCTGCGCGATCTGGCGTTCGCCGTTCTGTATCTGTTGCGAAAGCCGGTTGCGCTGCTCGACCAGGAAGGCGATCTGCTGTTCCAGCCGCGCCACTTCGGCATTGGTCGCGTACAGCTCGCCCTGCTTGGCATGCAGCGCGTCGGACAGGCCGAAGTGCTCGCTGCGGGCGGTTTCCAGCTTGCTCTCCACTTCGCGCAGCCTGGCGATTTCGGCTTCGAGGTCGTTCCTGGTCTTTTCCACCTGTTGCGCAAAACGCACACGACGCGACTCGGCTTCCTGTTTGTTCACCAGCCATAACAGGCGTTGCGTGGTCTCGCGCCGCGCTTCCAGCTCACGATAGGTCTTGGCCACTTCTGCCTGTTCGCCCAGATGTACCAGTTGCTTGTCGAGTTCCTGCAGAATGTCGGAAACGCGCAACAGGTTGTCGCGCGTATCGCCCAGGCGCAATTCAGTCTCGCGGCGACGGTCGCGGTATTTGGAAACGCCGGCCGCTTCCTCAAGGAAAACACGCAACTCTTCCGGCTTGGCCTCGATGATGCGCGAGATCATGCCCTGCTCGATGATTGCGTAGGCGCGCGCGCCGACTCCGGTACCGAGGAAGATATCGGTGATGTCCTTGCGGCGTACGGATTGATTATTGATGTAGTAGCTGGAATCGCCGTCGCGCTGCAGGACGCGCTTGATGGAGATCTCGGCATAAGTCGCCCACTGCCCGCCGACCTTGCCCAGAGAATTGTCGAACACCAGTTCGACGCTGGCACGCGCCACCGGTTTGCGGTTACCGGAACCGTTGAAAATGACGTCCTGCATGGATTCGCCGCGCAAAGCCGAGGCACGGGACTCGCCCAACACCCAGCGCAGTGCGTCGATCACGTTGGATTTGCCGCAGCCGTTCGGACCGACGATACCCACCAGCTGCCCGGGCAGGGAGATGTGGGTGGGATCAACGAAGGACTTGAAACCGGCTAACTTTATATGTGCGAGACGCAATTTGATTCAGGCTGACGATATAATGCGCCGCATTCTAACTGAACCCGGGCACCTCACCAAATGACCAGCCAACCCACTAAGACATTGGAAACTTTTCCCAACCCGCAGCCCAAACGGGACTACCACATCCACATGGAGATCCCGGAATTCACCTGTTTGTGCCCCAAAACAGGCCAGCCCGACTTCGCCACCCTGATCCTGGATTACATCGCCGACGAAAAATGCGTGGAGTTGAAGAGCCTGAAGCTCTATATCTGGTCGTTCCGCAACGAAGGGCATTTCCACGAGGATGTGACCAACCGCGTACTGGACGATCTGGTCGCCGCCATACAACCCCGCTTCATGCGCCTGACCGCCAAGTTCTACGTGCGCGGCGGCATCTTCACCAATGTCGTGGCCGAACATCGCAAGCCCGGCTGGCAGCCGGCACCGCTGGTAGAGTTGACGCAGTTCTCGGCACAGTCCAATACGCACGGGTAATAAGGGGCGGTTTACAACTGCATGTGTCCTGCAGCGGCTTGCCAACATCCCTGCAGGTTCGCCCCCACTGTCGCGACCACTTTCTCGTCCAATTTGCCTCCCTCGGCTTCCAGCTTGAGAAAGGTCATTATCACCTGCAGCTCCAGCGGCCCCCGGTAAGGACGCGCTTGTGCCAGCGCCTGGAATACATCTGCCACAGCGACGATACGCGCTTCCAAAGAGAGATCGGTGCCTTTGGATTGAAATGGATAGCCCGTGCCGTCCATCCGCTCATGATGTTGTAACGCCCACAAGCTGATCTGCTCCAACCCCTTGATGTTTTTCAAAATGCTGTAAGTATCGAAACTGTGCCGCCGCATGATGGCGATCTCGGCATCATTCAGCTTACCCGGCTTCTCCAGCAGGCTATCCGGTACCCGTAACTTGCCTATATCGTGCAACAAGCCGACCAACTCCAGCATTTCGCAGGTTGCTTCCGGCAGCCGGAACAAGCCGCCGATATGTCGAGCAAGTTTGGCGACACCATCGGAATGCTGTTTGGTGAAGGGGCTTTTTGCATCGACGATACATGAGAAGACATGCACCAGGCTGCGCAACTCATGGAACTCCATGGTCTGATCCGGAAAATGCGACAACCAGGTCGCCAGATACGCGTTGACATCGTCGCTCTCCAGCGTGAACCAGAAGGCTTCGGAGCCGGATATCTCCATAAAAGCATCGACCAGCTCCGGGCAGAACCAGTCGCCGCGACGTTCGAATATCTTGTGCCTGATCTCATCCTTGCCCAGCAGGATATCTTCCCCGCCGACCTGATAACCCAACGCCAGCACATCCACCCGGTCAACCATGTAGATGCAGTTTGCGCGCAGCTTGACCTCCGGCGGCAGATCCAGATCCTTGAGTACACTCCAATGCGTATGGTGGTGCAGCACGGTATCCGACAAGTGTTTCAATAAAGGGCTGCCGGCCAGCAATTCGGCGCCGAGCCTGCAATGATCCGCCTCGTCCTCCCATGCCAGCTGGGTCAGTCTGGCATGCACCGTGGTTCTGGATACCCCGCTGTCGTGCAAGATGGCTGCCTGAAAAAGCTCGTCCAGGCGAGCCCCCTTCCAGCCCAGTTGCTTGCCGCACTCGGTCGCCATGTAGGCAACGCGTTTGCCGTGATGGATATGCGTGACGCCTACCAGATCAAGCGCGTCCGACAAGGAGTAGACGGCCTCATGCAGATTGACGTTATACGTTGACATTGATCTCTCTCAGTCTCGCCTCGAAATCCTGCAGCGGTGCCGGCCGGCCGTACAGGAAACCCTGAAAAGCGTGGCATCCGCGCAAATCCAGAAACTCGCGCTGCGCCTCCGTCTCCACACCCTCGGCTATCACGCTCAGTCCCAGTACCTCGCTCATCGCGATGATGGTCTGCACGATTGCGGCATCATTGGAATCCGTAACGATGTCGCGCACAAAGGACTGGTCGATCTTGATCTGGTCCAGCGGCAGGCGTTTCAGATATTGCAGCGAAGAGTAGCCCGTCCCGAAATCGTCCATCGAGAAGCTCACACCCACCCTCTTCAGCTCGCGCATTTTGGCTATGGTCCCTTCTACGTCTTCCAGCACGATACTTTCCGTCAACTCGAGCTTCAACAGCGCCGGCTTCGCGTTCATCTCCGCCAGTGTGCTTTCAACTTGCGCAACGAAATCCGGGCTGCGGAACTGTTTCGCACTGACGTTCACCGCCATTGTCAAACGTTGTGTCCGCGCATCGCCCTGCCAGGCCTTGAGTTGCGCACACGCGGTCTGTAACACCCAAAGCCCGATCGGTATGATGAGTCCGCTCTCTTCAGCCATCGGAATGAATTGTGCCGGGGAGATCAACCCCCGTTCGGGGTGCTGCCAGCGCAACAGCGCTTCTGCACCCACGGGACGATTCCGGTTATCCATCTGTATCTGGTAGTAGAGACACAGCTGCCGGAGCTCCAGGGAATGCCTCAAGTCTTCTTCGAGTTGGGCACGCGCCTCGATAGCCGCCTGCATCACAGGATCGTAAAAACGAATGGTGTTGCGTCCGGCGGTCTTCGCCTGGTACATCGCGGTATCGGCGAATTTCATCACATCGTCCAGATTTTGCCGATGACCGAGAAACAGCACCACTCCGATACTCGGCGTGGAGTAGTGGGTGTGCCTGCCCAACTGATAGGGCCGGCCCAGGACATCGCGTATCTTTTCGGCAACCGTATCCGCTTGCGCTGCCGCTTCGTCCGAGGCCGTATTCAACGCCTCCAGAACCACCACGAATTCGTCGCCGCCCAGCCGCGCGACCGTATCGCCGTCGCGCACGCAGGCATTAAGCCGCTCCGCCACTTCGGACAGCAATTGGTCGCCGATATCATGCCCTTTGGTATCGTTGAGCGTCTTGAAATTATCCAGGTCGATGAACAATACCGCGCCGTGTTGCCCGTTACGCGCCCCGACGGAAAAAGCCTGCTGCAGACGCTCGATCAGCAGGCGGCGGTTCGGCAGCCTGGTCAGGGGGTCGTAGAAAGCCAGTTGGTGAATCTGCGCTTCGGCTTCCTTGCGTGTGCTGATGTCGGAAAACATGCCGAAGTAATAGAGCAGTTCGCCGTTCTTGTCTCGCACCGAGTCGATGTTCAGCCAGCCCGGATAAACCTCGCCGTTCTTGCGCCGATTCCAGATCTCACCCTCCCAATGCCCGTTGCTTTCAATGTCGGCCCACATTTCCCGGTAAAACTCGTGGTCATGCCGCCCGGAAGCCAGCAGGTGCGGATTCTTGCCATATACCTCTTGCGATTCGTAACCCGTGATGCGGGTGAATGCGGGGTTGATCTCGATGATGTGTCCGCCGGCATCGGTGATCATCACTCCGGAATAACTGCTTTCGAATACCTTTTCCAGCAAGTCGCGCTGATTCACCAATCCGCTGGTATGGGCATCGTTGTTGCGGCACAGCACGACGGCCTTCGCCAGGTGCGCCAGTACGGGTTGCAACATCGTCGTCAGGGGAAGATTTGTTTCCGGCATCTCTCCCGCAAGCAGTACGATCACACCGCAATGGTCGATCGGCAATCTGAGAAAAGACCTGTATTGCGTCTGCGTGGCGCGCAACGCAGACAATAACGCCGCCTGTTCTGTCTTGCGCCCCGCCGGATCGCAAATGAGCGCACACGGCAGAGCAATGGGCTTGCCGATGACCCCGATCAGATCGAAATCGCCCACCACCGCATCGAGATGCACTTCGACCAGGCCGTCCTCTTTCTTGCACACCGGAACATCCAGACAAATGAATCCGGCCGAAAACGAGGTGTGATAGAGCAGGCGCTGCAGGGTTCGCGTCAGGAGGGGTTTGACGCTGATCTCGCTGCCGATGGTGACGACAAGGTCATACAGCACCGGCAGGATGTCTTCGTTTTGCATGCTACCAGCACGAAGCTACCAAGGTTGCATTGTGGAACAGCGGATAGCCATTCACCGTCGATCCGCCGATCTCGCCGAGCGAAAGCGCGCCGGCGACCTGCGACGCGTGCGTCAGTCCGGCAAAGGCTTCCAGTTCGGTCGTGGCCATCGGTATCCCGAGATGCAAGCGTCGCCCCGCACAATAGAACAACAATAATTCGGCATCATCGATTTCCCCGTTCAGGGCTTTCAGGCCTTCTGCCACATTGTGCAGCGTCTCGACCGTGCGCACGGTCGGCGCCTTGAGCAGGGTCAGGACGGAATTGGCAGGCACCTCACCCACACAGAACAGCGAGCCGTCGTCGGCCAGCATGACCGGAATGCGCACCAGGACATGATGATTGGCGCGCACGATGCCGAACGGAAAATGAACGCCATACTGGTAGAAATTCTCCGCCGTGACCTCTTCGCCATAATGCTCGCGCACCAGTTCCTGATACACCTCGAAAGCGGGGCGCCAATCGATCTGGGAGATGCAATTGCCGCTGGTCGAAGTCGCATAAGAGGTATGCGGATTCGTTTGATAGCCGTGTTCCAGGATCGCCCCTTTGTTCTGCCTCAGCAACACCAGCAGCACACCCTTCTGCACGATGCGCTCGCCGTCGAACAGGCACGGCATCGGCTGGAAGGTTTCGCTGCCCGCATTCGCTCCCGCATAATGAACGCGGTTCGCCAGATGCAGGTACAGATTATCGAGCAACGTACCGATGTTCGGCACCATGGCATCGAACAGCATGAACAGCGTTATGTCCGGCGTGCGGTCGATTTGCGCCCGTATGTCGCCGGCGATCTTCTCCACGAGCAGTTCTGCTTCCGCCGCCTGTTCAGGCAAGTTCTCGATCAACTCAAAATACGGCATCTCCTTGAAGCAGAGCAGCCACGCGCCGCGGGTGACAAAATGGCCTTCCTTGACCAGCGCCGGGAAGATCGCCCCCATCAGCGGGACCTTGCGCCCGGCAAAAGCCGACTGTAACCCTCCGACTTTGTCCTTTTCGGCTTCCGGCAGTAACACACAAACTCCGAGTTTGGGGTATATCGCCTGCAATTCAGCCAGCTTGTGCTCAATGACGCCCCCTTCCAACTCGGGCAGATAATGCATCATGCTTGTTTTTTTCATATCACCCCTCGACTAACGGCACGCCAATAGATGTTTGCGGCACGCAATGCCGATTCTTTACACAGCGTTGTCAAATTGCCAGACATTCGCGGAATACCGGACAGTCACCATGATGACCGGATGCTAGCACGATGAACGGATTAAAATAACTTCACCCGGATATTGAGGAGCAGTCATGGAATACAGAACATTGGGCGGCAGCGACTTGAACGTCTCGGCCCTGTCTCTCGGCACGATGACCTTCGGCGAACAGAACAGCGAGGCAGAGGCTCATGCGCAACTCGATCTCGCCGTGTCGCACGGGATCAACTTCATCGATACTGCCGAGATGTACCCCGTTCCGCCGCGTGCCGAAACCGCGCATCGCACAGAGAGCCATGTCGGCACCTGGCTCAGGCTGCAGCAACGCGACAAACTCATCGTCGCCACCAAGATCGCCGGCCCGGCACGAGGCTTCAAATGGATACGCGAAACACCGCGCATCAACCGCGAACACCTCACCGCGGCCGTCGACGGCAGCCTGCGCCGCTTGCAGACCGATTACATCGATCTGTATCAGCTCCACTGGCCGGATCGATATGTCCCGATGTTCGGCGCAACCGGTTACGACGTGACACAGGAACGCGACAGCACCCCTATCGCCGAGCAACTGCAAGTGCTCGCGGAATTTGTCAAAGCCGGAAAAATCCGTCACATCGGCCTTTCCAACGAAACTCCGTGGGGAGTCTCCGAATTTGTGCATTGCGCGGAGCAACTCGGTTTGCCGAAGATCGTCAGCATCCAGAACGCCTACCACCTGTTGAACCGTACTTTCGAGAGCGGGCTCGCCGAAACTTGCCGTCACGCCGAAGTCGGCCTGCTGGGGTACAGCCCCTTGGCCTTCGGCTGGCTCACGGGCAAATACTTCACCGATCCGGCGGCGAAAGGACGCATCACGCTCTTTCCCGGCTTCGGCCAGCGCTATGACAAGCCCAACCTGCCACCTGCCGCAAAGGAATATGTGCGCATCGCGCAGGAAGCCGGACTTGCTCCGGCAACGATGGCGCTTGCTTTTGCCAGGACCCGCTGGTTCACCGGTAGCGTCATTCTCGGCGCCACTACGCCGCAGCAACTCAGGGAAAATCTCGCCAGCGCCGAGGTGACGCTAACTGCAGAAATCCTGGAAAAAATAGAAGCGGTGCACAGGCTGTATCCGAATCCGGCGCCGTAATACCGGGGCATCGGGGCACGCAAAAATGCGATGGAATGGATGCCGGGCTCATCGATTGCGTAACTCGGCGCTTCGGCCGGGCAAAAGCGGCCTGAATTGGTTTATCATGATGTCTGCTGATATCAATCACTTGGGGGGAGTAAATGCTTAAAAAGATCGTTGCTGTCGTGCTTATCGTGCTTACGGCCGGGACATGGGGTTATCTGGACTACCTGAACAAACAGGAACTGAAGGCCGCCGAGGAGATGCGGGCAGCAATGGCGCAGGCACGCGCCCAGGCGATGGCAAGGGCAAAGGCAGCGGCCGAAGCCAGGGCGAAATTCGAAGCAACGATCCTGGCGGACCTCACGTCTTGCAAAGCAACCGCAGAACAAGCCAAAGAAGACTTTCTGGCCAAGAACCAGAAGCCGGTTCGGCACAAACCGGGTCTGTTCACCATCCCGCCAGCCGTCATGGACGAAGCCGCAAAAGCGCTGGAGACAGCCAATGCAGCTTGCCAGTCGACTTACGATGCCCGTTTGCATAGCGGTTCGTAAACTGCTGCGCTCGGATTCGGGCAAGTTGCTGTAGCGACTTATGACCATGATGCCGATACTGCGTGCGCTCCTCTGCCTGGGTTTCCTTTGCCTGACAGGAAATGCCGGTGCTTCGGAAGTACGTGTCGGTGTCTATGAGAACGAACCCAAGGTCTTCACCGATAGCAAAGGAGCCGCATCCGGCATTCTGATCGATATCCTGAAAGCCGTCGCGGACAAGGAAGACTGGCAACTGAGCTATGTTTCGTGTCAATGGGAAGACTGCCTGAAGAAACTCGAAGAAGGCGATATCGACCTCATGCCCGACATCGCCTACTCGGCCGAACGCAGCCTGCGTTTCGATTTTCACAAGACCCCGGCCCTCTATAGCTGGTCGCAACTATACAGCCGCAACAACAGCAACATTTCTTCCGTCCTCGATCTCAGGAACAAACGCATCGCTTTGCTGGAAGGAGGCATCCAGGAAAAAGCGATCGAGGATATGCTGGCGGGGTTCGACCTGAAAGCACATCTGATCCCCACCAGGACCCTGGAAGAAGCCTTTCGGCTGGCCCAATCCGGCCGGGCAGACGCGGCGATCTCCAGCCATGAGTTCGGCGATTTTCATGAACACGATTACCACTTGGTCGAAACCCCGGTCATTTTTCAGCCCGTGCGCCTGTTCTATGTAACAGCCCGGGGACACAGGCCGGACCTGCTGAACGGAATAGACAGGAACCTATCGGTCTGGGTTGCCGATCCGAACTCCAAATATTTCAATATCCTGAAGAGCTGGGGTGGCCACATTCCGGCGCCCGTCATTCCGCCCGCATTCTGGCAAGCCCTGCTTATTATCAGCAGTTTGCTGCTGTTGTCGCTGCTTGGTGCAGTGGTTTTGCGCAGACAGATCAAAATAAGGACTCAGCAGCTTTCGGCCTTGAATATCCAGCTGCAATCGACGCTCGATGCCATACCGGATTTGCTCTTCGAAGTAGGCTTGGACGGACATTTTTTCAGATACCACTCTTCGCGCAATGATCTGCTGGCAGCCCCCGCAGAAGCCTTTTTGGGAAAAAGCATAGCCGAGGTAATGCCTCCCGCGGTGGCGGGGATCTGCATGTCCGCAATACGCGAAGCGCATGAAACCGGCTGGTCGGGCGGAAAAGAGTATGAACTCTCCCTGCCCGGCGGAAAATTCTGGTTCGATCTATCCGTCTCCAGAATGCGGGCCTCTGAGACGGCGGTGCCGCATTTCATCGCCTTGGCGCGCGACATCACGCAACGCAAGGCGAACGAAGCGCAAATAGTGCGGCTCACCAAACTCTATGCCGCATTGAGCCAATGCAACCAGGCCATCGTCCGCTGTTCCGATATTGCCGAGCTTTTCCCCATCATCTGTCGCGATGCCGTGAATTTCGGCGGCATGAAAATGGCGTGGATCGGCATGGTAGATAAGGAGAGCAAGCAGGTAAAAGTGGTCGCCTCCTTCGGTTCGGGCACGGAATATCTCGAAAATCTCCATATCTCGACGGATACCGCCGATCCCGCCGGACGCGGACCGACCGGCACGGCCTTGCGGGAGAACCAGCCCTATTGGTGTCAGGATTTCGTGAATGACCCGGCCACCGCCCCCTGGCACGAACGCGGCACCCGGTTCGGGTGGGGAGCATCGGCATCGATCCCGCTCTTGTGCCGCGATGCCGTCGTTGGCGTAATGACTTTGTATGCAGGTGAGGCACATGCTTTCGACGAAGCGGCGCGCAACCTGCTGCTCGAGATGGCGATGGACGTGAGCTTTGCGCTGGAACGATTTGCCGGTGAAGCCGAACGCAAGCGTCTGGAAGAAGATCTGCTCAAGCTGTCGCTGGCTGTCGAGCAAAGCCCGAACAGCATCGTCATCACCGATCTGGATGCAAAAATCGAGTACGCCAACGCGAATTTCATCAAGGTGACCGGCTACAGCCTGGCCGAATTGATCGGCAAGAATCCGCGCATCATGCAATCCGGACGGACCCCAAAATCGACTTACGAAGACATGTGGGCGCATCTGACCCGCGGCGAAACATGGAAGGGTGAACTGAACAATCGCCGCAAGGATGGCACTGAATACATCGAGTCGATGCTGATCTCCCCGGTGCGCCAGGCCGACGGGCGGTTGACGCACTATCTGGCGATCAAGGAAGACATCACCGAGAAAAAGCTGACCGAGGAACGTATCGAAAAACTGGTGCATTTCGATCAACTCACCGGCCTGCCCAACCGCATCCATCTCAATGAACGCTTTACATTCGCCCTCAGCCTGGCACAGCGCAGCGGCGAACAATTGACGGTCATGTTCCTCGACCTGGATCATTTCAAGGATATCAACGACACGCTCGGACATACCGTCGGCGACCAGCTCTTGGTAGAGGTCGCAACGCGACTCAAAACGACGTTGCGCGATGAAGACACCATATCCCGCCAGGGCGGAGACGAGTTCATTCTGATCTTGCCGGGCACGGATGAAAAGGGCGCGGTTCATGTGACCACAAAGTTGATGGAGGCGATCTCCAGACCTTTCCAGATAGAACGGCAAGAGCTCGTTGCCACATGCTCGATCGGTATCGCCATCTATCCTTATGATGGCGAAGATTTCGAAACGCTCTCAAAAAATGCGGATACCGCCATGTACCGGGTCAAGCAGGATGGCCGCGACTCGTTCCGTTTCTTCACACCGGAGATGCAGGCGCATTCTGCCCGCGCTCTGCAATTGGGCAATGCATTGCGCCAGGCACGCGCACGAGGCCAGTTGCAATTGCACTATCAGCCGCAAATATTGATACAGGATGGCCGCGTCGTGGGTGCCGAAGCCCTGCTGCGCTGGCAGCATCCCGAACTGGGTGCGATCTCGCCCGCCGAGTTCATACCGATCGCGGAGGACAGCGGCCAGATCATCCAGATCGGCGAATGGGTCCTGCGCACTGCGATCAAACAATTGAAAGACTGGATGGATAGCGGGCTTCCGCCCATGGTGATGGCTGTGAATCTCTCTGCCGCCCAGTTCCGCCAACCCAACCTGCCGGAACTGGTCACCGGCATCCTCGACGAAGTGGGCTTGCCGCCGAAGCATCTGGAGCTGGAACTGACTGAAGCGGTCGCCATGGACGATCCTCAGGCGGCCGTCGAGATGATGGATAAACTCCATGCCTTGGGCATCCGCATGTCGATCGACGATTTCGGCACGGGCTATTCTTCGTTGAGTTATCTGAAACGCTTCAAGGTGTACAAGCTGAAAATAGACCAATCGTTTGTGCATGACATCACCGACGATCCGGACGACAAGGCAATCGTCGCCGCCATCATCAACATGGCCAGCAGCCTGGGCATGCAGACCATCGCGGAGGGCGTGGAAACCGCCGGTCAACTGGCTTTCCTGCGCCTGCAGGGATGCAACGAAGTTCAGGGATATTACTTCAGCAAGCCCTTGCCTGCGGATCAGTTCACTTCCTACATACACAAGCAGGGATAGGCAGCGGAAGTGCGCTAGCCGGAATGGGATTCGCCCAATGTCACACCGCGCGTGCGGTGCGGCAATTCCAGATAGTGCCGGGTTTGCATCTCGGTCAGGCGGCTGGCGATGCGCTGCGCTTCGCTGTCATGACGGTCATTTCCGTAAAGTTCAGCCAGCCCTGCGCCAAACGAAGCCACCAGCTTCACGTGGTTGTCGTACAGGACATCGATCAGCCAGGTGAATCGCCTCGCCTCTGCCCCAAGCTCGGCAGACATTTTCGGGATACCGGACAGGAAGATCGTCGGATAACGATAGGCGATCTCGAGATAGTCGGACTGGTCGTGGTTTCCGCCGCACAGTTCCTTGAAATCGAACCAGACCACTTCCCGTGCGGTACGCCTGACCGGGATATCGATCCTCCTCACCCGGACAGTATGCGTTTCGCTATGCATGCCGGCCGTGAGGCGCTGGAACAAGGACTCCATATGCCCTTCGGTTGCCGGATCGGCTGACAGCATGAAGAGCGGATCGCGTTCCATCTGCAGCATGCGGTAATCGGTATTGCTATCGAGATGCAACACTTTCAATTCGCGCTTGAGCAATGCGATGGCAGGCAGGAAATTCTGGCGCTGCAGGCCGTTCGGATACAGATCGTCCGGCGCATAGTTGGACGTGGTCAGCAGCACCACGCCGCGCTCCAGCAATGCCGATAGCAAACGTCCCAGGATCATCGCATCGGCAATGTCATCCACATGGAACTCGTCCAGGCACAGCAGGCGCGTGGAGCGTTCGATCTTGTCGGCCAGTGCCATCAGCGGATCGCTTTCACGCGCAAGCAGCTTCATCTCGTGATGCACTTCGACCATGAAGTTGTGGAAATGGATGCGGCGTTTGCGGCGGTACGGCAGGCAGTGATAGAAGCCGTCCATCAGGAAGGTCTTGCCGCGCCCCACCCCTCCCCAGATGTACAGCCCCTTGGGCACATCGGGACTGAGCAGGCTGCGACCAAGGAATTGATTGCGCTTGTTCTTGAACTCGACCAGTTGCTGCCACAACGTTTCCAGCTGGTCGATTGCGGCGATTTGGCGCTCATCGCAAACGAAGCCTGATCGCTCGCACGCTGTCTGATACCAGGCTTTGGGGCTGGTGCCTGTTTCAATTGCCGATTGCCGCATCAGGCCGAGACCTCGTTGAATTCCAGCGCGTTCTGGTCCGGATCGCGGCAGAACAAGGCACTACGGCCGGATTGGCTTTGCGTATAAGCGATACCGGCTGCCTCCAGCCTGTTCTTCAATTGTGCGAAGTCTTGCACACCCAATGCGACATGCCGGTCGCGCCCGCCGTGCGCCGGGCGCTGCAAGCCAGCCTCGGGGTCAGGCAGCAGCATCAGGTGTATCTGCTGGTTCGGCGCGATGTCGTACCACACGCCGTCATAGCTCATCTGCGGACGGCTGGCGGAAACACGCAAACCGAGCACTCCTTCGTAAAATGCACGCGACCTGGCAAGATCGCTCGTCAGGAAGGCCGCGTGCTGGATACCTGTGATCATAGTGTTCTCATATGGCCGTTCGCCCTGATAACCAGCGACTTGGCTACGGATTTTTTGTAGCCTAGTCGAATGGCTAGTAGTTTCATCAGGACCAGTACGAACGGGTACTTACAGCTTTACGGGGATGACTTTGCTCGCCGCCAGCTTGGCACGCGTCCTCGCCTCGTCGGTATCCTTGCCGTTCGCCAGGGCCACGCCCATGCGGCGCTTCTTGAAGGACTCCGGCTTGCCGAACAGGCGTATGTCCGATTCCGGCACACGCAACGCATCGGCGACTCCGTTGAAGGCGATGCCCTTTTCGTCCATCTGGCCGTAAATCACTGCACTCGCGCCCGGTGCACGCAACGTCGTGTCGACCGGCAAGCCGAGGATGGCGCGGGCGTGCAGCTCGAATTCATTGAAGCGCTGCGTACACATCGTCACCATGCCGGTGTCGTGCGGGCGCGGACTGACTTCGCTGAACCAGACCTGGTCGCCTTTCACAAAAAGCTCGACACCGAAGATGCCCAGGCCGCCCAATTCGTCGGTGACCTTCTTGGCGGTATCGCGCGAACGTTGTAGCGCCAACGCGGACATCGCCATCGGCTGCCAGCTTTCGACGTAATCGCCATGTACCTGCACATGCCCGATGGGCTCGCAGAAATGGGTCTCGGTTTCGCCGTTTTCGCCGATCGCACGCACAGTGAGCTGGGTGATCTCGTAATCGAAATCAATGAAGCCCTCGACGATGACCCTGCCCTGGTTCACGCGCGAACCGCTGGCGGCGTAATCCCACGCGGCCTTCACTTCGCCGGCGTTATCCACCTTCGATTGTCCTTTGCCGGAGGACGACATCACCGGCTTGACGATACACGGGAAGCCAATCGCCGAAGTGGCAGCGATCATTTCTTCCAGGCTGTCTGCGAACTTGTAGGGGGAAGTCGGCAACCACAACGTCTCGGCGGCCAGACGGCGGATGCCTTCGCGGTTCATGGTGAGCTGCGCGGCACGCGCGGTCGGAATGACGCGTACCTTGCCCTCTTTCTCGATCTGCACCAGCATGTCGGTGGCGATGGCTTCGATCTCCGGCACGATGACATCGGGCTTTTCTTTCTCGATCAGGGCGCGCAACGCCGCGCCGTCCGCCATATTGATGACATGCGCCCGATGTGCCACCTGATGTCCCGGCGCATTCTCGTAACGATCCACGGCGACGACTTCCACACCCAGGCGCTGCAGCGCGATGATGACTTCCTTGCCCAGCTCGCCGCTGCCGAGCAGCATGACTTTGGTGGCAGAGGGTGAAAGTGGTGTACCTAGGGTGATATTTTTCATGGGATATCAGTCGGTGAAGTTGGAATACCCAAAATTATACAGGTAGTCGGATGACACCGATGATGCTCATCGAAGGGGCTCACTTTGACGTCAGTCGCGTCCGTCCAGACCCGGCATCAGCTATCCCGCTGAAAGGCTTTAATTATGCAGCTCGACATCCGGGAGCACGACATAGTTGCCGTTGACTGTCCCTTCCCCCCCAACCACAAGAACGCTGCCGGCATCAGGCCCTGTGCTTAGCAAGGTGGCACTGAACACGGCGCGCCCCTTTTGCAGATTGGCCGTTGCACTCCATGTCCCGGTACCTGGGTCGTACAACTCGGCGCTGGACAGGGTTGGATTGCTGGCATTCCTGCCTCCCATCACGAGGACTTTGCCTATATTCGGACCGCTAGTCATCAGCGTGGCGATGTGGCCAAAGCGCGGGACTGCAAGGCTGCCGGTTGGACTCCATGTTCCGGCAACAGGGTCGTACAGTTCGGCACCGGCGAGAATGTTACCCATGGCGTCTATACCGCCCACCACCAGCACTTTTCCGTTGGTAGATGCAGGGCCATTGGCCAATAGTGTGGCACTGTGCAAATAGCGCGGCGTTGTAAGAGGGCTGGTGGCAACGACCGAGGCACCGGTTGGCGCGAACAACTCGGCTTGAGCAAGCACACTGGCAGAAGCAGTATCAAATCCTCCCGTGACCAACACGGTGCCGTCATTCAACAGAGTGGCCGTGTGCGAGTACCGTGGCCAAATGTCGGGTACTGACGTTGCACGAGTCCCCGGGGGGCTGGATGGATCGACCAGATCTGCCGTACTTGCCAGGCCTCCACCAACCACCAGTACCAATTCCTTGCCGTTAGCTGTCAAGTTGGCGGAATTGTTGAGCAGGGTAGCGGTATGGTAAGAACGCGTTTGTGTAAGCATGCCGGGGTAAGCTGTCCAACTTGCCGGCGTGACTCCCGAAACAGGCGTGTACATTTCACCGCTGGTGAGATCACCCGACGCCGTCCCTCCTCCAATCAGCAGCACATGGCCCGTAGATAACAGTGTGGCGGTATGGTCACGACGCCCCACGGCCATATTTGCGGCTGCTGTCCACGTCCCGGTGCTCGTCGTCGAGCCCGGGGTGTACAACTCGGCACTGGCCAGAGCAACCGTGTTGTACCCGCCCGCCACCAATACTGTTCCGTCGTGCAGCAGCGTGGCCGTATGATCGTAACGAGGTGTAAGCAGCCCATTCGTCGAACTGGAGCCTGCAAGTGTGACTGTAAGAATTACTGGTGGTGAAGTCACCCCGTTAAACGTTGCGCTAATGCTCGTAGTGGAAGGGACTGTAGCAGCCGTTCCCAATGTAACCAAACCAGTTGCTCCTACACTGGCAATCGACGAGTTGGCGGACATCCAAGTAACACTGGAAGTCAGGTCTGCGGTGGTCCCGTTCGAATATGCTCCTGTCGCTGCAAGTTGGAGCGTCGTGCCTGCCCCGATATAAACAGGATCCGGGCTGATGGCAATGCTGCTCAACGTGACAGGCGGTGCTGACGCACCGCCGCCCCCGCAGCCGGCCAAGGTCAATATGACGCAAATGACGAGGCTGAAAACTGATTTGTTGGCTCGAAAGCCCGGATAGTAAAAAATTTTGATGTCCTCATATTGGATTGATCAATATTCAGTTTAATACACACTTCCTTGCTCTCAATAAACCGCTCGTCGGAATATCGAATAATCAAAACCAATTCCGACGCTACATTGGAGCAGGTCACTCTTCGAGAATCGAACCACGCAATAGTTTCAGCAATATTCTCGACAACTCGATATTGGCTGCCTGCGTTGAAAATACACAAAAGCTGTTGATTATGAATGATGTTTATTCAGCTGGAGCATACATACCTCTGATTGATCCGGGGCACCAAAAATCATGTACTTGGGAGTAAACTGGTTGCGCCATTCCAAACCATCCCGGGAGCCAAATCATGACGAACATCGAGCAATTGCTGGGCGAAGAAGCGGAACACCTGTTGAAGCATCGCTGTGCCGGGATACCGAAAGAAACGCTGCACCTGCCGGGGCCGGATTATGTGGATCGGGTCGTGGCCATGAAAGACCGCAAGACCGGCGTCCTGCGCAGTTTGCAGGCCTTGTACGGACAAGGGCGGCTGGCCAATACCGGCTATCTCTCCCTGTTGCCGGTGGACCAGGGCGTGGAGCATTCCGGCGGCGCATCGTTCGCGCCCAATCCGATCTATTTCGACCCCGAGAATATCGTCAAGCTCGCCATCGAGGGCGGCTGCAACGGGGTCGCTTCCACACTGGGTGTGCTGGGTTCGGTGGCGCGCCGCTATGCGCACAAGATTCCTTTCGTGGTGAAGATCAACCACAACGAGATGCTGACCTATCCCAACATCTATGACCAGACCCTGTTTGCCAGCGTGGATCAGGCGTTCGACATGGGCGCCGTGGCAGTCGGTGCGACGATATTCTTCGGCTCGGAGCATTCGCGCCGGCAGATACAGGAAATCTCGGATGCCTTCGAGCACGCGCACGAACTCGGCATGGCGACCATCCTGTGGGCCTATCTGCGCAACCCGGCATTCAAGACTGCGGACAAGGATTTCCACGTCGCGGCCGACCTTACCGGACAGGCCAACCATCTTGCCGTCACCATCAACGCCGACATCGTGAAGCAGAAGATGGCCGAGAACAACGGCGGCTACAACGCCATCAAATTCGGCAAGACTCACCCCAAGGTCTACAGCGAACTGACCACCGACCACCCGATCGACCTGGTGCGCTATCAGGTGGCGAACTGCTATATGGGACGTGCAGGCCTGATCAACTCCGGCGGCGAGTCGGGGAAGAACGACCTGCAGCAAGCGGTACGCACTGCAGTCATCAACAAGCGTGCCGGCGGCATGGGGCTGATCTCGGGCCGCAAGGCGTTCCAGAAGCCGATGCAGGACGGCGTGGCGTTGTTGAATGCGATTCAGGATGTGTATCTGGATAAGGCAGTGACGGTGGCCTGAGCGGACTTGGCCCGGACGGGGCTGTTTTCGGGATCCCGTCAGAAATCCAGGCGGAAGCCGAACGCAAAAAATTCCCGCAATGCGGTCGAAGTGGATTGCAATACGCTGGACGACGTCTTGTTCCAATCAAGACCCAATTGCGTGTCCGCAGACAGGTTCCTTCTTATTTTGTATGCCACTCTGATCGTTGGCGAGATATCGTGCATTTTCCCGCCGGTGTTGTCGTTTTGGAGATTCAGAAAGAAGGTGGAGTCAAGCGTCCATTTTTCTTGCAGATCGACGTGGTTGCTGGCCTGAAATCCTTCCGCAGTGATCAGCGCGCCTCTGGAGTAACTCACGCTGAAGTTCGTCGTGTCTTGCGGACGGATAACTCCCAGTCCGGTCGCTCTTTCGGTGATCGTCCAGGTATTGCCCGTGGAAGGGATCGTAGGTACAAACCCTTCCACTCCGGTGGTTCCGTCCGGCAGTAGCGTTCCACTGGCAGTCATACCTGCCGTCTTTGCAATGGTGAAGTCGGTGCCGATGAACCATTTCTCGCTCATGTGATTGGTCATGCCGACTTGCGCCATGCTTGAAACTGTCGTGCGCTGGTCAGCCAACAGGATCAGGTCGCTCATGGACCAACCGTTTTGCATCAGGGTTGCGATCGTCGAAGTGGTGCCGTTGATCGCATTCCTGATATCCAGGACCGGGCTTCTGCGGCGATCCAGAAGGAAGTTGTAGTCCGTACCGCTTCCTCCGCCATTCAAAGTCCCTTGCACTGTAAAGATATTCACCGCCTTGAACAGTACGTCGTAGTCCACCATGGACATGATGTTGAATCTCTGGTCAAAATATCTCAGGTTCCCGCCCACTGCCCTTCGGTCGGTAAAGCCGTTGACCTGTTGGGTGATCCCGTAAACAGAGCCGCCCAGCTGGCTCTTGGTACCGAAATCCACACTGGCTCCGTAAAAGGTGGGTTTGCTGTCAATGGTGAAATCGGACAACTGGCCTGCCACGACATTCACTCTCCAATTCGGGACAAATCCATAACCGGCGGAAACGCCGTCAAATCTGCCCATCACCCCGCCTCCCAATCCCGACTGTCGACCCACCCTGAACGAATAATCGACGATCCGGTCTCTCATTTCATAATATGCTGCCCCCAGCATGGAAATGTTTTGTTGCCCCGGGAGAAAGTTCGCTGCATAGAAGTCCTGGAATACCAGACGATTGTCATATTCGTTGTTGTATGACCTTGCAGTCATGTTGAGATTCGTTATCAGGGATTTCTGGTCAACGAGCGAAAAATTCGTCGGCGTCTGGACGGCGCCTGCACTCGCCACGGTGTTGGTCTGACTCGCCCCCTGATAGTAATACATCGACAAACTGCCGAATTCCGAATACTGGAATTCGGTGTTTTGCGCTCTGGCTGGGGCGGTGGATTGTTTATCCAAGGTAGCGAAAAGCGCCGGCTGGGATAATTTCAGCTTGGCGAGCCTGTCCTTGACCCATTTCGCAGACTTTCCGTCCGGGTAAAGTCTCAAATAGGAATTGAATTCCAGGATGGCTTTGGATAATTGCCCCGATCTTTCCTTTGCGATCCCGACCCATAATTGGGCGTCTTCCGTATATTTGTTCGGAGGCAGATTGAGTACTTGATTGAACGAGTCAATTGCGGCAAATGTCTGGCCGGTCAGAAGCGCATTTCCACCATTTTCCATCAATGCGGCTGCCTGATTGTTCGCAATCACGATCTTGTCGGTCAGAGATGCGTTTGCAGGCGCTGGCGTTGTTCCTTGCGGGACGTACTGGTCTATTTCGGGAAAGGGCGGGAGCCCGTCTTTTCCACCCAGCGGGATATGAATGGGTTTCGATGAAGAAGGCTTCAGCACTATTTTGGGCGCAGTGATATCGCCAGAGGGTGCAACAGGTGCTGTCGCTGGGACGGGTGCAGATGCTGCCACAGGCGCTGAAACAGTGGCCGGCGCTGGTGCCGGCGGCATTTCCTTGGCGACAGATACCGCCGGAGTTGCCGCAGAGGGCGCGGATACCGGAGGGGATTTTGGAGTAGCCGCGATAACGGCGATCGGTGCTGCTGCAACTGGCACCGGAATGACAATGGACTGTCCCGGGGCCGGTTTGCTTTCGTTATTTTGTTGGGCCGTGACCGGTTTGGCATGAATCACCAAAGTCTGATTGTCGCCTCCCATTGCGACGGTGAATTCTGCAGGGCGATAGAACGTGATATGAATCTTGGGTCCGGTACCGCGGTCACGCGTGGTTACCATGATCTCCTGAACAAGGTCGGAGGGAGGAGTCCGGTGCGATTCGTAGTCCTGCCATTCATCAATGGGAACGGTATTAAGGATATTGAAATAGATCGAAGTGGAACTTGATTTGCCTTGGGGGAAATGTCGGAGATATTGGATCGGGACAGTGAATTTGATTACCGTATCCGTCCCCCCGCTTGCATCCTGATGGACGGTGATGTCATCGATGATCTCGGCAGACGCATAAGGCGACACGATATCCAGCAGGATCACCGCAAAAAATGACAAGGCCAGACGATGCAATTTAATTCGGAACATGATTAGTGCCGCTCGATTTCAAAACATCCAAGCCGGCTTCGCTGAAGCCGGCTTGGACCATAAGTTTGCCAATTAACAAATCAATCCCACGACGAATACGCAGTCCCTTTGGTGCCCAGCGGTTTATGACAGCTTGAACTTGAACAATCCTTGGATGTGCTTGCCCCATTGTGGCTGAGCTTTTGCGCATTTGGCTCGAAATAAGTGACACCCGAAAGATGGCATGTCACGCAGTAATTCGGCGCTCCGCCCATCGCATTATTGTGGTTCATTCTCTCGCCGGTTGCCCAGTCTGCGGCCCCTGACGTGATATTGATCGTCGTCGAGTGGCAACTGGTGCAGTCCGTGTTGGCAGAAGTGCTGATGATCGTCGTCGGGATGTGGTTGGATACCTTGGTTACAGCACCAAACAATCCCTGACCGGTATAAGAGCCGTTGTGACAACTGTCGCAGCGCCCTGTCACAGCCGAATGCTTCATCCCGTACATCGTCACGCCACTCACGGAGATCGAAGACACGGCCGCCGTGCTGAAGTTGATGGAACCGACTCCGTCATATACCGAGTGGCATTGGTCGCATCCCGCGGATCCGATCGGGATATGTCCGGTGTCTGAGGAAAGCCCGATCGCAGTCGTGCCGTTATGACATGTCACGCAGGTACCGGGCGTGTTGTATGGCGCGGTGTTGTGTATTACTCCCGCCGGTATTCCGAAAAGTGTACAAGTCGGACACCCCTGTAGAACAGTCGTAGTGTGGCATGACATGCAATCCAGAGCCGTGACCGGATGGCCGGCATTCTTACCCGTCGCTGTCGCGCCATTGTGGCAGGACGCACAGGTCGGCGTTGGCGGCTGCGCAGGTGGCCAGGATGCATAGGTTCCGGGCGAGTGGGTAAAGCCGGCCCCCAGGAACGAAGTGTAATTGGCGGTGTTCGTTGCGGTATGGCAGGTCACGCAATCGGCCGTCGTCGCCACATGGTTTGTGATCACACTGCTTTCGGACTGAGCATTTTGCGAGACGTAAGTCCCGGAATGGCAGTTCGAGCACAAACCTGTTGGCGGATTTCCCAGTGAAGTCTTGTGGAACACCACATTCAGGAATGTCGGGTTGGCGGGAAATGCCGTGAGCAGATTGGTAATCGCATTTGTATGGCATACATCGCATGCATTCCCGGATGATTGCGGGATATGGATAGCGGGATTAATCGAGACCACACCGGCATATTGTCCCTGGTGGCAAGTTCCACAAGATCCGGCTGCAACGATGCTGTGGTTAAGTGTCGCGTTCAGGAACGTCGCGCAATTTCCGCCATTTGCACAACCTGTGCTGGCCGGGGTGTGGCACGTAACGCAATCCGCTCCTGAAGTCGGTATATGCCCCGCACTAACGGGCTGCGCCAGCAACGTTGTTCCGTTATGACAGCTATCGCAACGCTTGGTGTACGGTGACGGTGCGGTCGTGCCGAACGAGGTATATCCCGTGGTTGAATTGATATGGTTGAAAATGACGCCGGTAAAACTCACGCAATTGGGACATCCCGTCGTATTGGGAGAAGTCGAACTGTGGCAGCCGCTGCTATTGCAATCCGCCGTTGTCACAATGTGGCCAGCAACCTTGCCGGTAGCGGTAGATCCATTGTGACAGGACGAACAGGTCGGCGTGGCAATCGATCCATCTCCGGGGAACGATGCATAAACTCCCGGTACGTGTGAGAAGGTAGCGCCCAGGAACGTCGTGTAAGTTGCGGTATTCGAAGCGGTGTGGCATGTGCCGCAATCCGACGTCGTCATCACATGGCCCGCAATCTTGGTTTGCGCACCTTCGGATACATAGCCCCCGCTATGGCAGGTGGAGCATGTAACAGTCGGGGGATTTCCCAAAGTAGTCTGGTGGAATTTTGCGTCCAGGAAGGTTGTGTAGTTCAAGGTCGAGTTGGCAGGTGTTCCGCTCGGTCCGGTATGACATGTCCCGCAATCTGCAGTAGTCGGTATATGGGTTACACCTTTGGTTTGGGCGTTCTGCGAGACAAAGCTGCCGTTATGGCAGGTCGCACAAGTGCCCGCAGGAGGATTACCGATACTGGTTGTGTGGAACGCCACTCCCAGGAATGTCGGGAGTACCTGCGTCGTGGGATCCGGATGGCAACTGGCGCATGTAGACCCGGTCGGCAGCGGAATATGTATCGAACGATTGATCGAGACCACACCGGCATATTGCCCCTGATGGCAGGAAGTACAGGTGGAACCCGGTGTATGCGCAAAAGTCGCTCCCAGGAACGTAGAGTAGCCCGTATGGCAGGCATTGCAGTCCGGCGGAGTCGTGCCGAAGGATGTCAAGGGGAAATGGGTCGCAGCGTTGTAACTGACCACGTTGGGATAAGTACCGATCGGGCCGGGTTCACCTGCCGGACCGCCGTGGCATTGGAAACAGTTGCCGACATAACCATTCGCCACGTGATCGACCTGGTAGCTCAGGAAAGTGCTGGTATTTTTGTGGCAGTACTCGCACGGCTGCTGGGTCGGGAAATGATTCGCCGGTTTGCTCACGACACCCAGCGACTGTCCATTGTGGCAAGTCGCGCATTGACCGGTTATGGTGACATGGCTGAAGCTTTTTATCAGGAAGCTGGCTGCGCTGATATGGCAGGTGTCACACGAAAAGGTTGTGGGTATATGGTTTATCGGTTTGGGAAGGGCGGCGACTCTCGTTCCGGTGTTGTGGCAGCCTGCGCAGTCCTTGGGAGTGTTCTTGAATATTCCGTCGACGTGGCATTGTTCGCATTTCAACGTTGCGTGAACTTCCCTGAGCACAAATCCTGTTTTCGAGTGGTCGAAAGAGTTTTCGACTGTGACCGCCTGTGCTGCAGTCGCGAAGAATGAAAAGCTGAACATCAAAGCCACCAGCATCCTGGCAATCACGTTACTTGTTGTTGGCGTATCCATAATCGGCACCTCGCTGCAAATTTTCGATCCATATTTAATTTACGAACAGTGAATAGCTTCTGCACTTTTACCTGTCAACAATTGTAGTATGTGTCCGCAATTTCATTCGGCCGCTCATCGGTTGCGAGACAAAAGCATGAACGGTAAAGCCGGCTGACGAACGGCAATGGTCCGTTATCAACGTCAATGGTTTATCCAGCGCCGGCTCCCTACCTTGATCGATTTCCAGTTCAGCCCGACATGGCAGTGATCGCACTGGTTTCCAAAATCGCCGTTGTGCTTGTCGTCTTTCTCATGGCAACTGACACAGGTTGCCGCCAAGACCACTTTATTGCTTACCGGGGTATTGTGACAATCGATACACTTGAGTCCCTTGTGCTTCCCGTCAAGTTTGAAATTGGTCTTGTCGTGGTCGAAATCCCAGTTCTTCCAGTCGCGAGTGTTGTGGCAAGTTTCGCAAGCAGTGCCGAGGGTACGTTTGTGCACGTCTTGCTTCGCATGGCAAGACGCGCAATCCGACTTCGCCTCCTTAAATACCACCGTCAGATGACACTTTTTGCATTGGGCCAATATGTGCTGGCCGGTAAGCTGGAAGCGCGAGATCCTGTGGTCAAATTCAGCCTTTTCCCACGAATCCTCATGATGGCAGGATTCGCATTTTTTCCCTTCCTCGCCTTTATGTTTGTCGTCTTTGTCGTGGCATGAGGAACAGGATGTCTTCAGCTTGTCCTTGTACAGGTCGCCCTTGTGGCAACTGACGCATTTCGTGTCGCGGTGCTTGCCGAGCAGCGGGTAATCGGTCTTCTTGTCATGGTCGAATATGATTTCTTTCCAGCTCGTTGCGTTATGGCAAGTTTCACACTTGGGTCCGAAATTGCCCTTGTGCTTGTCGTCTTTCTGGTGGCAAGAATTGCAGTCCATCTTGAGCTTGTCCTTATACAAGTCTCCCTTGTGGCAATCGTTGCACTTCACATCGCGATGCTTTCCAAGCAACGGGAATTTGGTCTTCCTGTCATGATCGAACGGGATTTCCTTCCAGCTGCGCTCGATATGACAGGACTCGCATTTCGGCCCGAACTTGCCCTTGTGCTTGTCGTCCTTTTGATGGCATGAAACACAGTCGGTCTTCAGTTTTTCCTTATAAAGATCTCCCTTGTGACAGCTGACGCATTTTGTTTCACGATGCTTTCCGAGCAGCGGATATTTGGTTTTCTTGTCATGGTCGAACAGGATTTCTTTCCAGCTCTTTTCGTTATGGCAAGTTTCACACTTGGGTCCGAAGTGCCCCTTGTGCTTGTCGTCCTTTTTATGACACTCGTTGCATTGAAGCGGAGTGTTCTTGAACTTGTTGTCTGGATGGCAATCCTTGCACTTCACATCCGCATGTTTGCCCAGCAATGGGAAATGGGTTTTGCTGTGGTCGAAATGGGTCGTTTTCCAATCTTTTTCCTCGTGGCAGTTCTGGCATTCCGGCCCCAGGGAACCTTTGTGTTTATCCGCCTTTTCGTGACAACCGATGCATTTGACGGGCGCTTGCCGGTATTTCTTTTGCGGGGAGTGGCAATCCTTGCACAGGACTTTGCTGCTCAAGTGCGCACCCTTCAATTCAAAACCGGTAGTCAAGTGGTCAAAGTTGACCGTGTTCAGTTTTGCAATGCGTGCGTCTCGTCCCTTGTGTTCGGTGTGGCACTCCTTGCATGGGTGCTCTTCCTTCATCAGGCCGTGGAAACCATTTTTGTCAGCTATGTCTTTCGCGATCTCCTTGTGACAGTCTTTGCACAATCCCGCTTGGGCAGCCTTGTCGTAAGGTTTGTGGCAATTGCTGCATTCGCTCTCGTATTTGACATGCCCCTGTATCACCTGGCCGGGCATCAACAGATCATTTGCAGAATCGGCATGTGCATGGATCGAAAAGACCAGGAAAGCCAGCGAGCACACCTTGATGAATGCCGATTTCATGCGACGGTTGACCTTCTAATATTTGTGAACCGAAATAACGTGCCAGATCGCACTGAATACCAGCATGTAAACCAAGGGCACATGGAATATATGCCATAAGGAAAACAGTTTCTCGTAGGTTGAGAATTGCGCCAGGTCACGTACGGCGACAAGATAGGTCCGGATGAATTTTTCGTTCTGGTAAAAAAGCTCGTCGAGACGCTTCATCTGCGCTTCGTTCCATTGCTTCGCATTGGCATCCGCGTACATGGCGTCTTCCAATTCCCTGATCAGGGTTCGGGAAAACCACTTGATCCTGAAGCCCAAAGAAATGAAATTCCATCCGTTGAGTTTTCCCGCCTTCGAGGACGACAGCACCTGATCGCGGAAATCTTCGAGCTTTTTCTCGATTTCGGGAGCGAAACTGAGAACGGATTTCACGTCCCCGGATCCTTCCAGGTCGCCCTGCAACTGTTGAAATGAGGATTGCCGGCCGTAAAGTCCGTTATGGATCTTTGTATAGAAAAAGCGCCCGAATATTCCGCTGCCCGATACCAACAACATGCATGCCATGGCCACACCCGCATTGACCGAGGCGATATAAAACGTGGAATGAAAAATAATGAGGGCCGGTCCGAGTATGCCGAAAACCATATGCCATTTGAACCACTTGGGCAGGACACTCCAGTTTTTCATGAAGCCCACCCGTTTGCGCAGCGGATAGATCAGGAGAGTCAACATCATGATCCCGCCAGCCAGACCTATGTTGTAGCCGATATTGTCGCCGGGCTTGTACAGGTGGTCATAGGAAACGAAATATCCCGCGAACATCAACAAGGTGACCACTATCAAATATAGTGTCCAGCCATAGTCTTTGGGCTGGTCCTTTTGTCTTTGCTGCTTGCGCCTGTCAAAAGGCGGCTGAGATGCGGCTAATGTTGTCATTGGCATTCTCTGAATATTCAATAGCGCCCAGGTCAGGGCTCAGTGACTTAAAATAGTCATATTTGTCAAAATTACGTCAACATTATAAGCATAAATATAAATTCACAAATAAATTTGTCGTGTATTTGGATACAGCAGATGAAACGCTCCAGATTGCCCGGAACTTGGGGATCAATTCCCGATACCAGCGTAAATACAATTCACTATGCAAGCTTTAGCGATTTTTCGACGACGCCATTCCGTTTGAGCATCGTAAGTTGTTCAGCCTGATCGTTGGTGACAACCTTGTTTAGATAGGCCATGTTCTTCTCGATGGCCAGCAAGTAATAATTCTGATCGACACCCATCGTGTCTTTGAAGTGAAATTCCAGTTTCTTGTAGATGCCTCCGAGCGCACTGTCCAGTTTTTCACGGGTCATTTCGTAAAAACGGTTGGTCTGGCACAAAAGGTCGTACATGCTCTGATAGCTGCCGAAATTGGCCTCCTTGAATTCCAGGTAAAGGAACAACAGTTTTTCCAGATAGATGCGGTCTGCCATCTGTCCGGTGATATCGGCAGTGGCGACGATACGAGCCAGCATACGCGACCTTTCATTGCTGAAATCGATTCGCGCAAACGGCCGGTTGTGCTCCGTTCCCATGATCATTCCAGTCAAGGCATCCGCCATCGCCACAGAAAGCTTGTGCTCGGCAAAGTATTGCCTCATGAATTCAATACCGCGCCCTACATGCGTTTGCGTGTACTGCGCCCCCGTCCCGCTCTCTTCCCCTTTGCGCTGCGCATAACCCACGTCATGCATCATGATCGCCAACATGATCAACGTGATCTCGTCATCCTGCAGGGGATCACCCGACACATGGACGCCGTGCATCAATCTCACACCGCACAGAAATACTTCCAGCGTATGGGGCAGGTCGTGATACAGAGTCTTGATGGGACTGTAACCGGGATATTCGCCACGGAACAAAGCCATGACGTCCCGGTAAACGGATTGTGCAAGCGTAAAATCGTAAGCCGGACTCATGCGCCGGACAATATCGGTCGCCTTCTTCCAAACGACCTTGGGATCGTCATTATTGAACAACGTGCTGATATCCGAGGGAGTGGGTTTATTTTTCATGTCCGAAAATTCCAGCATCGTGCATCGCTTCGAAAATGACCGCTATTGATCTGACCGCAGTCTAACCCAGGCTGCTGTCGGAACAAAATCTCCCGGAAAGCAAACTGGCGGAAACGATGAGTGCCGCACCCAGCCACTCACGCAATTCCATTGTCTCGCTAGCGAGAAAATACGAGGAAATCGCCGCAATCACCAACTCGAACTGGAACAGTATCACGGCTCGATTCGCCGCAAGAAGCGCCACGCCATATTGCACCGCAAAGCTGGTCGTGCAGAGCACCAGCCCCATCATCGCCAGCAACATCCAGGTCGGGGCGGAAATCGCCGAAACCTGGCCGGCCACTTCTCCCTGCCACATCAGGAAAGGCAAGGTCAGCCCGGTCGTGCCCAGCCAGAGACTGAATGATTTCACTTCCACGCTAAGATGCGCCGAACGGCGCGAAGTGACATTGGAAAGCGCAAAACCCATTCCGGCAGAAAGGCCTAGCCACTCGGAGATATTCTGCGGTAACGGCAAGCCCAGGCCGGGATCCCACAACATCACCATGCCGCCGCCCAGCGACAGCATGATCACGAAATAACCATAGCGGTTAAGCCGTTCGCCCAGCAGCCAGAATGAGAACAGGATCGTCCACACAGGCGCGAGGTAAAACAACAGGAGCACGCGCATCACTTCACCGTGCAACATCCCCAGTACGTAACCCAGATTCGCCCATCCTGCGCTCAACACCAGCAGCAACGCCCACCAACCGAAGGAAGCGCGCTCGCGCCACACGCGCGGCAGCATGAATGCACCGAACAGCATCGCCAACAGGTAGGTGAGAAAAGTCGCCATTGCGCCCGATATGCCGGCTTCCTGCAATACGCGATAGGGATACCAGATCAGCCCCCAGACCATCGAACCGCTCAGTATCCCGGCGATCGGCATCAGATTTTGTTTTGTGGACACTCGTTACGCCTTTATAATTCGGCAACCCTGATAATGCCATGTGGCGATTCCCCAAAATCGACAACAGCAGCTCGTTTCCCTACCCGACTTCAGACAGGTTTACCCTGAGTCGGTCAAAGGACCGGAATAATAAGCTAGGAAAACATGAATCCCGATTTACAGCGCCTCCAACCCTACCCGTTCCAGAAGCTGGCCAAATTGTTGGGCGAAGTGACGCCCAGCAACGCTTTCAAACCGATCAGTCTGCATATCGGCGAACCCAAACATGCTACGCCCCAGTTCATCAAGGATGCACTTGTTGCGGGAATGGACGGACTGGCGAATTATCCCACAACCATCGGCAGCGACGCGTTGCGCACCGCTATCGCCAACTGGCTGGCGCAGCGCTACAGCATTCCGGCACCGGATGCGAAGACGCAAATCCTGCCCGTGAACGGCAGTCGCGAAGCGCTGTTCTCGTTCGCCCAGGCAGTGATAGACCGCTCGAAGCCAGAACCAGCCGTGGTCTGTCCGAACCCGTTCTATCAAATATACGAAGGCGCTGCTTTCCTTGCGGGCGCCACGCCCCACTTCCTCAACACATTGCCGGAAGACAATTTCGCGATGAACCCCGCCCAGTTGCCGGAATCGGTATGGCAACGCACGCAGCTCATTTATGTCTGCTCGCCGGGTAATCCGAACGGGCATGTGATGCCCCTGTCAGAATGGAAGCATCTGTTCGAGATGAGCGACCGCTATGGATTCGTCATCGCCGCGGACGAGTGCTATTCCGAGATCTACTTTGGCGAGAGCAAGCCGCTCGGTGCGCTGCAGGCCGCCCGGCAACTTGGACGCGAAGACTATAAAAACCTGGTCGTATTCTCCAGCCTGTCCAAACGCTCGAATGTACCCGGCATGCGCTCCGGCTTCGTCGCGGGAGATGCCAAAGTGCTGGAAAAATTCGCGCTGTATCGCACCTATCACGGCTGCGCGATGAATCCGGCGATCCAGAGCGCGAGCATCGCCGCATGGAACGATGAAGCGCATGTTGTCGCCAACCGCCACCTTTACGCCGAAAAGTTTGCCAAGACCACCACCCTGCTTGCGCCCGTACTGCCCGTGTCCAAGCCCGATGCCGGCTTCTACTTCTGGGTCAGGACGCCCATCTCGGATACCGCCTTCGCGCAACAGTTGCACCGCGACTATAATGTGTCCGTTCTACCCGGCAGCTTTCTGGCCCGCGAAGCGCAAGGAATCAATCCCGGAGGGAATTTCATCAGGCTGGCACTGGTCGCCGGCCTGGATGAAACACTGGAAGCTGCACGACGCATCGCCGAATTCACTCAAAAACTTAACTAGGAACCGCCATGCCCCAATTACAAGCCATCATCGAAGAAGCCTTTGAACGCCGTGCCGACATTACTCCGCGCAATGTCGACGCACAGTTGAAAGAGACCATCGACACCGTCATCGAATATCTCGACAAAGGCAAGCTGCGCGTGGCCGAAAAGATCGACGGTCAGTGGGTCACCCATCAATGGGTCAAAAAGGCCGTTCTGCTTTCTTTCCGCATCGAAGACAACGCCTTCATCAAGGGCGGTTTCACCAATTATTTCGACAAGGTGCCCTCCAAGTTCGCCGACTACAATTCCAAGGAATTCCGCGAAGGCGGCTTCCGCGTTGTGCCGCCCGCCGCCGCCCGCCGCGGTGCTTATATCGCCAAAAACGTGGTTCTGATGCCTTCATACTGCAACATCGGCGCTTATGTGGATGAAGGCACCATGGTCGACACCTGGGCCACCGTCGGCTCCTGCGCACAGATCGGCAAGAACGTGCACCTCTCCGGCGGCGTAGGCATCGGCGGCGTACTGGAACCGGTGCAGGCCAATCCCACCATCATCGAAGACAACTGTTTCATCGGCGCCCGCTCGGAAATCGTCGAAGGTGTGATCGTGGAAGAAGGCGCCGTGATCTCCATGGGCGTATTCATCGGCCAAAGCACGAAGATCTACGACCGCGAAAGCGGTCAAGTGCACTACGGTCGCGTTCCCGCAGGCTCCGTCGTTGTTAGCGGCAGTCTGCCTTCCGCCGACGGCAAGTACAGTTTGTACTGCGCAGTCATCGTGAAAAAAGTGGATGCAAAGACATTGGGCAAAGTCGGCATCAACGAATTGCTACGCGGAATCTAATTAGGATTCAGGAACCGGGATTTTGGATTTGGCCAAATCCCAATTCCCAAATCCACAATCCTGCTTCTGAGGTGAAGACATGATCATTACGCCACTGCTGCAACTTGCCGCCGAAAAGCAGGCCTCCGACCTGTTCCTGTCGGTCGGCGCACCGATCAACATCAAGATCGACGGCGTGGTCATGCCGGTGAATGCCCAGAAGCTCGACGAAGAGACGGTCAAACGCATCGTTTACGAGATGATGACCGAGCGGCAGATCGCCGAATACGAGCTGAACATGGAGATGAACTTCTCTTTCCGTGTCCCCAACATCGGCAACTTCCGGGTCAACGTATTCAGGCAGCGCAGTAGCGTCGCCATGGTCATCCGCTATGTGCGCGGCGACGTGCTCAACGTGGAAGAGCTGAACCTTCCGCTGGTGCTGAAGGAACTCGTGATGGAAAAACGGGGACTGATATTGATGGTGGGCGCCACCGGCTCCGGAAAATCGACGACGCTGGCCGCAATGATCCAGCATCGCAACGAGACCCAGAGCGGACATATCCTGACCATCGAAGACCCGCTCGAATACATGTTCCGCCATGGAAAATCGATCGTGAACCAGCGCGAAGTGGGAACCGACACGATGGACTACGGCGCCGCGCTGGTCAGTGCCATGCGCGAAGCACCGGACGTGCTGATGGTCGGTGAGATCCGCGACCGCGAAACGCTCAAACATGCGCTGATCTTTGCGCAAACCGGCCATTTGTGCCTGTCCACCCTGCACGCCAACAATAGTTACCACGCGCTCAACCGCATGGTGAATTTCTTCCCTTACGATGCGCGCAACAGCATCCTGTCGGACCTTTCGCTTTGCCTGCGCGCCGTCATTTCCCAGCGCCTGATTCGCAACCCGCAGGGCAAGCTGATTCCCGCGGTGGAGGTATTGCTGAATTCCGCACTCGTCGCCGACCTGATCAAAAGCGACCAGATCGACCAGATCCGCGACGCGATCGAACAAAGCGTCTCCCAGGGTTCGCAGACTTTCGAGCAGGCTCTGTACAAACTGTACAAGTCCGGCCACATCAGCAAGGAGGATGCGTTGCGCAATGCCGATTCGGCCAGCAACCTGTCTTCGCTGATCGACTACTCGCAAACCAGCAAGATGAAGGCATACGACCCGAGCGCCAACCCCGCAGAAAAGACCGCCCCGTCCGCGGTCAAATTCGACGGCATCAAGCTCAATATCGAAGTGCCGGGATCCGGCACATGAAGTTATACGGCATCCCCAACTGCGGCACGGTTAAAAAAGCGCGTGTCTGGCTGGACGAGCACGACATCGCTTATGAATTTATCGACTTCAAGAAAAAAAGCGTCACCGAGGCCATGCTCTCTGACTGGCTGCGGCAAGTCGGCTGGAAGAAATTATTGAAGAAGACCGGCCCGACCTGGGGGCAATTACCCGATGCGGTAAAAGCCTCGATCAGCGATGACGCTTCAGCCCTGCCCCTGCTGCTTGATAAACCAAACGTCATCAAACGTCCGGTGCTGGAACACAATGGAAAAGTGCTGGCAACCGGATTCAACCCAACCGATTACGAAAACCTGGATCTTTGAACAATACAAAATGAGCAGCACTCTCGACCTTACCAAACAACTCATCGCCCGCCATTCGCTCACACCCATGGATGACGGTTGCATCGACATCATCGGCGCACGCCTTGCCCCGCTCGATTTCAGCCTGGAAAAGATGCGCCATAGCGAGGTGGACAATCTTTATGCCCGGCGCGGCCAGACAGCGCCGGTGATCTGCTTCGCCGGACATACCGACGTGGTGCCGACCGGCCCGGTGAACAAATGGGACAGCGATCCCTTCACGCCGACGATACGCGACGGGATGCTGTACGGACGCGGTGCCGCGGACATGAAAGGTTCGCTTGCCGCGTTCGTCACCGCCATCGAAAAGTTCGTCGCCGAACACCCGCAGCATCGCGGCAGTATCGCCCTGCTGCTCACCTCGGATGAGGAGGGAGTCGCAGTCGACGGCACAGTGCGCGTGGTGGAAGCCTTGCAGGAACGCGACGAGAAACTGGATTACTGCATCGTCGGCGAACCTACATCTGTCGCCAAAACCGGCGACACCATCAAGAACGGACGGCGCGGTTCGCTGTCCGGCACACTCACGGTCAAGGGCGTGCAAGGCCACATCGCCTATCCGCATCTGGTGAAGAACCCCATACACATGGCCGCACCCGCGATTGCCGAACTGGCCGCCACCACCTGGGACAACGGCAACGAATATTTTCCGCCGACTTCCTGGCAGATATCCAACATCCACGGCGGCACGGGTGCCACCAACGTGGTGCCCGGCACCGTCGAGATCCTGTTCAATTTCCGTTTCTCGACCGCCAGCACGGTGGATGGCCTGAAACAAAAAGTCCACGCCATCCTCGACAGGCACAAGCTGGAATACGATCTGAACTGGGAGCTGTCCGGCAAGCCCTACCTCACGCCGCGCGGCAACCTGGTGGACGCGGTCAGCGCAGCCATCAGGCAAGTACAAGGTATCGAGACTGATCTTTCTACCAGCGGCGGCACTTCGGACGGCCGTTTCATCGCAGACATCTGCCCGCAAGTGATCGAGCTCGGCCCGCTGAATGCGACCATCCACAAGCTCAACGAATGCGTGGCGGTGGATGATCTGGACGCTTTGTCCGAGATCTACTATTTGACGCTGGTCAAACTGCTGGCAACACAATGACGTTCACCGGCGTACAGGGAGAAGATTAAAGATGGACATCAATCATTTTTCAGAGGCGAGCGCTTCGCTCAAGACAGTACGCGACTGCTTGCGCTTCGCGGTCAGCCGCTTCAACGAGGCCGAGTTGTTTTTCGGCCACGGCAGCGGCAACGCTTACGATGAAGCCGCCTACCTCATCCTGCATACCCTGAATCTGCCGCTGGACCGGCTTGATCCGTTCCTGGACGCCAGGCTGACGCAATCCGAACTGTACGACGTGCTCGACATCGTCGAGAGACGAACCGAGCAACGTATCCCCGCCGCCTACCTGACCAATCAGGCTTGGCTGGGCGACCTGTCCTTCTATGTGGACGAACGCGTCATCGTGCCGCGCTCGTTCATCGCAGAATTGTTGCGCGAACAGCTTGCGCCCTGGATCGGCGACGCGGAGCGGGTAAGCGCTGTACTCGACATGTGCACCGGCAGCGGCTGTCTCGCCATCCTGGCGGCGCATGCCTTCCCCAATGCCCATGTCGATGCGGTCGACCTGTCTGCCGACGCCCTGGATGTCGCCCAGTACAACGTGACCGACTATGACATGGAAGATCGCATTTCCCTGATCGAGTCCGACATGTTTGCCAAGCTCGGGGGCAAAAAATACGACCTCATCATCAGCAACCCGCCTTATGTCGATGCGCTCTCGGTCGCCACGCTGCCCCAGGAATACAAATACGAACCCAAGCTGGCGCTGGGCAGCGGTTCGGACGGCCTGAATGCCACCCGCAACATCCTCGAGCACGCAGGCGAACACCTCAACGACAACGGCGTACTCGTTGTCGAGATCGGACACAACCGCGATGCGCTGGAGTCCGCTTACCCCGGACTTCCTTTCATCTGGCTGGAAGTGAGCGCGGGCGACGAGTACGTGTTCATGCTGCACCGGAACGATCTGCGTTGATGTCGGTCGACCATTACGAAAATTTTCCCGTTGCATCCATCCTCATGCCCAGGCGGCTGCGCAAGCCGGTGGCGGCGATTTACCATTTCGCACGCGCAGCGGACGACATCGCCGACGAGGGCGACCTGCCCGACAGCGAACGGCTGCGACAACTCGATGAGTATCGCGGCGAATTGACGCGCATCGCGGCGGGCGAAGCACCCCGGCTACCCCTGTTCATCAACCTTGCGACCGAGATCAGGGCGCATGACCTGCCGATGCAGCCGTTCCTCGACCTGCTCGACGCTTTTTCACAGGACGTGGTGAAGAAGCGCTACGCCGATCACGACGAATTGCTGGACTACTGCCGCCGCTCCGCCAATCCGGTCGGTACCCTGTTGCTGCACCTTTACCAGGATGCCACTCCCGTCAACATCGCCTACTCCGATGCCATCTGCACCGCGCTGCAGCTCATCAACTTCTGGCAGGATGTCGCAAAGGACTTTGCCATCGGGCGCATCTACCTGCCGCAGGACGACATGGCCCGCTTCGGCGTAAGCGAAGATCAGATCAAGCAAGGTATCGGCAACGACACCTGGCGTGCCCTGATGAAATTCGAAGCGGACCGGGCGCGCGCCCTGATGCTGCAAGGCGCTCCTCTCGGCTCCATCCTCGGCGGCCGCATCGGGCTGGAGATGCGCATGATCATCGCCGGCGGACTGCGCATTCTCGACAAGCTTGCAGCCGCCGATTACGACGTGTTCCATCGCCGCCCCGTATTGCGCCCTTTCGACTGGGTTATCATGCTGGCCAAGAGCGCACCTTTGCGGTTCTGAAATTGAAATATGATTTCAATTCACAACAAACGAGAACAAGGCGGCAAGGATGAGGCGACGCAGACAGTACAAAGTAGTACGGCAAGGAGCAGAAGACGCAGCCAACGCAGTTATCGTTTGATTTTGAATTGAAATGACTCCCGACGAATATTGCCAAGACAAGGCCTCCTCCAGCGGCTCCAGCTTCTACAACAGCTTCCGCTTCCTGCCCAAGGACAAGCGCCGTGCCATCACCGCGCTGTATGCCTTTTGCCGCGAAGTGGATGATGTGGTGGACGAATGTACCGACGCCAATGTGGCGCGCACCACGCTCAACTGGTGGCGTAGCGAAGTCGCCGCCATTTATGGCGGGCAGCCACAACATCCGGTGGCCCAGGCACTGGTTCCGATCGTCCGGCAATTCAACCTGTCCCAGGAACACCTGCTGGAGATCATAGACGGCATGGAGATGGACCTCGAACAGACGCGCTATGAGGATTTCAAGTCGCTGCAACTGTATTGCTACCGCGTCGCTTCGGTGGTGGGCCTGCTGTCGGTGGAGATCTTCGGCTATACAGACCGGCGGACGCTGAAATACGCTCACGATCTCGGCATCGCCCTGCAACTCACCAACATCATCCGCGACGTGGGCGAGGACGCGCGGCGCAACCGCATCTACCTGCCGATGGATGAAATGCAACAATTCGGCGTCACCGCCGCAGACATCCTGAATGCTCGCGAGACCGAGAATTTCCAGAAGCTGATGGCGTTCCAGATCGAGCGGGCGCAACGCTACTACCGTCAGGCGCTCGATCATTTGCCCGCTGTAGATCGCAAAGCGCAGCGTGCCGGCCTCATCATGGCGGCCGTCTATCAGGCCACGCTGCAGGAAATCATCGCCAGCGGCTGCCATGTGCTGAAAGAACGCGTGTCGTTGACGCCGAACTTCAAGCTCTGGCTGGCTTTCAAGGCATGGCTCAGAAATTGAACAGAAACTCCCCCTCCCTAACCCTCCCCCTTAGGGAGAGGGAACAGACGCCATTTCTCCTATGTGGGAGAAATCTGCTTTGAACCCTGCCATCATCGGCGGCGGTTACGCCGGCATGGCAGCCGCTGTTGAACTCGCGGCACAAGGTATCCCGGTCACCGTATTTGAAAGCGCCAGGCAACTTGGTGGCCGCGCGCGTGGCGTGCTGCACAATGACACACAGCTCGATAATGGCCAGCACCTGTTGCTCGGCTGTTATCGCGAAACCCTGCGCCTTATCGAGCAGGTCGGCGGGGATATCGAGCAGGATTTCCTGCGGCTGCCGCTCCAACTCGATCTGCACGGCCACTTCTCGCTCAAGGCACCCCGCCTGCCCGCACCGCTACACCTACTGGTCGCGCTGCTCAAGGCGCACGGACTGACCTGGAACGAGCGCATGAAAGCCGTGCGCTTCATGCTCACCCTGCGCCGCATGAATTTCCGATTATCCAGCGACATGACGGTCACCGACCTGCTCGCGGTACACAAGCAGGATGCCGACCTGACATTCAAACTGTGGGAACCCTTGTGTATCGCCGCGCTGAATACGCCTGTTCACAAGGCTTCCGCGCAAGTATTGTTGAACGTGCTGCGCGACGCCTTGAATCGAACCCGTGCGGACAGCGACATGCTGCTGCCGCGTATCGACTTCACCGCGCTGTTCCCGCAACGCGCTGCTGCATTCATCGAACAGAACGGGGGCAAGGTGTATCTCTCCTGCGGCGTGGATGCCATCGTCCCCAAAGACGAAGGCATCGAACTTGTCTCAGCAAATGAAACACATGCCTTTTCCCACGTGATCTGCGCCGCACCGGCAACCGTCGCCGCAAAATTGCTGCGCCCCGTCGCCGGTCTTACCGACGTTGTTGCGCAGATCGAGGCTCTGGATCATCAACCTATCTATACCGTCTATCTGCAGTATCCCGCCCATGTCAGCCTGCCGCACCCGATGCTCGGCCTGCACCGGCGGATCAGCCAATGGCTGTTCGACAAGGGGCAGATCGCGGACCAGAAAGGCCTGCTCGCGGCAGTCATCAGCGCGGAAGGTATCCATCAGGAGTTGAGCCAGGAACAATTGGCACAGAAAGTCATTGCCGAATTAAGCGAAGAGTTCGGCATCACCGAACAACCGGAATGGTTCAGGGTGATCGCCGAGAAGCGCGCCACGTTCTGCTGCGCTCCCGACCTGCAGCGGCCCGCACAACAGACCGCCCTGTCCAACATATTGCTGGCCGGCGACTACACGGCGGGCGATTACCCCGCCACGCTGGAAGGTGCAGTGCTGAGCGGAATACGCTGTGCCCGGCTGATTACCGGGCAACGAAGAGATCCGGCGATACCCGTCATTTAAAGCGGTAACTCAGGGAAAGGTAGCCTGTATCCAGGTAACGCTGATTGACGATAGGGCTCTGTTCGATCCCGTTACCCAGCCACTTGCGGCGCACATATCCGTTCAAATGGTAGTCGTCGGTCAGTTTGATATCGGCGATCAATCCGATGAAGTCGTTGAACGCTCCCGCGGGCTGATAAAGAGAATACTGGCTGGCTGCCGCTTCCTGGGCAGAGACCCCGTAGTAATAACGCACATAGTCGCTGGATTGATATTCGGCTCCCAGCAGGGGATAGAAGCTCACTTGCGGCAGGTCGAGTTCCGCGGCATAGATAGCCTCGAACAGTTGCCCCTGGGACTGGCGCACATCGTGGAACGCATTCACCATGAAGCCGCCCACCGGGGTCACCTGCAAGGTGCCGACTCCCAGGGGAATGGACGTTTCCCGTTTCCTGAGACCCAGCAGGCCGGGGGTATTCGTGTCGAACCCGTCCTGACTGATCCTGCCCACAAGTTCCAGATACCCGTCCCCCATCTGCAGCGTCTTGATACCCAGCGTATCGACCCGTGCGAACATCCTGCCGTATTCGAAATCGCCGTAAGGCAGAACAGTGGTCACATCGCTCGTGCCGCGAACGATGCGGCCTGTATAGTAGGCTCCCGCGCCGACATCACCCACGAGGCCATGTGAAGCCTCATCGGCTGCCGCCTGCACAGTGACGAGCAGCATGCAGACCAAGCAGGCGGAGAGTCGGGCTTTAGTTGTTTGCGTGGCGTCCATGTCTACCCGTTCTGAAATATCCAGTATTGTCGTAATACGTTACATTTTCATTATCCGCAGCCCAGCCCGGTATACCAAGTACAGGTACCGGGGTCAGTTCCCGCGTGCTGCGGCAGTGTTCCCCCGAATTCAGGTAGCCGGCAAGTAACGTATCCAGATGGGCAAGTTGCCGGTTACAAGGCCAGGTAAAGAATTCCTGTTCCACCGGCAGGAGCAAACCTTGCCCGGTCAAGCCGGTATAAGGGCGGAGCGCCTTTTCGTACAAGCCGTGCCCGAACAGATAAAAGCCCATACCGGACAGCACTTGCGTGCGCTGCTGCCAGAATAGTTCTTTCCACCGGAAATCGCGCAGGAGTCCGGCCAGTTCCGCATCTGCATAGGCAACGATGACACCCGATTCGTCCAGCAGGGTACTGGTATCGCGCACGGCCCCGCGCTGGCTCGCCGCCGATGGGCCGTCTGTCCCGGTCAGCGCCCGGAAATGGCGCGCGTTGATGGCAGCCTTGGCCTGCGGAAAAACGAGCCACACCAGCGCATTGAGCAGGTCATGCCAGTTGTTGGCTCTTGTCGGCACTTCTCCCTTCAGAAAACAGCGCGGTTCGTATTGCAGATCGAAGGGCAATTTGCCGTATTCCTGCGGCACAAAGCTCAGAAGCTGCCCGCTATGCACTGCAACAGCCGGGCGTTGCGCCGCCAGCAGCGCATTGCAGTCTTGCAGGGTTGGAAATTCATCCGGTTCGAGGCGAGTAATGATGGAGTGCAACGGTGCAAAAGCAGGTGTGAGCAGCAATGCCTCTTTGTTCCATTCCGGGATCGGGTTCATAGTGGCTAGTTTAGCTCAATCGCGCCGTGCAACACATTCTTCAGCGCTTGTGGTAAGTTGCGAAATATTTGCCAGATCGTGTCAGGAATTTATGACCCACAGGGAGAAAAAATGAATGAAATCGACGCCGTCCAGACCAGTCTGGCCAGTTATTCCAAGCGCCTTGACGAGGTCTCCGCAGACCGTTTCAACGAACTGCGCAAATGCTCTTTCTTCGATCCGATCCCCAGCGAATGGCTGAAGCCGATCTCGGAACAGACCGAGATAAGGACATTCTCGGCGAAAGACTGCATCACCAGGGAGGGAGAGGATATGAACGCCCTCTACGTCGTGCTTTATGGCACGGCCACCGCTTATTACAACAAGAAGGTCGTCGGAACGATACGCAGCGGCGAATGCGTCGGCGAAGGCATGTACTTCGCCAACGAGAACATTTCGCGCTCGGCAACCGTGGTTGCAGACGGGCAAGTGATCGCGGCTGAAATCAACAAGACCGGTATCGAACGCCTGCGGGGTGAAGCAGTCGTTTATATGGATAAAGCGCTGTTGCTTGCGCTATTCAAGAAGTTGCAGGGAGCGAACCGCAAGATCGAGGAGTTGATGCCCTGAACTATTGATCCGGCACGCTTTGAACCTAATTGCCGTTCGTGCCGAGCCTGTCGACGCACAAGAATCCGTTCACATTTCGACAAAGCCTTTAGTCCTGAGCATAGTCGAAGGGTCAATGCGAACGGATTCTCGGATAAAGAGTGCCGGATCAATACGCATCGCTGCGTCCGGGGCATTTGGCAAGGCAGATGTTTTTTTCAATCCAGCTAAGGAGCCATATATGCGCAAATTACTACTTACAGCATGTCTTTTGGGTTTCTCCGTTTCCGCTTTCGCCTCTTGCGACGAGCTCAAGGCACAGATCGATGCCAAGCTGCAAGCCAAGGGCGTCACTTCGTATTCCCTTGAAATCGTTCCCGTCGCCCAGCCTGCCGCAGCGACAACCGCCGCATCCGGCGCTACGGCTGCTCCCGCCAAGGAAACGGACGGGAAAGTGGTGGGCACCTGCGAGGGCGATACCAAGCAGATCATCTACAAACGCAATTGATACCGCTTGTCGGCCCAGCCCCCCGTTGGGCTGGGCTTTTCCTTTCAACAAGTTATACACCCGTCCACGACGCCGATTTCGGCTAGAATCCACGCAGTATGAGCATCATTGCAGTCTTCAATCAAAAGGGCGGTGTCGGCAAGACCACGACCGCCGTCAATCTCGCTGCCGCCTTGTCGCGTATCGGTCGCGCGACGTACGGTATCGACCTGGATCCGCAGGCACAACTCAGCGCCATCGCCAACGTCACGGCGAAGTCCGGTGCCGACACAGTACTGAGCATGTTCCAAAACAACCGTCCCTTGTGCCAGCTGGTAAAGGAATCATCCAGCTCGATCAAAGTCATTCCTGCACACACCGAGCTTTCCAAGGTGGATGCACTGTATGGCAAAGGTTTCAATGTGGTGAACAAGCTCAACAGCGCGCTGCAGACCGAACGCTACGGCGGCAAGGATAATCCGGTCGTGATCGACTGCAACCCGATGGTCGGCGTGCTGTCGTTGAATGCGATCTTCGCCTGCACCGGATTGATCGTTCCCATTTCGGCCGATCATCTCTCCACCAAAGGCGCGCTCCAGATCGAAAAGACCCTGAACGCGCTGGAACAGGTTCTGAAACGGCGCGTCAACCGCCGTTATCTGCTCACTCGCTTCGATGGCCGGCGACGCATGGCTTGGGATGTGCTGAAACTGGTTGAGGAGCACTTCGGCGCCGATGTCTGCCGCACCCGCATCTCGGAGAACGTCAGTCTGGCCGAAAGTCCGGCAGTGAATAAAACCGTCTTCGAACATGCGCCGGAGAGCCGCGGAGCGCATGATTACAACGACCTGCTGAAAGAGTTACTGGCGGACGGGTTTATAGAGTAAAGCCTGCCGGAGGATCACTTGGATATCAGCGACAGGATATCCTCGACCGACATCACTTGCTGGGCCTTGCCGTCCCCTGCGCCCTTGGCATTGCAACCCACTATTTCGCAATAGCGATACATCTGGCGCAGCTTGCGTTCCGCTTCGGCCTCGTCATTTCCAGCGATGACCACGCTTTCCACTCTTTGACCGTCGCGAGTCAGAATCGAAAAATCGAACTTCTGCATCCCCATCCCCCTATCACGTCATTGTTTGATTGCCCTTTGCCTTCTTGCTTCGTACAAACACACCCCGGTGCTCACAGAGACATTCAGACTTTCCACGCTGCCGAACATCGGGATACGCACCAGCTGGTCGCAGGTCTCTTTGGTCAAACGGCGCAGGCCTTCGCCTTCCGCGCCCAGCACCAAGGCCACCGCGCCTTTGTGCTGCACATCATACAGATTTGTTTCCGCTTCGCCATCCATGCCGATCACCCAGATGTCGCGCTCCTGCAACTCGCGCAGGGTACGCGCCAGATTGGTCACCGTGATGTACGGCACCGTCTGCGCGGCGCCGCAGGCGACTTTTTCAACCGTGGCATTGATGCCCACCGCGCGGTCTTTGGGTGCGATCACCGCATGCACGCCGAAGGCGTCCGCACTGCGCAGACAGGCGCCCAGATTGTGCGGATCCTGCACACCGTCCAGCACCAACAGCAGCGCCGGTTCGGTCAGGGTATCCAGCACATCGTCCAGGTGCTGCACTTTCTGCGCCGCATCCACCCGCGCCGCAACGCCCTGGTGACGGGTGCTTCCAGCCATGCCGTCGAGACGTTTGCCGTCCACCTGAATGACGCGCACACCGTTACTTTCCGCCAGTTTGAGCAGGTCGCGCGCGCGCGGGTCGCGGCGCTGGGTATCGACGAATACTTCCAACACGCTGTCGGCATTCTGGCGGATGCGCGCGGTGACGGCGTGAAAACCGTGAATGATTCGCGACTCAGCCATGGCGTTTACCCGCTTTGCCGGAGGGCTTGTCAGTCTTCTTCTCGGATTTCTTGGCCTTCCCGGGCAAGGTCGCGCCCCATGCACCGATATCGACATTATCGTGGCTCGAACCGGCACTTGGCGCTGCGGTATCCCCTTCCAGCACAAAATCGATCTTGGTGCTTTCCATATCCACGCGCACCACTTTCACCCGCACGCGGTCGCCCAGGCGATAGCGCTTGCCGGTGCGTTCGCCCAGCATCTGGTGCTTGGCCGGGTCGAAGTGGTAATAATCGGCCCCGAGTTCGGACACGTGCACCAGCCCTTCGACATACAGATCGTCCAGCGCCACGAACAGCCCAAAGCCGGTGACCGACGAGATACTGCCGTCGAACACGCTGCCCAGATGGTCGCGCATGTAGAAGCACTTGAGCCAGGCTTCCACATCGCGCGTGGCGTCGTCGGCTCGGCGCTCGGTCATCGAGCAATGCACGCCCAGTTCCGCCCACTTGAGTTTGGGCTTGTATTGCTTGCCTTCCAGCACGGCCTTGATGGCACGGTGCACCAGCAAGTCCGGGTAACGGCGGATAGGCGAAGTGAAGTGCGCATAAGCCTCGTAGCCGAGACCGAAGTGACCGAGGTTTTCCGGCGCATAGACGGCCTGGCGCAGGGAACGCAGCATCACGGTCTGCAGCAATCCCGCATCGGGACGGCCCTTGATCTGCTTGAGCAGTTTGGAATAATCGCTGGCCTGTGGATCGTCTCCGCCGCCCAGTTGCAGGCCGAACTCCTTGAAGAATTCGCGCACCGCTTCCAGTTTTTCCGGCGTCGGGCCTTCGTGTACGCGGTACAGCACGGGGTGTTCATGGTCTTTCAGGAAAGCCGCCGCGCAGACGTTGGCCGCCAGCATGCATTCCTCGATCAGCTTGTGCGCATCGTTGCGTATCACCGGCACGATCTTCTCGATCTTGCCCTGCGCATTGAAGATCATCTGCGTCTCGACCGTCTCGAAATCGATGGCACCGCGCTTTTCGCGCGCCTGCAGCAAAGTCTGGAACAGCTTGTACAGGTTGTTGATGTGCGGCAGAACCTCGGCATATTTTTGCCCGTTCTCACCCTGCGGGTTGGCCAGCATATCGGCGACCTGCGTGTAGGTCAGGCGCGCATGCGAGAACATCACCGACGGATAGAAGCGATGTTTCTCGATCTCGCCATCGAGGCTGATCTGCATGTCGCACACCATGCACAGGCGCTCGACGTTGGGGTTCAGCGAACACAGGCCGTTGGAAAGCTCTTCCGGCAGCATCGGGATGACGCGGCGCGGGAAATAGACCGAGTTGCCGCGATTGATCGCCTCCTGGTCCAGCGCATCGCCCGACTTCACATAGGCGCTCACGTCGGCGATGGCCACCACCAGACGGAAGCCCTTGCCGTTCGGTTCGCAATACACCGCGTCGTCGAAGTCGCGCGCGGTCTCGCCGTCGATCGTCACCAGCGGCAACTGGGCTACGCTCTCGCGTCCGGCGTAATCGGCCGGTTTTACTTCGGGTGAGAACGCCTTGGCCTGTTTTTCGGCGTCATGCGGGAATTCGTTGGGGAGGTCGTGCTTGCGCAATGCGATCTCGATCTCCATACCGGGATCGGCATAGTTGCCCAGCACCTCGACGATGCGCCCTATCGGCTGGGCATGCTTGGAAGGCTGCTGCATGATCTCCAGCATCACCACCTGCCCGGCCTTCGCTCCGCCGGATTCGCCCGGTGCAACCAGAAAGTCCTGGCTGATACGGCGATTTTCGGCGACCACGAACTGGATGCCGTGCTCTTCGTATAAACGCCCGACCACTCGCGTATTGGCCGGTTCCAGCACCTCGACGATGCTGGCTTCCCGCCGGCCGCGCTTGTCCTCGCCGCCGATGCGCGCCATCACGGTATCGCCGTGCAGCGCCTTGTGCATTTCCTTGGCGCTCAGCACCAGGTCGGCACTGCCGTCTTCCGGGATCAGGAAGCCGAAGCCGTCCGGATGCCCCTGCACCTTGCCCTTGATCAGGTCGAGCTTGTCCACCACGCAGATGGCACGCTTGCGGTTGCGCATGATCTGGCCGTCGCGTTCCATGGCACGCAGGCGGCGCAGGAAGAGCTCTTCTTCATCGTGTTCGATCTGCAACAGGGTGCATAACTCGTCCTGTTCCAGCGGCACGCCCTTTTCCGCAAGCATCTGCAGGATGAACTCGCGGCTCGGAAGGGGTTGTTCGTATTGTTCGCGTTCGCGTTCCAGAAACGGGTCGAGTTCGCGGATGTTTTTTTTCTTTTTCGTCATTGACACAAAATCCTATAGCAATTAAAGTGCGCACCCTCAAGCAATGCCCAGATGGCGGAATTGGTAGACGCACTAGGTTCAGGTCCTAGCGGTGGCAACACTGTGGAGGTTCGAGTCCTCT
>DAIDAG010000075.1 GCA_027310725.1 Sideroxydans sp. | reverse complement strand
TGATTCTCCACGTTGCCAGCGGTCCCAAATCTCAGCTTTGTGCTTGGCCGTATACTTGATTCGTGTTCTGTAGGTCATATTTCACACTCCATCTATCAAACATATAGATTAAAGTGTTGCATGGACCAGTTGAGCTCGCCTACTCATACGGGACACTCCAATGATCCTCCCAATCACAAATTTCGGATGCCAGCTTATTTATGTGATTTGCCATTTTGGTTGGATCTTCCAGGCTGGCTCATCCCATAGATTGGTGCGCCAACGACAACCGGCCGCGTCACAATTACAGTAACAGTTCGACTGTTCTGTTGTGAATTTCGTTGTTGCCTGTCGAAATTTTCCTGTTGCTCGTGTGCTTGAACCTGCTGAATATTGCTTTCCATCCTTGCTCGAGCGTCCCTAACATTCTCTTCCGAAGGTGGTTTTGCTAAATTATTGACCACAGTTGCGTTAGTTGAGCACGGGCTTTCTGAATAAGTCATTCCTCCTCCGGGCGTACTGCACTTGTACACTTCCGCATTAGCATTGATAGCCAAGGACATTAATGTGATAAAGCAAAAAGCGACCTTCATGATTCGTCCTTTTTAATATTGATGTAAATAAGTCTGATCATTTACGATTTCTCCCATCACTCATTCTGAGTATCAACCTTGAGCGGCCGTTTGTGGCTGGATATTGCCTGTTCACCATTGCCAACGCGACAGTCTCTTCCTGACCAAAAGCGCCGCTGAGCTCCTCACGCGCAAATGCATTTGAGGAGAAGGTAACGAGTAGACAAGCGAGGCAGTATTGAATTCGCAGGGTAATAGCACTGCCTCAAGCTACCACCTCCTATGGCAAATTGGTAACGGACGCTACCCCGTTTCCAGTGATCAGATAGAGCGTCGTGCCGCTGATTGTCATGCCACTCGGGTAAGCAAGTAGACCGGGAAGCGCGCCGGGCATAAACCCGGCCTGTTGTGCCACCCCGATCACGGTGGTGACTACTCCCGCCGGTGTGATCTTGCGTATGGTGCTATTACCGTTATCCGCCACGTAAATGTTGCCCGCGCTACTGACGGCGATGCCGAGGTGTCCATTCACGATAAAGTTGAATTGAGCCGCGGCACCGGTGCCATCTGCGCTGCCTGTTACGCCCGCAGTGCCGGCCAGCGTGGTCACCACCCCGGCCGGAGTGATCATGCGGACGACATCGTTGCATCCGTCGGCCACATAGACATTGGCTGCGCTGTCGGTTGCCACCCCAGTGGGCCTGCAGAAGGTAGCAGCCGTTCCCGTCCCGTTGGTGGAGCCGTTCGTACCCGCGCTGCCCGCAAGCGTGGTGACCACCCCGGCCGGCGTAATCTTACGGATGGTGCTGTTCCATGTGTCGGCCACATAGACGTTGCCCGCGCTGTCCGTAGCCACACCTTGGGGAAGATTAAAGCTTGCTGCGGTCCCGGTGCCGTTTGTGCTGCCGCTCACCCCCACTGTTCCTGCCAGCGTGGTAACCACCGCCGCCGGAGTGATCTTGCGAATGGTGCGGTTCTGGGTGTCGGCCACATAGACGTTGCCCGCGCTGTCCGTAGCCACACCCCATGGAGAACTGAAGCTCGCCGCGGCACCCGTGCCATCCACGGCGCCGCATGAACCCGCCGTTCCTGCAAACGTGCTCACCACGGCGGCCGACGTAATCTTGCGGATGACGCAATTGAACGTATCGGCGACATATACATTGCCCGCGGCATCGCTGGCCAATCCCGACGGGCGATCGAAGGTCCCAGTGCTTCCACTGCCATTGGCGCTGCCAATTACGGGTGCCGAGCCCGCCAGCGTGGTAACTATCCCCGCCGGTGTAATCTTGCGGATAACGCCGTTGGCCGTATCGGCTATATATACGTTGCCCGCACTGTCGGTGCCGGCGCCGTACCCTGTCACCGAGGCAAATGTGGACACTACCGCTGCAGATGTGACCTTGCGCGTGTCACTCAATTCGGTCACATAAACATTGCCCGTAGTGTCAGCGGAAATACCAACAGGCATATCGAAACGAGCTGCAGATCCGGTGCCGTTTACCGTGCTTAACGAACCTGCCGTGCCAGCGAGCGTGGAGACCACTGCGGCGGGTGATATCTTGCGGATAGTATAGTTGAACATATCCGCCACATAGACATTAGCCGCACTATCGGTAGCAACCCCGAGCGGCCAATTGAAGCTCGCTGCCGCGCCCGTACCGTCTGTGCTGCCGACAACACCCGCGGTACCGGCGAACGTGGTCACCACCCCAGCTGGGGTGATCTTGCGAATGATTCTGTTCCCGGTATCACCCACATAAACATTGCCCGAGCTGTCGGTGGCAACACCGCTTGGCGAACTGAAGCGCGCTGCGGAGCCGGCGCCATCGGCATAACCTCCAATTATGCCGCCTGGGCTACCGGCCAGTGTGGTCACCACGCCCGCAGACGTAATCTTGCGAATAGTATTGTTGCTCGTATCGCCTACATAGACATTGCCCGCGCTGTCGGTGGCAACACCCGAGTACGCGCTGTAGCTCAGGCTCAGGCAAAAACTCGCCGCGGAGCCAGAGCCATCTGCACTTCCACAAATGCCCGCCGATCCCGCGAGGGTTGTGACCACCGCGGCAGGCGTAATCTTGCGAATGGTATTGTTATAGGCATCGGCCACATACAGGTTACCCGTGCTATCGCTCGCCACGCCGGTCGGGGAATTGAAGCGGGCAGACGTTCCGGATCCGTCCACACTGCCAGGGCCATTTATATTCCCGGCAAACAGAGCTATGGACGAACCGGAGGCACTAGTGCAGTTCACGCCCACACTGGCGACATTGGCAGTGACGGTTCCTGTGCCGCCCGTCACCGAGCATATTTCTCCTGCTGGCGGAGTAAGCACGGTCACGTTGTAGCTGGCGCCATACAGCAAGGGTGTAGCGAACGTGAAAGAGCTGCCAGAAACAGTGAGGTTGTCTCCGCCGTTGTTCTGCAATACGGCAGATCCCGTCAATCCGGATGCGCTTCCGCCGATTGTGTATGTATTGGCAATGCAACTGACAGCGACACCCGTGACATTCGCCGTTGCTGGGCCGGTGCCCCCTGTCACGGTGCAGGTCTGGCCGGTCGGCTGTGCATAGACCGTCACGCCGTAGCTCGTACCATTGGCAACCGGCGTGGCAAAGGTAAACGAGCCGCTCGCTGTGACAGACAGGTTATCCGCGCCATTATCTTGCAGAATGAGGCCAGTCCCGGTCAGGCTGGAAACGGTTCCGCCTACGGTGAAGGAGGTGGATGAACATGTGACAGCAACATTGGTCTTGTTCGCGCTAGCCAGGACGCCGCTGCCGCTGTTGACTGTGCAGGTCTCGCCGTTGGGTTGGGCGAAAACCGTAACGTTGTATGCCGCACCGTTGGCGAGCGCCGTTGCAAAGGTGAAAGTGCCGTTTGCACTGATGGGTAGGTTACTACCGCCGTTGATTTGCAACACAAGACCTGCGGCGGTCAGGCCGCTGACCGTACCGCCGATCGTATAAGTAGTTATAGTGCCGCCCCCAGTTGTTCCCCCTGATCCGCCCCCAACCGGCATCCCTCCGCCTCCGCAGGCCGTAAGAAATAACAATGCTACCGAAAGTGCACCACGTACCAGTACTGTCGAATTTATACGCATTTATTCCTCACACTTTGTTAAAACTTAAGAACTGCGCCGATAGAAATTAACGAAAGGCCGATATGGGGAGCGGATATGCCATAAGAACCATACATGTCATATTTTCCAAAACTCTCATATTGAGCACGAAGAGCAAACTGCTTGTTCAATTCATATTGGAACCCGAGCCCATAGGTCAGAGCATTCTTGTTTTGCCTTGTGATAGGGACGCCATTAAATGTGATACCTTGCATCACTTGGCCAGTAGTTGAGGTAGTGTGAATGGTTTCTGTAAACTCGGCGCGAACAGTGCCTAATTTTCCCAACAATGAAAACCCACCTCCAACAGGCACAGCAGCCGTTCCGGCAAATGACCATCCGATTGCCTTCATTGACCATGTGGCAGGCGTTCCATATGCCGTCGATATTCCCTCTCCTGTAGCATTTCCCAGGTCGCCGTAGCTGGCTTCAATTCCCCATACATGGGTAAATTTATAGTTATAGGCGAGACGTAAGGCTGTATGAGTCTCTTTACAAGTGCCGCCTGAATTCAATCCATAAGTAAGCCAAGGGGAATCACATGCATTTTGTGCTTTGGAGAGTCCACCACTAAGAATGAGAGAAGAATTCAAGGTCTCGGAATCGGCCATCACTGGTGACGATGCCAAGCAAAAAATCAATGCCACAGTAAATGCTTTGAAGCGTATCAACATATTTCTGTCTCCGAAGTTATAGTCAATTTGGGCGGGTATATGTGTCCAGTATTTTGGATAGCAGGGATATCTCTATTAGAGGGGGATACGCATTGATATTGGTGGTGCAGGATTGTTCTATTTCTATCTGCCTAACAACACCGTGTTCTGTGTCAGATTGCTTGATGAAGGTGTCGGAAGTGCCTTCAGTTTTAATGAAAGAATCACATGCACAGAACGGTGACAATTGCCTAACCGTGAAAGGCATGGAGTTTAAAGTGCAAATGTTGAGCATGGCCCAAATGACGCATTCATCAAGATATGCAAAGGTAGTCGGTTGCCGAGAAGGCTCCAACCTGGGCTATTGGTTACGACTTCAAGTAATTGGCAAAGCATCAGATTGATGCTCCGCGGGCATGGCAATTAACACGAGCGACTCTAATGGCTTCCACCATGGGCGTTTCCCTCGACGGCATTTTTGAGTTTTTTCTTACGCATCATTCGACGCGAATGCCGAACAGGATTTACCCCTAGCTGGCGTTAGAGTAGGACCCTATCAGAATGCTTTCGCAGAAACAACATGAAAAAAGGTCTATATCTTTTTCTATATCTTAGATGAGTATTGCGCCAGATATTTCTGGCGGATGACTTACTTGACCTAATTGGGATTTACGCGACATGCTGCTATTGGCCGAGTTGCGACTGTTTACCTTTTGCTGACATGAACCTCTCTTCCTTACTGGAAAGCAGTCATACCCTGGTTTCAACTTCCGTCATATCGTTCCACATCATCACCACCAGTGCCATCAGAGCCGGGCCAATAAACAAACCAATGAGCCCGAAAACCTCCACACCACCAAGAATGCCGAATAGCACCCATAAAAAAGGTAGCTCAACAGAATTTCCAATGATTTTTGGCCGCAACACATGATCACCTACTGCCAATACCAGCATGCCGAAGACAAATATGCTTACAGCCGCAGCCATTTTTCCTTGAATCAGCAGGACGACGGACACACCTGTGAAAATCAAGGGGGCAGCAAAGGGGATCATCGCGAGCGCGCCTGTGGATAATCCCAGAATCGCCGCATCGGGAGCGCCTGCAACCCAGTAGGAAAGGCCAATGAGCAAACCTTCTGCAAGGCCTACCAGAACGACTCCGTTCACCGTAGCCCTGATCGCTGTAGCTGCCTGAAGCCCATAACGCTTGCCAATTTCGCCAGTCAACTTCTTCAGCAGAGCGATCGTCTTTTTGGACAAATCGTCACCCTGTTTGTACAGAAAAAAGAGTGTCACGATCGTAAATACCAGTGTAACCAGGCGGTGGGCTGCCTGCGTTCCCAGGTTCTGCGCAAACTCCCTTATCCATGAGTTATCCGCATTCCCTAGCAATACAGAAAGGCCGGAAGGATCGGTCAGGTTTGCCAGCCACCAGGTTGATACTTGGTCGCCCACTTTGGGAATCGAGTGCACCCAATCGGGAATAGCGATCCCTGTCTTCTGAATATCAATGACCCAGCTCGCCAATGCGCCCAAGTCAGATGCGGCAAGAATCAGCGCATACGCAATTGGAAAGAACAACAGGACGGCAACGGAGGCGGTCATGACGGCTGCAACCCCAATGTCATTGAGTCCCGTTTTTTGTGCGACCTTTACGCGCAAGGGCCATGTTGCGATGGCGATGACAACAGCCCATAGCATCGCCGGGATAAAGCCGTGCATCAACCAAACGGCAGCGGCAAGTATGGCGAGTGATAGGGAGATTTTGAGCTTGTCTTGTGCCAGCATGGTTTACCTGGATGGGAATTTTGAAGGTAGTTTATGGAAGCTACATGACCGGATGGAAAATAACAATATGCTATTCGGCCTGGATACTTTTTATTGATGGTCAGAACGCCTGCACGCATGACGTGTGTTATTGCGCATTTGAGTCATCCCTTAAGGCACCGAGTGTTCGTGTGACACTTGATACAGACAACAGAAGCAGCACTACCCAGTCATCCCGCTTTGCACATATGTACGTCACCGCACAGAAATCCCAATGACTATTTCATAGCATCATATCCATCCCGATTTGAAGTAAAGCCGCTCAAGATTCGGTCCAAATTCGAACACCTGCCAACAAGGCACCCAAAATGCGCACACTAACCGGATTCACCATCGTCGCCTGCTGTTTGGTGCTGATGCCCGATCCTGCCTGGTCGGCCGATACGAACCCTACCGCAGCAGCAAAATCCTCACACATACCCAAAGCAGGCTCGATCTTTCACGACTGCCCGGACTGCCCGGATATGGTGGCCATCCCCGAGGGAAGTTTCAACATGGGCTCGCCCGATTCCGAGAATTCGAGGAATGACGACGAAGGCCCTGTGCATCAGGTCAAATTGACTGCCTTTGCGATGGGTAGAACCGAGATCACACGGGGTCAGTTTTCAGCATTCGTAAAGAAATCAAAATACGTCACCGGCGACAAATGCGTGACGCTGAATGGCAGCAGATTCGGGGAGCACAGCGGGCGAAACTGGCGCGATATTGGTTTTTTGCAAACCACGGAACATCCGGCCTCATGTGTCAGTTGGAACGATGCCAAAGCCTATACGAAATGGCTGGCACGCAAGACGGGAAAGCCATACCGGTTATCGACAGAAGCCGAATGGGAATATGCCGCCCGTGGCAATTCCGTCTCCGCACGCTACTGGGGCGACAATCCGGATGAGGCATGCGGATATGCGAATGTCGCCGACATGACAGCACAATCAAAGGTGCCCGGCGCCGATTTCTGGTTGTTGCATCAGTGCACCGATGGATTTGCCTATTCCGCGCCGGTAGGGAGCTTCAAGCCAAATGCATTCGGGCTGTATGACATGCTGGGGAATGTGACGGAATGGACCGAGGACAGTTATCACGACAGCTATAAAAGCGCTCCGCTGGACGGCAGCGCGTGGCAAGGACACACCTCCGGGCGGGTGCTTCGCGGCGGTTCCTGGAACAGCAGTCCGAATCTGGTGCGTGCAGCCAGAAGGTGTGTCAACAAACCTGACGAACGCTTCAGCTTTGTCGGATTTCGTGTGGCCAGAGTGCTTCCCTGAAAGAGGCTGTCCAGGCTGCTCGTCCTTGGGCTCCCGAGAAAACCGGCCGGCGGCGAACTGATCGTACCGATGTTCCACTCTACGTTCGACAGCGCACAGATAATGAAGATCAAAGGCATCATTTTCGATATCAACGGCACGCTTTCGGATATCCATACGAATGAATGGCACGATGATGTGTACCGTGTGCTCGGCAATCTGCTGTCATACCAGGGAATGATGCTTGGCCCGAACGATATCAAGTACCAGTATTTCGATATCATGAAGAAGCAGCGTTCGGCAGACGGGGAGCGTCAGCGAGATCGTCAGGCTGCACTCGACCGATTTTACCCGAATCCTGCCGCCCCAGAAGATCGAGCAGCTGCCGAGACTGCTCGCCGAGGTACACCGGGCCGCATCGCGCTTCCGACTGCAAGCCTATCCCGGCGTTGAGGACATCACCCGGCAGCGCTTCTATATGTGGGTAACGACATGTACCGCGATGTCTACGGGGCGCAGAGATTCAGCATGAAAACTGTCTTCTTCAAGTCGAATCAGGGCACCCAGTAAAAGGAAGGCATAAGCCCCGATTACATTATTTACAATTTTCATGAATTGCCGAACGCAATCCGATTCCTTGAAAACGGTAAATAAGGGTTCTGCGAACGATCGATACTCTTGCTCAAATCAGGGAATACAAAAACTGCCGACAGGGAGCGAGCTGTGTCCCGATATTCAAAACAATTCGGCGTGGGCACATTCCGGTACACTAGCGCAAGTGTCTACAACACCAAGTACAGATTCGAAAACCATGTCCATCCTGCCCGAACTGAACGAGCTTGAACGTATTCTGGAACTTGGCCGCGGCCATCTGGAATCTCGCGTTGCATGCGAGGTCAATGCGGGAGACCAGCGTTTTCCGGTTTACGAACTCACCCTGGGCAATCCCGATCCGAAATTGCCCTGCATAGGATTCTTTGGCGGCGTCCATGGTCTTGAACGCATCGGAACGCAAGTGTTGCTGTATTTCCTGCGCAGCCTGCTCACCCGCCTGGAATGGGACAACAGCCTGCATCATTTGTTACAGGATGTGCGGCTGGTATTCATGCCCCTGATCAATCCCGGCGGCATGTGGCAATCCACCCGCTGCAATCCGCGCGGAGTGGACCTGATGCGCAATGCACCGATAGAAGCCGCGGGAGACGTTCCCTTTCTGCTGGGAGGACACCGGATCAGCCCCCACTTGCCCTGGTACCGCGGCGCGGCGGGCGCCGAGATGGAGATCGAGAATCTGGCGTTATGCCGGACCGTCACCGAGGAGCTGCTGACGCGTCCGTTCAGCATTGCCGTGGATTGTCATTCAGGATTCGGCGCGCGCGACCGTATCTGGTTTCCCCACGCACATAGTGTGCATCCCATCGATCATCTGGCCGATATCCTCAGGCTGGAAGAACTGTTCGAGGAAACCTACCCGAACAACCGATACCTGTTCGAACCGCAAAGCATCCAGTACCGCACCCATGGCGACGTGTGGGATTACCTGTACCTGCAGGCGCAACGGGACAGGACCAAGACCTTTCTGCCTTTGACGCTGGAGATGGGCTCGTGGCTGTGGGTGAGGAAGAATCCGCTCCAGCTGTTTTCCCGGCACGGCATGTTCAATCCCTCCGTCGAGCATCGTTTGCACCGGGTATTGCGCAGACATACCGTCTGGCTGGACTTTCTGATGCGCGCCACCAGCGGCCACGACAAATGGCTGGCCAAGGGCCCCACCCGGCTCCGCTTGCAGGAACGCGCCGTGGCGCGCTGGTACAGACCATGAGTACATGGGTACTGTTGCGCGGCCTGATGCGGGAGACGCGCCACTGGGGTGAATTCCCTATGCTGTTCCAGAATGCCACCGGCGCACAAAACGTCGTGACGTTGGACTTTCCCGGCAACGGCAGACTGCATGCACAGGCCAGCCCCGGCAATGTGGCAGAAATGGCGAACCATTGTCGATCGCAGCTCACGCAGCTGGGCTATGCCCCGCCTTACCGCGTGCTCGCCCTGTCCCTGGGCGCGATGGCGGCAGTGGAATGGAGTGCACGGCATCCGGAGGAAATCGACAGACTGGTGCTGATCAATACCAGTCTGGCACCCCACAATCCCTTTTACCAACGGTTGCGCCCGGCGAACTACCCGGCCTTGTTGCGCTTCCTGATCTCGGGATCGGTATCCCGGCGCGAAGCGCTGATACTGCGCCTCACCAGCGCGCTGGAGCGCAGCGAACCGCAGCGGGTCGAATTGCTGGAACGATGGGTATCCTATGCGCGCGAATGCCCGGTCACCCGGTCCAATATCCTGCGCCAGCTGCAGGCCGCCATTTCATATCGTGCCGCGCAGACAAAACCGTCCGCGCCGATATTATTCCTGGCTGCGCAACAAGACCGGCTGGTCAACGTGAAATGCTCGCAAACGCTTGCCAGGCTATGGGGCTGTCCGATCGGATTGCATCCGGCTGCCGGGCATGATTTGCCGCTGGACGACGGGTTCTGGGTAGCACAACAAGTCAAGGAATGGCTTGATTCAGGGCACCGGCAAACGGGCAAGTGAGTGAAATCGGTTCTGCGAGCATCGTCACTCGCAACAACGGAAAGCCTGCCATCCGCATGCGGTACGCCACCCGAATAACCGGCTGGCGAATCCGCGTCAGTGCGTTTCCTGCTTCGGAAGTACGGTTGAGGCCAGACTGGCATTGGCTTTCAGCAAGCCGACTTCGTCGCCGAGTATATGTGCCGCTTCGTTAAGCAAAACATCCTTGGCGTTCTTTCGGGCCTTTTCGATTGCCAGATCCGCAGCCAGATTGCGTTCGTTCGACTGCAAGCCATCGTCTTCAAATGCAGCACCGTCAGCGACAAGCGGTTTCTTGTCGGCAGCATTGCCGGCTTTATCCGTTGTGTCGGCTTTTTCTCTGGCCAGTATCCGGGCCTCCTGCACTGCGCGTTCTTTGCGCCTGTCGGTTTCATTCAGGGAAATCAGGTTCTTTTTGCGTTGCGCATCGAACTCGGCTATGTCTTCCCTTAAGGCCTGGAAATCCTTGTCCTTGCTTATCCGGTCGTCGTGGATCGATTTCAGCTGCGGCACGATGCCGGCCAGGTTCCCGGCAGGCGTATAAGCAGCCGGCTGGATCTGTGACCATGGCAGGGCATTGTCATAGCTGGATTCCCCGAAATCCTCGGCATCGGTGATCATCGGGAGGCTGATATCCGGTATCACCCCGCGCAACTGGGTGGTGCCGCCATTGATGCGGAAGAATTGGGCGATCGTCATCTTGAGTTCGCCGAATTTCGGTTTGTCGTTCTTTTCGAGCCTGTCCAGATCCAGAACGGTCTGCACCGTGCCTTTGCCGAAGCTGGTCTCGCCGATCACGAGGCCGCGACCGTAATCCTGTATCGCGGCGGCAAATATTTCGGAAGCAGACGCCGACCCGCGATTGATCAGCACGCCGAGCGGCCCATCCCAGGCCACGCCCGGGTGAGTGTCGCTGTTGACCGTCACCTCGCCTTTGGAGTCGCGTTGTTGCAACACAGGACCTTTGTCTATGAACAGTCCCGTCAGCTCGATAGCTTCATCCAGCGATCCCCCGCCATTGTTGCGCAGATCCACCAGCACGCTGTCTACTTTGTCTTTCTTGAGTTCCGCCAACAGGCGCGATACATCTCTGCTCGCGCTTTTGAAATCCTTGTCGCCTTTCTGGCGGGCGGCCATATCCTGATAGAACCCTGGCAGGGTGATCACCCCGATACGGCGAGTCGCGGTGCCGTCTTTCACCTCAATCACGGATTTTTTTGCCGCCTGCTTATCGAGACTGATCTTCTTCCGGACCAGCCGTATCAGATTATGCTTGTCATCGGGACCGGCTGAAGCCGGGAGCACATCCAGCACCACCACCGAATCTTCCGCGCCGCGTATCAATGCCACCGCGTCATCGATGCGCCAGCCCATCACATCCGTGATGGGGCCGTTGTCCCCCTGCCCGACCCCCACGATACGATCGCCGATCTTCAGTTTTCCGGACAGCGCTGCCGGACTGCCGGCCAACAGTTCACGGATGGTCGTGTATTCGTCCTTGGTCTGAAGCACGGCTCCTATGCCCACAAGCGACAGGCTCATCGAAATATCGAAGTCTTCCGAAGCGCGAACCCCGAAGTAATTGGTGTGCGGATCGACCGACGTCGCATACGCGTTCATGAATATCTGAAACACATCTTCGCTTTTGACCTTGGCTATGCTGCCCAGGATGTTTTCGTAACGCTTGTCCAGCGTGTCCGCGATGCTCTTTGGGTCCTTGCCGGCAAGCTTGAGCCGCAGCCAGTCGTTTTTGACGCGTTTGCGCCACAGGTCGTTCATTTCGTCCTCAGACCGGGGCCAGGGCGCCTTTTCTCTCATGTACTGATAGCTTTCCTTGCGCTCGAAATCAAAGCCTTTCCTGAGCAACGAACGGGCATAGGCAATGCGTGCAGAAATGCGTTGCCGATAGACATTGAAAATCTCGAAAGGGATGCTCAGATCCTCGCCGAGGATGGCGTCATCAAGTTTGGTTCGCGCATATGCAAACCGTTCGATATCAGTCTGCAAAAAATATATCTTTTCGCCATCGAGCGACTTCAGGTAGTTGTCGAATATCTTCGACGAAGCCGCGTCGTCGAGCGGCACGCGCCTGTACTGGTAGCGGGTCAGGATCTCGGCGGACAAATGCGCAGCCTGGGATTCCTCCTGCAGGGGCTGAAGCGGCAAAGCCGTCCGCGATGCATCGAGTGCAACCGCTTGCGTCGCGACCGCAAACGCAAGGAACATCCACATCAATTTATTTTTCATCATGTATCCACCGGAATCATGGGCTGAATTATATATCGCTCGGTGTCCTATTTTCGCTTCAATCGCCGCTTTGCATGAAATGGTACCGTCGGGCCCCGCGGGATTGTTTCACGGCGGCGGCCTTTTTGTATCAACCGGGTTACAAACGGAGGCCGCCGCATACAGAGCGGACACACGGCGGTTACTCGTCCGGACTAGATTACGCATCATGCGAAATCGCGGAGTCGCCCGACCTTCGGTCCCGCGCGGCTGGATCGCAGTAAATGGAAACGGGAAATCGACCAGAGGTGAAATCATGAACAAGCATGTCTCCGGAATCATTGCCGGCGGTCCGATCGCTATGGCTTTACCTGCGCATGCAGAACGCGATGAAAGGCATTTCGAAGGCCGGGGGTTCACCGCGGCGACAGGAAGCCGGCGCCACGTTTCGCCACCGTCCTTCCGGGCATACAATCCGCCACCGCCATGGCCGCCTTCGGTACAATAAGCACTACCGCGCCACGCCCACTTTCATATTCAGAATTTACTTATGCCACTCAAATCCAGACGCCCTGAATCGCATCAATCTTTGCATGGCCTGACCGGAATTTTCAATCGCTATTGGGCTCTCGGTACCGCCAGTATCGTGCTGGTACTGGGTACGTCGATCTACAGTTTCGCAAAAGAGGGCGAGAGCGCTCCGGGCACAAATATCCCCCCCGTCCCGGTTACGGCGGCAACTGCAAAGCAGGAGTCCATGCCGGTATGGATAGACATCCAGGGCACGGTCATACCGCTCAATTACGTCAACGTCATGCCGCGTGTGGCGGGGTTGCTGCAAAGCGTGGATTTTCGCGAAGGACAGACGGTCAAGGAGGGGCAGGTGCTGGCGACCATAGACCCGAGGCCTTTCCGCATCCAGGTCGACCAGGCGCAAGCGCAGTTGTTGCGGGATGAAGCCCAGCTCTCCGGCGCGCAATCCGATCTGGAGAGGTATGAAACACTGCTGACCCAGGACTCCATCGCAGTGCAACAGGTGGTGGACCAGCGCGCCACGGTGGCGCAACTGAAAGGCACGGTGGCATCCGACAAGGCGGCGCTTGAAAATGCGCAATTGCAGCTTGAATGGACACGCATCACGTCACCCAGATCGGGTATCGTCGGACTGCGCCAGGTCGATGTGGGCAACATGGTCGGCACATCAGGCGCCATCGGCGGCGGGGGCAGCGCACTTTCGGGCACGGCTTCTGCTTCGCCCCCCATCGTCACGATCGCCCAGGTACAGCCGATCACGGCGACATTTGCGATTGCGCAAAACCAGTTACCCGCTGTGCTCGACCGTATGCGGAGCGCAACATTGCCCGTGCAGGCCTGGGACCAGCGCCGGACGAAGCTGCTCGACAGCGGCAAGGTGATCGCGGTGGATAACCAGATCAATACCGCCACCGGCACCGTGATGATCAAGGCCCAATTTGCAAACTCGCGCCTGACATTGTTCCCCAACCAGTTCGTCAACGTGCGCCTGCTCGTCGACACACTGGCCACTGCGACCGTCGTACCTTCGGCAGCCATTGCGTCGGGAGCCTCCGGAAATTACGTCTATGTGATCGACGACGCCAACAAAGTGTCGGTGCGACCTGTCACCGCGGGCGTAACCAATCAGGATTACACCGCTATCAGCACCGGACTCAAGGCCGGTGAACGCGTAGTCACCGACGGACTCGACAGGCTCAAGGCCGGCAGCACTGTACAAATCGTTGCCCAGCATGATTCCAATGCGCCTCCCGCCGACCCAAAAAGCCGCGCGAAAGATGGCAACCCCGAAGGAATGCACAACGGGCAACAAAGCCGGGGAACCAGTCCATGAGCGGCAAGAACACGCCGGACGATTCCGGCGCATCCGGAACAACCAGCGGCGATGAGCCCAAGCATCTTGCAAATGAAACTCCGTCCCATTCCTCCGATGAACCGGCTGAAGATTTGACGACCGGAGAACCCAGCCCGTCGCGAATTTTCATACTGCGCCCCATTGCCACGACATTGCTGATGGTGGCGGTGCTGCTGGCCGGTTTTGTCGGTTACCGCTTGTTGCCCCAGTCCGCACTGCCCGAGGTGGACTATCCGACCATCCAGGTCTCCACGCTCTACCCCGGAGCCAGCCCGGATGTGATCACCTCTTCCATCACCTCGCCACTGGAGCGCCAGTTCGGCCAGATGCCGGGGCTGTCACAGATGTGGTCCAGCAGTTCGGGAGGTGCATCTGTCATCAACCTGCGATTCGACCTCAATCTCCCGCTCGATGTCGCCGAGCAGGAAGTGCAGGCGGCCATCAATGCCGCAACCACGTTCTTGCCGACCGACCTGCCCTGGCCGCCGATCTATGCCAAGGTCAATCCGGCCGATGCGCCCGTCATCACGCTGGG
>DAIDAG010000066.1 GCA_027310725.1 Sideroxydans sp. | reverse complement strand
TTTACCGGAAAATCGACTCCACTCTCTGATTTCAAGTCAGGTGAAACGCCGTATCTCGGCGCGGCTGTGGTCGGTCACCAGCAAGACTCTATTCTGAAAGACCCGGTTGCGATCGGACTGGCTGCAGGGCACTCGGCGGTCGGGATTCGCGGGTCGGTCGTATCCTCTTCCTTGCTTGCGCTGACCGTGGCGGTCTCTAACCTCTCCGGAATCAAACACGATTCCAGTCCGAATTTCCAATCCAGAGTTAAATCGTCTCGCAGCAGGATTCGTAGTTAGCAGGAGGAACAATCATGTCCAACAAATCTGCATTTGATAAGAAAGTCGGCGCTCAAGATGTCGCCGACTCGGCTGGCCGCACGTTCACGGCCAACGTCGGCGCCTTCATGGACAGCATGCAGCGCCTCGTGCAAAGCGCGCGCACCGACAATGTAATGTTCGCCGACGGGATGCGAGGCTTCGAAGCTCTTTTCAACAACCAGCAGCAGGCGACCGAGATCGATGCGATCGAGAAAACGTTGAAAGAGCTTGACGGCATTGAGGCTGTGCGCCGGGCATCGTTCGATGGTGCGATGAACGAGACCAGCGAGCGAATCAAGAACTTGGCCGCAATCAAGATCAAGGCTTCTCAGGCGATCGAGCAAGCATCCAGGGTGGCCGGCGAAGCCACTACCACCGCCGTTGTCAAAAATTCCTTTGCCAAGGCGACGGTCGCACTTGATCGCATGAAGCAGACCATCGTCGGCGAGGCGGTCGAATTGGGCAATTTCGAGCGATCCGCTCCTACTGGCGAAGCCAGGATCACTGTTGGTAAGCCGGTGCCCGGCACAGATTTCCCGACGCCCCCCACCATCTCGGCGGCTGATTTGAAAAACATCGATTTTTCGTTTCTCGCAGAGAAAGAGCAACAACCATCTGCACGATCTTCGTTTCTCCCCTCGATGAAGATGTGATCGATTAACCCAGCACAAGGAACAGCTCAATGGACAAAACTGCTATCAACAAAAATGTGATCGACGAGATCGATTCGGCGGGTCGCCTCATTATTTCGAACATGAAGATCAACAATGCCGACTTTGAGACCTACGAAAAGATTTTCGAGGCGCGCTCTCATTCCGACCAGATGTTCAACGAAGAAGAGATCGCAGAAGCGCAAAGGTTGGTGCAGGAGATCGAAGATGCGGAGCGCGAGCGCCGTTACCTGTACGATACGGCATCCAAGCTGACTCAGGTGAAGATGAATGCAACTCGCTGCATCAACGACGCTGAGACCGCGATCAAGGACAACAACCCCAATCGTCTCGATGCGGCGCACAATCTCTACGTTGACGCTGTTCATTCATATTCTGAGTTGATCAGCTTGCACAAGAAAGCGATTGCAGAAGCCCGCCGTGATGCCTTCAAGGCGCGCTTGTCCGTGCTGACGACCAACATCAAGAAAGTTGGTACTGGATTGCAGGGAATCGGAAATCAAATCCGCCGCCTCACGGTGTCGGTTCAGTCATTATGCAAGTCGTTGTGGTTCAGCGAAAAGAATAATGTCGTCAACTCGCAAGTGACGGCGGAAATTGCTTCATTGCCAGAGGTTCCCGAGACAGATGAAATCGAACCTGAAACGAAGGTGCGGATCACCTCGGGCGACTTGGTTGGACGCATTGGGATAGTTGAATGCCGCGCGACTGAGGCAAAATTCGGTCGCGTTTTTGGCGAAGAGCCGCAAGGCGAACTGCCATACGAAGTCTGGGTGCTGAAAAGCGAAGACGATCAAACTGATGGCGAATACTTCTTGTTGCCGCGAAATGAATTTGAGACTATGCCTGCGGCAAGTGTTCCAAGATTGTAATGGAAAACCAATGACAAATTTATCTACAACGCATCCAAGTGAAGCAGAAATTGCTGAATTCATGCGTCAGCGTATTGAAAATGGTGACATTGCTGGCGAAGATATTGCTGTTCGGTTGGCTCGCTACGGGTTGATGCAACCCGATGACTTCATTGCCGAGATGCGCGAGCGCATGGAGTTGAGCAGTGCTGAATGGCCTGGGCATGAGCAGGAAAAGTTTCAGGCAAGATGCAGGATCAATCGTAAATCCGATCTATCTCCTCGTTGAATTATGCCAGTGTACGTCGATAAGACGACGAATCCGCTCGGGCGGATGAAAATGTCACATATGCTCGCCGACACCGAGGATGAGCTGCACGCGATGGCGGAGAAAGTTGGGCTACGCCGCGCATGGTTCCAGTCGCACAGCACACCGCATTCCAGAACGCAGGATTTGCTCAATCCCTTCGCGAAACTTGTTCGCCCCGCCATTCGCCGGGTGCCTGACGGATTCGCAGTTGATACCCAGCGCCTTGAGGGCGCCTTCGCACTTCCGCCCTACTGCTACCACCTCTCTTACGGGGAAAGCTTTCAGGAATGTATGCAGCGTATCCGGCCCGGTTTCGATCTCTTCTTCCGCCGGCGTGCGGTTGGTGAGCATGTCACCCTCATGGTGCGGGTGACATGCGAAGGAATTCCTCAGCACGAAGTCGTGACTATCCATCAGTCCAAGCATGCGATTCCATACGATCGTGGCCGTTGGTTCCAGAGATCCTTCCGGAATGCATTTGCCGTTCGAGAGCATCGGTCTGCTGGTGCGGTGCTTCGCCTCTGAAAAGAACGTGATGCCGTCGCCAAGAAGATCCTGGCCGGAAGGCCAGAAAGCGTCGTTCGCTGGTCATGGCGCATCCAGAGAACTTGGCGCCTTGGTACCCCGCTTCGGCTATCAGGAGCAGCTTGGCCGACTTGCGGCGCTCGGTCATGTAGCGATCGAGGTGTGAGAAGCGACATTCCGGCGCACGAGAATTGATGTCATTCAACGGATCATAGTCGCGCACGGATTGAATACCGTGGTGGTCGATGGGCGTGAGCGGACAGAGTCAAGAAAGGTTTGGAGCATCTAAGTTTGCCGCCGCCAGCATGGCGACCAATTCGTCAGTGTTGAAGTTCTCAATTTTACCTTGCACCAGGTCTTTGATGCGCGACACGGCAACACAAAAAGCACCCGCAGCGTCGGCATCCGTCATTCCGGAGCTTCGGATGTGCGTGGCAATGGCCCGCATCAGCGCAGCACGCACCTTCATGCTTGCAGCATCGTCGGGAGTGCTTTCAATTGCATCCCATACGCTTTTGTATCGTGTTTCCATATTGTCACCAGAAGGTCACAGCCCCCCCACCATTCTAACGCAGCAAGCCCAGGCCATTTATGCAGATCGCTTAACCAGATGTGATTTGGGTAGCCATCGGCGCAGAACATGAAATTTACGTCCAGCCAGAATTTGCTGGTACTGCGCAATAACGATTGAATTCACGCCGCTGTTGGCGCGTGCCATGATCATGCGATTGAAGTTCCCTCCCCTTCCAGCGCCAGCCAGACACCACGCAACGTGAGCCTGTTCAAGGCCTGGTACTTTGCAGTCTTGCTCTTGCTTTAGGACAGCAACCCGCTAAACCCCTTGCAGGGAGCCGACAAAAACCAAATATTAGGACGCTCATTGCCCATCGCGCGGCGAATATCGTCCGGTGTAGCCTCCCGCCAGCCGACTGGCGGTTCGATACCGTGGAACGCCTTGTATTGGGCACGATCAAACATGTCCAACACTGTGCCGGGCATGCCGACGAGCTTTTTGAAGTCCTTGATCGCGGCAGCATTTACATCGATCCCGCCCACGCAGCGGAACATTGCTCTTACGTTCCCGACGCGAGCTTCGCCATCATTGAATCCGGCGGTGCCGCCGCCTAGACCGCAGAATAGATGCCCGTGTAGAATTTCTTTAGTGATAATGCTCATATCGGTGCGTCCTTGTTATTTCGTGCAAGTGTTATAATTGCGCAACGTAAGAAAGGGCACAAGCTGAATTTATCCGCGTAGCCGATTTACCCTGGTTGAGCAGTTTTCGGGGTGAAATGCAGGATGGGAAATGGGCATAGCAGACAGAAGAGCATCGGAACTAAAAACGATTTCCTTTTCTTCACGGATAACGGCTACTTCGTAGCAATTCAACTCAACCACCCGGACAATCCCCTTTCTGGCCGAGCCAACGGCAAATTTACTACCTTTTCTGGAGAGTTCGCCGCTATCGGTCAAAGCGTTGAGGACATTGGTGTCGCAGCGAAAGCCGCTCTTCTCGAAACTACGTGTTGTCACGAGATCGCCAATCTGAAAGTTCTTGGCTATGAAAACCCGCGCGTCGCCGACCGAAATCCGTTGTTTGACTGCTTGCATATCAGACATTTCACTTCCTCCCTTTTTGCTTGAAAAAATCCGCCAGCTTCATCCTGGTGAACCTGAAAAACACCCTGACTAAGCCAACATGGCGCGTAGACGCGCTTCCACGCTCGTTTTCGCTTCTTCCATCGACCAGTATTCCAAATAACATAGCAATCACCCCGTAAAAATGTTGTTGTGCTAAACTATATTGCATGGTGCAAGTATATGCAATACACTAATAATAGGGATTAAAAAAATATGTTCTTTCCGACGATGCAGGGTGGAAATCGGCCTTTAAATGACCACGGCGTAATTCAGGACTAAGTCGGGGATGGACGCCGCCTTCTCACAACAATTTGCCTGCCATCTGGCCGGCGAGTGCGCTGCTGTTGGTAAACTGTCCTCTGCGCTCAGCCAGGCAAGCGCGGTGTACGGCAAACTGATACCGGTTCGTTTGATGGAGATCTGCGGCAGCGAGAAGGATGGCGACCACGACATCCTGAGCGTTGAGCTGGGTGACCATACGGAAAAACAGATGACTGTCATGTTTTCCGACATCAGGAACTTCACGTCACTTACGGAAGGAATGACGACCCGCCAAAGCCTTCGGTTCATCAACTCCTACTTTGGGCAGATGGATTCCGTTATTGCCCACAGTAACGGAATCGTGGACAAGTTCATCGGCGACGGGATAATGGCGCTGTTCCCCTCCAGCGCCGACGATGCGCTGCGCGGCGCGATCGACATGATCATGCATGTACGCCATTACAACGAGGGACGAGTTCGTGCTAATTACGACCCCATCCAGATCGGGATCGGCTTGAATACGGGGATCGTCATGGTTTGCATCGTAGGCGGCGAGCACCGTATGAGCAGTACGGTAATCGGAGATGCGGTCAATCTAGCATCAAGGCTGGAAGAGGCGACCAAGATGTACCACACCCCGATCGTTATCAGCCAGAGCACGCTGAACGACCTGGCTGATAACGATCAATACTGCGTTCGCTTCCTCGATCGCATCAAGGTTAAGGGACGGACACAGCCCGTTTCGATATACGAAGTATTCGACTGTGACGATCACGTACTGCGCAGGTCTAAAATTACTACCATTTCCATGTTCGAGAAGGCGGTTTCCTTCTATCACATGCGCAACATTGAAGATGCCCACGTCCTGTTCTCAGAATGCCTTGAAATCACTCCGGAAGACGAACAGGCGCGAATCTATCTCCGGCGTTGCGAGGATTACCACGCCTCCGGCATTCATCACGGTACCGGTGAGATGACTGTGAAGCTTGAATGGAAGCCCAGGCATAGTTCCGGAATCGAAGATCTCGATGTCGCATCCCGCGAAGTAGTGAACAAGCTCAACGAACTGACGTTGAGCGTTGCCAATGGCGATCGAGGTTCAATGCTGCGCATCCTCAAGTTCTTGCGCTGGCATTGCGACGGCGTATTTCCCATTGAAGAATCGCTCATGAAAGAACACCGGTACCCACTGGCCGAACACCATGTCCACGCGCACCGACGGTTTGCCGTAGAACTTGAATCGCTTACGGCGCAGATGGAGGAAAAGGAATCCGAATTCAGCTATCTGGCATTCAGAGGGAAGATGCTGATCCTGGACTGGTTTGAGTCTCACATGTCAGGATCGGATCATCACTTCATCCGCTTCCTGAAGGAAGAGGTCAACCAAGTCTGCCTATAAGTCGCTTCAATCACGTCCGCCTTTATACCTGTAACTCGGGTGGTTCGGGACGTGCTCTTTCCATGCCTTAATCCAGTTCCTTGCCATCGCTTGCTGTGCATCGGCCAGTGATATTTCCCGCTCGCACACCATCCGGAAAAGCACGAACTCCAGTTGATCTTTCTTCTCCGCATTCCACTCGCTATGCCAAGGCTGCGGCCAGAGGTTCTTGGGATCGTCGGGAGCGCCACCAATTGAGAGCGCGATAAGGTGATCTTCTTCGTAGTCCCTTGGGTTGGTATCGGTATAGCCGTACTCGCGCATCTGGTTGTGTTTTAGCTTATTGGTGAAGTATGCGGGCGGGCGGATCGACTTCGAGTAGCCACGCACGCATATAGTCTGCCGGATGTTGTCCTGGGTAACGTCGGGATTGGTTCGTCCCGGCGTTAGGACCGGGTCGGGCAAGTCAGAAGTCCAACCCGTCGTGGCGACAGCCAGCGCAAGACACAGTGAAACGACGCGTACCAGGTTAAGCATTTAACACCCCCTTGGTTTTATGAAAATGATTCACCGTCCTTTGACTGACGATGATGTCATCGCCATCGCACCGGTTTTTTTTACCGACGAACTCCGACCACTGTGTATCGGCGTTGCCGCACGTGCATGGCGCCATCTCGTATGTTGCCGGCGGCAGAACGTAGCACCACTTCCGTTTTTCGAGACTAGGCATGCTATTTCTGACTGTTGGACAGGGTTACAAACAGATCCAGTGCCCGGTAGAAGTCGTCCTCCATGCAGAACACCGCGCCGTTCTCTGTGATGTATACCTGCCAGTTTTTCAGCAGCTCGCCGTTCTCATAGATACCGAGATTGCCGACTCTGAAGTTGTCGTCGGCGTAAAAACTCGCCGCCTTGGCCGGCGTGTCCTCGATCTCAAGATCAATTAGCGCCCCGCCGCTGCGAATGCTGTATGAATTGCCATTTTGAATAGGGAAACTCTTAATTTGCATGACATTTCCTTTCTGCGAATCTGTGATGAAGGAATTCTAGCATGCGTAGGTAATTGGTGCATTATTAACTCTTGCGTTAATATGTCCGCACATTTTCAGGGGGGAATCATGGGTCGCTCGATACCGGATGTAGCCGAACACACCAAATGCCTCGATAGTCGCGGGAGAAAGATCGTTACGCTGCTGCGCACACAGATCACGTCGTCGCAAAACAAACCATCCAGGCTGTACGTTCATCAGCCAGATTTTGTTCATATCAAATCGCTGATGGGTGGATCCGGATTTGACGTGGCGAGAGGAATCCGCTGTGAAGGCGTCACCGTTGCGCCTTTTAACCCCGAGTAAGGCACGAAGCTGGCAGAACTTCCGGCTTCGTGCTGGGCACTTCAAGGACGCTTGAAGTCCAGACTGTCGTCGCCCGGTTTGTTTTTCACCAAAACATGCTCGCCGCCATCAGCGGATGCCTATTTCAATGTAGTCACCACGCGCCTGCAGCCACTCAACAGCCTCCTGGATCGCCGGTGACGCCTCGTCGAGAGATTGGACTTCGTTTCCGCTCTCATAGTCAATCCATAATACGGCGGGAACTCTATTCCAACCTCTCCTGCCCCATTCCAACCCGCTCCTCTGCCTTCCTGAGCGCCACGTCAAGCAGTTCGATATAGCGCCCTACTTTTGCGCGCTGTTCCTCGATCGCCTGCCGGTCTTTCTTTTTCATGCGCCCCATGAAGCCGGCGGAATCGTCGGAGGCCAGGACGCTGCCCAGCGCCTCTTTCGCCTGGTGTTGATCAATAAGCGCCAGCTTTACCCGCGCCGGATCGGTGACCGTGACTGCATCCAGCCCGACGGCCAGCAGCATTGCCTCATGCTCGCCGCCGGCGAATGAGCGCCCGGCATTTTCAGCCTGCAGCGCGAGGAGCAGCCCATCCTCGGACAGAGTCTGTCCGAAGGCGCCGCGCGATCGCGGTAATGGCAACCAGTTCATACTTGACATGAAAAAACCTCCGCCATGTTGCAATAATTATTGCGAAATCTTACCACCCAGCCCGAATGGCAGAAAAAAAGTCGCATCCCTGCGGCCTTCCATAATTTTCAATGGCTTCGGTGATCACACAAACATCGTCAGGCAGTTCCACGTGAGGTGGTCAAGGCAGCTCTCCATCACAATGCCGTTGCCGTGATATTTGCACACAATCATCCCAGCGGCGTTGCAGAGCCCAGCAAATGTGATGAACTGCTGACACAGGCACTCAAGCAGGCTTTATCGCTGGTGGATGTTCGTGTGCTCGACCATATCATTGTGGCAGGAGGATCAGTGATCAGCTTTGCTGAACGCGGGCTTCTGTCGGTTTACAGGCATGTAGCATCCGGTTATTACCCAGCATGGATAATCGTGAATTTCAGTTATGCGCCTTCACTGGCCGTTTTGTTATTTCCAGTGCAGTCGATGATATGCCATCCACGCCCTGCAAGCGTTGTTATCTCTGCAGCATCAAGAGAGTCTCGGCGCATCGCAAGGCAAAGGAGGTGGGAGGGACGGGTCATGGCGACATAGTGGAGTTTGAGCCGCCCGGTCATTCTCACTTTTTGCCCTGTGCCGCCAGTTTTCATACCCAATAGCCAAGGCTTTAGCTCTTGCAAATGATGGGAATGGAAATAGGATTCCAACACAAGTGTCGCAGTATGAGTCTCCCCCTTCACTGAGTGAATGGAACCCAGCCGAACATTGACCCTTGGTGCCTCTGGCGGATAGCGGTACACATTCTCTGGCGTTTCTGGAATCTGGGCTGCGGATGCCGCTGTTGACGACACCCATTCAAGGAATTTGGCGCATTCGCTCGAAGTAGCAGGTTTGTCTGCAATCGCAGCTGCAATTGCAGAAACGCAGGACTTGCATTCGTCGTTCCAGTACGCCTGGGTTATCTCACCGCCATCACGGATGAGACGATCAATGAGCCTGAGATACGATTGATGCTGTTCGGGCCTTCCTTCCAATAACTCCAGAACGTAGCGATGGGAACTTTTGCGCCTCGCGAAGGATATATCTGCACCAGCGATCTGCGCCAATCGCAGAATGGCAGCCCCTGTTTTTGAGACGATTGGATATACATCAACATGGCCAGCAGTTTCAAGCCGTGCTGACAGAATGTATTGGATAAATGTATCCAGGCTCGATCCCTTACTACTGATGGCAGGATTATATGCTGGGGCATAGTGCCCGAGAAAACGAGGAGCCTCGTCAGACTTCTCTGATTTGTGTACGCCGGCAACAGCCGTGAAGATGCCAACTGCCAGTTCATCGGCAGAAAACGTATTTAGAAGGTAATTAGCGTACACAGGGAGAACAGAAAGGATTGTCTGGTCATCGAAGAGAAAAAGCACACTCGGCCTGCTTTTGACCGTTACTTGCTCCTGAAGTGGACCACGACCTACCAACCCTTGCGGCACAACACCCAGCGGGTTTGCAAGATCGGCGATACGTTGCCCAAACCGAAAACTGTGCGGCAAATCCGCCTTCACGGAGCCGGGGAATGGATCCGTTGTTGCTCCGCTTTGATCTGCGTGCTGATAGATCGCCTGATTGGAATCGCCAAAGCGCTGACGAATCACCGGGCTTTGTCCGGCGGAGAACACCCGATGAAGAAAGGCAGATTGTTGTTCACTGTTGTCTTGAACTTCGTCGATGAAGACGAGGGGAAATCGAAAACGCAATGTATCAAGAACATTCGGGTCTGAGTCAAGAAGCTGACTAGCCCACACGAACATCTCGTCATAACAGAAGTAGCCGCTCCTGCTCGTTTCTTCGCAGATTTTCACAAGAGCTTTATAAGTGGGCGTATGTTCTCCCAATGATTTTTTATCACCGCCTCCAAAATCTGCGCGATCATAGGAAAGGCAGTATTTGTCGCGCATTTTATTTTTCAGATAGTTCTTGGTCGCAATAGGCACCCTGCTCCAGCGCACATTGAGCGCAATCTCAGTATCGATTGCCTTGATTGCCAGCCCCTGCGATCTAAGCCACGGAATGGCGAGAAATTCATTAACGAAAGAATGGATGGTGCCAACGAAATGAGGATAGCGAAGAAGAGAGCTTCCCGCTGAACAGGAGCTAAGCTTCGTCTCGATTTCATTTCGTGCAGCGTTGGTATGCGAGACCACGCAAATACCTTGCCGCCGATAAGGCCACTTGTTAGCAAGGATTGCCAGCTTTGCAACAAGGAGTGTCGTCTTGCCGCTTCCGGGGCACGCCTCTATGTCCAGTGTTTCTGTAGACCTAAGTGCGGCAAGGCGCGGATCAGTTCCATCAACACCAGTAAATGCCGTCTGCGGAAGACCCATCACACCACAAACCCATGCGACATCCGCCGCTTCCATAATCGGATGCTGAAACATCTTTGCTTTAGGCACTAGTTGCGTCTCCGAAGTTCTTCGCACCATCTTCACCTACCAAGCCTGACGTATTTACTTCATCAAACGAGCTAGTCACATAGGCAATCGCCTGCACCAAATAGACGGGCAACTTACTGCGAAGGGTTTTGGCGTTTAGTTCATTTTTTTGAAATCTATTCTCCAGAATTTCGGCGAGGTACTGTGCAGCGATGGGCTTTGAGACGCCGTTGCTTGTGATCTTTGCATAGACGTGGGACGCGAGCTCTTCCTTAGATAACCCCTTTGTTGCCAACTCTGAATATACAGCACCTGCTGATGCAGATTCCGTCTCTAATGATGCTGTCCCCAAGTGGATTTTCTCGTCTTTCGCGGCGAGGTGTGCTGCAATCCAGACCTCTTCCCCTAGCCCAAAGAATGCGAGGTCATACTCAAGGGTCCATTCACCAGCAATAAACGTCTTGACCCACTGGCCGCTTGCCTTTGCTCCAATGGTATCCCGATGGGTAGCGAGGCCATCTCCCGGAAAGTCCTGTTTAACACGCCACTTCCGTGTTGATTCGCTGATCTTCGGGATGGCCTCCCCCTCCTTGAGCTTGCCGACAATCCAAGGTGCGCAGTCGGGCATCACGTCCACATCCGTAATGCACGCCACTGGGATTTTTAGCTCGCCATCCTTAACGGCATCGGCACGTTGGAAAATATTGGCGTACCGGCGAAGGCCAACACCGCCTACATTGATTAGTGATACTCCATGCTCGCGAAGATCGCGCCCAATTAAGCGCGCGAGCGTCGGCAAAAGAATGTTCTCTGCATCACCTTCAACGATGATTACACCTCTTGCGAAGAAAAGATTCGCTTTCGTGACATCAAGGAAGCGCTTGAGAAAGCTGTAGTCTGTTGACTCAAGCTTAGTCATTTTACGTGCCATCGAGAAAGCCTTGCCATCACGCATAAGCACAAGGTTATCGAGTTTGATATCGGACGCAAGGTTTGGACTGTGCGTCGTAACAATTATTTGAATCTGCTGACCATCGGCGCGTTGTATATTGGCTTGATCCTGAAGAAACCCCATAAGGCGCAACTGGCGTTGCGGATGAAGATGTGCCTCCGGCTCTTCAATGAGTAGCAGCGGAAACCCTTCCTCCTCCGTCGCCAGCAATAGTAATTCGCACGCCATAAAAAGTAGATTGTTCGATCCGAGTCCACGACGATGAATCTCGTCAGTCAGCCCTGTAGCGCTCAGGCTAACTTCCAACTTTTCGAGGAGTTGCCGCAGACGTGTGCTGTCATCAGAGATGCCACTAACGGATATTTTGGCATCCAGTGGGTCTCCGCTGAAGGAAAGAGGTGAGAGATAGTCGGTGTTCAGCTTCTTGCGTGTGTTCTTGATCCCTTCGTTCTCTCCAAGCAGATAGTTGGCATAGTCTCCAAGGCCAAGCACACTCAATTTGTTGGGGTCTGGCGTGGGGTTTGCTGACTTCATGAATGGCTCACCCTTATTCTTTATTTCGTGGGTGTGTTGAAGAATCTGCGAAAGTCTGGATCCTCGACCAGCTGACATAGATCGCTCTGCATCCCTCAATGGGCGCAGATACGTCGCCATCAGCAGAAACTTTGCGCCTGGATCGAGATGCGGCCCATCGCCCTCAGAGCCAGATCGCCACTCGATTGGGAGATAGCGGCGTGTGGCTCCTTCCTTCTCATCCCTTTTCGCAATCCATGTAACTTGCAGGACGGTTTCGGTGCCAGCACCGGTCGTACGATAGGTCAGGTACTCTGCAAATGCTCCTCGGTCATGGGCTGTAAGACCTTCAAACGTGCAAGAAATCAATATCTGTGCAGCTCGGTTACCACCATCCGGTGGCTGATGAAAGTCTGCCGGTTCAAGCCGGAGATACTCTTGATCTGTAGTTCCAAGTACCAGACGAAGGGCATCGATAACTGCCGTCTTGCCAGCATCGTTCTCGCCAACCAGAGCGGTAAGTCCTGGGTTAAGGTAAAGGACGAATGCATGGTCGCCCGAGCCGAAGAGGCGGAAATTCTCAATCTTTATTTTCGATATATACAAAGCCCAGCTCCCCTAGTTTCTGCTGCTTCTGACCGTTCTATTGTGATGGAGAAGCGAGATCATATCTATGCTTGAACAGCAGAGATCAATCTATAGCTTGTGAGCCATGAATGATCCTGAGCCTATTGCATTTTTCGCTCTTTCCAACAAGTGTTCATGGTGAGTAAAAAACAATACCTGCGTCTTCTTGGATAATTCCGCCAGCACTTTGAAGGTTGCGCTCGCTGATGCGTCGTCAAAATTGATAACGATGTCGTCCACCACAACCGGCATTGGCTCCTGATTAGCAACATGGCTCTCAATTGCGGCCAAGCGCAATGCCAGGAAAAGCTGATCCCGTGTACCCGAGCTTAGATTGCTGACGGTTTCTCGTTTGCCATTGGCTCGAACGCCAACAAGGATCGTCATATCGTCATCGAAGTCTGTTGCGACTTTGGAGAATCGTCCGCCTGTAATAGTGGAAAATAGTTCAGAGGCGCGCGCCAACAGAGGCCCTTGATAGCGTTGCTGGTAGGTTTCGATAACCTCCGAAATAATGGACGACGAGAGTCGTACTGATGCATATTCGGCGATTAGATTTGAAAGCCTAGCCGCCGCTTCTGCTGCTCTTTGCTCTGCATCCGCCGCATTCGCATCTCCATCAACCTTGCCAAGTGCCGCCTCTGCCTCGATCAACTTCCCGTGCCTCTCCTCCACTTGAGGTGTGCATGTCTGAAGATCTTCGCCTGCACGCTCAAGCGCCACCCGAACCAATGCCAGGTCTTGCCCTGCGGCTTGTTCTAACAGCTGCTGAAGCGGAAGGGCCGATGCCACCACCAGCCTTGCCTCAATCGCAGCAATTTCTATTTCAAGCTTTATATGTTCGGCACTTCGATTTTCTGCATCAACCAGCTCCGCGAGAGTTTCACAACCGGCTACAGACTTTAACCGAGCCAATTCCTGATTTGCCAAACCGGTTGTTTGATCGGCCTGAGTAGCAGCATTTCCAGCTTCCTTAATCCTTTCTTCAAGTGACTTCCGACGCTGTGCAAGTTCTTTCGCTTCGCTCAAACGCTCATAGAGTGTTTCAATCACGGCATCATCTGGCCTATTCGCACGGATGTAACCTGTTATCTCGCAGAGTCGCGCGGCTTCCTTTTCGACCCTTGTAAGAGTGCAGGATGCAGAATCTAATTCGGCGCGAGCTGCTTCCAGCGAGTCCACTGCATCCTCGAAGTCTTCGAACTGTCCAAGTCTCGCGGCAGCCTCTTCCCCGCCAGAGTCTGGGGCAAGACGAATTGCCTGCATGGATTCACTCCAGCCGACTCTCCATTCTTCCAGTTGCTTATTGCCTCTTTCGGCCTGTCTATCGGCGTCGGCGAGCTTTTCATCGGCGCTTTTCTTCTTTCTGGCAAGCACCTTTTGACTGGTAGCGGCGGTGTTCGCATGGTCAACAAAAACCCTTGCCCGACCAATTGCTTGAGCTAGCATCTCGTTCTCACCACAAGCTGCCAGCTTCGCCTCTGATAATGCCAACGACAGACTGGTACGCATTGTCACAGCTCGCTCTGTAAGCATGCTTGCCTGATGTTTAACATCTGCATAAGCTTGGTGACGCTGTAAAAAGAGTTCTCGCTTAGTTAGCCAATCTGTCATCTCGGCAACACCGATAGAAGGAAGACTATGCTTGTCGATAAGTGCCTGCCACTGCAACTTCACATCGCTTGCCTCTGTATCGAGTGAAACCAAACGGCCGCTTTCCAATTCTATGGCATTCTGCATCTGGGCTTGGCGTTTGAGTAGTTCCGTGTACAGAGATACTCGTGCAGCGTCTGCAAAACGGCTGTCTGCCGTCACGTCTGCAGCCTGAACAGAAAACTCGTATTCCGCTGATGTCGGAAGGACACCTTCAAACTGTTGCTCGTTTGGTGCAGGAAACACCTTGCTGCGAATCTTATGCCAGAGGCTTTCGCGAAGACCGCGCTGTTCAGCAAGGTGTTCTGCAGTAGGAACCTCACCTTGCTGCATGAGTCCTTCGAGCTCACCTTTCACAGTTGCGATATCGTTTTCAATGCCCTCTATCTTGTCCTTGAGGAGCCGCCTCCTCGTTTCGATTTCTTCACGGGCAGTACGGAAACGTTGAAGTTCTGCCGGTAATGGAATCCCCATCGAAACGAGTTCATCAATGCTACTGCCTGCCAGCGCTGCCGCGTCCCGAACCAGAGCAGTTTCCAATCTCGCAGCTTGCTGCGATAGTTCTTCTGCTTTAGATTCCGGATTGCCTTGAGCCTCAAATACGCTGATAGCTGCGATCAAAGGAGCAGGCACATCCTGCAACCCCAAATCAGCCAACTCGTTATTCAGCTCCTCCAGCTCTTTCTTCGTTGTTGCGGCAAGCCTGGTCGTAGCATCCAGTTCAGTCTGAAGCGTAGCGCCTTTGGTGACCAAACTCTGGACTCTAGCGCGCAAGGTTGCGCTCGGAACAAACGAACGTAGGTTATCCTGTCTGGACTCACCGATCTCTGACAACAGAAAGTCGATATGAGAGTCGGCCTGCTCTACGCGGCCCCTTGCGCTCGCGGCTAAATCGCGTGCAGATCTGAAAGCATCAAGCGTGAAATAAAGAGACTCAATCGACCCGCTTTCGTCCAAGATTGTTTGGGGCAGATTAATTGCTTCCAGTTCTGCCTGTAACTCTGCCATGTTGGCGGCTGCGTCTCTACCAGTTTGCTCTGCCTGCCTCAATCGTGTTTCTGCAGCAATACGCTCGGCTGATGCTTCATGAGGTAACTTCGTCACATCACCCAAGATGGCGAGGTGATCTAATGCAAACGACCGCGACGCAACATCAGGCAGAACGGCGGCCAGACGCTCAAGTCGGCGAGCCTCACGCTGAAGTACCTCTTGCTCCGATCTCGCCGCGTCATAAGCAGCCCTCGCCACTTCTGCTGCCTTTCGCAGTGTTTCCCATTCAGCTGGCTTGGTCTGCGCTTCCTTGGCTTCCTTGCGCGCATCACTGTATTGCTCCAGTACCTTGTGAATAACCGAACTCGACGCGCGGGGTCGGAACAAATCTTCAGCTTCTTTCGCAAGACGCTCGCGCAGAGCCCTGACCGAAGAAAGGCCCGCTCCAGCCTCGAACAAACTCTGCCCAAGCTCCCCTTTACCCTCGCTCAACGCCTTGCCTCCGGCGACCAACTCGTCGTGATCGAGGCCAAACATTGACGTGTAGAGACCTTCTGTTAGACCACCCATCCATGCAGTCATTATCTCGTCGGAAATCGCTTCACCGAGTTCCTCGCCAGTCAGAGGATCGTACTTAATCAAACTATTTTTGCGAGCCTTGCGCCGCATGGCTGCAAGCCGCTCACCGTTGAGCTCAAGCACTACACCAACGCGCATATTCGGATTGGCATGCAAGTGATTATCGGTCGTCCGCTCTGGAACGCCGAACAGGGCTGCTCTCAACGCACGGGAAATTGTCGTCTTCCCGGCCTCGTTAGGACCGTATGCAATATGAAAATCTTTTCCCCCATCGAATACGATGCTGCGATCAGTAAAGTGGCCAAACGCCTTCAGGTCGAGTTGTGAGATTCTCATTGCTCGGCCTCAAGAGAAATTGCGGCTAGGAGCCGCTCGCGCGCCGCTGCCAGTGCCTCAATGCGAACCTCATCCGAAAGCGGCTTTAGCGACGACTCCCGCTCGCGTAACTCGGCAGGGATCTTCTGTTCGAGTTCCGATAGAACGGATTCCGCCAACATCGCCAATGCCTCTGGGTCGGCAGCAAGCTCGTCGAGCTTCTTCAACAGCATGCCGAACGGATCATCTCGTTTCGCCAAAACAGCAAGGTCCAATGGAGCTGACACTGAAAGCTTGATCTTTTCCAACCAAGCTGTACCACTCGAAGCTTCATTCAGCCATGCGCAAATATCCGCTCGAAAACTTTCAGGACTGCCGGCAATCCTTCCGTGCAACGACGTCCGCCCCCCAATCGATAGCCGAAAAGCGAGCAGACGGTCACCGGACTCCAAAACTGCACCACGAATGGCTTGCTGAACTGATTCCTGAAGATCGTCCAGGGTTGTAGCGTCGGTAGCATCAATCGTCAACTGCTGCCAGCGTGCAACATCCGTCGCGACGAACTCCACTGAGCGGATGCCCTCATCCGCATCGCCTTCGACGACCATGCAGCCTTTCTCTCCAAGTTCGCGTGCGTGTCTTCCTTGAGTATTCCCTGGAAACACGATCCAGGGATTCTCACGCACAATCTCTCGATTATGTACATGACCAAGCGCCCAGTAGTGGTATCCCTTGCTGGAAAGCTTTTCTGATGTTGTCGGCGCGTAAGATTCGTGCCCCTCGCGGCCAGCGAGTGCTGTGTGCAGCAGACCGATGTTGAGCAGTCCGGGGTGGGCATCTGGATACTGGGCAGCCAGATCATCCGTGACCACGCCGGTGGCAAAGCTCTGGCCGTGGATTGCGTAGCCGATATGTTCATCAACCACCGTCTCGGGCTTGGACGATTTGAACACATGCACATTCTTCGGCAGCGTCACAGCTTTAGAAATCTTGCTCAGGGCATCGTGATTGCCACGCACAATGAAAGCAAGAATATCGGCATCGGCAAGACGACGCAGTTGATTCGCAAAAAACAGCCCTGTGTTGAAGTCGAGCCAATCACCATCAAACACATCTCCGGCTATCAGAACAAAATCGACCTCCCGCTCTAGCGCGAGATCTATGATGTTGGCAAACGAGCGCCGTGTAGCTTCCCGCATATCTTGCGCCGGAGCACCTTCATAGCGTTCCAAACCCCGTAGCGGACTATCAAGATGAAGGTCGGCACAATGTATGAAACGCACAAATCTCTCCCTTCAAATAACCACTACGCTCCACCTTGGAGCTGACAGTTTCTAGTTTGCCCAACCCCGCAATCAACCACTGCCTATTGACTCACCAAATCCTCAAACTTCGTCGCCACCAGATACTTGGCCGGATTTTCGCCGGTTGCCAGCGCAGTGAAATGTGCCTTGCCGCATTCGATCTTGGAGCTTTCCTTGTCGCGCAGGTCGTCCGTGAACAGGCTGCTCTTCGTCTCAACAACAAAGTATAGCCGCTCTCCCCCATCCTGCTCCACGAGCACCGCCCAGTCAGGGTTATAGCTACCTAGCGGGGTTGGTACCTTGAACCAGCCAGGCAACTTGGCATACACCTTGATGGCGTTGTTCATCTCTAACTGGGTGGCGAAGTCGCGCTCAGTTCCAGAGTCATAGACGACCTGTTCGTACACCGATTTTTCGGCATCCAGTAGATTCTTCAGATAGCCGGTCAACTCCTCATGCGAGAACAGCTCCTGGGCATAGAACTGATCCTCGCCCAAGCGCTGATACTTGATGCCGTCCACCAACGCCATGCGCTTCTGGCGGTTGATGATCTCGCCGGTCAATTCGATAAACTGCTGCGGGTTGCGCTTGAAGTCATTCAGCCGCCCGCTTTCAGTCAGGATGCGCGTGATGGTCTTGCGGGTCAGTTGGGTGCGGTCTTGCAGGTCGGTGAGCAAATCTGGCAACTCGATGTCGCCTTCATTCAGCGTCACGATGTCAGCGCCCTTCTTTTCCTTGGCGTCGATCCCTCCCTTACCGATGGAAATGTCCGCCTTGCGCCATTGCAGGCGCGTCTTTGTTATCTGGAACTGGTCGCTGCGCAGGACATCCACGCAATTGTGGATCAGCTTCTCGTTGTCGAATTGCACGCGATAGGTCGTCTTGTGCTTGATGCGATCCCACAGCGCCTTGAACTCCGGGCTGTTCAATACCGCTTGGCGGGTGCGTATCTGTTTACGCTCGTCAGCATTCTTGATTTCCAACTTGCCGGACAGTTTACGCAGCATCTCGGCAATCTGTGCACGTTGCGCTTCAAACTCGGCAGGCACAACCAGCGTGCCGTTCTTCAGTGCCACCTTGAGTGAATCCTGAACCTTTCCTTTGGCATCGATGTAACCCTGAGCCATCAGGTGCGCCCACAACGCTTTGGATTTCTCAAAACCCAAGGGCGCTTCTTTACCATCCACTCCCTTGACTACCACCGCTGCAAATTGATGGTCTTGCACGATACCAAACCGGATGCCGGTATCTGCTTCAATCTCTTTTTGCAGGTTATCTGCAAACTGCTCATAGCTTTCCGTGGCGATTACCGTCAGCGTATTTATGTCAAAGCCACGTAACCGTTGGCCTTCCTGATTCACACAAAGGCGCAAGCCGCGCCCGATGGTCTGGCGGCGCTCGCGCTCGGATTGGATGTCACGCAGCGTGCATATCTGGAATACGTTCGGGTTGTCCCATCCCTCGCGCAAGGCAGAGTGCGAAAAGATGAATTTCAGCGGCGTCTCAAAGCCCAGCAGCTTCTCCTTATCGCGCATAATCAGGTTGTAGGTATCGTCGTCCGCCTTGGTGTCTCCGCGCGTGTCCTTGATTACCTCGACCGATTTATTGCCAACCTTCTTCTTGTCGATTGAAAAGTAGCCGTTGTGCACTTCTTCGGCGGCAGTCGCCAAATCCACTTCGGTAAACAGACTCAGATAATCGGGATGCTTGGCAATTCGCCGGTACTCTTCCTCGAATATCCGGGCGTAGTCGCCTTTGACCGGGTTGCCGTCAGCGTCGTACTGGCGATATTTGTCCACCGCGTCGATGAAAAACAGCGACAACACCTTGATGCCTTGCGGACGTAGCCGTTTTTCCTTATCCAGGTGCTCTTTGATGGTGCGGCGGATCATCTCGCGCTGGATCGCCAGCGGTTCCACATCGCCATGCGCCTCTCCAACCTGCAGATATTTCTCTCCTCCTGGGTAGCGCAGCTCGACAAAGGCATCACCCTTCCCGGCCTTGATCTCGCCGATCCGGAAATTGGCGTATATCGCCCGGCCGGTTGTCTGCTCCAGGTCGTCGCCATCTTCCACCGGCACGTCCTGTCTTTGCACGCCAGCCAGCGTTTCAACATCCAATTCCACTCGGGCAACAGGAACGCCCTTTTTGTTGCTCACTGATAGCACGCGCACATATGGCCTGTTGTTTCCGCCTTGTACCGTTGCCGCCGCCACCTCGATCTGTTTCACCAGCTTGCGCTCGTAGGCATCCACCGCGTCAAGGCGATAGATCATGTGATGCTTATCCACATGGGTAGCCGAATAACGCAAGGTGCAGAGCGGGTTCAACTGCTGCATGGCCTTCTTGCCCTTGCCGTCGAGGCCACCATCCACCGATTGAGGTTCATCCACGATGACAATGGGACTGGTCGCACGAATTAGGTCGATGGGGCGCTCGCCGCCTGTTTTCTCGCTGTGCCGGTACATCACGTTCTGCGATTTCTGGCGTGCCTTGGTCTCGTCGGACTCTTCCGCCTTGGCCTCTGCTTCGTCGCCAAACTTGTTGATCGCGCCAACCGTTACCACCATGATCTGAATGTTCGAGCTGGTGGCGAAGTTGCGCACCTGGCCCAGCTTGGCAGAATCGTAAATGAAGTAATCCAACGGGGCTCCCGCGTACAGAGCTTTGAAATGTTCCTCGGTGATTTGCAAGGACTTATAGACACCCTCTTTGATCGCTACGGACGGCACCACAATGACGAACTTGGTGAAGCCGTAGCGCTTATTCAGCTCGAAGATACTACGCAGATAGACGTAGGTCTTGCCCGTGCCGGTCTCCATTTCCACGGTGAAGTCTCCAGAGGCCAACATTCCCGAAGGGGGCAATCCCCCACGCAACTGGATTGCGTGCAGATTCTCGGTGATTTCATCATCCAGCAAAGTGAGCTTGTTACCGATACCCAAATCAGACTCGGCAACGCCTAGACTCATTTGCTGAGGCGTAGCGCCGGGGAATAAATCATCCGCTGTCTGAGTGGTTGGGGAACGCATAGTCACGGTAAATTCAGAACGGCAAATTTCCTGCCCGCGAAACAGATCGCACACCGCTTCAATAGCGTCCAATTGATAGTCGAGGTTGGGCTCGAAGTGCAGCTTCATTGATCATCTCTCAAAGAATATTCCACCGGCGGCTCCCTTGGCGAGTTTGGTGCGTGCAAGTTGAAATAAGTGCGCGATATCGAGAGGGGAAGATGCTTTCCGAGACAATCTCAAATACAACACGGCCCCCTCTTGCTCTGTGAAAAACGATTACACAAGGTCTGTCGCGGTATTCAAGCTCATTAACCGAAAGGCGCACCGTGTTGTTTGAAAAAACAGTTATCACAAGCTGTCGAACGTCCTTCGATCCCTTCCGCTGCAGGTTGATTGTTGTTTGATCTCCCGGCATATCTAAACCAAAAAAACTCTTGACTGCTGCTTTAGGAAACTGGATTTGATTCCCGCCTCGCGTTTCCTCTGGCATGATTTCAACAATCAAATCCCCCGATTGTGCTGTTTTTTTGGTTTCTGATTTAGGACCCCCTCTACGGCTCCAAGTAAAAGTTGTTGACTTAGCTGCCGCGCGATTTCGTTCAAACAGCTCACGCTCTTCTTTGTAAGAGTCAATCAGCTCATCAGTAATTTCACTACTCCCAGCCTCGACGGACTTCGCCCAAAGATTTAAATCCGCAGGAACTGTATGAGACTTTATTAGGACGGCGAACTCAATGTTATTAAGAAGGCCGTCTTTAGTAAGATTATTGCTGCCCACCCAAACAAGATTTCTTGACTTACCCGACATCCAAATTACTTTTGGATGGAACACCCCAGAATAGGAGTTCATCAAGCGAACATTAATCCCCTGTCTATGCATCACCTCTATCACCGAAGGATCAGTTATTGCGTGATCGGTGCCAACAAAGACGGTTACACACCGACCGGTCTTTGCTTTAACCCACTGCGATACTGATCTCTGCACCTCTGCCCAGCCAGCGTAGGTAATTGCATAGAAAAACATTTGAAGCGTAATTGATACTCGATCTTTTGCAAGTTCATCGATAAATGAATCACGCAGTGAGGTAACAGTCCATGTATCAAACTTACCAGTAGGAAGAACTACAGGCGGTGTCGATTTGGCCTTTTTCATTTTAGCTTCCGATTCATCAAAGGCTACGCACATTCTCAATACCTTGCTGCTGCAAAATGGCTGCAAGGTTGGTCTTGGCTACATCGTCAACAAAAGCACTATCTTTGAATACGCATGTAGTATCTCCAGAAGGCGAAAGCTCTTGTCGCCACGCACAAATGCCTGCAGCCAAAGGCTCGATATCATCCCGTGTGAGCTCATCACTCAAACATGCGAACAATACGCCGCCGCCAATAGCACAAATTTCCTTGTCTGCAAACACACGAGTTTCCACCTGCACGCATAGGTCAACCCCCCACTTGAGCAGCAGCTCAGTAAGAATATCTGCAGCAATTCGGCCAGGGAGGAGATGCTCTTGATGCGCAAAGAGCGTTTTCTCGAGATTATCCCTTTCTGGATTCCAAGCACGTATATTTGATGTAGCTAGCTTAAAGACGCGAAAACCAATATCAACGTCAAATATTGGGCTTTCAGTCTTGATCTTCTGTCCTGAGCGGCGCAGTCGTTCTTTTGTTAGTTCAGCAATAGTTCTCGCTTTGCCAAGTTGATCGCAATAATTTGCCGCGTCCCTTTGATCCTTGTTTTCCCTATCGAGGGGCTCAGGTAACTGAACAAGGATGGTTCGTAAATGCAGACGGTTGGCAAAGTTATAATCTAGGACAGCCTGCCCTGTAGTGCCTGAACCGGCAAAGAAGTCCATTACGATGTCTTGATTCTTTGCCCCGGACAGTGCAATAAGATGCTGAATTAATCTAGTCGGCTTTGGGGTATCAAATGGGACACTGCCATCGAACAGCAGTTTGATTTCACCTGCAGCATCACGTGTTGTGCCAACATCTTTTCCAAAAAGGATCGTTTCGGGCGTCCTGCCATCAAGTGTATTTAGATAGATTTTCCTAATTATCCGAGTTTCATCTGTAGAAAAAATGATCTCTCCAGATTGAATTTTTGCAGCAATAGTCTCCTTGCTCCACCGCCATCCATTGGGAGGTGGTTCTATTGTCTTTCCAGACGGTGTTGTGATCTGATAAATCAGATTTGGACGATAGAGCGCGTTTCGCACATCACCTGTACGCCACGATCCGTTAGGGTCGTTATCTGGATTGGAATAATTTATATTGTGCTCATCTGTTCGATCAAGATTTACGAGCTCGAAATCGTCACTCTTCTGATAGCAAAGAATATAGTTGTGGTGAACCGAAAACGTTCCAGAGTATCCCTTTGGCTGTAGGCTATGTTGCCAAATGAGCAAGCCTTTTAAGTTTTCTTCGCCAAATATTTCGTCGCAGATAATCTTGAGGTTGGCGACCTCACTATCGTCAATGGTAATGAAAATAACACCGTCAGCTCCAAGCAAGTTTCTCGCAAGCTTCAATCGCGGATACATCATATTCAGCCAGTCGGTATGAAACCGCCCGTTAGATTCGGTGTTGCTGCTAATCTTTTGGCCGCCCTCAACCTGACCGGTAAGCTCTAGATAGTTCTTGATATTGTCCTGAAAATTGTCGGGGTAAACGAAATCCTTACCGGTGTTGTAGGGCGGATCGATGGAGATGAGCTTGACCTTACCCGCATAGCTCTTTTGCAACAGCTTCAACACCTCCAAGTTGTCACCCTCAATCATCAGGTTTTGCGTTGTGTCCCAGTCCACGCTCTCATCCGGGCATGGCCGCAGCGTGCCGTTGCTGGGAGTCAACGCAATCTGTCGAGCACGACGCTTGCCATGCCAGTTGAGGCCGTATTTTTCCTCCGCATCGGTAACGACCGCATCCCCCACCAGCTGTTTGAGTACGTCCACATTGATAGCGACGCCACTAGCACTTTCCGTTAGCAGTTCGGGAAACAGAGCCTTGAGCTGGGCAATGTTCTCCATAGTGATGTTAGCGGATTGTGTTTCGTTGTCTTGTGCGGTGAGTTTCTGCATCATTTTTCTCAGTCCTTCTGGTTACAGCAGCGTACTGGCTTGCTGTTGTCTTGCCTGTAATTGTTTGATTTCGAGATTCAGTGCCACTTGGCGAGCGAGTTGCTTTTCTTTGGCTGCTGCTGCCCGCAGGGTAGCGATTTTCTGCTCAAGCTCTCGGCAGGCCAACAAACTAGCGCGCCTTGCTGCTGCCTGTTCATCCGTCTTGCTTTGAGCAAACACCCCAGTCATCTGTGCTGCCTGAAAAGCTGCTAGTGTATCCAACCAGCCTTGATAGAGCACCCTCAAATTTGCACGCGGCTGGCGCGTGATGGATAAAGCCTGAAGGAAAGCGGGCAAAACACCCTGCGAGATCGAATCCCCAGCTAAGGTCACGACGACAGGTTCGCCATCCAGTACGACTTTACCAGCTTCGTTTTGTGCCCAGCGGATATGTGCCATTGAGAGAGTCAACTGGTTTTGTGCCGTCAGCAGCAACACCAGCGGATAAGGCACTGCCCGGTGCGTAAGTTCGACGATACGAGCTGCTTTGGCGCCCTGCCGCAATGCGATGTGCATTACGGCTATTTCGAGATACTCACGGGTCTCATCCCGAAATTCCGGTATGCCAATGGTTGAGGGCTTCAACGAAGCCACCCATTGTATTTCTTCGATTCCCTCGTTGATGTTTCGCTTGTCGGCGGACGTGGGCGCGCCGTTTTCCACCAGCAATTTTTTGGGGATACGCTGATCGACACGGCTGCTTGCAGGTAGCTCTAGTGCAGCAATCAGGTCTTGCAGGATCATGCCCTCGCCTCCGGCAGCACCACCAGGAATGCCACCACTTCAAAGTCATTACTCCCGGCAAACTCGCCCTTCATGGCATGCGTTCCACCCGGAGAAAACAAACTGGCGACTGCGCGCTCTTCGCTCTTGCCCACAACCGAGGCGACAGCTGCTGCAAGCAGTTGCTGGGCGTGGTGCATGACTTCGCCTTGCTTGGTTTCTTTATCGTGCCGAGCACAGGCGCTAGCGTCAGGCAGGTCTCGCCCCAAGCTCAGACGTTTTAGCCGGTCCAGAATGAGCTTTGCTTGAGTGTAGGGCAACAGGACGCTGCCATCTTCGCCAACATGCACGAGGTAATGTGGTGCGAGTGGGTAGCCAGAATCAGCGATCTTCCCTGCAGCCGCACCTTCGGCACGCAGGCAGAACACGATTCCCGGTGGAATGTCGGCATCCTCGCTGGTGGTTACGGCGCACGCGCCCAGCGGCATGTTTTCCAGCTTACCCGGATGCGCCTTGAAATACTGGGCAAGGTCGATGCGAAAATCGGTGAGCGTGAGGTCGGTAATGGAAACGCCAGTTGAGAGGTCTTCCAGATCAATCACAGTGTCTTGCAGTTTGAGCAGTTGCTTACGACGGTATTCCAGATCGTTCATCTGGTTGCCGGATTGCTGCTCGATGAGGTTTTCTTCGCCGGTAGCGGAAATGTCCAGCAGAACCATGCGCCCGCTGACGCGTTGTTCGAGGTTGATGTATTCCTCCAGCTCCATGTTGGGCCAGAAGTTAACAAGCTGGATGCGCTGGTTGGGTGAACCAATACGGTCTATCCGGCCAAAGCGTTGAATGATGCGCACCGGGTTCCAGTGAATGTCATAGTTGATGAGCCAGTCGCAATCCTGAAGGTTTTGACCTTCGGAGATGCAGTCGGTTGCGATCAGCAAGTCCAGCGTGCCCTCGTGAGCCAGCTCTTCCGGGCGCTCTTTGGAGCGCGGCGAGAAGGCTGTGAGGATGGTAGCCAGGTCTTTGCGCATACCTGGAATGGTGGTTTGATTGCGGCCTGAGCCCGTAACCAACGCCGCCTCGATGCCAAGTTCCTTCTTTGCCCAACCGGCAATTTGTTCGTAAAGATATTGCGCCGTATCGCTGAACGCTGTGAAGACGATCATCTTTCGGTTGCCGTCATTGATGGGATTGTGGCACTTGTTCTTTATCATCTCGCGCAACTCATGCAGCTTGGCATCCCGATCTGGATCAACCTGCATGGCTGCGGCTAACAGCGTAGCAAGGCGGTTGCGGTCTTCAATGAGGTCTTGCTTCCAGCGGATGAGGTCAACATCCCCCAGCAAGACTTTCACTTTTCTGCCCACCAGCAAGCTCTCGAAGGTTGGGTCTTCGATGTCCACGTCGGTGATGTCCAGCTCTTCGAGTTCCCCGGTTTGGGACTCGATGCGTTCCAGCACTGCTTCGACATCTTTCAGTTGCCGCTGAACCGTGAGCCGGAACGAAGAGACCGCGCTTTCCATGCGCTTGAGCACGTTGACGCGTAGCAGGTGAATCAAACTTTCTTCGCGGTCAACCTGGCGGAAGAAGCTCTCGCCGCCACGAATCTGCGTGCTGTATTTGGCATCGTATGCCGCCTGCTTGTGCGGTAGTACGTAGCGCAATGGTGCGTAGCTGGCCAGGTTCAGGCGGCGGATTTCCATGTTGATGTCGCGAATGGAGCGGAATTCCCCTGCTCTATCCACGTCCGCCTTGATGTTGATAGGCGGCAGACGATCCGGGAAGCGGCCTGTTTCGGTGATGCCATAGTATTTTTCGATGTGCCTGCGCGAGCGTGCGATGGTGAGATGATCCAGTAAGGTGAAATAATCGAAGCCGAGCATCTCGATCAATTTCGCCGGTGTTTTCTCCGCCTCATCCATTTCCAACCAGCGGTTGAACTGCTTCTGAGCCAAGCGGGTCGTGCTATCAATGCTATCTATGCCATGATCGGACAGCGCCGCGTCATCGCCTTCGGTGACGAATGCGATCTGATTCTTCAGGTCGGCGAGCCGGTTATTGACTGGTGTGGCCGACAACATGAGCACGCGGGTCTTTACGCCTTCCTTGATAATGCGGCGCATCAGGCGGTCGTAGCGCGATTCTTTGTCTTTGTGCGTGGCCTTGTTGCGGAAATTGTGGGATTCATCAATCACAACCAGGTCGTAGTTACCCCAGTTAACGTGAGACAGGTCGATGTCGCCGGAACTCCCCGCGTCACGGGAAAGATCGGTGTGATTCAATACGTCGTAATTAAGTCGGTCGGCGGCCAGCACATTGCGCTTGTCGTTAGTCTTGTAGAGCGTCCAGTTTTCGCGCAGCCGTTTTGGGCATAACACCAGCACTCGGTCGTTGCGTAGTTCATGGTATTTGATGATGGCCAACGCCTCGAAGGTTTTGCCCAAGCCTACGCTATCGGCGATGATGCAGCCGCCGAATCGATTGAGTTTGTCTATCGCCCCCACTACACCGTCACGCTGGAACTTGTAGAGCTTCTTCCAGACCAGTGTATTTCGTATTCCAGTGGCTGACTTGACGATGCGATCTTCGTCCATCTCGTCGCTGTTGGTCTGGAATAGATGATGCAGCATCAGCACGTAAATGCTGTAAGGATCGCGGTGGTCAGTGATTGACTTGAGTTTTGCGAGTAAAGCAGCCTTCGCCTCAGGTTGTTCCTTTAGGGTGTTCCATTGGACATCGAACCAGTCATTGAGCCGCCGGCTCTCTTCTTCGGTTTCCGATGACTGAATAAGATTGAGCGGGTTACCAGGTGTAATGCCCAACCCATCGGTACTGAAAGAGAATGAACCCATGATGCCAAGCTGGGGTGCGGCATCTGCGTTGCGCAGCACTGCCGCGCCCTGTGGAACAGCGCCACTTACTCGCCGCAACTCGGATTTACCTTGTAACCACTGTGCGAGCCGCAGTGCCAGCCAGCGCACTTGAAGGCGATTCCGCGCGGCGCGGTCATGTTCTGTACCAAACAACTTCAGGTCGTGTTCTTCGCTGGGAAGCAGGAGGCGGGTATTTTGTATCGAGGACAGCTCGCTGAGTAGCTCGGCGAAGGCGAATAGAGACAATGACGAGGTCGCTATGTCCATGCTACTGCCGTTCAGTAAAAGGGGCTTGATTAGATCGAGGGTACGCTCAGTACCGGCATTTTTCAGAAACCTCATGCTGAGAGTCTGATATTTTCTATGCCATCAACAGATATGCTTCTATTCAAATTGATTGCCAATCTATTTCCCCGATTTATTGTTGGTTTTGTGTTGCAGGATAATAACCCTCTTTGCTTATGTCGGGTATATGCCTGCAACCTCAATGCAAAGTCGTTGCCGGCTCGTCGTCTTCCTTCTTCGGCAGCAGGTGCATAAATCTGCCTGCAACTTCCGTGAAATGGCGGAACTCGACTACCCCAATTGTCCGTTTCTTCTTGGAAATCCCCTTTGGCTTGATCTGCTGCTGCGCAACCCACACGCCATGTCGCGTTTCCAGCGCAATCGAGCACACATCTACCGCATATGGCGATGCGCCGATGCTTCCGTACTTGTCCATGATGGCGTCCATCTTCGATATTTTGTCTCGGCGAAGCGACCACGCCTCCATGATAGTAAACACGAAATCAGCTTCCGATATTTGCGCTACAGACTGGATATTCCGTGAAGACTGGTCTTTGTCCTCGCCGCTACCTGGCTGAATCATCACGGGGATGACCTGCTTAGTGGTCAGGTTGCCCACGAAGGCCATCGCCTGAAGCTTATCGCCGTTCTCCAAATAACCCCTCGACGTGTCGATCAGCGGACTGATGATATCCATGTAGGCTTGCGGTGGAGTGCTAATAGGTGCTTCGATCATTTATTCCTCATCGTACAAAATTCTCACGGTGGAGGACCAACTTGTTATGTTTCTTGTTGCTCGTAATACCCGTTATAAAAAAGGGACCTGAGGTCAATTTCGGAATTGGCATCAAAAAAATCCAATGGGATGTTCTGAACCATTCGATAGTCCCCAATGAAACCCTTACTCATCCAATTACTGCCAATCGGCGTCAAGCTATTTATTAGCAGTAAAGCTTGTTCATGTGTTGAAATCCCCCGGCTAAGCCGGGGGATTACTTATTTATTTATAGCTTTCCATCAGGCCTTGTCCCCATGATTGTCATGATGAGCTTCGGCTTTCACGAGGGCTTCTTGCAGCATGGAAACGTACCGAGTAGTGCTCGCGAAGTCCGTCTCGACCTGTGCCCTGTCGCCTTTCTTCATGCGACCGAAAAAGCCCTTCTGGTCGTCCTCGACCAAGCGCTGTCCGATCGTCGTGGACGCAGTCTTCATCGTATCGATCGCCAATTTAACTTCGACGGGGTCAAGGATCGTGTAGCCATCCAACCCAGTGGCCTTGAGCATAGCCGCGTGCTCCTGAATGGTAAGGCGCTGTTCGGGAGTTGGATCGGAATAAGCGGGTTGTCCGCCGACGACTCCAGGCTTTCCGTTCACAATCGGAATCGCACCTTCCGGGACGACTCCGGAAGGATAAGTCTTCTTGATCACTTCCGAATCGAATGATGCTTTCATGCTAAGTTGATCACACATCGTATCGACAGCCGCACGACTTGCTAATGGGTGATTTGGATTTGCTGCTTTCAAGGCATCAATCAACCTATCTTCAACGTGTGCATGGGCTGCAATTAAGGCTCGCAGACCATGAATCTGCGACTTGGCCGAAAATTCAAGTTGGTTTTTACGCTCGATAGCTGCGTCACGCTCAGCATAGGCTTCCTGCGCTTCTATAGCAGCCGCTTGAACAGCCCTTTTAGACTTGTTCTCTATGTGCCTGAGTTCGCCCATTACAAGAACACCTGCACCCGCATTGTTTTCGTTCACGGTTTAACTCCTATATTCGTTATCTATCAGCTCAACCTTTTTCAGCACCGCCAGACACCTTGTTCTCAACACCTTGCACACCACCTGCGATCGACTTGGACTTCCCGCCCCCACCGCCGGATGGCATGCCACCGATGGTGCGTGAGACACCGGCACCAGCCAGAGCCTTGTTCATCGCATCGTGCGAGGTATTGTTAGCGAATCCTAATCCCACTGCTTTCGCTCCCATGAACTCAAATATCGCGTCAGGCAAGAGATAAATCAAACTGCAACTGGTATTAACCAGCCCGACAGCCAACACCATGTATAGCGCGATATAGCCGAAGATGCTGAACAGACCGGTCACGCTATGCACTTGAGCATCATGCACAGCAAAACTGTACGTCGCGGTCAAGAAATAGATAGAAACTTCTATCATCGCCGACGCAAAGATAAAGCCCAAGATCAGCATAATGGGGCGCATAAAACTTTGCAACATAAACGAATAGCCATACGTTGTGCGTTGCCCAAGTCCTTCACCGTCTGTGTCGAAGTGGGCGAAGGCCAAAAACGGTGCTGAAGCGACGCCCAGCATGACTGACGACAGCCACTCCATCACCTGTCCCATGAAAACGATGTAGGGGACAAGCGGCATATAGATGGCGCACATCAGAAAGAAACCAAGGGACATTTGCATGACGAATTTCGCCATTTCCAGCCAGGGGGTCATCGCACCGCCTATAATGCCGCCGGTCGCGTTGTCAGCCAGCTTGCCCAACAAGCTGTCTTTCATGCCCATGATTGCTCCGACGGCAGTAACCCCGACTCCTGCAAACATCACGACATCGTCGGCAGTGTTCTTGATATTGACGAGCGCCGGCGTGTCCAGGTCATGGCGTATAAATGAACTGACCAAACGATCTCCACCAAATCCCATGTGATCTTTGAGAAGAGCGAATGCGCCCTGCTCGGAATCGGATTCATTTACCGACGCACTACTGACAGCGGTTTTGTTCTGCGCTGCCGAGTAGTAATTCATCGTTGCAGTGTAGAGGGAATTTGTGTGCCCACTCGCATTAACCCTCACATCCGTTACACCGGATGCATCCTCAACCGACTTGATGGAATAAGATGAATTGGCGTAGGCCGTATAGAACGATCCGGCAGAGACGAAGCCGTAATCCTTGGCGGCTTTTTCGACAATACCTGATGTACCGTCGGCTTTCGCGGCGCTGTTCAGCACCCGATACACGCCCTCGTTGAGTTTGATCTGGTAAACAGTACCAATCTGCCTCACTTGAGCCAAATACTTCCTGAAATCGGGAAGAGGTGTATCAAGCGGAGCATTAGGATCCTGCGCAGCGCGCAGATTCGTCTCAACGTCCGTGATGGCGTTCTGAGCGACAATACGCATTTCGCGAACCATGTCCTCAGCAGCGGACTTGGCAACGGCGCGCGCGCTCAGCGCAAGACTATTGCTGGACACGGCAGCGCCAGCAACCTGATTGGTGTCGGCGATCTTGATCTCGCCGCAATCTCTTCCCCCACCATTGAAAACAAGCGCGCTTGTCGAGTTTGGACTGCCGCCGGATGTCCTGATATATGCTTCATCGCACAGCAAGGCCTCGAACGCCTTACTCGCCACCATGTTGCCGTTTCCGAACCGAATCGTGGCCGCAACGTTGGTGCGTTGCATCTTGCCGCCTTCCCCCAACCAGCCATTCACTACAGCCTGCCAGCCCAAATTGCCGAGACCGGCACCCATGACGCCGATCCACAACATGATGACTTGCAGGGCGTTCCAGCCGCCCGCAATCGGGACAAGGGTCAGAATACCGGTCGTAACGCGGATCGGCACCCAGACCGTATGGAACGCTTTGCCGATGAAGTCGCCGTCGTGCGCAGTCTGGGTGACAGCGGCCAACGTCTTGTAGGTTAGGTAGATTGATCCCAGCGTCAGTAAGCCGATGTTGATGTACATGAAGATAACCGACAGCGCGGTATTACCAGCATTAAGCGAAGTCAGCGCGGCAAGTGGATTCTGCGCGACATCGCCGAAGATCATCTTCAGCATCATCTGCGCGGAAACGCCGCCTTCACCGCCCCCGATGGGCGCCATCCCTGACGCCTGGTTTGCTGCGCCGACGAGACCGTCAGTCGTTAGCGTAGGTGTTGCAGCGGCCATAATTGTTACTCCACTTGATGCCGCGCATAACTCCGCGCTGCGTTGTCCTCGCCGAATGGCGAGATACCGATCTCGTTCAGGAATTCGGACGCATCACTTAACAAACGCTGGGACTCGGCCTTGAATTCATCGGCGAAACGCTTGAGCACTTCGCCGGCGCTCTTCAATTCCGGCGAGGCGCTCCCGTCGCTGAGCGCATGCTGAGTGACCCCAGCCGTTTCCCTGAATGCCTTGATCCCGGCCATATAGGTGCCGAAGGCATACGCAAAAGACACTGGCGCGACCTTCTTTTCCTTCATCAGTCCAATATGGTCGGCAAAGTTCGTCATGAGACGCTTCATCGTTTCGACCGCCTTGGCAGCACGCTTCGTCCGCAACTTACCCAGACGAACGGAAGCTTGCTGCTCGACTTCGGGCAGATGCGCCAGTCGCGGAAAGAAGACTTGGGTTGTCTTTTCTTTTGGTTGCGGCACAAAACTCATGGTTGATCTCCGGGCTTCGTTATTGATGACGCGTCAAATTGCTCATCGTGATATTGATCTTCGGCAGCAAATTGGCCTTGGTTGTCTCTGCGGAATTGATCGCAAGCAAGGCAGAAGTCATTTCCTGCTGACGCAGTTGCATGTACTGCATGCGCAACTGCAACGACATCATGACCGTCTGCTCTTTAACGACCTGGTCTCGCTCTGCATTGTTGATATAGGCCAGCCAGCCGGGGTTGTCCGAGCGACTTTTGACCTGAATATCCAGCAGCTCCATAGGCGAAACCTTCGGGCTACTGTTGAATGCCTGAAATTTCTGGATCTCTTTAACCCGCCCCTGGACGTAATCCTTCATGCCGTAATCGGCACTCGTACTATCGACCATGCCCTGCAGCAACTGGTCGGAGCCTTCGATCGGGGCACGCGATCCTTGAATCTGAAGCAACACCTCGCGAGACAGGCTGATACGCGACTCGTAGGCCAGCTTCAACCCTTGATAAACCTGCCCTTCGTCCGTCTTGGCCTCAGCCGGCGACAACGCACGAGGCGTGTCCCCAACGGCAAGAGCGCTGTTGATATACGCGCCCGCCGCATCCATTTGTTCCGGGACGTATGTCAGGTTCGAGATGTGCTCACCATTGCCGGCGCCGTCGAACAATGTTTTAGCGGAACTATCGGCGTCCGGCATCGTGATCTGCTTCCCGTTCTTGCTAAAAGTCTTGGCCGGGGCGTGACCGTTGCATCGCAATGGGTCGGTTGCTGGATCGCAGTAGTAGATCCTGTGATTCTCGACGGCGTCATTGAGCTGTTCGCGTGTATCAGGCGCCTTAGCCGCTCGGTACCGCATAGCAGCGCCATAGCGTTTCGCCTGATATGCAACCGTCCCGTCCGACGCACTCGCGGTCGCCGCCGCTGCCCGGTCAGCACAGGTATTGCCCGCCGGCAGATAAGCGCCATCCATCGACTTCTGCGTGATCACCTTTTGTTTTTCGACTTCGAGCGTATTCGTCCGATCGGCTTCGTGAATCTTTTCGATGTGCGCCATCTGCGCCTTGCCAGTCGCCTCGATGACTTTCGATAGATCCCTGACAGTCTGGTTCAGGTTGGTCTGGATGCTGCTGGTCAAACTGGTCGACAACGAGCTGATCGCGCTCGTTACCGGCTGCGTCACGCTCTGGTAGAAGTCCGGAGTGGTCATCGTCCCGTCGATACCGATATTGACGCCGGAACACGTCCCGACGAGCGCAGCCGACGAAGCGGACGAGTAGATCAGCGCGATCAGTGCAACAACAATGCGATTTTTCATGTCTCGGTTCCCCTGATCATTTCCAAAGTGGCGGAACGGTGTAGCCCGTCCCACCTTGATTTACCGCGCCAGTAGTCGAAGTGCTAGTTCCACCACTTCCTACTGAAACGCCCGCTCCCGATGGCGCGCTGCTACCGAACACAGCTCCGGTGTTCACGCGCCCGACACCGCCCGGGAGCGGCAAACCCTGATTCAGGGGTGCGGTCGCGCCTTGCACCTTCATGTCGGCTGCAGAACACACCTGCCCGATCATCTGCTGCAACAGATCCCACGGGTTCGGATAACCCAGCGAAGTACCCATGCTGAATTTTTTGTACTTTTCCAAGCATGACAAATTTACGTGGTTCGTGAGGCCGTTTTGTACTTCGGATTGATCAGCATCTTTCTTGGTCTGAGCTTCCTTGACCGGATCGCAATTTGGTGCAGCTTTGGCGGTTGGAACTGGCGCCGTCGCGGTCGCAGGTTTGCCGGCATCCGGCGATCCGAGATCGACCAGCGCCTGACCGGTTTTGACCAAAAAACCTGCCGCAGCACAGGGAGGGAATGCTGCGGCAGTAACGGCCACCACTACCAGCAAAAACGATTTCAATTTACGCATGATGCGATACCTCCTGATTCTCGATTGAACGGGCTTCGGCACTGGCCGAATTGCGGTTCTGGGCGCCAGCCATCGTCATGGCGAGGCGATTGGCGACACCATCCAGAATGGCGAAATTGGAGGTGACTTTGCTCAGGATGTCGCGTTGGATCTCGCCCGACGCAGCTTTTCTGAACCAGGTGACCTGCTCGTTCCTGACCAGACTTTCGTCGATCGTATCTTTGGCAATTGCCTCGACATTGCTGGTCGCGATCTGCGCGACGCAACGGTACTCTTCTATCGCGAACACAAAAACGCGCTGCAAGTCGCCTTGCCATAAGCTGATCCGATCCTCGGGACTCATGGCAAACTTGTCGGCCATCTCGTTGGCGTGACTCGCGGCCAGTTCGCTGATATTGCTGACCATGCTCTCGATGAACTGGGTGCGCTTCTCCGCGTTTTGCCAGAAGGCAAAACGGTTGATCTCCATGACCATCGGGGTAGACGCCTTCATCAGGCTCATGCGCAACCTGGTTGCCGCATCGCAATGATCAATGATGGGCGGATATTCGTTTACTCTGTCCATCCAGTTCAGCGCCTTGGAATCGGATCCGAGGACGGATGCCTGCATTTGCCCCAGCAGCTCTTCGTCAATGATAGAAGTAGCCAGGCCGATATTCTTCGTTGCCTTCCATTCTTCGGCGATGACGCCGGCGCAGAACAGAAACGCATCGGATCTGGCCCATCCCTTGCCTTTCAAGTCCGGCGCGAGCGTATCGATCATGCATTCGGCGGCAACGTGAGAGGCCTTGACCATGTCCGAAATAGCCGCCGCACGCATTCCGGCATCCGCATTGCTTCCCGGGGCAACGATCATTGCCTGGATGATCGGAGAAGATGCCTTGAGAGCCGACATGACCCGTCGGTGGTCGTTGATCACCACCGCTTGAGGTGCTGTCGGTGGCACCAGTTTTGCGTGCTCTGCCATGATCACATCTCCTGTCAGGAAACCTTCGGGCTGCGGGACGTTGTTTCGCGCTGCGTATTCTGCATTTTTATATCATGCATCAATGCGATGCGCGAACAACGCTCGACAAATTCGTCAGTACCGAACACCTTGAACTTGTCGCCAAACTTTTCCTGCGCGGCAACCAGCATCAGCAGAATATCTTCGTCAGAGGGTTTGTCCTCGGTAACGCAGATCTTCGAACCCGTGTCACGCAGTACAGCGCGCTCGGAATCGCGCTCCAAGTAAACGGTGTCGCCGGTAGCCTGGTCCCGGCGCTGAACAAGCGCGGACAAGCGCGCCTTCGCTTGCGAAACCAGATCATTTGCGACAGGCAACGGGGCATCTGTGGTCTGCTCGACGGGCGTAGCAGTGCGCTTCTTCGCAGGCTTGAGATACGGCACGTATTTCGCGTGAGGTGCGGGTGTCTCTTCCCGCTGTTCCATCGCGTCTTCAGTAGCCATGACCCCGTTCATCAATTCGCGAATCGATACCGCCTTATTGCTTGTCGATTCATCGTCAAAAGTTTCTTTCGCATAGTTGATCATGATCCTCTCCGTTCAGTGTTTGATACCCAAATATGGAAGCCCGGCCTCTTGCAATTCGCGGCTGGTCGCCCATGCATACAGCTCATCCAGCTCGATCTTGCAGGGAACCCTCCCGAAAATATCCGTCGCCACATTCATCATCTGCAGCGTGTAGATCAGGAATGGCGCAGCGGACGGAAACTCGGGGGCAATCGTCATGCCGAACAGTGCATTTTCGTCTTCGATTTCCTCGATATAGAACGGGAAACCGAAGATGCTTTCAGCACGGCTGATCGCAATAGACGAAAACAACGGCAGGAAAGAATCAGCCGCAAAGACCTCCGATGGCAAAATAGGATTGCTGTCTAATGCAAAATTGTATTTTGCAAAAATTTCAGCCATGATTTCTTCAATCGTTGGTCTGAACATGCACTTCTCGGCAACAGCTACTGCGCTGTTCGCTGAGTTGTCGCCCTGACCGTTTTGCGCATTTTGGCTCATAGTTTGATGAACTCTCCAAAGTAATCGCACTTCTTGTTATCGCACTTCACGTACAGCTTGCCGAACGCGGAGCTTTCCTTTTTGACCACCTTCATTGTGAGCAACTGACCGTCCTTGCACTTGTCGCACAACTGACCGTCCTTCGGATGCTTTTCGTCGCAATTGGATTTGACCGTACCGTCGCCGGCGGCTGCGCGCGGCTTGCCGAAATACGGGTTGGTTGGATTGGCTGTCATGTCCGTCGTCAACTGCATGATGAACTTATACAGTTGATCCATGAACTGAGCTGGCGTGATCTCCCCGCGCTCGATCATCGTCAGTCCGGTTTCCCACTTCGCCGTCATCTCCGGTGAAATCAGCACCTTGGCAGTGCCGCATTGCGACAACTTTTCGTAGAGGGCGATGCTCTTCTCGCTAGGCATCACGATCGGCGATTTCTTGCCCTTGGCCTTTTCCTTGTACAAGAACCCGTCATCGAACAACTTCTTGATGACCTCGCCGCGCGTTCTGGCCGTGCCGATCCCGGCTTTGCCGCTGCCCGTGCTGTTCTTCTCGCGCAGGATTGCCGCATCCTCCTTACCAATGTTCGCGTAGCGCCCGATGTCATCCATGATCAGGATCAGGTCACCCTCGACAAAGTAGCGCGGAGGAACCGTCTTCCCTTCGCGCACGTAGGCTCGCCCGCGCACCGCGCTTCCCACTTCGAACTTGCTGATGTCGAGTGCATTTGCCATCTTCAGTGAACGCCTTCCACCGTCATTCCATTGGTCACGCCGTCCGTAGAGGCATTAAATATCCTGCCGTCGATCTTGAACGAATTTTTCTCGATGTCGGCCAGCGGTCTATTCATGGCTGGCGTCAAGATAAACTCCGCCCCCGCCCCGGACTTTTTTAGCCCGGACTGAATATCGCGATGAGTGATCATGTCCTTTGTTGCGACCTGATAATCGTTTCTTGCGAGGAATAGCAGCGCCTCGTAGGCGTTATGGATGTCGAACGCCGGCATTTTTACCGCAGGGTCATGCACGGCCAGCGCGCTATTGCAGAATCCGAGGTAATCGCTATCGTGGTCTCTGACATCCGTAATATAGCTCTCGATCGCCGCTGTGTAATCGGCAAGCGTTTTCCCGGTTACGATTTCCACGGCATGTTTGAAATCAAGCCCCGGGATGCTTGCCCGAATCAGTATCGTGTCGGCAATACGCCAATCATGCTGCTCAATGATCGTGCTGGCGTAATTCAATGCGTACAACATGGCCTGTTGCAGCTTCACTCGGGCTGAGAGCGTCCATTCCGCCGGCGCCGGCGCGGCCAGGATGCTGGCAACACCATCGCGGCTCGCCGCATCGGCAACCGAATCGAAGAACAGAATACGGGGGGTCTTTTCGGTCAGCCGATTGAGTGCCCAGCGCATCGCGTCAGGATTGACGGTTAGCGCGTCGCGCAGCAAGGGAGGAGATAACGGCGCCATCGGGGCGTTCGCAGGTGTCTTGGCTTTCACATACATATCCTTGGCCGACATCCAGAAAAACTCCGTCCCGCTGGTCAAATCCAGCATCAGGTAACGGATGACGGTATCCGGTGCAAGCGGATCGTTCGGTATCGCAGTCATCATCCCCTCAACTTCAGACGGTCATCGATGGGCTTTTCGGCAGAGCGAACGATGGCGGTGCCGATGTTATTGCGGCTCATCGATAAATCGGCCACAAAGCTGCTCATCGCCGATTGTCCGGCCAGCGCAGCGTTTTGCAGCATTTGCTTGCCGGCTTGAAGTTCTGCGGTCGCGTGGTCGAAGACGGTGTCCACTTGCACCCTGAGAAAATTCATCGTTGATTTCATGATTGACCGTCCTTGGGTCTATGTAAATGTGATTCGATTATCGATGCAATAATTGATGTGTTTTTCAAAAAAGCGTCCAAATTTTCATCATCAAAATCAGTTGTGTGGATCTCCCCAGAACGACCGCTTTCCATGATGTCGTTCATCGCCCCAAGCATGTACGTCACTTTTTTAGAAATTTCGATCAAATCGCTGACCGCAATGGGATCGTGCCCCAACTTCGATACGGCAGCTTCGATCAAAGCTGCGATCTGGGTCATCCGTTCCTGCTGCTGACTCAGCAAAACCCGGTTCCGTACCCCTGCAAACGCACCCTTCTTCCTGCCGATGAACGGCGTTTCCGTCGCCAACAACATATCGGTCATCCTTTGCGTCCGCCCATATCGGACGGTTTTTGCGCGCCAGCTTTGCTGTCCGGCGCCGTGCGATCATTGTCTGTGGTTCGATCCTCGTTCGTATCGCCTTCTCCCTCCACGTCTTTCCAGCCGTTTGAGATTACCGCCTTGGCGGTTGCGTTGAACTCGTCACCGGTTGCACCGCCAAACGCTGCCTTGAGCGAAATCGCCAGGTAACGGTGTTCTGGATAGAACTGAGCGATATAGCGGTTGCACACGGCTTGGTACACAAGCCGCTCTGCTTCCGAGCTGATTGACCCCTTAATTCCGGTCGGAATGATCCCGTGGTGGGCGGCACCGCCTTCGCCGGACAGCTTTTTGTCATTCCAGCAGCCATACTTGCGCGTTACGTTCGTGCCGCTCACGGCCTTGCCGAACATCGCCTTTAGCCCGTTCAGCACATCCGATGCCTCTCCATGCATCGCCTCCGGCAAGTATGGACAATCGGTACCGACATAGGTTTGCATTTTCTTCTGGTAGAGCGACTGACACGCCTCCGTGATCTCTTCTACGGTCAGCCCGTATTTCTTGGACAGTTCGGACTGTATTGACGGCAGGGAGAACGGCAGCGGTGGCTCCTCCCGCCTTTCGGTGGACTTGGCCTCGGTAATTTCCCCTTCCAGACCGTCGTTGATCGCCTTGACGATACGCTCGGCCAGCGCACGATCGATGATCTTGCCGTTGGCGTCCAGCCCTTTGGTGTCGCTTTCGTCCAGGCGCTTTTTCCACTCCAGAACAGTGCCATCGGGCAGCTCCACCATTGGCACGTAAAAGGCGGAGGATTTGAAATTCAGAATCTCTAGGTGACGGCGCACTACAACCGACATCGTCGGCGTCATCGCGCGGCCAACATTCAGGGAGCCGGCGCCCTTGGCCGGCGTTACGTGTGCCAGCGTCATGGCGCGGGTGCCGTTCATGCCAATTAGCCAGTCGGCCTGCCCACGCGTCTTTGCCGCAAGACCCATGTTGAAGATGCCGGGCGTTTTGTTATCTACCGCGCTGTTGAACGCGCGTTCCAGCGCCGCATCGTCCAATGACGAGAAGATCAGCCGCTTGATCGGTTTTCCTGAAATTCCGAAATGCTCAATGATCTCGTCGAAGATCAGTTGCCCTTCCCGGTCACGGTCGGCGGCGTTGAAGATATCAGTGGCCGACTTCATCAGCCTGCCGATTTCCTTGAGTTGCGCGGAGCGGTCGGAATCCTCTTTTGAGGGGACGTACAAGAACTTTTTGGGGAGAATGGGTAACGGCACGTGCTGCCAGTAGAGACGGCCACGGCTGGAATTTTCTTTCGTCCTGGGAACGTCGAGGAAGTAGTCATCGACCTCTCCCTGTTCAAGCAGATGCCCGCGCGCCCAGGTTACGATTGTGTCTCCTACTTCAATGTACCGAGCCTCTTTTTTGGGGGATGCCTTATTGCGCTTGCCGATAAACGCTGCAAGCTCTCTTGCTACATCAGGTTTTTCTGCAACAAACAGTCTCATGCGTATAATTAGTGCAAGTAGTAATTATGCACCAACTATAGCACCGACGTTTTTTTCGGACAAGGCGTGCGAAGAAATTTATATCGCTGGAAGAGGTAGAAGGACGACTAGATGTTACTTGAAAATTTGACTATCCAGGCCAACCATTTAATTCAGTTTGCGATTTTGCGCAACTTAGTGGGATAGGCGAGAATCCAGTGTTATGGAAAAAAATTAGTGGTGCATCAATTCGGCCTTGAACATATTTGCCACTCGCGATACGTTCAGCCAATCAGAGTGCAGCCATTCTTCAAATTCGGAGGCGTTGCCTCTTTGCTCAGTAAGCCTCTCATAGACGGAATATAACGCCTTGGCAGATTCCGTATAGTTCGGCTTGCTGCTAACAAGGTTAGATAAAAGCAAGGCCGAATACGCTACTGACCTCGGCGAGTCCGCGCCATTGACCATTGATAACCAATTCACCATGTTCGGCTTTTTTGCTTCGCGCACAAAAAACTCCACCAAGGATTGCTCCCAATCCCGGTAGGCATTGAATTGTTGTTTGTTAAACGGATTAGCGCCCATATCCTTTTCCATTTATGCCATGATTCAAGCCCTGCTGTACCGTCTCTATGACCTCCAGCACGTCCTGAATGTTCACTCTCAACATCGCTTGATTGCCAATATAATATGAAAGTGCTTCCTCTGCACGTTCTTCCAGTTCTTTCGACGAAATTAATTTGCGTTTTGCAAGCTCGGCTATGTCTTCTCTGTCGTTACCCTCTAATCTTGAAACTTTACTAAGCGCCAGATCAACAGGGGACAAGATATACAACTTGATTTTGTCGTCCTTAAACTCATTTCCCTCGACCAATGCAGCATCTTTCTCAAAATCAGGGTGCATCAAAGCGAAAGTCGGGTTGTAGTTCATATCGAAGTACACCATTTTGTGCTTGCCGTTCTCGTCATCGTATGAGACAACCAGCTCGTTGGCATTAGGCAAAATGATTTTGTGCGAAAACGATGCATCGACATCATCGGTTGCTCGATAGCCAGTATAGAAATTCACTGCCACGCCACCAGCAAGGTACATCTTGATTGGTTCCCTGATGTCTGGCAATGATTTGCTTATTCGATGAATAATTTCACCAACAGCATTGCGCAAAGAAGCATTCCCGGCATTTAGATCGGCATCTAATTTAGCTTCCATAACTAATTCCCCAAATGATTAGGCCTTTGACGCTTACATCTTGTGCGCGGCACGCGGCTCGGCCACGATCTCCAGAGATCCGACCTTGTTGCCGTTGATGTCTCGCGCCACGAACTGGTCACCATCGGTGACGCCGTTCTCGACCTTGTCGGCCAGATCCCGCAGAATTCTTGCAAGTTCGCCGGGATCATCCTCGAATGCTGCATTATCCATCTTGATTCTCAGTCCAGCTTCCACATCGTTCTCCTATCAAAAATAGCTGCGAATTCTACACCAACAGCCTGGGGCAGATTGCCCATTAGGCTCCAATTTAGCCAATACCTACGGCATGGTTCACTCCTACTTCGCGCTAGGCTTCATGCCAAGGTGTTCGCGCACCTGATCACCCGCCTGGCTGGCTGAACGGCTATCACGAAAAACCGCGAGGTGCGCTTTGGTGTCATTACGAACCACGCTCGAAAACCTGTGTGGCTGCTGCAGGCTCTCAGGTGACTTGACTGTCGCCCCCACCATTTGTTTGGATGCGGCCTCGCTTTTCATTGCCTCTACGAAAGCGTCTGTTTCCGTATTCAGAAATGACGGCACTTCCTCATAGGTCAGGCAATAGCCGCCATTCTTCATTGGGGCTTTCTCGCCTATCTGGTTGAATGCATCCTTGCGCTTCCTCCACTGTGTTTCGGAAGGAATAGACGATGCCATATTGATCGCATCGATCAATGCTTCCGCGCTTTCAAAATCATTGCGTTCAAAAATCCTTGAACACAAGTGATTCAAGATCAAATCCCGTTGATTCATGTGTTGTTCCTTCCTTTGTTAGCTCGCCACCAGGTCGCTCTTTGTTTATTCGGATTACATCCTCATCTTATTTGATGAGGCCTCGACTTCAACAGCCTCGGCATGATCATCTATTACTGCACCCTGATAGTCGGAAATATACTGGCCTACAAACTCGGCAGCTTTACCAATATTCTCGAATGTGCCTTCTTGCTGCAGGCGAACATCCTTTGGTTCCTCTTCCTTCAAATTGTCATAACGCCGCTCGATCAAAAATACCTGGAAAGACTTGTCGATTTTACGAATTTCCAAACGATTACGTTTTGTCATACTGCCCAGATTACCTGATTTGTGCCGTATATTTGCACTGAACACCTCTCCGAATTCGCAAGATGTCAGTATGGTAACGCCAGCAGGAATCGTGTTGCCAACCGAAGGCTGAAGGCCAACCCGAATGCGCTCGACTTCTGAGAGGTTGTCGATTCCGAATTCTTCAAGCTTTTCACCGCTAATGTAAGCGGCTAGTTCATGGGCATTCCACTGGATAACAGAGCCAACCTGATCAAGTCCAAGCACTTCACTGTCCTTAAAATTGATGATGTGTCCTTCGATGGCATCTCTCAAACACTCAAAGTCGATCTGGTCATTACCTGTGTCCGGGAAAGCGTATTTCGCAATAACACTTTGCTTGATCTGCCCGAAAAGAATTTTGTTGGACAATACGCCTGGATATTCACCAAGAGTTGCTGCGGCGGAATTGAATAACCGTTCAAATCGATCATTACTCACCACTTTGAACGCACCAGCTCCAACGATCATTTTGCTCATATTTACTCCCGGCGAAATTCAGTTTTACATCTTCATCGCGGATGGAATCGCCTTAAGCTGCTCAGAAATTCCGCCAGCTTTGATCCACTGGTTAATGGCATTCTGTGCATCGTTCGTGTAATTCATCATGCCATCTGGCATACCCTCATTCTCATCGCGACCGCCGAAGTGATTGATCAACGCGGCTGAAAATGCTTCTTTGCAAAAACCACCATACTCATTGGCATCCACATAGTCGTGAAGCTCGCTGAACGATTTGACATCAGCCGGAACTTTACCGGCGCGCACATCGGACAAAATTTCGTCCTTCATGCACCGGATGGTTTCACCCAGCGTTGGCACCAACAGAACTGAATTGACGCCAGAGCGCCTTTCAGTCATCACCTCGTCATAAGCAGAGCACACAATCTGAAGCAGCTTGTCGTCACCATGACAGTTGTCATACTCGGTCAAGAACTGAGTCGCATCATCACCCTGAAGAAGAACATCCTTTCCATCGGCTACGCGCTCAATAATTACGTTCAGGCCGCTGAATTCGGTTTTGATCACATAGCTTTCGCCGGTGTATACGGTTTGCGCCATCACGACTCTCCTTGTCAAATCCGCATCGCGGAGGAAGCGGCTGGGCTATCAGTGCTCTCGATGAAACGAATCAGATCCTGTCGGGCAGGAAATTTGGCTTGCTGTTCCTCATTGACACTGCAACCCGGAAGTATTGCCATTGGCATCAGTCAAAGTGATCTTCATCATTTCCCTTTCATTAAGTCCCAAATTTTCGGTTGATCTGAACTGCCCCGCTCTTGGAGTCGTCTGCGGCACGCTTCACGTTCTCGACCTTCATCTTGAAGGTGCAGCCCGTGTCATAGATGGCTTCAATGAAGTTCGTCATGCGACGGGGACGCTCGAACGTTGCCGTCATCACCTTCCGAGATCCGCTGAACTCGCCGGTGAACTTCAGCAGCTTCTCGTTCAGGAAGACCTGCCCGCCGCCCATTTTTGTGCCCGGGGTCGAGATCGTCATTTGCGCTCCGTGGCCGCGCCAGGACAACTTGATGTCATTCGCCAGGCTGACTGAGCCTTCCCGCTCGTCGGCGATCAATGTCTCGATGAACTCAAGGGCATCGGCGGACGAAAGCGCTACTTCCATCGTCATCAGGGAGTCCAGATCGACGCGGGCACGGCAAAGGATGGCGCGATGGCGCGCGCCGTCCTTTGTGGTGTAGATGCCCGCGCGGCCAACGTGGCTCGTTGCGGCCATCTCGGAAGCGCGGAACAAGTTTCCTGTCAAAGTCCACTTGGAGAAAGTCAGTTCGCCGGCTGGCGCCGCGTCGAACTCGCGCACCACGGCCTTGTGGGAATCCCTCAGAGGCGCATAGTTCTCGTCCTCAATCAGAGAGTTGTAGGACATGATGACCGGATACTGTGCACCCACCGGAAGGACGCGGATCTCCCACTGCCCAAGATGGTGTTCCTTGCCTTCTTCCGGCGGCAGCAGATGGGTGATCACGGCGCGGGTCTTCTCATCATCTACCGTCACCTCGATGACATCCCCGGGCATCAAATGCTCGACATGAGCACTGAACCACGTCATGCGGCTGTTGACGCGCTTCACCGCGTTCATGTCCTTGTCGGCCAGCGCCGCCGCTACCCCATCCATCGGGCTATCCGGGTTGGTGAATCTTTCCGGTACGGATTTGATCATCGCCTCGGTGTAGAGCTGCCTTGCCTTCTTGACGATTGCGGAACAGTCAATGACTGAAAATCCCTTCACCTCGCGGCGCGACATGAAATCGTGCCTGACGGAGCCGGTGTGCAACTTGAACAATGATTTTTCCGAGGCGACCAGGCGCTCGATCGACTTGCCCACCAACTCGACCACCCCCGCGCTGCGGATCGGATCGATTTTCTCAATCCATTCGATCTTCTCGGCGAACACGGGGGCGTCCAGCGCACTGCCGCCCTCAACGCCGGGCAGTATCTCGTAGCGCTTGACGACTTCCGCCTTGACATCGAGCAAGCGCGATTCCAGAGGATTGATCCCCTTATTGGTGAGATCGGCGAATACGCGCTGGTATTCCTTGGTCAGTTCGTCGTAGATCCTCACCTGCTCGACATATGGCAACAGGGACATACGCCCGGTCAGCTTGTTGGCGAAATAGAACTCGGCCTGCGAGTTTTCGCTGCCGTCCGGGTCGATCGCAAGACGGATCATGATCTCCGGATTGGTGGAAAGGAATTCCTTGCATACCAGCTCGCCAACCTCGTTCAGGATGTCCGGAATACCTTTCATCTCCGCAGCCGAATTGCGATTGGACTGCACGTTTGCCGTCAGCTTGCGCATCTTCATGTTCTGCATGGCAAGCAGCCTGTTCTCCCACGGCATGCCGGAGGTCGCCGACCGGATCTCGGGGGACGAAACCTGGCCGCGACGGTTGACGCGCCCAAAGAACTGCACTCGCTCCGCCACGTTGTTCGCGATTTGCGCCTCAATTAGCCTGCGCTGCCTGCGATCAGCAAATTTGGAGGAAGCGTGCATTGAGATACCGGTGCAGCCCGACCGGGTAACAACGACTTCGTCGTGTTCACCACTGTTGAACCGGAAGATTTCCGCCAATTTAGTCGCGGTATCGTTCTTGCGCTCTTCCTTCTGAACGGTACCGTCTTCATTGAAATGGTAGATGGCGCTACGCCCCGACACCTCGCCAGAGGTATAGCCTTCCTTGCGTAGCGCGGCACGAATCTGGTCAAGCGGCATGATCGTCATGTGCTCGATCGCATCGATCTTGGTTTCGATCGCCTCAATGAATTCTGACAGCGCCTTGCGTTGATTCTTGTCCTCGGAAATCGTGTACGCATTCACCTGTTCTACGACGCCGTAGCCGTTGTTTCTGTTGACGACCGTCAATTTGTCGAGAACTCGGTGCAGCAAACCATTGATCGTCAATCGTTGCTGCGCTACGGCGCCAAGCGCGAACTCTTCCAGCGGATCCGCTTCAAGATCGCGCTGTGACGACATGATCGACTCCATTGTCTGCTCAAGCACAATGACGGGCTTTTTACCTTCCTTTAAGCCCTCCAACGCGTCATTGATCACAGAATCCATTGTCAGCGTCAGCGCGACCTGACGCGAAATGGTATAGAGCCGAGAACCGAAATTCGTATAGGACACGCCCATGCGCTTGCCCTCACGAACCTCGTTGCTCATGTTCTTCATTGCTTCAGCAACCTTCTTGTTCTCCGTTTTGGCGATTTTCTCGATGTCACCGGACAAATAGGCCATCATGGACAACACATCGGAGACCTGGTCGGATACGCGAATATTTCGCTTCAATATCTCGTCGCTAATCGGGATCGTGCTGAATTTCAGGTTCGAAAGATCATGCTCCCGGCGCACAAGAACGCCGTCCTCGCACAACATCGACGACAGAACCTCTTGCAACGGCTCACCGCCGGCGCGCAGCGTGCTCGTGAGCGTTGCCATGTCCACGGTGGTCGGGAATGCCTTGTAGTACACCCCCATGTTGGTTGCATCCTTGGAAAATGTTGCGGACGAATACACCGCCGCATGCGACATCTGCACCGCCTGCGCAATATTGCGCCCGGTGTTTGAATCGCCTGCTGCGTTATGCGATTCATCAAGGATGATCATGGCGCCGGCGGACACGTCTTTGATGAATCGTGCCTTGGCAGAAGACGACTCGTCGCGATTAAATTGAGAGTAGGTCGCCATCATCAGATTGAAACCTTCGTCAGCCAGGCTACCGCCGCTATCGATTACGCGCTTGCGGGTCGCCTTGCTGGTACGCGGGATGAGCACTTCCTGCTTGCTGTCTCCGTCCGTTGACAGGATGTCCGTGTCTTCATTCAAGATGAACGGTGTAAAGACGCTTTCGCTACCGATGTCGCGGACATCGCGCCAGAAGTCGGAAAACAGACTGGCTTTTTCTGTTAGGAAGATGACGGGGCGGTTGTTCAGTACCGACCATCTCGCCGCTGCGGCCAACACACGCCCCTTCCCCATCCCTGTCTGATCGGCCAGAATCAGGGCGCGACCGCGCTTCATGTTCCAAATGGCGAGCGCAATGGCGTCGATCTGCTCGGGTGCCCCCGGCGCGACGGCTTCCAGATCGTCAATCTCCAGCTCGGCGCGCACAAAATCCTCAGCGTCGCCGTTCTCTTCGATGAATCTGTTGAAAGCGATGGACTGCGGCACAACCAGATTCTTGGGGATCATCGCGGTTGTTTCACCGCTGGACATGGGTTCATACTGAGCCTGATATTCGTTCCCGAAGATCGTGCTCTCTTCGCTGGTAGTATCAGCCGGCGTATTGAGAACGTCCTGCTTCGTATTATCTGCAAGTTTATTACTTGCATCATTTTCCGCCAGCAAAGGAACGGACTGAGCAAGAAAGGACTTCATTACTTCGGACTGTGCCCACAGTTCGTCATGCGATTTGACGACGGGCAACTTGTCGATGCGATATTTTTTGGTCTTGCGCGCATCCTCGGCCTCGGCCTGAGTACGCTTTCTTCCCACGATCAGCACTCGCACCGGATACCCGGCGCCCTGCTTCTTGTACAGGTTGCCGCTGACTTCAAACGCCTGCAGCTCATAATGGTCGGACAGCCAATTGAACAGATTCTTGGAACCGTCCAGAACCATGCCTTCTTTCTCTTTGAAGATGTTGTCGTGGTCGGCGCTGATAATGAATACCGATTTGCCATTGGCTTTGCGCGAGTCCAGCGACTTCAGGACGATCTCCTGGTCAATACGCGTTACCTTCATTCCGCCCTTCACATACGGCTTGTCCAGCCCGCCAAAGGGCGGATTGGATACGATCACATCGTAGCCATCGGGAATTACGTCAGACTCAGTGAAATCTGCATGATGCACGGCGATCTTCGACTCTCCGAACGTATCGGTTTCGGACAGCATCTTGCGCGTCCGGCGAACCCGGTTTTCGTCGATCTCGATTCCGGTGATGTTCGCGCCGCGCAACAGCGAAACCAGCGATGCGTTACCGATGGTCGGTTCCAGCAAATTCAGTCCGTTGACATCGCCCAGAATGTTTTGCACCGCCAGGGACAGCGTAGATGGCGTCGAATACTGCTGCAATGCGATCGATTGAGAGGTTCTGAAGGCAAACGTAGGCTGATGCCCTAACAGCATGCTGGCGCGTGCATACGAGCGCTTAATGTCCCCATGTTCGGCAAATTCACGCAGGATGTTGCGTAATATAGCGGCTTCAACGGCCTCTTGTACTTCGCGCAGGCGTCCATCAGTCTCTTCCACGGGTTCATCCTCGCCGTGGATGATTGCGCAGAACTTGCGCAGATCCTCGGGGCGCAGGTTCTCGCCAAGCATGCGCAGGACAAACCCGTCCGCGCACAGATCAATGTCTCCTTCGGCCTTGGCGCGCAGGAATGCCGGCGCGACTGAGATGCTTTCTTCAGATACGGGCGTCCCATCCTTGCCGGCGATGTAACGCGCACCAGTGGCCGTGACGAACACGTCCTGGCCGAGATAGTTCTTGCCGATGAGAATGGAGGCTTGCGTATCCGGAATGACAGCGCGGTTCACCACCTTGCTGCGCATCACGAATATCTGGTCAACCGGATAGTTCTCATCAACCTTGACGTTTGGAAAGACCTCGCGGATCTCGCGCAGCACGACCACGCCGGCGCGCAACAGTAGCCGCCCGGATGCCGACGGGCGGAAATTCAAAATCGACACCAGCTTCTGCCATTCAGGATCGGCAGGCCGCAGGCCGTCCACGCCGATCACGAATGAAGCGTCCGGCATTTCGATCTTGAGCATGACCGCGTTGCCTTTGTTCAACCTTACCCATTGCATCATTTTTTTGTCCGGTACCATGACATCCCCTTTGCTTACAGATTTGGAACCTGTTACATCTTGAGAGATTTAGCTGTCCTGTTTTCTGGTTCTCCATCCACTTCGAACAGGGGCGGTTCACCATCAAGACTCGCCTCGAATAAAACAGGACTTCCGTCTGACCAACAACCTGCATTGCAGCTTGCGGCATCCAGAACTTCACGGAGCATTACCTCCGCCTCTTTCTGCGATTTCGCCTTGACGCGCAATGCCGCAATCAACTTGCAATCGAACGCATATTCCTTTGCAACAGGCTCATCTGGTTCTACAACGCATCGCGTGGTAATTTCCATTGTTACTCCAGTAAATGTTGTGATTTGCGATCTTCAATTTGAAAACCTTGTCACGTTTATCAGATGCTGAACGAAACGGCCTTCTTGACTTCCCCGCGCAGGCGGTCATTAATGCCGACCGCCTCATCAAGCAAGATGTTGCGGGACGGACATTCAAGGAAATTTGCCAGATCCTCGTTCAAATAAAGCGTGTTCTTCGCACGCGTCATGGCGACATAAATCAGGTTGCCTTCCTGAATATCGACGCCTTCGTCCTGCGAATTCAGGGTCAGCGAAGTGAAGTCGTCGAGTAGCTGCACGGCATCGAACTCCAGTCCCTTGCTGCGGTGCGCGGTCGAGAAAACCACAGTAGCCTTCTTTGCAGAAGGCAGGCACGCCTTCTTCACAGAATCAACCAACACGGGCGTATTGTCTTCGTGGCGATTAACGACCTTGCAAATGGCCTTGTACTCGGGATCGTCGGATTCTTCGCTCAATGTCATCATCTCGTCGAAGCTGTCGAACTGCTTGATCTGGGCGTTGACAATCCGATCTTTCTGGTTCGCGAACAAATAGAAGGTGTCCATGACCAGGTTCAGCTTGAGCGAGTCCGTGCCCCCGACAATGTAGAAGGGCACGTTCGACTCCATGCATTCAGCCGTCATGTCGAGGATCGTGCCATTCGTCCTCGCAAGTTTCGCAATCTGGCCGCTGTGGCGCGCGGCGTTCCCGCCGCCGGTGACTCGCGATTGCCCGCCAAGCCCACGCAGGCTGTGCTTTTCCTCTCCCAGGGTATAACCCAGGATGATATTGGCCGCGTCTGCGACGCGCTGACCAAACCGGAACGAGGAAAACAACGGGTATTCAGCGATTCCCGTCATCATCTCCATCGCATTCTTGGCGCCACGGAAGGCATAAATCGACTGGTGGCGATCGCCAACGAAAACCTTGTTGGCCGACAGTCCCATAACCATCGCTGTCGTGACCGGGTTGGCATCCTGAGCCTCGTCGAACAGGACGGTCTTGTACAACTCGCCATTTCTCTTGGCGATGGCCTTGCCGGACAACTGGAACAGTTTCAGGTAGCCATCGTGCGTCATGGGCACCTTGTCGGTGTCAGGATCGATCATGTGCTTCCATGCTTCCTTTGCCAGCGCAATGGCTCTGGGACGCATGCCGGGCTTGATATTTGCCGCAATGGCATTGATCTCGCTGATCTGGCTATCGGCGCTGGATGTGAAATTGTTGAGGATCTGGATCGCATTCGCCGCATCGATGTAGGTCGCATCGAACGGCTTGGCAAGGTCGAACGGCTTGAGACCGAAAGACAATTTCTTGAGATACTTTTCCTGCACGTTCATCGCCTGGTAGGCGATCGAGTGCGTGGTGCGGCATTCGACATTGCCGGTGAATTTCCGCGCCGCTTCTTCCTGAATGGCTTTATTGAAAGCCAAGTAGATCATGCTGTCATTCCGGCGGTTATTGGCATATCCGACCAGAGTGGTCGTCTTTCCCGTACCCGCAAAGGCTGAAACCTTGATCGAAGGCTCACGAGACTCGATGATCGCCTTTTGTTCAGGCATGTAGTTAACCAATGGAGCTGGTTTGACGGCAGCAGGCTCGTCGTCAAATGTCTCTTTTGCGTAGCTGATCGCCATTTTCTACTCCCCGTAAACGTTGAAATCGAACGTCACGAATCTATCAGAATGCGAGTGCATAAATAATAATTGCATAAAACAAAAGGGCGGTTGCACGCCCTTTTGAGGTACTGCATACCAGGCCAAGTTAGGCTTTGGGTGCCGCAGACTTGCCGGCGCCGCCGTTGTCGAAACCTGCATCACCGAACTCGGTATCCTGCTCGCTGAACGCCTCGTTGGTTGCAGGCGGATGACCATTCAGCTTGAAGTTGGCCACCTTGGCTTCAACTCCCTTGGCGGTATCCAGAGCGGCATTGACCTTGATGGAATTGATGGTTGCGCTCACCAGTTCCTTGGATGCCTTCTTCGCCGTCAAAGCGTTGCGCTCATCGGTCAGTTGCTTGTTCAGCGCCTTCACTTTCGCATCGTCGTCCAGCGTAACTTTGGAACCGTCGGCGCGGTTGATGGCACCGTAGTGGTTGACGAAAGTCTTGCCGCCTTCTTCCACCGGTTCCGACACGCTGGAAAATAGCTTCAGCGTGATCTGCTCGCCGGGAGCGACGTGTTTCAGCTTCTGGATAGCCATCTGGCCGGCGCCGCTGTTCAGGTTCAGAACCACGGTATCGATGTCGCCGCTGTCCGCATCCTGCAAGCGGAGAGCTGCTTCGCGTGCCACACCATCGCCTGCTTCGCGCTCGCTGACCTTACAACCCACGAAATGACCGCTCACGGAATCGATCGGTTGGACGCCTTGCGCAGCCAGTGCCTTGCGGATGGCATACGAGACCGGATCCTTCATGGATGCTTTGGACTCGACATTCAGTTCCTGACGCAGAGCCTTCAGTTGGTTTTCGATGACGCCCTGGGTAAACATGCGACCGGTCAACAGATCGTGCTTGATGTGTTGATCGAAACCCTTACCACCCTTGCCAAACATGTTGCCGTTTTTGACTGCCATGATTTACTTCTCCTCTTACTGGTTGAAAAAAAGTTGCCGTTACTCACGGCGTCGTTGTTACCCTCTTAACGAGTGCTGCTATTATTGCATGTAATACACATGCAATAATAAAAAGCAAGTATTTCACCGCAAATGCCTGTTTTCTGCCTTCATTGCTCCCAACGGCTGGAATCCGGACACCGGCTTCTCGTTGCGGCGTTCGTTGGCGTTATAGGCTTCAACGCACAGGGCGGACTGCTTGACCGTCACCTCGGACTTGGAGAGCAGCGACGTGAAAATCCGCTTCACGTCGATACTGGCCTTTGATTCGCCATCCATCACAAATCCGCGTGGCTCACAGAATTCCTTGACAGCCGCCTGGATGATCCCGGGAATATCCCGGTCAGGAATGATCATGCGGCCTTTCTGGCTCGACGCAGACAGCATCTTGAGCAAGATAGCCCTGAATTCCGGGTATTCTTCAGTCACCCCGTCGACCGCCATCACGAATTCGGCATCCTCTTCAAGCTCGATCACGTTGCCCATCCGGCTGCCGTCGGCGAAATACCGGATTGCCACATGATCACCGATAGTCAGATTGGACTTGTCGATATGCGCTTTTTCGACGATGGCGGTATTTTGTATCTTGGCCGCGCGCTCGCTGGGCGACTGGTACAAGTCCACCGACACGAAGTTCTTTGCGATCGCAGACACTTCGCCGGCGATAATCCCGGCAACGCCCTGCTTCACCCGGAAAATTCGTAGCTCAAGCCCGGAAAGCAGGCTTTCCATCTTGAGCAGGCAGTGGATGTTCTGGATCTCGCCATCGGCTTCGGCGATCTCGATGCGCGACAGGAATTCGAGTGGATTATTAGATGTCATGGTTTCATCCCCGATGTGGAAGCCGTCGCCAATTCCGTCGCGACCACCTCATGAATGGCCGCATGGATCTCGGCGACTTCAGGTGCAGTCATCTCTTTCTGTGTAAAGAATGACTCGACTTCTTTGGAGAGCCAGGAGCAAGCATCCTGCTTCGGCGGCTCGTCCCCATGTTCAAGGATGTAATCACCGAACCATTTCCCGAAGGGGCTTGAGACTTCGTAATCGAAGACACCCGGGAAGTCCTGCTTTTCAAGTGCATCAAGCAAGCGGCTGACCAGCGGCGCATAGCTGACAATGCTCTGAACCATCTCTATGCAACCCTTGTCCCACGCCGCGATACAGTCGTTATATCCGGCATCGTGCAAGCCCTCCATCATGAAGGCTGCAGCCGTTGCAATCTGCAAGGCTGAATTCTTGTCGTTCATCGTTACCCTCTTTGTTTCATAACAGGAGATGTTTGTTCAGGAAGCGGCGCGTAGTGGTCGTAACCCAAACGGAGCAGGTTGTCTTTTTTCAACGACGCGGCGAGCGATCTGGTGTTGACCAGAATAAATGGCCGTCCAATTTCGGTTGCGCTGGTCGTGACTACATCGCATGACTCGTGACAAGTCAGGACACTATCCATGAACTGCGACACCCACTTGTCACGCGGCAACACATCAGGATCACCGTCGGCATGCTGCTTCGCGTATCCTGCCTTCTCATAGCAGCGATTAGCCTCGGCACGAATGGCAAAAAGATTGTCTTGCCAACTAAACAAATCATCGACCAGATAGCGGATCTTGCCGGACGTGGCATTCCCCGACTTGCCCTGCCCCGCACGAACCATAATGATCAGCGCGATCTCGCTAAATTCTTCAAATGTCAGCTCATGGTGAGGCTTGCAGGACAGAATGTTGATGCGTGCATTGGCGATAGCTACGTCGGAGCGCGCCGCGCGCGAAATCTCCTGATCGGATTCATCGAATACACCATAAATGACAAATCTGGATTCGGGCGCTGGTATATGCCGAACCTGGAAGTCTTGCCCATCGATAGTTGCCGTCGTATTTTCAGCCATGATCATTCCTGCCTGACGTTTCTTGATGTGTGTGCATGATACATACTTGCATTATTTTAAAGTTATAAAACGATCAGTCTTATTTATGACCGCGATTACGCGTGCTTTACTTCAGCGTGAGCATGGTGCTGTCGCGCACAAATTTCCCGCTGGCAGTATCAACCGATACATGCGGCAATGGTCCTCCAACACTTTCCGTCAGTATCGAAATAATCTCCGACGGAAGCCTGTTGACGCCTTTTTGAGCGAAATGCCAAAGGCCGTCGCCGCGATCCACGGCGTCATCAATCGCGATAGACAAGGAACCGGGATTGTCTTGCGCTAAAACCTCAATCACAAATGCGGACTGCGCAATATCCTTATTGATCTTCGTCTGCATGCCTACTGGACGTATCTGCGAGACGGCCAGTTTATGAATGGCAAATCTTGCAGGGTTTGGAACTTTGACCGGAATGCCGGCGCCGTGCAACACAACCGCTTCCTGTAAATCGTCAAGCAGGTAGTCCATAAACTCAAGCGGCTGTGCATGGACTCCGAACTCGACAATGCTGACTGGAACTCGATCAGAAGGCGACTCCCTGGTTGTCAGAAATTCGATTTTGAATCCATCTTTGGAGACCATCTCGAATGGAAACACTCCTGGATTCGTCTGTACCGGCACCTTGAGCGAGGCATCAACATCCAGTAGTGCAGCTCGTATGTCGCGATGAACCGCAATATCAATCGTTCTTGCCACTGAAAAATCGATGTCTTCAGTCCTTCGTAACGATGCGGCGGATTCGACCCCCAGCATGTTCCCGTAACAAGCGAATGCATAAGACCCGACCATTGCGCCACCAGATTCAAATAGACCGATACGTGACATCTTATCGATGATGCGCGCAGAACGTCCTTTTTCCAGCAACGCCCCAGCGGCGCCGAGCATGGAAACCAGTTTTTTTCTGGCATTGATGATCGCAGAGACATCCCCTCCGCTCTTCAAAGTTTCAATCTGTTCACGCAGCTCCGGGGTATCGGCACCAATATAATGCTGCTTCTTGACCCCCTCAGCCGTAATGGTCTGGTGATACCAATAAACACGTTCGCGGATCTTCTTGGTAACATAGGAACCCCCGCCTTCGATAGGAATGGCAGACTTTTGCAGCAATTCGGCATAGAGCGTCTGTGCGCTTTCCGGTAGACGTTTGATCATTATTCTTTGACTCTAAAGTGACACCACATTGTTATACGCACGACATATATAGTCAAGCGTATAACACCTATTCTAACCAATCCCAAAAGACCGGCTACGTCTCGGGCTATTCGTTGCGACCTCAAAATCCTCCTGCAACGCATTGATGTGCTCGCCGATGCGCTGTCCGACCTTCTCGAATGGCTCATACGCGATCCCCTGCCCCAACTCCTGATGAGAAAGATAGTTCAGCGCCGGCGGCATGCCCTTGATGCGGCCATGCTCGGCTGGGGTCAGCAGCCGGGATAGTTCAGGATTTACAGGGTGTTTCAATCGCGGGTCAGTGGAACCACCTTTGGCATACCCCTTGCGGAGGGTCGGGACGCTGGTGGATTCAGGCGTCACGAACTGCATGGAAAATCCCTTGCCGGCGGCATGATCGCGCTCTTGTTTCTTCTTCAGGTAGGCAACCTCGCGCCAGGATGGATCATCCAACGGAACATCGCTCAACACTTCTCCCAGCATCTTGACGATCATGACCTTGGGGCGAATGTCTTCAAAGGAAAACGTGGTACCAGCGGTGTGCGCTACCATGCACCAACGAACCCTGTTTTCCAGGCACCCGAAATCACGCCCAGACAGAATGGCTTCGCAGGTTGTGTATCCCATGTCGCGGAGCTGCTGCCGCAGGATCTGAGCCGATGCACTGTCGGCGTACTCAGGGACGTTCTCCAGCGTGATATAGACCGGCTGGACGCGATCAACGATGATCAGAGCAGGGACAACCAGGTGACCGACCTCGGGGTGAGCTTCCATCATCTCAAGGCCGCGCTTGGACTTGCCGGCGCGCGACGCCCCGCTGCATGGCAGTCCCATTTCCAATACCTCCAGTTTGGGCAACTGCTTGAGCAGCCACTCGTCCTGCGCGAGTTCCTGCATCGGCAAGTTCATGATCTGCGTGCCCTCAGACCACGCGTCATTGTATTGTGCCGCCCGTTCAATCAGGTCTTCACGGATCTCATTGGCGAACATCAAATTGGCCTTGATACCAGCCGCCTTCAGCCCAGCATGGATAGCATGCGTCAGAACGCCGCCGCCGTGCGCCAGACTTCCCATGTTCATGGGTTCGCCGTTCCTGACCTTGCGCTTGATACGCGCCAACCGCTCCAGTTTGTGCGATTCAGATGCGATCGGCAGGATAAAGACCTTGTCATCCCGAACTATGATCCGGACGGCCTTCATTCCTTCGAACATTCCGAGCAAGTCACGGCTGTTGATGTCGATGACAGGGTACACGGCATCACGTTGCTTCCGTTTGCTGACAGTACGCGAACCATCCTTGTTTGCGGACAGAATAAGCCGGTCGCCGTCGATGGTGATTTCATACTTGTCGCCCGGGGCAAACCCAGTGCGAATGGCCTGCAGCCCATCCAGATATATCCGGGGGATTCCCCGGTTCTGTTTGAGTTCCTTGATCCAGGCGTCGGTACGAAGTTCTGTCATCGCATCGGCTTCATGCACAGGATTGATCTGGGAGTCTCTTGAGCCGCCAATACTACGGTGCGGCTATCATCTTCCAGCGCTCTGTCGTACTGCGCGGGGCTCAATTGCCCGAGCTTGACAGCGGCAGCGCGAACCAAACAGGATTCATCAGTCAGCGCGCGTTCGTGCTGATCTTCGGAAAGATCCAGGTTATCGCGCTCGATGCGCTCAATGGCGGCTAAACGAACCTTCCAGTCTTCATTCGTCAATGCTTGTTCCAGCGAATCAGAATTAACCTGTTCGCCAAGATCAATCTCGACTGGAACGTCGATATAGGCCTCAGCTAGGTCAGCAAAGTTGGGCGGCACCTTTTTCGGATTCATTGGATCATAAACGAAGACATCAACGCCGCTGTCAGCATTGAAGCTTGATATTCCGTCTCTATCGAGCACGACCAAAACGCGGAGAATATTCAGCACCGCGTTACCCGCACTCATTTGATCTAGTGCTGCGAGCTTTTTTAAGGCTTCGACGGCGAAGCGCATGGCATTATGTGTCTTGCTGATCCGCTCTTCCGCCGAAGCATCGCCATACTGCCTTGCGTCATACCAGATGTTGGCATTGATACCTGCTGTCAAGTCATTGATCGCATCTTCAATTTCGCTTCGCTGCACGCCATGATTTTTTTCCTGACTCATATTTACCTCAAACCGGTTTGTCCGACACAACCTCATCCTGACCTTCGAGCGGGATGTTGTGGAACAAATCTGCCAGATCCGCAAAATGCGCAGGAACACGCTGATCACGGTCTCCAGCGTTGTAGTTGTCCCAATCAAAGACCTCCAGATCAACACCTTTATCGGTCGCATAATCAGCGTTTCCGCCGAAAATTACGACCAGCGCGCGCGGCTGTTGTGCGGTATTAATGCGCTCACACAGGTCATCAATACCGCTATCGTCCATCGATACATCGGTATCGCCGTCCGTTGCGATCTCGTTAATCACATCGCTACGGACGGCTGGATTGCCCATCCCTTCCTGTTGGTAATAGCGAAGCGCGGCCAACATGGTGTTACGATCTTGCCTGTCGAAAGGCGCATATATTTCTTCTGGCGCGCTGCCCGGCACTTCGAGTGACTGATCGTCACAAGCAAGTTCAGATAATTCCAACAGATCACCGATTCGACCGATCCCGTTGGCGATGTCATCGCCATTCTCGATGTTCTCCGCTCCGTCACCATCACGGAACCAGCTCGCTTCGTTCCTTGCATGCTCAACCACGTTGCCGATCGCCGCCTTGACCGCGAATTTGTCGATACCGGTGAATGCAGATTTCAGGCTGGAGCGGAAGAAGTCGACGAACTCAGTGCGGGTTTTGGTCAAAGATTCGCACAACCCGCTGTTGATGACCGCTTGGTCAAAGAATTCAGGATTACCGATCTTTTCAGCCCAATCGGGATGGGATGAAAGATGGCGTTTCATCGCGGCCACTTTGGCAAGATTGTCGATCCGATTGAGGATATTTTTCATTGTCGATCTCCAGTAGATTACTTCGGCTTCGCGGCACTTGCGTCGCCAGCCGACGGCATGTTTGTCTTCTGCACATCCAGCGCATCGGAGTAATCAACAAACGAAGAGGAAAGTGATTCGTTTTCGGCACCTCTGCCGTAAAGATCTACGTCAACACCATCCTGAGAACGCCCGATCTGAATCGAGATGGCACCATCGTGTTCACCATCTTCGTGATTCGGATTGCTGACACCCACCCATGTGGTGTTTTCACCAGACTTGATCTCCGCCATCCCACCATGCTCAAGGTCGACCAACTGGTAGTCCTGCCCGAGCGGGATTGCGATTGGGGAATATTCCAGCACTTCTTGAAGATGCTCAAAATCCCCTGCCGCAAACGCCTTGTTCAGCGGCTCTTTTGCAAGCGTGCAGGCCAGCATCTGAGTCTGCGGCGGATGTATGCGACCGGCGTTAAGCACATCGATCAACTTGGTCGTGGCTTCTTCGTCGCTTCCGGCTGGAACGGCTACGCGCATCGTCACGATACGCATCTGCTGAACTTCAGTGCTCATGGACGGCTCCTTTGGGTAGATTCCCTGGAAAATTTGTATCCATCCATCAACGCGACCGGATCCAATCCAAATAACTGGCTGGATTGAACGAAGTCGCGGAGCCTGGACGCATATTCAACTGCGATGTCGTAGGATTCCGGGTGCAGATTGACGATGTGCATCTTTCGAGCAAACGGATCTTCATCGTCCCTGATATACATGGACAACTCGAAAAACTCGGGATTGTCATTGTCCTCGACAGCGATAATCACGCCATCCTCGACCTCACTGCGGCACGCCTTGATTTCAACGCCAGCAACATCGTTCACGCAGAGGTCGTATGACAGGAAAGACACCGGCGACCTGCACGCGCCGGCACAATAAAAGAAGGGATTGGGCATATCCACCATCGTCAGCCCCTGCCTGGATCGATTCACAACAGCATCAATACCGGCTGGGTTGGTGTTGCCGAACGAGGCGTTCTTGCGATTAACTTCGTTGAACATCTTGCCGCGAGCGAACGCTACAACGGTCTCTTTCCAATTTTCGTTCTGGTAACTGAGCCACTTTTCTTCAAGTTCCTCAGCCCACGCGATGATTTGCGCTGTTGAATCCGTGTGGTCTTTAGGAAGATAGCCATACCAGCCTGCCAGGTGCCCTATCTCCGCAATGGTTCTCTGTAATCTAGGCATTTCCATGCTATCCCTCCGTTTTTCATCAAACAGGATAATTCTTGCATGAAATAAACTTGCAGAATAAAAAAGCGACGCTCAACTCTGCAGTGCCCCGTTGTGATAGTCTGAAATGATCTCTTCGGCCACGATCTTGATCACGTTGCCATCATCGTCGGAAGACATCATGCGGTTGCGCTGCTGCTCAATGTATGACTTGAACTGGCCGGATCTCGGGAAGCGCTTGGCAAGCAGCCGGCGGGCATGGGACGCTGGCATGGCGTCATACAGGAGCTTGCGTACCATCTTGTCTTCGGAGGTGGTCGTGAAGGCCCACATCTTGATCGGCGACAGGTGGTTGTGGAAAACCTGTATGTTCTGTCCGGCTTTGGTATTAAAAATCACCATGCCGGTGCCCGGACGGATCACTTCGGTTTTGAGCGCGGTGATTGCCGAATCCGACAAACCGAAGGTGGTCTTGCACTTCTGTACTACCCCTTCGTTCGAGGCCGACAGGATGAACGTGCCGGTCATGTTGTCGATCGCGTCAGAATCGAAGTCCTCAATCAACTGGCTGGACAGCACGGTCATGATGTTCCACTTCCGTCCTTCGCGAATATCGATGTTCACGATACGGCGGATACCTTCAATACCTTTCGTGTTATGGAATTCATCGTAGATGATGGCCTTGATTTCAGACCACACGTCTTCAACGCGCTTGCTGTGATAATCGCGGTACATCTCTTTGCAGAGAGGGAGCATGTCGGGGTGGATGTAATAGTTTCGCGCTGCCGACTGCTGCGCGAAAGCGTACATCAACGCGGTTTGCTTGAAACCTGACTCGCCATTCCCGCGCACATCGTTCAAGTCGATACCAGCAACACGACAGGAACCGATGTCCCATTGCGTTACGGTGGACAACACCGGGTAATCGCGGATAGCGGCGTTGACCATAATGGATGCTGCCTCGATCAACGCAGCTCCCTGCGGATTGTTGTTGGAGAACATGTCCATGATGACGCCACTCTTCAGGATGGACGGGATCATGCCGAGTGTAGGAACTGCGTAGCGCTGCGCGCGGATGGAGTTATCAACCTGCCCGGCGGCAAATAAATCATCAACTACTTCCCACCAGATCGTTTCCTGGTCGATCTTGATGCCGGATGCTTTGATGCATTTGTCAACCTGCTGGTCAACACCAAACTGGAATTTCACGGGATTCCGGTCATCTGAGCGCTCTTTGTACGCCTCGTCCACGACCATACCCATCAGTTCTGAGGTCATCTTTTCGGCGGTCTTCTCGCCCGCCGGAGTTGCGATCATGGTCAGGAAATTGCGCAGGAAATCACGGTCGCGCGCTAACGGGAAGCGGAACCCGAGCTGGGTATCGAACACGTTGAACGCGAATTCCGCGCTCATTTTCACCTTGAAGTAACCTGCCTCGTGCTTGCGCCCATCCGGGAGGGAGGACTGCACCACCGAGATCATGCCGGCGACAGATTCACCAACGTCGATCACGGTCATCAGTGGCAGGCGGCTCAAGCCTGGCGCCAGGCACATGCCCAGCTCTATCGTGTTGAGCAAAACAGATTTGCCAGACCCCATCGTTGCGAATATGAGGTAGACCCATGCATTTTGCAACGATGAACCCGGCTGGAACGGCATCATTCGCCCGTCCGGCGAGGTAAAGATCACCGCGCCGTCTTTCCATAGCGATGCTGGCCTGAACAGAGGCAACATCTTGGCGATGTCGCTGCCGTTATTCAGGGTGAAGCGCGCCGGCGAACTGTGAGACAAGGCTGGAAGCGATGATACAAACAGATCGGTTGCATCGCCCGCCCGAGGTAACACGTCGCAACCACCCCAGCTTTGCATCGCGCGCTGAATGAGCTGCATATTCTGAATACAGGTCTTCTCGCTTTCAGACCAGGTCGTAATCGTTACCGCCAGCCCGAGTGCTGGATCGGTTTTTTCTGCCTCCGTGCTGCCTTTCGCCCTTTCCATGATCGTATCTATCGCGTTTTTGATGGCGCGATTCTCTGACTTGGGATTGAAAGACAGGAATTGAACGAGCGTGTGATTCAGCTTGTACCGGTCAAGTCCGCTATTGTAGATACGGTACGAGATCCGGAACGGGATATGACGCAGGCGCTTCATCAGCAGGTCAAAGCGCTCAGGAGTCTGCGGGGGCAGATCCATTGCAACAGTGCCGTGGTACATGCCATCGACAAACACCTTCTCCATGCCGTTGCTGTAGTGTTCGGTGATTTCAGAATTGCATGCCTGAGACCAGATTGGCGGGTAATAGATATCTTCCCACGGGCGAGCACCATAAAAGGTGGTTGTCATCGGAGCGCGGTCACCCGGGAGGCATGGAATAAAATCAGGACTGGTTGATAACGGCTGAATCTCTCGGCGGATTGCTGTGACAACCTCGTGGCAGTCCATGATTCGCGCCGAGGACTTGCCGCTCGTGTTGAACAGATTCCAGACTTCATTGACGAACCCTTCGTGCTTGGGCAGGAGGTCTTCTACAATTTTGAGCGGGTTCTGTGCGGAGCCAAGTGGCGGCAAATTCATATCTCGCGCCAATTCAGCCTTCTTCTGGGCGTCTTCCTTTAGTGATTCCTGATTTTCGATCACTGCAAGTGAAGTGGACACAACGATCCAAATCGATTCATCTACGACCACCTTCTTCAAGGTGTCTTCTTCGGCATCAAGCAGGTCTTCGATGTCAAGGCCGATACGGTTGGCGGTAGCGCGGGTCTTCGTCAGGGCGTTTCGGATTGCGACGCCTGAACTGCCGCTGTCCTGACGATAAACCACCTGAAGATCGTGGCCAATACCACCCATCTGTCGCGCAAAGAAATTGTCAACGGATGAGGACATCTGCATGAATTCAGTTCGCCCCATGATCTGCGTGGCGCCGGCATATTCAATCACCGTCACCATTCCGCCGTCGTTGCGCAAGAACGTTGTATAGTCCACAACGCTTTCCAGCGTTACAAACGCCGAAAAATCCTGCTTCACAAAGGACGAGACCCACTGAGCAAGCGTTTCGATTCCGACGAGGAATTGTTTGCTGAACCCCAATATCAGAAAAAACGTCGCTACCAGCAAGAACATCCACATCCAGGCCATGTCTTAGCTCCCTTTAGTGGTTTGTCTCAAGCACAAAACCGTTTTCTTGCAGATGCTCCAGCATGATTCTTTCCTGGAAGCGCAGGTATTCAAGTGAAGACACGCCGATGACTTTCAGATGCTTCATTTCCTGATGAAAGTGCTCATGTACAGTAGCTTCGCTTTCGGCGCCGGATACAGGGATGAGCTTGATGTCTTCCGGACTGATCTTGCCCATCCCGTTAAAGGCGGACTTTTCAATTGCAGAAACAATGAAAACTTCCGACTCGTTCAATTTCTTCGCCGCTTCAGCCATACAACCTCCTGTTTGATGCCGTTCAATTAGTGCATGATAATATGATGCATTAAATTATTTAGCCAGCGAATTCATCCGCACAGCCCATAAGCGGACGCGCAGGCAGTTGGCTCAGCCAAATCTCCGAGCAGATCAAACTGCCTTCCACCGCGCGTTGTTTTTGCCCATTCGACTACATGCCAAATGGTGTTGTCTTTCGCCTGGCTTGGAGTAATCCCGGGTGCCGGGATAAATGTTGCGGCCATACGTTTTGAACATGCCGCGACCTGCTTTTCCCATCGGGCCTTCTCTTCGATGGCCTCTGGAAATCTGCGGGAAATCTCGGCCAGTTCTGCCTTGTTGACATTGATGCACGGCATGCATCCGACTCGCCCCATACCCTGCTTGTAGAGTGGGTTTGGTTGCAGCCCGCGCGATGAGCAAAACTTGAATGCCTGCAGCTTCGTCCACTCAACAATTGGTCTGAATGTCCAGATTCCACCACCTATACGCTCGATCTTCTTTGCATTACGGCGGTTCATTGACTCATCCCGGCGCACACCCTGCCAGCTCAGTACGCGATGTCCCGCGTCAATCAGGTCAAGCTGGAATGAAACAGCCATGTTGCGCTTCAGTTCTTCGGTGCAGAACTGGGCCTTGCGGCTTGGGAAACGCCCCTTCCACATGCACAGGTCTAAAAACGGATTCCCGGTTGGATGCAACGCGGCCAGCGCGCGACGCTTCGCTTTGTTGCTCCAACGGATGCGCTTTCCGCTATCCCAACCAATGCGCTGGCGTGGCTCTTGTCCAATGACAATCGGGTCTTCCAGGTCATCTTCATTGTCTGCATAGATTGGATACATGCGAACCGACCCGTCTTTGTTCTTCTCGTACACCGGATTGCCGTTGCGGTCTGTTTTAGGCACTTTCCGGTGCTTTCTGCCACGGCGTTGGTCGCGCGCAATGAATATGCGCTTGGCGTATATCTGCTCGGCAAAGTCTGCCTTGAGGCGAACGATTTCGATGTCTAGCGCCTGCTCGACATAGACCAGGTAATCATGCACCGCTTGGTGCTCGTTCCCTGTGTCGCAGAAGATCGGAATAATGTCTTCACGTGGGCAGTTTTCCAGCGCAACAAGCAAAGTTGCGAGGCTATCTACTCCACCGGAAAATGAAACGACGTGCTTAATCATATTTTTTTCGCTCAGTGGGGAAACCGATAATCGACGCCTGCTTTCCGGTTGATCGCCCGAAAATCCCATGGCGCCAACGGTTCCTTGTCAGCCCACAACCCCAACCCACCCTGCTTGGCGTCCTGTTCCGCGTTGCGGTACAAGTCAAACTGAGCTGGTGTTTGTGTCATGACGGCGTATTTTTGATAGTGCCAAGCGTACCCGCTGACTACCTGCTGGTAGTTCACGTCAGTAGCCCCAAGAAAGACCACACCGATTTCCCCGCCGTATGTCGAACCTTCCAGTACATGAATGCGGACATCCTGGTCATACACCATGCCGGACAAATTGCGCTTCGCGGCTTTGCCGAAGTTCTGACTGTGTTCAACACACTCTTCATCAAAACGCGATGGTCTGCGCATATGGCAACTCGTTTCCGGGGCATCAATCCACGCAAGACGTATTTCATGCGTCTTGTTCAACGCATCCAGCACGGTGATCGTGTCCCCATCAGTCACGCCAACAACATGACCATCAAGCACACTGTTTTGCGCCCATACACTGCTACTCGCTGCCAGAAGTAAAACTCCCAATGCACCTTTGCTCACTTGCAACTTTGTCTTCATTGCTCACCTTTCTTGGTTGAAACGATACTTGTTGCTTCGATCTTCAATCTCTCAATCATGCCGCCGGCCATGATGTTTTTGATGTTCTGCCCAAAATCGCGATCATTGATGCCACCCATGAATATCTTGGCGACCCCCAGGATGGTTTGCGGCTGTTGATCCTTGATGTGCGCGACCGCGAGCCGATCGATCTCGGTGATCGATTTGCCACGAGAAAACAACATGAGCCGGTTGATGCTGGCCGCGAAGTAATACGAATTTAGACGTTGCACAATTCCCCCTACTCTTGTTTGAACTTCGAAGACACGATGGCAAACCCCATATCAGCAGCGTCCTTCACGGCTTCTGCGAACAAGTCTTCAGTCACCAAGATGTTTATCGCGCCAAAACCATACATCGACACAATATGGTCTCGATCAGACATTTGCCGGGCGAGGCTGTAGGACAACATCCGGTCAACAGCCTTCAGGTAAACCGCTCTAGATGGAAAGAAATATGTGTTCCGCGAGTTCCTTGTTCTTTTGTCGTACCGCTTCGATGTCAACGCATGCAAATAATTCTCTGCTACCAAACCAGCAGAATAGGATGAACGAATCAAAGCATCCCCTGTAAGTAATGATGGCAATTCAACGCTGTCGTTTATCGCGCTGCCACGCAGAATGTTACTGATACGGATCTTCGCATCCGCCATTTTTAGCATCGCCGCTTCGGGCTGAGTGATCCACTCGCGCATCACTGCCGTACCGCTCATCTGTGCACCGAATGCTAATAGCTCAGGCTTATTTGCCGATTTGAGATCCACTTCAACACACGCGATGGCTGGAACGTCCAGATTGATAAAATCATCCACAGACATATTGCTCCGCTCGTAATGCCATGCGCCTATGGGGAAAGGGTATCCAAGCACTTCTTCAGCAAAATCGACACGATTCATTGACAACCTCGCCGTACCAATACCTCTCGGCCAATAAATTCCGGCAACATACGAATTTTCCTGAAATGCCGCCTGAAACTCCGGCTGGTACATACAAGCTGCGTCATCCTTGATGTCATCAAGCCCAATAAAGTCATAGATGCTGTCGTGCAGTGATTTCAGAATACGCAGCCCGGGCATGCAGAGCTTCGAAATTTCCATCACGCGCGCCGCGATCCCGCTGAGTTGCTCAACGACTAACGGAATAGAAGAGCCTTGCTGAAAACCGCAATCATTCGAGATATGTTGAAGAGTCTGATGAAAGAAACTGGAGTTCCGCAAGTGAGCCGCCTTGGATAGACCTTGCTCATAAAAGTCTGACATGGCCAGGTTGGTGATCCACACATGCCTGGCATCAAGGTCTGAGAAGCCGTTAAACCGCATGGCACGCTCGCCATTCATGGAGTACCAGCCACCCCCATCCTTTGTGTTTGTACTGTCAAAAAATGCAACCCCGAATTCAACGCCTGTATTCACGCCTGCATCCCCGCCTTGGCGTCAATGTCTTCGGCAATTCGCTGCCAGTCTCCGACAATGTCATCTTGCGACTTGGGGTACAACACCTTTGCGATGCTGCCTGCTGATTTCGACAGTACATCCACATTGAACAGGACTCGCATATCCTTCATCGTTGTCACGCGACTGTTGTAACTGGAATCCGACAACTGAAGTAGCGCATTCCCTAATTCGGCTGGGTTGCAGGATCCGAACGTCGATGTAACTGGCTCGGAAAACTTCGCGATCAGGTACCGCGCAAGCTGGCGAGCATCATCAGCATCCTTGCCGCCCCGTGCAATGACGACAATAATCGCCCGCGTCAGGTGTGAAATATCCTCTTGCGACATCGCCGGCAGATAGGTAATGCTCCCTGCCTTCCCAAGCAATCCTACATGGCACACTGCATGGCACAATTCGTCTGCAGTCCATAGGTTTGGAAGGCTGTTGTGGTCATGATCGTCATCCTTGTGGTGGACGTGCATCTTTTCCAGCTTGACACTGCAAAACCTGCAGCGGCCACCGTCGCGAGAAATTGCCTGCGGCCTGCGGGCCTGGAATTCCTTGTCGCCGGACTCAATGCCGCCTTTGTTGCGCCACCTGCCGCGCTTGACCGAAATTATCAGCATGTCGCACTCTCGAAATGTTTGTTGTTCTTGGTACCGGCTGGTTTTTCTTTAGAACCCGGTTTCTTGTTTTTTGCTTCCCGCTCCAGCCGCTGTTTGGTAATGCATGTGTAGCACTGCGTCCCATAGGACACACCAGCCTTGGTCTTGTATTTCGGTTCTTTTTGACACGTCGAGCAAAGTGCAGGATCAAGAGCGGCCTTGCGGGCGCGTCGCGCGCGACTCTCAGCAGCCGTCGGACGCGTTTTCCTGTTCTTTGCCTTCTCCTGCTCAATGGCACGGTTCTCAGCAGTCTGCTCAGCGGAATATCGCGCGGCTGCTTCAAGCATCTCGCGCAGGCTTTGCATCGTCATGATGCTGTTCCGGTTTGTTTAGTGTTGTGCATGTGCATATCTTGCATTAATTACCCCGCTCGTTCAAGGAGCCAAATTCGGACGATAGCTCTCGCCATCAAACGCAATAAACATCCCTCCATCTTCGCGCAGGCGATCAATAACGCGCTCGCCCATGAACTCAACTACCCCTTCGCGATCGAGGTTTGACAGAAATATTGTCGGACGGCGCTTTTCGTATCGCTCGTTCAGGATGTCAAACATGATGATGCGTTCAGCCTCACTTCCAAACTGAACGCCAACTTCGTCGACGATCAAGAGATCCGGCGAAGCAAAAAGTGAAATGATCTTGCTTTCAGAATCAACTGAATCACGCTTCCAGCAATCTTTGACTCGACGGATCATGCGAAGCGCTGTTGAGAACAGCACCGTTCTTTGATCATGGCTCATGATGTACAGCCCGATCGCCACCGAAAGATGCGTTTTCCCGGTGCCCGGGTTGCCATGAAAGATCGCGCTTCGTCCTGCACGAAGCACATCATCGAAGTTGTTTGCATATTCCAGGGCAAAATCCAGTGCAAAACGCAACGAATCTGAATTTGCGTTGAAGACCTCGAATGTTCTATCCCGAAAGCGAGCTGGTATGCATGCCTCTCCAACTCGGCGCTGCAATTCATTCTGCTTGTCCTGCCGACGCTTTTGTTCGGCTACTGCCTCAAGAGCGTCACTTTCATCTTTTTGGCAACGCGGACATGTTGTCCACGTCTTCCCGATCACGTTGCGACTTTGGTATTTCCCGTGATTTGGGCAAAAAACCGTTTGCTCACTGATTATTGAAACCACTTTGTCTCCGTTCAAGCTTTTCATCAAATTCTCCCTGATTGACCAAATCCACCAACTGGCCGCACAACTGACCGCGCCGGCTTCGAATGATTTTTGCTGACTCCGCGTTTCCCAACGCCACCTGTCCGGTTAAAGTCGCCCCAATCATCCCTTACAGCTACTTCAAAGGCTGCATCCCAATCGACATACAGATACCCCTTAGAACGACATCGTGTGAGGAAGAAATCGAATCGTTCCTCCAGCCGGTCATGCCCGTGCTCCTGTGCCCACTTCCGAACTCGATCAGAGATCGTGAAGTTCTCCGGAATTGGGACACCAGGTTGCTTTCTGCGTGAAAGTGGAATGGGTTTTTCTGGTGACGGGATTGAAGTTGAACTATTTACAGGTGCCGACCCAACAGTAGAGAGAGTAGGTTTTATATAACTATCACTATCCACTGTCACTTTAAGAGCGTTTTCCGCAGGAATTCCGTTGGAAACATTATTTGTTCCGCCGGAGTGATGTGTTTCTCCATCAGATATATCCAGATTTCCAGCGGAATTAGTTGATTTAGTAATTCCAGCGGAATTGTCACTAATTCCAAAGGAATTGGATTGAGGAAAATCATGTGATGCTTGGTGTGAGTTTCCGTCGGAAACTTCCGTATTTCCATCGGAAAAATTGAGATCAGCCTGAGCAGCCTTGGCCGCTTTACGCTGGCGATCGAATTCGAGTTTCTTGCGATAGGCTTGCTTGCTAATCCAAGCCTCATTGGCCTTTTCGGCCACAACAGGGTGGTATAAACGACCATCTGAGCACTTAATAAACCCGCGCAGTGCCCCTGTTTTTAGCTTCATCCATTCATTAACTACAAAGCCGTAACCGGCGAGCTTGGCGAGGACCACATCATCATCAGGAAGGCTGGCCGCAGGAATTTGATGCCAGGATGCACACCAAAGCAGGATAGCAGCGCGAAACTCATCGCCAGATGCGTGTGAGGCGAAATCGCTGTTTCTTAGGCGATCAACATCGAGAGCCATGAAAGGGAAGTCTCTCAATTCGCAATCTTTTGGAGTAAGCGGCCTGGGCAGAGATTCCGGTTGAGTGTCGGTTGTCATGCCGATCCCTGGTATTTCAAAAGGGAGCATCCCCTACCCCGTATGGATACGGGGGATACACGTTTCATCATTAACACTTCCAATCTCCTTAATGCTGACCTGTACGGTGGTATTCCGGGCATTCGTACCCCGAGGAGGAGTTTGATTCGGTCGAACAGGCCAGCCTTAAGGAGACTGAATTATCCGATTGCCTATGCGTCACCACAACGCCCGAGTCATGTTATAGCCAATTTATATATTGTGCAAGTTTGTTATATGCACTATATACGGCCACGACGGTTTAGTGCGGACCAGCGCATTGATGGTCACATCGGTAATGCTGCACTTCCGCTTCCGTGCCACAAAGATCGCACCGGTGTTATTTTTCATATTGTTTGCGCGTGCAGAATCTGTTGCTCCTGATGAGACGCGAAATTGACGACATTAGAATGAAAGTTGTTGATGGATGTACATGCAACGTTTTTCAGCATGATCGATCTCCTCTTAATGGATGATTTTTTCTTGCACTGCTTTCCGAAGAAGCGAAGTTGTACCTGACTCGATGATCTGAGACAGCCGAGCAAGCCCCTTTGGGGTAATGAGGGCCTGTTCGGCAAGAATCGGGGTGTCATCCTTCCGCTCGATCGTTTTAACCTTCTGCTCGATCATTCCGGCACGAATACAGTCCTGAAACGCCACCCAAGGCTTGTTCTTTGAGCGGCGGAAAATCCATTTATTTTTGGAAAGCCAGTCGAACAACCTGGAGGGCTGGATCTGCAGGTGCTTGGCCGCGTCGCTGATGCACATTGACCCCTCTGCTGTCGAAATGCGATCCAGCGCGTCTGCCTTTGGCTGGATAACTTCGATCCGATGCTCCAGTGCCAACCGTTCCTGCTCGGCCTGAATGGCGATTTCCAGCAGTTGCAGCCGGGGTAGTCTGGATGGAAGCGACGCGGCGGTCTCCTGCGCCTTGAGACGGCGTTCACATTCGATAAAATATTGCCGCGCCAGCTTGCCGCGCGCGTTGCGTTCCACCATTGACAGCTCTTTCGCCATATCCAGAGTGAGATGGTATTCCTTGCGATTTGCCCCTGGCTGAAATGCGCCAAGTTGTTGATTATCTCCGCTTCCCAATTTAGGGAAGCGGACAACGAAGTCAAGATTTTCAACAAAGCCGTACTTTTCAATACGCTCGTTTACCCAATCAGCAAACTTCTTTCCAACCTCCAGAAATGCGTGCAGCTCGCGCGCATCGACAGTTTGCACCATATCATTACCCACCTCCTGGTCTTGAAGATGGAATAATGAAACATGTCCCAGCGCTGGCGCGCCAGTGAATGGCAATTGCGCTTGTTGTGTTCTCCCACTTTGGTTATTTCGCACGATACCTGTCTCCAATGTTTGCGCACGTGTAGTTAATACACCAATATATAAAGGGGCTGTCAACCATCTGGTTTTCACCCCCCCACCTCTTGCGAAGTGAGAGTAGAAAAACAACTCGCCGAATTAGCCGAGATTGGATGCTGTGGTCGATACAAACCCGAACGTGCTGGAAGTCATGGCGATGAAGGAAGAGAAGCCCAGCAAGATGATGCCAGCAATAACCGGGACGACAATTTCCTTGAAACCCATCTGATGACCACCTTGTTCGCTACTGGACTTCTTCCAGTTCATGATGCCGCTGCCCGCAAACCATGCGCCCAAAAAGCCAAGACAGAGGTTGAGCAATTTCATGAGTGACACGACGAAGCTGGAAGCCCCGTTGATCGCCGTGTCCAGCCCGGCGTGCGCCGGCATCGAGAAGACCATCGCAAGCGCGATCAGGGTGAAGATTTGAAGATAATTGCGTTTCTGTTTCATTTGGTGCTCCTTTTTTACAGATTGATGAAAAATTACTACAGCGAAAAATTAGAGTTTCATAAGGATCGCCCCTCCTACGATATGCCAGAGTGCGCCCCAGGCAGGTGAGTTATGACCTTGCGCAGACCCCTCTCCAGCGGCTTTGGCCAACAACAATCCACGGAAGATTGCAATAAGCCCAAACCCGTTCAAAATGACCTTGATTGCCTGCCACACCTGTTGCAGGTATCCATTCGGAATAGCCGGTGACAGCATGTTTCCTGTCAACGCGAGCTGATCAGATAACTGCCCTTGCGCCTGCCAGAAATTCAAAAGCAGGATTCCGAAGAAGATCGGTGACCAGGGATTCTTGTCGTGTCCCCCATACCCGCTGGACGAGCCAAGGTTTCGCACGCGCACAAGGCCTTGCGCGACGAAGAACGCACCAACAAGTCCGGCAAGATTGACAATCAGTCCCCGCTCTCCACTCATCAAAGAGATCGTCTTGCTGAATTCGACCAGCGACTGCGTCAGATCGGTAATTGCCATTACTCAATCACCCCGCCGGTGGTCAGCACAGATCCGCCACTCGACTGCCCGTCGTTCACCTTGACGACTTCTCGGTATGGATACGGCAGGGGATCGCCCACTTTGACTGAGATCAATTTCCCATCGCAAACAAGCCATGCGCGATTGACCAGCGAGCCTTTGAACTCGCAATGTGAACGCGGAAGTTTTTCTTTTGGCGGCTCGGGCGCCGGCACGGGCTTCTCGACAATCTTCTCAACCGTCTTGATCTTCTCGACGACTTTGATTTTCGGCTTGGCCGCAAGCGCTGCCTGCAAGCCGGCAACCTTCTTTTTCAGGTCGGCGTTCTCGGTCTTGAGTATTTTGAATTGCGCCTGCAATGACGAGGCCTGTGAGGCCGCTGCTGCCGCATCACCTTCTGCGGCCTTGCGCGCCGCTTCCTCAGCGTCCGCACGTTTTTTGGCATCCTCCTGTTGCCGACGCATATCCTCTGCTGCCTGCTCGGCTGCACGAGTTTTTGCAGCCTCTATCCTCGCTTGTTCATTGCTGGTATTCACATAATCCATCACGCCAGCGCCAACCACAGCCAGCACCAGCAAGCCGATCACAATGAAAATGATCTTTTTGAACTTGGATTTCTTGGTTACCCCGGTGCCTTTTTTTGCAGCAGTGCTCGCCTGTTCGACAATGTCGCTATTCAAAGCGGTATCTGCTGCTTCAGGACCGGCAACATTGTCCGGAGTCTCGGGTTCCTGAAATGTAAAGGATTCGCCATCATCGTTAGTTTCAGTTGTCATGATTTACTCCCTGTCTCCTGGTCTCGTTGAATACTGCTGTCAAGGCGCTCCGCGATCTCCGATGCCGGCATCGGGTAAAGCTTTCCGATGGCGCGGGTTACTTCCTTTTCCCATCCCTTCTTCAGGCGAGCAGATTGTTCAGCACGCTGCTGATTTTCCTTCCGCTCCTGCTCGCGTTTCTTTTCCAGAAGCTCTTTCCGCTGTTCCTCCAGTTTCGCTAGCTTCTTGTCGATCGGTGACAGTTGGGGAGGTGCTGTCGTTGTGGTTTCCAGGCTCATTGCGATTTGTCTCCGGTGCGTTATTGTTGCATCATTACTTCTTGCATAAAAACCACCTCAATACCAAGATTCATTTTTGTGCTTGTAGATGGCTTCGCCTTGGCCGATTCACTGGTAATGTTCGATGCAACAGTTTTCACGCCAGAACCCATCGCAGCGTTGCGGACTTGCGCCATATCCATGTTGTTCGAGACCGTTGTGATGGTTCCATTCACCGTCGTCGTCGTTCCTACCTTGCTCATCAGATCGCCATAAGCACCAAGTCCTCCAGCCACCATTGGCAAAACGAAACGATCGAATATCTTGTGATCTACGGTGCCCTGTACGCTGGTACGCCCTGTATTTGGATCAATTGCCATCGCATCGATAGGCACTGCTTTACCATTCGGCAAAACGATCTTGTCAAATGTCAGGCTTACCGTGTAGTTCGGATTCTGAGTAGCTTTCCCAAAAATCGGCCAACCCCTCGCCTTTCCAGAAAGCACCTGACCGAGCACCTTCGAAGGTTCGTCAGTATCAATCGCGGTTTCAATGTTCACGTAAACCTTCTCGCCACTCTTGATCATCATCACTTCGTTTGCCTTGGCAAGCGTCTGCGTTTCTGCAGGAGAAGATACGGGAGCTGACGCTGCCGGTGCAGGCGTATCCTTTATCCATGAACCGGATGGTTTGATAGGCGAAAACTCATCATTCTTTGCCAGGTACTCGGCAATTTGAATGACGCGCGTCATCTTCGCCTTCATGCGGGCATCGGCTATCTCTGCAGAACGCTTTTTTTGCTCCTGATCGTAAATCTGATCCAGGACAACAGATCGTTGATTCGGGTCTACTTGCACTCCAGCCTGAGCGGCAACAACTCCTGCCGGTTGTGCCTGGGGCTGCTGTATTGGAGGTGGCGCATTCGGATCCGGAGGAAATGACGGAATGGAGAAATCACCCGGCTTTGAGCCTGAGCCAGTACCATTACCGGACGCCTGGGCGCCTTGTTGGATCGCCACAATTGCCCCTGTTGTTGATTGAGGCACGGCAGCGGATGTGGTAGCCGCGACTGGTCGGTTTCCGATCGAGCCTGCCGCTGCGACACCACTTCCCGTGCGCGAAGCAATTGTTGATGTTGCCGCAACCTGTGCCGAAGCGGCATGGGCCTGAGCTTGACTTGGATATTGTGCAACAGGCGTCCCGGCACCAGTTGCGGCGCCTGGTCGGTTGACCGATACATCCTCTTCCGCGCCGGCGGACAATGGAATATATGTTTTTCCCTCATCCTTGGCTTTGGCAGCGGCGTCTTTGTCAGCCTTTTTCAGTCGTTCGTTGTAATCGGAATCCGAGCCGGCCAGAGGTTTGGATTCATCACCGCCTAACGCCGTTGGAACGGAAGCGTTGCTGTCGGCTTCGCTTACAGTAATTTTCATATAGGTGACAGATCCGATCACGACGATAGCCGCAAAGGCAATCAGCCCGCCCATAATTCCGATCGTTTTTTTTGCACCAGCGTCAAATTTTGACATATCAATCCTTGCTTGTAATCCTGACCGAAACTGTCACGCCATTGATCAGCATCGACAGAACAGGTGACGAGGGAATGAGGTAAGCCTTGGTCGAGTCAGATGCGACCAACTTCTTTCCATTTAAGGGGGCCGGCGAGAGCAACACACCCTTTGACCGAATGATCGACTGGTTCTTCTCGCATGCCCAAACCGACGTTTCCGGATTGGAGGTGTTTTGAGCTTTGCAGCCGTCGGGGGTAATCGTCATCAACGCATTGGCAAGACGATCATCCCATTCGGTTTTGCTGACCACTCCGCCGGCCTCGGAAGCGCTGGGCGCCCCCGGGGTCGTTGGGCGAATTAATGCCGGTACCCTGAAATCGACACGGTAATCCACGTCCTTTTGGCCGGAAAGAATGGTGATGATGATAGGGGTGGTCAGATCCTTGAGAAACACGCCAAGGTTACCGGATGCGCCGAACCGTTTTATCTTGGCAAACATGGAATTTCCCGACGACCCTTCGATGGGCTTGTCTTGCGCGTCGATGATGTCCGGACTCATGTTTTCAACGTGAGCTATCGGCCATATCTTTCCGGACGCGTCCAGGAAAGTCATGATCGAGCCGGTCTGGTTTGACACGCGCACCACTGGCGGCGTTGACCCAGGCGACAAGTCAAGGTCGGTCTGGATTATTACAGGCTTCGGTTGATCGCCGATCGGCCTGCCTTTCGCGTTATTCAGGTCTTGCCAGATCTTCTTGATCTGCAGGATTTCTTCTGGAGTAGGTTCGGAAGCCCTGATCTCGGTCACGATGGCCGATTCATCCGGAGCTAGGGGAACCGGAGGCGGCGAAGTCGTGGCAACCGGAGTCTTGTTTGACCCGGTTGTCGCACTTTTCCCGCCTACCGCATCCACAGCTTTTCCAAGCATGTCAGCCGTATCGGCAATCGCCATGCTTGGGACAGTGATGGCACAGATCGCCATGCCTAAGTATAGAAACTTTTTCAAGAAACAGCTCCACCGGTTGCAGCAGCCATGATGATCCTGCAATGACGAACACCTTCCAGGAATTTCGATAAGCCGTAATCGGATTTCTTCGTCTCTCGGATACGTTTTTCCAACTCTTTCATCGTGCATGTGACCGGGCAAAAATCGCCTGTATTCGATTGACCTTTTCCTGAAACCGACTTCTTACTCATGATCCTCTCCTGATTGGTTTGTGACACTATGAGAACTACTATCGATTACACCCCTTCTGCTACTACTTTGCCGGCTTGGCGATGACACTTGAGATTGCGATGCCGTTGACTGACTGCTCCATTGATACGCGCTCAACGATCAATGAAATATCCCATACCTGCGGACTGATTTTCTTTGTCTGCCCCTCGAATCCAATCAGGATTTGCGCCGTCACTTTGTATTTCATCGTTCCGTCGAGAACTGCCGACTTGGCGATGATCGGCGGCTCGGCAAAACCAATTGAGGTGACATATCGGCCCTCAATGACGCGGTTCTTGATGGGTTCGATGGCCGACACGAAATTGTTGTAGCCACCTTCTGTGTAGTATTTCGACAATCCGCCAATCTGCGTCTTCCAGTCCTGGAAATTCAGCGTAAAGCTGGCGATGATTGCTTTGCTGGAAAAGTCCAGTAGCGCTTCTGCACCGACTCCCTGAGTCATCGGGATCAGCGGCGTGATCTTGCCGTCCGGACTGACCGCATAGCTTTGAGGTGCGGGCCTGAAAATAATGATGGCAACGATGCCGATGATCAGCACCATCGAGACCCCGGATTGCCAGATCAGAACCTTGGATTGAGTCTGATAAGCCAGAGGCCAGAATCTGTTTTTTGCCGCAATTATCTGGATCCCATCCTTGTTCTTGAGGACCGGCTTTGACGCAACTTGCTTTTCGCTCATGTACGATTCTCCATAACTACGCCCGGCGCCTTGCGTTGCCGGAATGATTGATGACCGGATACACCTCGACCGTAGTGTGTCGACGCGGTGTTAGGGGATGCGTGCCCCATCAGATTGGCGATCTCACGTTTCGATAACCCAGCCGCTTTCATGTTGGCCGAGAACTGATGTCTTGCTGTGTAAATGGTGATGTTGCGTCCACCGCTTGTTATTCCGCAGCGACGAACTACTTGCCGGATGTCTGTCATGAGTTCCGCGTTGCTCTTGTCCGGAGAGCTTGCGGCCTGAATGATGGACAGGGTATTTTCGATGAACTTGATTTTTTGGCGATCGATCATGAGGACGGGAGTACGCAGGTCAATCGTTCGATATTCGCCGGTTCCCCTGCCGTTGGTCGATTTTCCGTTCTTGACGACCAACTTGTCGTCGTCCAGTTGAGCAGAAAACCATTCTGCTGGTCGGAGGCCGACCATTACGCTCGACAGGAACAGTCTTTTCGCCAGGACGGCGACCGTAGAGCGTGACGAGTCCAGTTTTTCAGCCAACCGTTTTATTGCCAATTCATTGGCATGCTTGGCTTTCTTCGCGGAAGTTCTTTCGGAGCGCCCAGGCCTTCCTTTCAGCGATTTCAGCAGTTTTTCAAACTTGGCCGCGTCTTCGCTCGAAATGATTCCCGCGATCCGCTGATTTTCAATATGGAAAAGGATTGCCGATCTGTAAAGACGAACGGTGGGGCGTGACCACTGTTGAACTGAAGTATTGCGATCAGCCAGTAAAACGATATTTTCGAGCGTCGGGTCTTGCTGATTTGCTTCCAATTGCTGCATGAACCTGCGAACGATGCCGGCATACTGAATTTCTGTGTCGCTGTTTTTCGTTTGTGGATAGAGAGTCTGTGTTGACCCGTTTTCCTGCGACGACGTTGATCTGCCAACCAAGATTCTCATTTTTGCCGTTCATCTGTCCTAAGTTGATCTGCCCCCGTTACCAATTCATCGTGCCTTGAACGATAACGATACTCGATAACGAAATTGTGTTTTAATAATTCTTGCACGAATGAGCAAACCATGCAAGAATAAATTTGTGTCGCAAAGGTGCCTTAGTTTTACGTCTTTGAAAGGAATGTTTCTATGCAAAACACGGCTGTTAAGAAAGTGCTCCTGGTTATGACTGTTTGTCTGTCTATGGTTACTGCATGTAACGCTCATGCAAAATTGACCGTGATTACCGGCTCTTATGCGCATATTGAAAATGCGAACAAGCGAATTGCCTCTCCTGAGTTCAGCCGTCTTGGCGCGTTTCTTCTTCGAACAAAAAGTCAGCAGTACGCCGCCCGAGTTGCTGTCGGCTGTTTCGATTCGAAAGACCAAGCAAAGCTGTCGATTACTGATGTACTGAAAGCGGGAGCGAAAGGAGTGTGGCTACTTGAAGTCGGCGATTTGTGTGTCACACATAAAGACAAGGTTGATCTTGTTTCAGGTAAACCACCCTACCCTTCTTCGCTAACTTCCAAAGTTGTAAAGAAGGTCGTGGCAGTCAAGAAGACGGATAGGCCTGCCTCGAAAGTCGTTGTGAAAACGAAGGCCGTTGTTCCTCCATTCATGACCGTTGCCCCCATGGAAAGTGCGACTAATCCTGCAAGCGATGTTGCCGTGCCGGATGAAAAGCCGCCGGTGATCCAGATTCAGGAAGTTTCCGGTGAGTCCTCTGCCCAAGATGCCGTTACCCGCGATATTGAGCTTCCGCAGAAACCGCCGTCGTCCTGGCATCCGTCGAAGTGGCTTTACAAAAAAGGTGACGCCGTCGCCTTCACGTCTGGCATCAACCCGGCAACATTCAAACAGGCAAAGTCAACCTGCTATGTGATGAAGAATTTCCACGTGAAAACGGCCAACGATGCATCGCCGCCACCCGGCATTGAGGACTACGAGTTCCTTTCAGACGGCAACACTTGTTACATCGCGTACATCTACACAGCCGAGGGAAATCTCCCATGAAAAGACTGACAATTGCGGCGGTTTTCACCGCCCTGCTCTTCCAGGGCTGCTCAACAACCCGGAAAGACGGGGACATCGTTGTGCTGGAAGGACTGAGCGGGCTGGCAACCGATGTCCATACCGAACTCAAACGACTGAACGACATATCAAACCGACCGGTAGTCGCCCCAGTTACGCAGGTGAAGGGATGTTCGGCGAGAGTCGTTTCACTGGATTACGACGGCGATGTCATGCTGTTCATTGAAGACCTGAAACAATCGAAATTGTGCAGCGTCCGTATCGTCGGCAAGAAGCCTCAGCAGGATCTCATCCTGTCGCTGCACAACAAGAAGGTTCCATTGTGGCAGGTGCTCGAAGATGCCTCCGTGCAGCTCGGAAAGATGGCATCAATCACGATCGGCAGTGAGGTGGTCGTCTTCCAGCTCAACGGGGGCGTCCAGCAATGAAAATCTTGAAGCGCGCTGGCTTGGCTTTCCTGCTTTTCGCTTCCATGCCGATTTCTTTGCTTGCTGCTCCAGGCATCAACGATCTGCTCGATTATTCAAACGGAGAGAACACTGATCTCTCAGCGCGCTTGAATGCAATCAAGGAACTTGGATTGCAGATCGGCGCACAGGCCGGGATGATCGACAGGGCAAAACTCATTGTCGATCAGGTGAACAAGCGCGCGCATGATCTCGACAAGATTTTCGAATTCCAGCCCTTGCTATCGCGCGATGGCTGGCTCCCCCCTGTCATTGAAACGGCGTCTCAGGGCGTCGAGACAAAGAATGCGGCACAGCGCATGGAATTCTTCGGGGTCTCATACAAAATCGTCCGTCCCGCCATATTCGTCCGGGTTGTTCCGACCTGGCGCGACTACGTCTTCAATGGGCTGGATGACGGACGGCTGACTGTCGACAAGTTGCCAGACACTTTGCGCCCTATCACCGCCAAAGAAAAGAGGATTTGGACGCAAGCAGTTGAGGATGGCTGGAAGATTGGCGCTGACCAGGCGAATGCCATTTACAACGAAAATCTTCAGAAACTGAAGCGCGACTACATGGGGATGATCAAGTTCAAGACGCTTGAAGCGAATCGCATGATCAAAGCCCCTGTTCTTGCGGTTACGCCGGAGGTCGCCGAAGTCCATTCTGATCAAATCAACATCGGTGTGGGGGTAAAGACCATCGAGGTGCCTGCACGAATGGAAGACATGCAAGGCGATTGGGGATTGGCTCCATGACCGACGTAAAAGAACTGCCGGTTCTCCCCCTGTCAGTCCTGCCGGGGTTCGGCAAGCTTGATCTGGACGCTATCCTTTGGGCGGCATACCGGCTGAGTGCTTCGGATGTGAACATCCAGTCCGAGGATTTCATATATTTCATGTTGAGCGGTGTGCAAACCAGGGCAACTAACCGGACGTTGCAGCAGTTCGAAGTCGAATTCATTGTCACTACGCTGTATGGGTCAAACGCGACGGCAATGCTGTCCCAAGGCAAGCCGATCGACATGCGCTATGAGATACGTCCCGTGCGAGGCGAACGTATCGGATTCCGCATCAATATGCTGCCCGCGCGTATTGACGGCAACGATGCCGGCATTGCGAATACGTTCCGGGTTCTGCCGAAGAATCCGCCTCATATCGACGACCTGAAAGTCCCCTGCGAGATCGTTGAGAACGCCCTGCCCCGTAACGGCCTGGTCGTGGTGGCCGGCGTGACCAGCTCCGGAAAATCTACGCTAATTGCCTCGCTTATTCGCATGGCGATCGAGAACAAGGCCGACCCGCGCAAGATTGCAACTTATGAATCCCCGATAGAGTTCATATTTGACGGTATTCCAACTCTTGCCCCAAAGATCAGCCAGACCGAGATCGGCGGTAATGCGGGCGGTTTGCGGAACTGGCATGAAGCAACCGAGACGGCGATGCGCCGCGCGTTATCCATCGTATTGATCGGCGAGTGCCGCGACGGACAGACCATTGATGGCTGTATCTCAATGGCGCTGACCGGGCACTGCACGCTGACAACGGTTCACGCCAACCGGGTAGGTGTCGCCTTCCGACGGATGGTGGCTATGGCCGCAAAAGATGGTGGCGGTAATGAATCCGTAGCGGAACGGCTGCTTGGCTCGCTTCACATGATCGTGGTTCAGACTCTCTGCCCGAAGATCGGTGGCGGGCGCATCGCGTTGCGCGAATGGCTGGTCATTACCCGCACCTTGCAAGACCAGGTATTCGCCATGAGTTTTGCGGACATCTCCGCAGCTCTTCAAGAGGAAGTGAACAAGAACGGGACGAGTCTCGGGCATTCAGCTCTCAAGGCATACAAGGACGGTTTGATTACGCTGCAGAACGCGTGTGCCTATAGCGGCATGTCCGAAAAAGAACTCGAAAAGCTTGAATTAAACGATTCTGTATTTAATGCATTTATATTTGAATCACAAACTGACCGCAGAAAAATATCATGCCATTAAAAGATGCATCACGAACACCTACGCTGCTTGGACTGGATGCCAAGGCCTTCGCGTTCACGTTTCCCGCGTTTTTGCATATCAATATGTGGACGATGACATACGTGTTTTTCACGTTTGCATTGTTCATTTTCCTGAAGGTGAAGCGGCTCTCGATCGGTTACGCCTATCGAAGATCGATTTCGCTTTTGAGATCCAAGTCGGTCTCATCACGTCCCTGGTGGGTTTTGAAAAAATGGAGAGTTAGAGCATGAAGACAAGACAATACTGGCTGTTCTATTTGGCGTTATTGGGCATTTTTACAGCCGGACATGCCTACGCACAATTCATCATATCTGAGGACGCTGTTGCGCCCGACACTGCGCGCCAGCAACCGGCGCCTGCTGCGGAACCGAAGCGTGAGCCTTCGCAGGCATCGGGGCTGTTCACGACAACCTCGGATGATGTGGCTCCCGTGACAAAAAAACAGGAACCACAGCCAGCCCCGCTGGAGAAGAAACCGGCCAAGATCAAGAAAATGAACGATTACCGGGCCAATTTTGGCAATCGCGTGACCATCCAGCATAAAGGGCGGAAGCCCGCTGTCTTCGGCAAGCCGGTGCATGCTGAAGATGCGACGCTTAACGATCTTGTCGTTGCCCTGGTTCCGGAGACATTCCAGGTGTACGGCTCTGACGATGTTGACATGACAGTGCCAGTTGACGGCTCTGATTCATCCAATTGGGTGGTTGGGATGGATTATGCGCTCAAGGGGACGCCATATATCGCCACGATCGATTGGGATAAGAAGGAAATCAACTTCAGCAAGGACGAAAAGCTCAAAGAGCTGGAGGCCGCTAAAGTCGCCAAGGCCGCTGCAAAGCTGGAGGAAGAAAAGAAGCAGGTCAAGACGACAAAATGGGTTGTGTCGCGCGATGACGGGTTGCTGTCCATCGTGCTGGACAAGTGGTGCAAGAACTCCAACGGACAGTGCGTGCAGTTTATCAACCAGAGTTCGCGAGATGTGCCGATTGATTCCGAAGCGGAATTCAACGGAACTTTCCATCAATGTCTCGGCGATCTGATGACCTCTATCGGGCAGCAAGTGGGGCGACGTTTCCGTTGGCATCTCACTTCGAACAATGTGCTGATTCTTACTGACGACACCATCAAAGACTAAGAGGCCACTCCATGACCACAAAACTCAAGCAATTTTCATTCACTCTGTTGTCCTTGGCGGCAATTGTGACGATGCCTGGCTGCGCAACCAGCTACTCCGAACAAAAATTTGCCGAACAAACCACTGCTGTCGGCGGGCAACGTGATCATATCCACGATGAAACTGCGAAGAATCGGTCGACGGTATTGCCGTATGTTGGCAACCGCCTCATCACGCGCAAACACGACGATGAAAATGCGCTACCGGAATCGTTGAATGCGATGATTACCTTGGGAGATACCAGCCCGCTTACCTTGTCGCAAATCGGTCAGCGGCTAACTGCGCTGACAAAGATTCCTGTGAACATTGCACCGGAACTGATCACTAATCCAGCACAGACTCAGACACAGGCTCAGACAGGCGTAACTGGCGCGGCTGTTTCTTCTGCTGTAGTGCAAGGAACAACATCGTCTACTCCGACAATCAATCTTCCCAAGATCTCAGTGGCTTTCACCGGTTCGACCACCGAATTCCTTAACTTGGTCTCATCTCGCCTGGGGATCACATGGGAATATGCGGATGGCTCGATCAATTTTGCCCGCTACATCACACGTGTCTATACGCTCAATATTTTCCCGGGAAAATCGACGCAAAATGCGTCCGTTGGTAAGACGGGTTCGACATCAGGCTCAAGTTCTTCTGGGTCAAGTGCAAGCACCGGAGCCACGCCAACCGGCGGGGGATCATTCTCTTCATCGTCCACATCTGATTTCACTGCTGAATTGGATGCCTGGTCAACCATTGACGCCCAGCTCAAGGCGCTTGTGTCGGCTGGAGGCAAATACAGCGCATCCAGTTCAACCGGTGTGATTGTTGTGACCGATACAAAGGAAGCTCAATCACGTATCGCCAAATACATCAAGAAGCTGGACAAATTGATGAATCAGCAAGTCACCCTGCAGGTATCTGTGATTTCGGCTGATGTGAGCGAGAACAATTCTGCAGGCGTAAATTGGACGGCTGTATGGAACAGAATGTCTCTGCTTTCACAGAACTACTCTGGGACTTTTAAGGGAATCCCACTACCTTCTGCCTTAACCAGCGGTGGTGGTGCTGTTGGTGTCAGTTTTGTAACCGCGACAGGAGGTACTGTAGGTAAGTGGGATGGATCCAACCTCATGTTCCAAGCTCTGGTCTCCGAGGCCAATGCGTCAATGGTTTCGAACAACACGATCATGACACTGAATAAGCAGCCGGCCTCGGTTGCGATTGCAGATCAAACAGGCTATGCGCAATCCTCCACGACAATTGCGGGTACTGCTGCCACTCCAGGAACGACCAGCGTCACCGTTGGAACGCTGACCACCGGCTTCATCCTGAACATGACGCCGTCCATCATGGATGACGACGAAATTGCATTGCAGTTTTCGCTGGATATTTCGACGCCGCCCGTGTTGACCACAATCAGCAGCATTCAAATTCCCTCATTCTCCGGCACGCAGATCGCGCAGCGCGCAAAGATCAGGGAGGGTGAAACTCTGGTGTTGAGCGGTTTTTCTCTCAAAGATGTAGGTTCGAATCGTCAAGGAATGTTCAGTCCGAACACGTCGATGTTGCTGGGCGGCAATCGTAGTAGCAGCAATAAAACTCGCGACCTGGTGATCCTGATCACCCCAGTCATGGAGTGATCCGATGAACGCATCGATCATCATTGAACAGCCCGAAGTCAAACTTCAACTCCTTGCAGGCGCGGATTGGCAACCTATAGATTCAATCGAAAAGGATGACATCGCCGATCTAATGGTTCGCCGCAAGGAAGAAAAGCTGCCCAAGGTGGCGTATTCGTCTGTCTGTCAGACCTCGATGGGTACATACGCAATCGGCTTTGTTCATAAAGCTTCCGGCAGGGTCAAGAAAGGCAAGTGCTATGCGCTTGCGGTGGTCTGTTCCAGTTTTGCGCAATCCAAACGGGTCAATGATGCGCTATTCGTATTCTCCGCTGGCGACAAGAGGATTGTGATCGCCGTAAAGAACGGATTGCCATTCTTCGACTCGGTGTTCAGCAGCGATGAAGAATTTTCTGCCAGCATTGATTCGTTGCTTTCAGTTTTCGACACTGGTTGTTCAATTTATGGCGATGAAACGCTGTTGCCGCCACCGGTAGAGTCCCTGGAGTTGGCACAACTGGTAAGCAACCCGCATCTACTGGAAACAGGACTTGTCGAATCCATGAGCAATATATTGCCGGTAATTATCGGCAGTGTAGTTCTGCTTGCTGTCATATTGGGCTTGTTCAATTATTACAATGAGCAACAAGCACGCGAAGCGGCGATGAAGGCCGCACGAGAGGCGGCACTGCTGGCCGCTAATCAAAAACCTTCGCATGTAGATACGCTTGAACAGAAGCTTGAGCAAAAGCGCAAGAGCTATGTAACGTCACATGGACTTTGCTCCGGCAAGGGGGTGTTGGATGGCTATAAATCTGTGGTTGAGCTTCTTGAGAACTATGGCGGATTTGCCGTCAATCAAATTACAGCGGATTGTAAAACTGGACTTATTGTTGCGTCACTTTCTGCGAAAGAAGGACAGCCAGACCTGTTTGCCTATAGAAAAGACCCGCAGTTGAGGGTCAACGTCAATTTGAAGGATGCCACTCTCAAACATGAATTTAGTTCAGACCTGCTTGTGGACATCGATATATCGCATCTGATTTCCTGGCACGAATTCTTGGCAAAAACAGGCACTGAATTGCGAGCGCTCAATGTTATTGGAATTAGCTTCGCACTGTCCGACCCAGTATCGATCTATTCCCCTCAGGATGCAGTAGATAAGCCGATCTTCGCTGGTGCAATAAATGTTTCAGGGGACGCGGCCTACTTGTTACCCATGATCGATCGTATTAAGGGTGATGATATTCACTGGAAGTCGTTTGCACTCACACGTGCGATCTCAAACGGAACGAATAAGAAAGATGACCTTCAATTTCAACTTAATGGAGAGTTCTATGTTACGCCATAGCACGTTAGCAGTAGCTTTGATCATGATTTCTTCTACCTGTTTTGCAGCAGACGCGACTATCGGTGATGTGATCAATCAGCAAGTTGCAGAGAAGCGTCGCTCTGAATTGCCGTCCACTCTTTTCGCAAAAGAGGATAGCCAGATCCCGACCGTAGCTTCATTGTCAGGAATTGGTAATGCATTGACGGTCAAATTTTTAACCAGCGACGGGGCAGTCAGTGTTTCTGATCCAAACAGCGCGATCAATAGTCATTGGATGTTCTTGCGTCGTGATGAGGGATTATCAGTCCTGATTCAGAACAGCACAAACAAGAAGGTATATCGTATCACGATGAAAATACCTGATGATCTGGAATTTGGTCAGAAGGAAAAAGAAAGCAGTACAACTGCGGTAGAAATGACTGTTCCACCCTTCCCTTCGCGATAAATGGCCGGTCTCAATTTTAACAACCTGAAGGTTGTGTCCGGCGAGGGGCACGAATTCTCATTGCCGGAATCCGTCAGGATGCAATGCGTATTCTGCGTCCATGAAGAAAGCGGAGCTGCATACGAACTTCATACCGACGCATTCAAGCCGGATGTGGCAAATAAGTACCTTGCGGCCAAGATGCGGTTTGCCAAAATGTCTCCGCAGAAGGGAGTTGTAGAGAGTCACATCATCTCCAAGTTGTACAAGGCTGCTGAGGAAAAGGCCGGCGGTGCGTCGCATCAAATTCATTCCGATTCGGTTCCTCTGGAGCGCGCAAGGCGCGACTTCAAGGCGATCATTCTTGAGGCAATGAAAGAGAAAGCCGTGGACATCCATTTTGTGGTTCGCGAGCATCACGTCAAGGTGATGTTCCGAATTCACGGCAAGATCGAGCCAATTGAAAAATTCGCATATACGAGAGATTCAATTACCGGCTTACTGGGTGCAATTTATGGCGAGACCAAAGACTCAAACGATACCTCATTCTCCCCTCGCCTCAGATCGTCTTGCACAATCAAATATGATGAACCTCCGGTATCGCTGCGCTGGCAGACCATACCGACGGGGGACTCGCACGGCAATGATTACGATGTCATTCTCCGCGTAACCAGGCAGGATACCGGCGCTGATTCAAAGATTGTTACCCTGGGCGAGTTGGGGTATCTGGATGACCAGGTTGAATTGCTGACTGCGGCCTGCAATTCAAAGGGCGGCATCTTCATGTCTGGTATTACTGGATCCGGGAAAACAACTGCCCTGCGTTCCCTGATGGAGATCGTCCGTGGTAATGGCGAGACCAAGATTTACACGGTGGAAGATCCAATTGAACTTAGAATTTTCGGCGCGACGCAGATCAACGTGCGCGGCGGGTCGATGGCAGAGAATATCAAGGCGCTGATGCGCGCCGACCCGGACACTATCATGGTGGGTGAAATACGCGGTAAAGAGGTCGCCGAGGCCATGCAGGACGTATTGCGATCAGGCCACAAGATGTTGACCACTATCCATGCGTCCTCTGCGTTGGGTATCGTGTCTCGACTTTCTTCCGAATCCATCGGTGTTAGTCGCGACACGATTGTCGAGCCGAATTTCGTTAGCTGTCTGGTTTATCAATACCTGATGCCAACGCTTTGCCCACACTGCAAGATCAGCGTAAACGATGCGCGCGACAAGATCGCGCACATAGAGCACCACCTGTTCCACGAAGACCGTTACTCCCTGAATTCAGACACCGTGTTCGTCGCCAACAAGAATGGGTGTGAACGCTGTCGCAGAGGTATTGCCGGAATGACAATCTGCGCAGAAACGATTCGTCTCACGGACGAAATGGCCGAGCTACTGCGCGACCGGAAGGACTCGGAGGCATTACGTCAATATCGCCTTCAGCGACATACTCCATTTGATGATCCTCGCATGACAGGGAAGACTTCGTATGAAGCCGCAATCTACAAAGTGTCGCAAGGAATTATTGACCCGAATGACGTAAATCTGATGTGCGGTGCGATGTCTCTTGAGAATATAGTGAAAGGTCATTATGCGTAGATTCGACGTAAGGATGTTTTTTGCACGCCGCGAGTTTGCCCAGAATCGTGAGCATTACTATGAGTCCATCGCTAATTCGATGCTCAAGGATGGCGTGCCGTTGCTGGAATGCCTTCAGAAGATGGCAAAGCGAAATGACGACGACAAGCGCCCTGTTGGCAAACTGTTTCGGCTGTGGGTCAAGCGCATGGGTGACACATCCAACAAGGGCGAATTCAGCACTGTGATCAAGAAAGATGTCCCAAACAGTGATTACATGGTGCTGAAAGGATTTGAGCGCGCTGCACAATTGCCAGACGGGATTATGTACCAATCGAAGCTGATCAAGAAAATGAAAAAGATGCGCGGAGACTTCATCATGTCGATGGTGAAGCCGATAATTTCTCTGCTGGCCGTTCTCGGACTCTCTTCATTCTTTTCGGCTGCATCCCGATCTTTCATTGAGATTGCGCCGATGAACAAATGGCCTGAATTGTCTCAGTACATGTTCAAATGGACTATCTTTGTATCCGACTATCTGTTGCTGATTATCGTTTTATTGGTTGCGCTGGTGTCCTGGATCGTTTGGTCTATGCCGCAATGGGGAAGATCGAACGTGAGGCTGCGCCACACGCTGGACTCGCACCTGCCCTATGTCATGTACAGGGACTTCACCGCCTTTTCGACGCTGATTGTGCTGTCGTCGCTCATGGCGTCTGGGACGCCACTCAAGATCTCATGCCAAATGATTCTTGACACCGGCAATCCGTGGATACGCAGTTATTTTCGGAAAATCGTCAAGCGTCTTGGCGACGCCAATATTACGGCGCCGGTCAAGGCATTCGATGTCGGTTTTTTTCCGAAGGAAATTTTCTACCGAATTCTCGATGCATCAGATCGTGGCGGTTTCGACGCCGCGATCAAGCGCATCGCCGAGGATTCGTTTGAAAACATGGAGGCATCCATGAAAAAGCGGGCGTTCTTGATGGATCAGGTCACGTTGCTGGTCGCCGGCGGCATCGCGTGCTTAATTGCGCTCGGACTTGTGTCTGCTATCGGCGCCGTTACCGCCATTCTCAAGTCGTGATTTTGTGCATGTTTGTAAGTTGCACTAATTTTGCACGGGTGCAATAATCTGAAAGTAGCAGTTAATCAATCTAATACAAGGAGCTGAAAATGAAGCAATTCAAGGCGTCGCGTGGTTTTACATTGGTGGAGTTGTCCATTGTTCTGGTGATTATCGGCGTGTTGGCGGCGATGGGAACCCGAGGGGTCGGGCTGTACACGGCAACCAAGAACGAATCCGAAGCGCAGAACGTAAACCGGATCATGCTCGCGCTCCAAACCAAGTACCGCTATGACAATAGCACCTCAACTTTGACCAACGCAGTGGCAATCGCTACCGGCGTCTTCGACAAGTCCGGATGGCAGGTTGACACCGCTACAAACGTGATCATGCACTCGTTCAACGGAACCGTTGTCCTGGCGCCGGCGACCGTAGCCATTGCCAACGATGCGTTCCAGCTCACGATGAATTCAGTGCCTTACAAGAACTGTGGCGACATTGTTCGAACTGTTACGCAAAACGCATATTCGGCCACGATTGGGACGACAGTCGTTCAAGCAAGTCCATCCGCTCTAGCTACTGGTGCTGCGATTGATACGGCATGCGGTACGTCGGGTACCGTCAATCTGGTCTTTGTCTATACCAAGACCTTGTAACAGGAACGCGATATGACGACAGTGACGGAATTAACCGAGCAGGAACGACGGATCATTGAGTTTCCGACCTGGTACATCACCCCGCGCCCCGAGGGGGATGAGGTGGTTCTGTTTCAGAGCGGAAATACTCCACCGGTTCGGATGCCCGAGGAATTCCGCTGGTTCCTTGAAAAGGCCGTAGCCGAAATTGAGGTAGCCACTTCAAAAGAAGGCTACGACTTAAAAGGTTTTGCCGTAAATGTTGGCAGTCTGCGGGCGCGATGCCAGGAATCTGAAGGGGCGAATGGTGCCTCTACCTTCGCATTGCGCATTGCATCCGATACTGCACCATCCTTCGAGACAATTGGATTGCCAAAATACATCCAGGATGCGCTGATGAATCAGGATATGCAGCGCAAAGGTGGATTGATCAATATTTTCGGTTCTCAAGGCTCTGGCAAGACCAGTACAGCCTATGCAACGATCGTCGAGTATTTGAAGCGTTTCGGTGGCTCGGCCTACTCCATCGAAGATCCAGTCGAGTTCGACATCCAAGGGTGGCATGGCGAGAAAGGCGGGTATTTTACCCAATCCGACTGTACTCGCATCGGCTACGCGCGCGCGGTAGAGAATTCATTGCGTTTTGCGCGATCCATACTTTTCATCGGCGAAATTCGCGATTCGAAGGCTGCTGCAGAGATGCTGCGCATTTCAATTGGCGGGCAACTGGTTATCACTACGATGCATGCCAAAGACCACCAGTCAGCCTGTCAGCGCCTTGTGTCCCTGGCGCAGGATGGAGGCGAGCCGCAGGCACGCAACCTGCTGAGTAACGCGCTTCAGCTCTCCATCAGGCAAGAGCTGAATCGTGGTGTCTTGCAGGCGAATATGCTCGAAGCAGCCAATCATAACGATGTCAAGGAAGCGATCGAGAAAGGGAACTATTCAGCCTTTGCCAACGCGCTTGACAGGCAGAAAGCTGAACATGCCAGAAATGATGTGTCATCCACGGTTGGCGCGCAAAAATTTACCGCAACACGATAACTGTCTTGAAATGGGGTGAAGCCATGTTGAAAAACGGATTCAAAAAGGCGCTCAGGGGCTTTACCCTGGTGGAAATCAGCATTGTTTTGCTGATCGCATCTATCTTGATGATGTCGTACACGCGATTTCTGCAAGACTCGATTCAAGATGACAAATCAGCCGCCATTGCAGCACATCTGAAAACTGTTACTGGTGGTGTCAATACCTACATCAGCAGCAATTTTGATGCACTGGTATCGGGTGCCGCGATCTCAGGCGTAGCTAGCCCCCTTCTGCCAACAATTACTGAACTCAAAAACACCGGGTATCTTGCGCAAAACGTCCAGACCCAGAATTTAGCCAGAACAAACTGGCTTATCCAGATCGGCAAGACGCCAACTGGATGTGTTGCACCGGCATGTGACCTGAACGCCATCGTTTATTCAGATAAGGGTTTCATCAAGATTGCCGATGGCAGACCTGACTGGATGCTGGCATCCAGAACAGCAGGCAAGGTCGGCGGCGATGGTGGCACATCGCTGACTTCCAATCTTGCGGTCATTGCAGGTGAAAACAGTTCATGGACAGCCACAAATCCCGTTGCGGCATCCAATGCCGCTGCGGTGGTTGCCATGCGCACTGGATATGGATCACAGGGGTTCAGCCAATTTATTCGCAACGGTGATACACGCAATCTCACATTGAATGGTGCGTTGGCAATCAACGGAGCATCCGGTGTTACCGCAACGAGCGCAAATCTTGGCACCTTAACTGCCAGTACGATAACCGCGAGTGGAAACATCACGTCAGCCGGAAATATATCCGCGACCGGGAAGGTATCTGGCGCGTACATTATGCCAAATACCATCATTGTGGCAGGCACGGCATGTGCTCCAGGTGTGGCGAATGGTTCAATAGCGAAGGGATCTGACGGGTCGATCTACGCGTGTGTCAATGGTTCCTGGACATCTTCATCGAAAGTTCCACCATACAACTTCAACAGAGTCATTGCTGGAAATACGACGGATTACAACCTTTACAACGACGCGATCGCTTCTGGTTGGGACGGCGTTGCAGCACTTATTGCAAATGTAAGTGTAAATGGAGGAGTGGTTGTCTCAGGCAGTTCGACTTCGACCTATGCATTTTCGATCACCGGCAACTATCCGTCAGGATCTTCACTTTCAGTAGTAATAAATTCTGGTGCGTATGTAGTCGGAAAAGGCGGAACCTCCGGCTATGGAACACCGTGGAATGCTCAAGCCACCAATGGAGGTGCTGGCGGAAATGGCATGCTCATTACAGCCAGCCCTTCGGCAAATCTCAAGATTTCTAATTATGGGGTTATTGCTGGTGGTGGTGGTGGTGGTGGTGGCGGCGGCGCTAACTCAGGTTATTGGGGCGTAGATGGCGGTGGCGGCGCGGGTTATGGATTGACTTCAAATATAGGCAGTCCATATCACTCCACAAACGGTAGTTTAACTACTGGCGGGCCGGGTGTGTCCGGGAGTGGTGGCAACCTTGCCGGATGGGGTGGGGCTGGTGGTGCTTTGGGCATGCCTGGTTCAAGTTGCCGAGGCCCACAAGGCGGTGCCGGATATGGAGGCGCCGCTGGTCAAGCGACTGTTGGTGCCGCACTGGCAACATGGTTAGCAACTGGTACACGACTTGGTGCAGTGAATTGAGTTTATCCATGCGACAGAAACATGACCGATACGAACTCCTCGATCAAGGAAATGGCGAAATCGTTATCCGCGACAAATCAAAACAGTCCGCAGATGTAAAGCCTTCTTGCGGGCTGTTTGCGCGGGATTATTACAACTTTTTGAAAGACAGCCCAAAGCACGGCAATGCCCAGGCGCAGAAATTCCTGAGTGATATTGCGGAAGGAAAGCGCCCGATAACCGATATGCAAGACCTGATCCAAAAGCACCGGTTCGTGCTTTCTACCCCAACAAGATGGAGACCCGCATGAAGCCAACAAAGCCGGTGCTTGTGACGAAATTTCTCATCACGCTACATTTTGTGGTTGCAGTTCTACTCCCGGTGTCCGCGAGTGCAGATGCCTACATGTTTGGGGACATCGGGAAAGGAACAACAGATGCCGCTGAAGCCGTGCAAGGCTCGAAGTCGGTTTTCGGAATTGGCTTTGGATCAAAATTTGATTCAAATTTCGCAATCGAGGGCGGGATCGCGTCGCTTGGCAGTCGACAGTATGCTGGCTCGACAACGGCTACAAATACGACTGTCACCACGATCACCACTACGACTACAGATCTGCTCGGCGGTAGTACCAGCAGTACGACCACATCATCAAATACCACGACCGCGCCGACGAACATCACTATCAAAGGCGCGTCAGTACGAGTTCTCTATTTTGACCTGGTTGGCATTATGCCGATCGATCAACTTGCTGATGTGGAAATACCTCTCGAATTTAACGCCAAGATCGGGATTGCCTTTACTCAGGTGAAGGGAAGCTTATCAGGATCAAGCAGTGCGACAACAAGCACATCAAGTGTTGTGTCAGGGTTGACCACTACAACCACTTCCAGCGTATCGACAGTCACGACCAATAATTCATCAGTTGATGCGACTAAGCTGGGGGCAACCTACGGGGTAGGTGCTCAATACAACATCAGCGACGATACAGCAATTACGGTGCAATGGACTCGTTTCACGATTGGGAATATTCAGGCCGGCAGCATTGCTTACCCATCAACGAAAATCGACACGCTTACCGTGGGGATGAAGTACAACTTCTAGGCAGATTGAGCGCACCGCCGGCGCGCGCCCAAATTCACATCGTCATGCATCAACCTGGTGGAATTCGCGCACCGCCGCGATGAAGTCTTCAAGCGTTCTAACTACGGCGTAGAGATACCCTGAATCCTTCAGGCGCTGGCGCCATTCCTCCTGCTCTGCGGAAAGTGCGCCAGTAGCGTGCTTAATCTCGATTGCAAGGCCGCTGTAACGCTTCCGGGGAGGCTTGTTGGGTGCAGGAATGATCAATCGCGGCGCGCCCTTCTTTGCGCCTGTGGCCCTCAGTTTTTCGGTTTCGGCGCGCGTCCTGCCGTTGCCGTTGGCCGGGTGCAACATCAGGTCGAGATATGGATAGTGTTCGGTGTTGCGCTCGGCCCAATCCACGCATTGGAGTTGCAACGTCCGCTGGTACTCCAATTGCAGAGCGAGAGTGTCTGTTGAATCGACGCTCTTATTGGGTTTGATAAGTCGCGTCGGCGGCAGATTGTGTTGCTCGCGGTAAGTGGTCAGAGATACCTTTCTTTCCTGTTGTGCGCTCATTTACCATTCCTGGTGAAGATGATGGGTTGCGTTATTTGGTGCATTATATGATAATGCAGAAAGTTCAACAATAAATATCATTGTCATAATGAGATTGCAACCCAGCACCTCTCAGCCCGGTCAGATTGGACTGACAGCCATACCTGATGGGCATGGCGTAAGTTGCGCAGACTGCAACGCTTCGATTCCGATGTCGGAAACCGTGGATACCCATCAAAAGATTGATCGGCGTATCGATGAAATACGTCATTGCCGATTCAATAAGGGTGCCCGGTTTCAATGGGATGTCAAACATGATGAATTGATTCATCCATGCGGCAGTTATATCCCGCCGAATCCTGCGCAACCGGTGCGGTTCGTGCCCCTGCCGTCGTTCGCCGCGAGGCAACAGCTTGAGCAGAAGGCGCTCGATCCGCGCTGTGATTACCTTTCTTCCGCCGCCATCGCAGATCGTATGTTTCGCCAAGTAAAAACAGGGAAAAGCAAGGTGTACGAGGCGAGGCAGGAAATCACCAAGATCGAGCAGCGAACTCCAGTTGTGGGGAAGATGGTTAACGGCCTGTTCGAAGACAAATTGCAGATTGATGCACTCCGGCGACCCGCACGATGATCAACAGACCCCCTTTGGCAGAACTGATCGAATCCGCGATTGGAGCGGTTGGGCTGCAATCGATCTCATATCACGAGAACCATGTCGTTAGCGGCAACGAGGTCGAGATTCGCGAACGGCTGCTTCTCCTTCAGTCCGCGATCAACGGCGCTACTCCCGCCGTGCGGTCGTCCCTAGCGGTCATCGAATCATTGACGGCCATCCTGAAATCGACGGAGATCACCTGTGCGCCGGAATTTATCGCCTTCCTCGGACGCAAGTACCCGAAGATGATGATGGCGATCATTGAAGATCCTGTTATCAAAAACAGGATCCAGCATCTCTACCTAGTCATGGAATTGAATCAGTGCTTCTCGTTCGATTCGATGCAGCGCCTCAATGCCGGGATCGATGGGGTTCGCCGCAAAGTGTTCAACCTTTCTCAGCGCGCGACGGACATAGACACCATAGACCGCGCTTTCAATGTGTTTGGTGATGAAGAGGATTCTGTATGACAAATGAAGTGAAAGAACCCGGCAGCAAACGGAAAACAATCGTCAAAGTTGTGAGCGTTGTTTCTGGCTATCATGCTCTCAAAAGAACGATTGGCACATTTCAGAAAGCTGCCAAGGGGATTCGCAGTATCAAATCGGAAGTTACCGACTCATATCTGGATAGCGAATCCAAGATGCGCTTGCGCGATATTCACGATGGCAAGGAAGATGGACTGCCCAGCCGCTTTGCCATCTACAGCCATACGAAGAAAATGATTTTGCACGGCGATGATTTCGCTACTTGCATGCGCGATGCATATACCCAAAAGGAAATTCGCAAGATGCAAAATGACGCCAGGCTGGTGCGCCGCATCCAGTCCTATGGCTCTGCGATCGTGTATTTGTCATCAATTCTGATTTCGCTCAAGTTGCACAGCATCATTCCGTTGTTCTCACTTTTCCCTGCAATTACGTTGGTGGCCTTCGCTTTACGCCGGGGCTGTCACGAAGAGACACTGAAACAGCAAAAGTTGATTGACCTGCAGACGTATCTGTCTCAACCCGGCTTCTTTGCCATCTGGAAGTAAGAGGGGAAACAGTGGACTACCAAGCACCCCCCTCCCATCTCCCGTTGCCCTATGACCGGGAGATCATGCATTGCGTTGTGGAAGCAGCCAGGACGTATCAGGTGCCTCGAATTCTGGTGTTAGCCATCATCAGGGACGAATCGAGCGGCAATCGAAACGCGCTCAGGATCAATCGCAGAATCGACAAAAAGACCGGGCAAGTTAAAGAAACAAAAGATGTCGGTCTCATGCAGATCAATACCGTATGGCACAAGGAATTGGCGAATAAATACGGAATTGCGAACGTCGAGCATTACATTACACACGATGCCTGCTACAACATCAAAGTGGGCACCTGGATATTGAGCAATGAAATTGTTTATGCATTAAAGGATGGCAATAGTTTTTGGGTTGGCGTTGGAAATTATCATTCCAACACACCCAGCCTGAATGAGTCATACCAGCGAAAGATCGCCAACCATATTCAATGGCTGACGCGTCATACAAATTGGAGCGCTTACTAAAATGGCCGTAAGCGCGAACGATCGAGGAAATTCCGGCAAGGTCGGCATCGGTACAGGGCTGGGTATGATGGCCGGCATTCTGGCATTGCTGTTTTTCTCTGCGTGGCTAACCTACCACGATCAGACGGCCAGGTTCCTGCTCAAATATGCCTATTACTTGAACATGCCGATGTCGTGGATCACCACGAAGCTCGGGATCGCATATTTCGCGAAGAACACGCAGGAGATCGTTCTGCTCGCATCGAACATTTCGCGCGTAACGCTTGATGATCTATTCAGGGTGATCAACGCCGCGAGCGTGATCTATATCCCTTTTCTGATCGTACTCGGATATTCGGCATGGAAGATACATAGCCATGTTCTGCGCAGGCTGGAAAGCCTGCATGACCATTGGCAGTTGATGAAGCTGCAATCGTTGACCAACCCGTGCATCGTTCCTGTAGTCAGGTTTACGGAGTATTGGCGCGATCACAACATCGAGCGGCACAAGAACCTGTTTCGCGCGTTGACGCCCGATGAGTTTGCAAGTCGTTTCGACCTTCTCAAGAAGGAAAACGACAAGGTTTTGATGGATTACGAGAAGACCATCAAGGTATTCGAAACGCAGCTCGGCGCGCAATTCGATGTGGCGAAACTCAAGCCACACTATAAAGCTCTGGCCGTCATCTTCATGACGCGGATACTGTATCGCGGAGAAGAAGGACGCAATAAGGCAAAGCGTATGCAGGATACGATCAATTTGTCCTGCGATCCGTCAAAAACGGAGAAAGTGAACGACACGGATTGCACGCCCGCGTTTGAATTTACGGAAGTCATGCAGGAATTCGACATGCTATTCAAGCGTAACGAGATTCAGCGAATCGCGGCCTTCTTTCCATTTGAGAAAGTATTCCTGATGCAGTTGCTGCAGGAAGCCCGCAAGGATGGAAAACTTGCTCCGTCCGAATTCATCTGGCTCAAATTGATCGACCGCCCTCTTTTTTATGCACTGTATGGCGTATCAAAAAGTTTGATTGCCAAGGGGTACGCGGAAGGCTCTGCCGCATTTGCTCAGTATTGGGCTTCCGTGACCATGATGGGGATGAACCAGATCGTGTTCGCTCCGTGCATGCATGAAGCTGCTGCCGCGCTCGAAAAACGATTGTTTGAAGCAAATATGGTGTCCGAACGCGAATTGATGACGCAGCGCGAACGCGAACGCGAGACCGAATTTGGACGCATACCGGAAGTTTAACCAAGGAGCCATTTATGAAGAAAGCACTCAAAATTACCAACATTCTGGTCAGCGCGGCGGCCGCAGAGAAGATATTTGCCCTGATCGGAATGCCCTCTGCAAACGAGCTGGTCATCAGCATCAAGGATGTTGATCGTTTCGGGTCTGAACTTGTGTCCGCGCCGGACGGCTGCTCATTTGAAGAAATCGAACCGGATTCGCTCTCTGCCGATATGGCGCGGCGCGTAACCGCCCTGATCAATACCCGGGCTGGGTACCGTCTTGAAAGCATCAAGCCGTTGGGATCGCCGCATGAGGGAGTGCTGATCCCATTGGTGGGTCAGTATGACGAAATCAGCAGCAAGGCGATCCGCGCTGCGTTGAAATGGATCTCCAAAAACAACCTGTTCGCGATTCCAGTCGAAGACTTGCTGGAGCCACGCGAACAGATGCTGGTCAGGATGAAGCGAAACCATGCTGGATCGAACCACAGCACTGCCGTTCCTGCCATCAAGAGCAATTTCAGGGAGAAATTGTCCGGCCAAAAATTTGGTGCATTAAATAAATATGCAGTAATTATTGGGCGCCTTGCTCTCTATGGGTTCGCGGCCTTTGGCGTATTTTCCACGATCGCCATGCTGACTCACCCCTCCGATCCGGATGCAGCCCGCGCGGCGGCGAATGACGCCGCTTCCTACCGGCAAGCGGAGGCGATGCTGGCACAGGCGCAAGCCCAGCCTCCGCAACAGGCTATAACGCAGCAAACACCTCCGCTCCCTCCCCCCAGGGAGATAGAGATTGTAACCGGCAAGGCCGATGCTCCGCAGCATCGCTTCTACGTCTTCTCGGATCCGGTGTGCCCGTGGTGCAAGAAATTTGAACCGTTGCTGGAGAAGGTCGCATCTCGGGAGGGATTCGAGATGCACCTATTCCCTACCCCCCTGCATGGTGAAGCACGCGCCCTGGTCAGCCAGATCGCGTGCGCAAAAAATCGTGGCCGCGCGTGGCACGAGAGCATCACGAACGAAAAAGTGACCGGAGGCGAATCGTGCAGTGTTGGAGAGGCCGCGCCATCTAGGGCAGTCAATTTCTTCAACTCCCTCAATCTTCGGGAAGCCGGCACGCCGACGGTGATCAACGAGGCCGGCGTGGTTCATCCTGGCGGCTTCGATAGCGAAAAGGAAATGATCCAATTCCTCGAACAACAAAACTAGACGCAGCATGTCTTCGAGTGGAGTTGAACGAAATCAGGAACTGAATGACCGCATCATCTACGTCGATGGGCGGTCTTCCGAACAGCGCGTACGCGATTTCCTGCTCAAACATCACGTGATGCGCAACGTGCTGCTGGGCATTGTCTTCGCAGGAATCATGCTGCCCACGATCATTCCCCTCCTGATCCTGGTCGGAATCACCCTCTCCGGCTGGTGGAACATGACGATTTCCCGTGTGCGCATGCCGATTCGGTATCCGGCATGGACAAAGCACATGGATCCGTCTTCCATTGATGACAATGCCGGGCTGAGACCGGCCTCCGGTATCGAATTCGTTGGTGTTGAGCGCAAAGGCGCCACTATCGATCAAACACGGGAAATCTGGGCTTCCGACACAGATGCTCGGGCACATCGAATTTACATGGGTACGACCGGCGCCGGCAAGACCCAAGCCCTGCTATCCATGTTATTCAACCCGCTCTGCTGGGGTTCCGGCTTCTCAATGACGGACGGCAAGGCGCAGATCGATGTCACGGCCAACATCTTCGTCATGGCGTGGATGTTCTGGCGTGAAGATGATGTGCTGATCCTGAACTACATGCGCGGTGGTCAGGACAGATTCAAGGAAATGGTGAACAAGTTAAAGGTCGGCATTCGTAAGTCCCGAGTGTCGAATACCTGGAACCCGTTCAGTACCGCAAATCACGAGACCATCAACCAGATCATCGACTCCATTATGGAGAAAGCGACTGGCGACGGCGCGCAATGGCAGGCCAAGGCGATCAACATGAAGAACGCGCTGGTACAGACCATTGCATTCTTGCGCGCCAAGGGCGATATGTTGATGTCGGTTTCCGCCATTCGCGAAATGATGTCGCTCGACAACGTCATTAAGTTGGCGATGCGTGAGGACATTCCCCCGACTGCCGCCGCTGCGATCCGCAGTTATCTGTCGTCCGGTCTGCCAGGATTCTCGTGGCAGTTAGCCAAAAAGGGTAAGGCGCAGTCGTCCGATACGCTGTTGCAGCATGGCTATTTGACGGGGCAGTTCACCCGCACGCTCGGTTTGATGACCGACACCTACAACGACATCTTTGGTGACGAGATCCCGGAATTCGATACTCAGGACACCATCCTGAACAACCGCATCAGCTTCACAATGATTCCAACCCTTGAGAAAGGCGTTGAGGAAGCGGGAAACCTGGGCAAGATGCAGGTGGCCTCGGCCAAGATGATGATGTCGGAGAACCTGGGCTACGAGATCGAAGGCGACTATGAGACAGTCGTTGATAATCGTCCGACAAATACCGACAGGCCGTTCTATTTAGTCATGGATGAGTTGGGGTATTACTTTGCCCCGGGCATTGACCTGATGTTCGCACAGGGACGCTCGCTGCAGATCGCGCTTATTGCCGCCGGCCAGGATTTTCAGGCGATGGCGAAAAACAACAAGAACGAGGTCGAGTCGATGATCGCGAATACCAGGATCAAGGTATCGCTCAAGCTGGAAGACCCAAAGGAAACCTTCGAGATCTTCGAGAAAGCCGCTGGCAAAGCGCATGTTGCGCGACTGTCCGGTTTCGAGATGGGCGAAGCCTCCGCTGTGACCGCTGCCGGGCAGTACGACAAGACGCAGAACGCGACGATCGAGGAGGTAAGCCGCATTTCCTTGCAGGAACTCAAGAAGCTGGGTGCCGGTGACGGCGTGATGCTCTATGCGGACAAGGTGATTCGCTTCAAGTCGTTCAACTTGTTCATGCATTACAAGTTCGACAAAAAGAAAGTCAACATCCGTATCAACACGTTCTTGCCAATCGCTATCCCTGAATTCAGCCGCTTGATGTCGGTATCGAAACCCTACGCCGACAAAGAAGAAAGTCCGTCGGCGGTGATTTACACGATCCTGAATTCAGGGACTGTGAACTGGAAGGATCAAAGCGTGTACAGCGCCGAGTCGGATCCGGTATTCCACGCGCTTAAAAAGGCGTCCCTGGCGTTGAAGAACGTGCCCAATACCAATCCTGCCGATCGCGGCGCATATCTCTTCATCAAGGCGCTTGAAGCAATGAAGGTTGGCACGACAGATGCAAAGCTTAATGATGGCGAGACAACGACGAAGGCTGTTGCGCCATCTGCTCAGATCGAAGAAGCAAAACCGTCAATTCAGCCGCCGGCAATCGTTATCGACAAGGCGAAGACGCCTGCAGACGCGTCAGAACCTGATTGGAATACTGGTGCGACCAGTGCTGTCGGCGAACAGGGTGAGTGGCGCGTAGATTTTAGCCAGGATGTTAAATCTGAACTCAAGACTGCTATTTCGACCACTTCAGGTATGCCGGCGGACGGAAAGGTACTGACTCCGGCTGACAACACGATGGTTGAATCGGAATTAGAAAAGATCAGGGTTCTCGCACAGGAGTCGAGTCGTTTCAAGGAAGCCGGGCAAGGCGCGGAAGTGCCGCCTGCAGCGGTTTCATCGGCAGAGGACGTTCTGGCGATGTTCGACGATTTCACCCCGATGTTGCGCTAGTGCAACGCCATATCTACTAACGAAAGGAGCATGAGATGCTGAACAAATTGAATCTTGGAGCACTTGGAAACAAGGCGAGGTCACTGGCCGCGTCAACTGTTGAGTCGGCCAAGAACATTGACCTGGACAAGGTCAAGAACGTAGCAGCGTCCGTTGCCGCAAAAGCCAAGACGCTCGATGTTGCAACGATCAAGAATGCAGCAACGGACGCTGCGTCGAAAGCCAAAGAACTCGCATCAGGTGCCCTTCCCGCCGCCAGCGCTGACGATGGCACTCCGCTCACAACGGACGCCCAAATCAGCAGCGTAGCGGCGCAATTAGCAACGCTCGGAAAATCAATTGGTCAGATGTCAGGCGAACTGGACTCGATCGCCAAGATGATTGCCAGTCAGCCAAAGCCGGCCAAGCCGGGAAGCCGTATTCTGGTCGTGGTGTCCGGGGGAAATGTCCAGGTAAAGTTCGATGCTGATGTCGACTGCATGATTTACAACTTCGATGATCACGAAGCAAATACTGCTACCGGTGGCGTTCCAGAACGTTTTCGCGATCTTGCCGAGGAATTCGGGGTGCCGGTCGCCGAGGACGCTGGGAGCGCCAGCGAGTAGAACCCGCCCGGGGGCGGGGTGACTCAATCTTTATCAGTCACCGCGCCCCAACCGCGTCCGTGCCCATGTCCGGAGAGCACATCAATACCGCGTGCGCGCCCTTCCGTGTGGCACAATTTCTTAATAGCTTCAAATGCCTCAATGCTCCCGTTGCCGTTGAGTTTCATGGCATTCTGAATCAATACCCTTACTGAGGTAGATGGTTTGCTGCCACTAAACCAGCGAACGTAGGCCGACAACTCGCGCCCCATGATCAACGAAAAATCCGAGCCACTTACTGCATCGGCGCCGCCGATGTCCTCGTAGAATTTCTTGATGTCGATAATGTCTCGACCGATCAATTCTGGATGTTCCATGTACTGCCGATACAGGTAGCATGTCACAGGATCTTGAATCGGTTCTTGCGGGGCACCATAGACGTTGCCCAGCCTCGATACGCTGATCCCGAAAAGTTTGCACATTTCCATTTGAGAGAGCTGATTCTGCATCATCAGATCGATCAGCATCTGCCCTGTAATGCGATCACTTTTTTTCTTTTTAGGGGTGTTTTTAGGTGTTGTCATGTTGACCTCCTCTTTAACGCAATCATTATCAATGCAATGCAAACAAATTGTAAACGCATAATTGTTTACATCTTATTAGGTTGATTAAATAGCAATTTAATGCTCTACTTGCCCTATTCTATGTTTTGGTGTAACTTTAGTCAATACAAAAAAGAGACGGAGGGTCATTATGGAAAATAAAATCAATAGCGCAAAACGCAAGCAGCCAAAAAACATTCGATTGTTCATGCCTTTATTCTTGGACGATGAAGACGTTTTGTCCAGCGGCGTTCTGAATATCGAATTGTCACAAATCCTGAACGGCAATTTGCTGTATGGGGATGACGCCAAACGCGAAGGATTAGCCGATGCACAATCCTGGGCACAGAAACATAAAAAAATCATCCGCGTGCTGGATGTGAACGTGGCGTTGACAGGTGATGTACATGGTCAATCCAGGCCATTCGAGTCTGATTTGCTTGACGGCAAGATCGGGATGTTGAGGATTGAAAAACATTCAACCAAGGCAGATCTGACTGAAGCTATCGATTCATGCATCGAGTCGTATGCAAAGATCATTTACCCGAGGTTGAAAAAGCAAGGCATGGATGAATGGCTTGAACTTGATCCATCCCTGGCGCACGCCCTCTTCGATCGCTATCCGGTAGGCTTGGTGATCGTCAACAGTCATGTACCCTATTCCAAGCGGATTTTCTCGGTCGGTGTGATCAAGAAGGAAGGCTGGAAGAAGCGTATCAGCGCCAATCTGCTTTACTATAACAAGGTGAAGGTCAATCTGATTGAATAGTGCCCGGTTGCGTAATTGGAATGGCAATAGTTCCCATATTCTTGATGCAATGACAAGTAATTTGTCATAATCCAGCACTAATCTACTCGGGAGATATGCAATGAAGTTAGTATCTGCAAAAGTTGGCCCGTTCCGCTCAATCAATACTGAACAAACAATTGCTATCGACCCCGAAGTAACGGTGTTCGTGGGGATGAATGAAGCCGGTAAAACGGTATTCCTAAAAGCATTGCACAAGTCGAATGACGCGATGGGATCTGAGAAATTCAATCCCATCGAAGACTATCCTCGCAAAGATTACACGGCGTACTCCAAAAGGCACGCTGACACGCCAGAGGCCGCTACCACACTGACATATAGGCCAACAACTGAACAAATTTCCAGAATCAATGCTGAACTTCATACAACGCTTGCGCAAGATTTTCAGTTTTCTGTTGCCCACAAATATGACAATACTCGCAATATTGTAATGACGGTTAAAGAAGCGCCGGTTATATTGGCATTGGCGAATACTCCAGGCTTGAGCACTGACACGGCATCAGACATCAAGAAAGCGTCATCATTGCGGCAGATAGCGGAATTGCTAGCTGCGGGCGAACGCACCGATGCAGATAAATCATTCCTGGCTGAAATTCAGGCGCGGATCGCAAAAACTAAGTGGGATAATGTTGTTCAACACGAGGTCTGGTCACGACTCGAAACCTACATCCCAAAATTCCTCTACTTCAGCGACTACGATCTCCTGCCGGGGAAGCTCAATCTTGATGATCTAGCCAAGAGAGTTGCCAAGGCCACGTCCGATCCAGCCAATGCGCAGTTACATATCAAGCCAAACCATCAAGCTGTCCTGGCGTTACTGCGCATGGCGGATGTCAATCTGACCGAAATTTCTGGTACCTCTGGCTATGAAGCAATGAAAGCCAAGATCGAGGCAGTATCAATAAGTCTTACCGACCAAGTGTTGGAGTTCTGGAAGCAAAATGAAGATCTTGAAGTTGAGGTGGACATCAAGCCGGATACAACGGATGAGGCTCCATTCAATAATGGCCCCAATCTGTATCTACGCATCAAGAATCGTCGCCATCGCGGTGTAAGCACACCATTCGATCAGCGGAGCCGTGGGTTCATCTGGTTTTTCAGTTTCCTTGTCTGGTTCGACAGTGTTCAGCACCAACTCGATCCTGGCGGTAAAGCCACACCCGCAAAACTTGTCTTGCTGCTGGATGAACCAGGATTGGCGCTGCATGCTTTGGCACAGGCAGACTTCTTACGCTACATAGACAATCTCTCTAAACAGCATCAGGTGCTATACACCACGCACTCTCCGTTTATGGTGAACTCGAATAGGCTACATCAAGTGCGTGTTGTCGAGGACAAAGATAATGTAGGGACGGTGATTTCCGATAATCTATCCGACTCGGATCAGCGGACAATCTTCCCGCTGCAAGCGGCACTAGGATGGACGATTGCCCAAAATCTTTTCATCTCGAAGCAGAATTTGCTTGTGGAAGGCCCGTCCGAATTGACTTATCTCCAATGTATGTCGGCTCTACTGGAAGCTCAAGGTGGTAAAGGGCTTAAAGATGATGTAACGATCGTGCCAGTTGGCGGTCTCAGCAACCTGGCAACATTCGTGTCGCTGCTGGGAGCAAGCGGTTTGGAGTTGTCCATACTGCATGACTACAGCGGTAGCCCTGAACAACGGCTGGAAGAAATGGTCAGGCAGAAACTGCTCGCTCAGAAGTCTGTCTTCAACGTTTCTCAATTCCGCGATATTTCAAATTTGGGAAAAAACACTATCGCAACAGATGTTGAGGATCTTCTCGATCCAGAAATGTATTTGAACTATTTCAATAAGACTTATGCCAAGCAATTGGGGGAAAATTCACTCCAGGTTTCAGACCTTCCAAAAGGTGATCGAATCATTCACCAAATCGAACGAGCACTGGCAGAAAAAGGCATCACGCTTCGGCCATCGGGAGGTTTCAACCACTACTTGGTGGCTTCGACGTTTGGCAGCGCTCCACCAAAGAAACTTGATAAAAACACGATAACCAGATTCAGTGCGCTATTCGAGGCAGTCAATTGCATTTTTACGGAGCGGTAAAAGATGTGGGGTTCATCTAGGTAACGCAGAATCCCTCCAAAACTCCGAGCTTGGACGTAAAATGGTATTTAAAATACTAAAGAAAAGGTAATAAGCATGATGTCAGTGTTGGGCAAAAAGCCGGATGGCGAAAAAATGAGCGAATTAGAGACAGCACCCAACATAAGTTAAAAATGTACTTGCTGGTAGAACAAGCGAAACAATAGGAAAAGTCGCTTCCCCCGCCTTCGCGTCAGCGAAGCCGAGTAGCAAAAAAGCTGACAATCTACCCACCTTTGCGCTTTCTGCTCATAATTTTTCCATGAAAAATCCCTAATAGCGCGTTGTTGCAGCTATTTTTTTTATTTCGCATTTGGTGCATGTATTATACTTGCGTTCGAATTCATGAGTATGGAGAAAAACATGGCATGGCCTGAGATAAACAAATTTGGCGCATCAATCCGCAGGTTTCGGCTTGTGGGAGACCGCGACGCGCAGGAGTCTGGACTGGTATTGATCGTTGGACGGGAGCACTCGTTGAATCTGAATGAGGCGGTTGCTTTCGGATTTGTCGAGACCGACAGGAGCACCCAGTTCGCCGAAGCAGTCGCTTCCGAATCGCCCGCATGGAAAGACCTTCCGGATGCTGTAAAACAGGGTTCAGCTCATGTATTCATCGCGCAAAAGACGACATTCCTGATGTCCGAGCTGATCAAATTTGCCCCAGGTTTTGAGCGGAGCATGATCGTTCAGGACAATCCGCCCGTGATTGAAGTCAATCTCGCCGACCTGAATGTTTCACCAAAGACAGAAGTGTCCATCGAGAACAACGGTCGGCTCATCCGCATTGCAACCCCTCATATCGACATCCCCCCTGCTTTCTTCGGTTTGAAGTTTGAAACAGAAGCCAACGCCTATGCGGACGGACTTCGGAATGCGGAATATCCGAAGAAATTCGTCGACGAATGGCAGGCCTCCATTAAATCGAATACCCAGCAGTGGTTGCGCGACGTTTCGAGTGACCCGGTGAAGCAGTCCCGAAAGACTTCCTCCAAAATTACCGATGCCGGCGTCAAGATTGGGCGTGCCCGCAAGGATTTCTATTCGCGCAGGATCGTCAGTAGCGATGTAGCTGATATGTCCCAGTCCGAGCGCAGCACCTTCATCAAAAAAGCGAGGTTGTGGCCGTATTCGCCTTCCGAAGCGCGCAAGGCCAGCGTCGAATTCGGGGTTGCCGAGTTCATCCAGAAAATTCGCACCAATTTGCCGGAATTTGCCGTGATCGGTGAAAAAAGCCGTGGCTCTTCCATGAAAATCGAGAACTACGTCGATCTGTGCAACGTCATATCAGAGCATCTGCATGTCGGGATCAAGAACAAAAAACAGTTGTTCGGCGCACTAACCAGCTTGCATAAAGACATGACGTTCAAGAACGCCATGAAGGAAATCACGACCGGTGCATATCTCCCCCGCGATTTCCGTAAGGTATCGAAACTCCGGAACCTGATCAGCGACGCCCCCATGCTGATGCATAAGTCGAAGGAAATGCCGCTCGACCAGGTTGCGCCTGCCGACCTGCTCGTCTTTGGCTTTAACGAAATGAGCGAAACAATCCCCTATCCAGAGGATAGTGAATCTGACGCGAAGTGGAAGTCCGAATACCTGGACAGAGCCTGGAACAAGCTTTGCAATGCGCGCAAGAGCAAACCAGAAACTGACGCCACAGAAACGAAGAAGGCTCAAAAGCCATACCGCCCTCATCTCGATCACCTCCAGAATGCATGGATCAGGAAAGACGCAGATGGAGTCGTCAATGTGACCGCGCAAGACCTGATTGATCGCTTTGGTTTCCGTGGCGTCGAGTTCGGCGAATGGTTGCCGCAGGACGAGCGTCAAACGGTGCTGAACGAGGCGTATGCCGCCTGTGCCGCACTGGTAGACGTGCTGGACATGCCGGACAGGATGGCTTCCTTGAACGGACAACTCGCAATTGCATTCGGTTCGCGCGGCAAAGGTCGTGCCGCTGCGCATTATGAGCCAGATCTTCTGGTCTTTAATCTGACCAGGATGAATGGCGCCGGCAGTATGGCGCACGAGTGGGCTCATGCCTATGACTATGATCTTGCCCGGGAAGAATACCTACTCACACATCCAGAAGCCACTCATGCGCCGATGGAATCGTTGATCGAGCGCGTGAACGCCATATCCAGAGTCGCAACTGATGACGAGTTAAATCAGGCGTTCGAGTCCGCAAGATCCAGCGGTCAGTTCGGAAAGATGCTGAATGGCGCGATGCAGGTCGTGCGCACCGCGATCGACAAATCCATGCAACCTGCAGCCGTGATGGACGAATTACAGGCCGACATCGGCAAGCATATTGACTATGCGGTGTCATGGATCGTTGATTGGGGCAAGGAAGGTGGAATGGTCGCGATGTCCGCCGCGTTGCGCGTGGCGGTGATGAATATCGCTGGCCTCGAAGTGGATGACCATGACTTGCCAACGATTAATCACTACAAATACGACTCGTTCAATTTTGCTGATCGTTCGAAGATTCGTGTGGCCGAGGGCGATCAGATCATTCGTTTGTCCGAGCACGAAAAATACATTCTGGAAAAACTGCGCCAGACAGAGTGCGTGGATCCGGCAAAGTTTTCCAAAGGAAAGAATCGCCGCAATTTCGAAAGCAATTTGAACAGGGTGCTCTCTCACATCCGGGATTTTCGCACCTACTTGCGCAATCCCGACAAAGTGCCACTGAGCACCAGCCACTTTGTCCGGGAGTCAGCGCATCTGGATGAATCGAAGTCCAAGCCGTACTACGCAACCAGGAAAGAACTATTTGCCCGCGCATTCGAGTGCTACGTCTACGACAAGTTGCGTGCTGCAGGAATGCCATGCGATTACCTGGTGCATTCAGTCGAGGGGGACAGGTTTGCCGACAAGGGCGAATTCACCGGCAATCCCTACCCCTCCGGCACCGAGCGCCAACAGATCAACAAGGCAATGGATCGCATGATGGAGATCGTCAGGGAGCATGTTGCACGTGATGAAAAGAATTCAATTCAACCACTCAGATTGAGGGCATAGATGGAAGACAAGAAAACCATTGTGAGCGCGATTGTCGCAATGTGCGACGGGGGCAGCCCTCATCCCGTTTCCAACTTGAAGATGTGACATGAATACTCCTGCCCAATTTGATTTTAACGATCGTTCCAATGGCATCTTCATCGATGGCTACAAAGATCGGGCCGGACTACCCGTTGCCGACACATTCGCGTATCGCCTGAAAGCATATCTGCACGGCGACGATGCCGCCAAATGGACGAAGGAACAGACAGCCGCGCTGGTAGCGAAGTATTCGAGTATCCAGATGGAGTTGATCATGAAGCAGAAACGAACGGAGTTCGTGCTGCCGTTTGGCCTCACGATCGCGCTGGAGAAACAACGCGCCGGCGGGGAAAGGTTGGTCTGGATAGATAAGTCCGGATCCGGGCTGTTGGAACAGTTCTCCGACGGCGAGCCGGATGTCGCAGCTCGCGCAGCCGCCGATGCGATGGAATCGCTTGTATTGGCGCTTGCAAGCGTCGGCGTTGACGTGGCCTCGCCGTCGTTTATTCAGGGGTTTGGTGTGGACGTAGAGAGCGTTGCGCAACGTCTTGATGATTACCCCGATGTTGGACATATCCAGAAGCCGAGATAAAGAAATCTATATGCGCGTCTATTCTTTCCCCAAAAACATAGTTCCGATTTCGTGCTTCAAAGACGATCGCACTTTGAAGCGTCACCCTGACTATCGTGCGGCCAAGGCTGGCGATATTCAGGCTGCGATAAGGATCGTATTGGATCTGGTAACACCAGAGGCTATTGCAGCCGCGCGGCTGCAATATGGTGAAGATGTCGTTTATCTGCCTGTGATGGCACAGGAGATGGCTGGTCACAACCAGATTCCAAATGCCCTTGCCATGCATTACGCGGCCAAGGCCGGCGGCGTGAAAGGTTCCGGCATATTTCAGATGAACAAAACCTTTCATGCCGGGGCGGACGCGATGGAGCGGTTGATCGCGCGCGCCGAATTCGCCGGGGACGTGGTGCGCGGCAAGCGTTACGTGCTGGTCGATGACGTTTCAACAATGGGCTGTACGCTGGCAGACCTTGCCTCGTACATACAGGAAAACGGCGGTATCGTCGCCGGCACGGTATTGCTGACAAACGCAAGCCGCACCGGTAGAATGAATGCCATAATCAGAACGATTAACCGTCTAGGAGGACGACATGGACAACAACCGATCAAAGAGCTTTTCGGAATCGAGCCAGACGCCCTCACCTGCGATGAATCACAGTACCTCATTGGTTTCAGAACGACTGACGAACTCCGAAACAGAGCAGCTTCTGCAAGCGCAGAACGACGCAGACGCATCGCTGCAAAAACACTATCCTGGTGTCGCAATACTGCGCCACTAGCACCTACCCCCTATTCTTGCCCATCCACGTCGGGCAACATCGAAGATCTGAGCGGAGCGCTTCCAGAAAAAGAGTGGCTGTCAATCGGCGCCATTGTGGAAGAAGTCGAGCGCCTTCTGAAACCATTTGCGACGGAAGTTCCCGTGCTGATCCGGGACAGCGCTACTGAAATTGGCGGTATCACCAAGACCGAGGACGGGGTCACCTCTGCAACCGTGTTCGGCGGGCGTCTTTTCCTGTTCCGAGACGGGCTGTCCGATCGTTTTGCTGTCGGGCGCGCTCTGGGGCACGAGTTGTTCCATTTCGGGCTGCGCCGGTTCTTGACGGAGCGCGAGTATATCGCCCAGATGATCTATCTGTACATGAGCGACGAATGGGTACGCAACAAGGCTAACGCCTGGTTGATTACAGATGAAGCCCTGCACCTTTCTCAAACAAAATCCCCGGACTACATGCGTGCCCGAGCCGTGGACGAGGCACTGGCCGAGTTGGCCGAGATCCTGTACACCGAACCGACCGGGTACCAGAACAACACGATTCTGGCGAAGACAAAACGCGTTGTTTCAGAGTGGATCGCAAGAATTGCTGAATCCTTCGGGTTCAAGGAGGCGGCGACTGCATGGCGCGGATACGCTGCCCAGCATGGCGCGCGCGACTTGATCGTCTCGATCTTCAAAAAACTGCGTGAAGGCGAGCCGCCCCCCACGCTGAATACCAACTGGCACTATTCCGATCCGGCATTTATGATCAGCGCGCAGCGTATGCCGTGTTACCAATTCCGCAACAACGTGGAAAAACCCAAGTATTTTTTTCAGCCCAAAGGGCTAAATAACGTGAGAATGAAGCATGAGGATGCCGATGTCCGCCTGGCTGTTGTCAAGTTCGGTGATCTCGATGAGGCCCAATTTGAACATGCCTTGGACGACCGCGACACTCGTGTTCGTGAGGCCGCAGATCAGCGTATGAAGGCGTTGCAGCCCTCCTCCCCCGGCATGAAACTACGTTAGCCACGCCAAGGTGCTAGGCGTGGTTTGTGGCCGATATTTAATGCATGAATATTACGTCCATCAATTTTGGAGTCATTATGTCCGCTACCACCAAGATTTTTGAAAAATTGACAGTCCAGGCATTTGACACCGCCCAGCCCGGCGATCCTGTCTATCAGCCAGAATACTCTGAAGGCGAGCCGCCGATGACAAAGCAGGAGTTCGTCGATCTGGCCGAAGGCGACCAGGTCGTTGCGCGCAACCTCTTTGCGGCCTGCGAATGGCAGCACCCCGAGACATTGCTCGACGAGCATGGCGGAATCGGCTTTTTCCATCCGAAATTCCACGAGATAGAGTCGGCTCGCAAAAATGGCACGTTGGTAACCATCCTGTACGGTAAAACGGACTACGGGATGTTCCTGGCGATCTACGGTGCAGATGAACTGCCAATCTACAAGGACAACAATCAGGATACGACCAGGATCGCGGGGATCGTCGGAGAGGAAGTCGCAGGAAATATACTCCGCGACGAAGGCGCGAGGATGGGCGGCGACTATCCTCCCAACTACCGCAAGCTGCTGATCCCCAATTTGCGAGTCAATACCGAGTTGCCAGATGAATCGGCGGCGCAGGAAGCACGCGTCGACGAAGACATGCGTAAGGCAACGGTCAGGCAGGATGCGGACTTCCGGCGCCACACGAATGCGATCTCAACCTACGTTCCAATACTGAGGGAATTCATCGGTACGCAGCAGTTAAAAACGATGCTGGCGCTGGTTAGAGGTGAAGAAGGCCAGTTTTTCGTGGACAAGCTGGATGAGCTGCGAAAACTTGTCGAGACCATGCCCAAGACTTACGAACAGGACGGAATGGGCGACGAGGCCATTGCCTACATGCACTATTTCACTGCCGGCGCCAATTTCTATATTACCGAGCGCGACATGGAAGTGCGTCAAATCCAGGCCTACGGCTTGTCTGACCTGTATGGCGATGGCGGTGAGATGGGCTACATCAGTATCGAAGAACTTAAGAAGGTTGGCGCCGAGCTGGATCTGCACTGGACGCCCAAGACGCTGCGCGAGACCAAAGACCCGAACAGTCTTCCTCCCGTGGATGACGACGATATTCGCAAACTGTGTGTTTCGCATGACTGCATGGGGATATGGGAGGCCTACAGCGCTCTCAAGCTGAATCCGTCTATGGATGCATGGGAAGACCTGAGATCCCGGGCTATTCCGTGGAATGAGCGCCGGCAGACGGTCTGGCAGGCATGCGAAGAAGTGGCGACACAGGGCGACGGGCAGAATTTCGGGCTGAGTGGACGTTTTGGCAAGACCTTCCCTTCCATTACCGACATTCTGGTGACCGCGCTCCGAGTGACGGCGTCAGATGAAGATGTGCCAGTAAATTCGAAAGCGCCACGGGGGTAATATGCGACTGGTCGACAAGAAACGGGATTTCGGTTGAGGTTGGTTTACCGGCCAGAATCAAACGCGTCATTGGACGTTACGGACAAACTGACATCGTTGACGGTCTCCTGTGTCCGGTTTTCAGATCGTCTTCATATCGGCCTTAGCGGGCCCCGAATGGCTCAATTTCCAACTTCTGCTTCCGAGACATAACCCGCCATTCGCGAATAAATATTCTACAGCCAAGTCCGAAAGCATCCGATACATCGCCCTAACTGACGACTGGCAGCTATCAATTATTCAAGAACTCGCACGTTCTAGATGGCTAATGATAAATTGCCGTGCCTCATTCACATTCAAGTCCAAAGCATCATCTAAAACACTCGGCGTTCTGTTTGTTTGAGCCAATCTCTCTAGTTCAAACCCATTGTAGTCAGTCTCTTCATTGGCTTTGTCTAGTAATAAGCCAGTCGCTTCTCGAAAGAATTTTGTGCCTACATAAATGCCTAGCAAATGTTGGGTATCTTTTGTTCCACGTACATTCGGTTTAATCAAACCAATTCGCTCGTTAAGCATTAATGAAGCAACATAAAGTGCTCTGATTCCATTGGCTTGTAATTTTATCAATCCACTCGACATAACAAATTCTTCGAAATCCATTTCCTTGTAATTGAACTCATGTTCAATAATGGTTTTGCGTTCATGTAATGTGAGTTCATTCCATTTCTTCGAACCAATATAACTATCGTATTTTGTTGCATACGATATAAATATCCCTTCTTTCTTCGGAACCTTCGTGGGCTCTAGGGTTAACTGTTTTTGTTGCTCGGCATTTAGTAGCTCACCCTTTGTCATTTCATCTAGCTTACGTGCGATTGACTGAAAAATAGCTCTCACACTGGAGGCTAGTAATTTCCCATACTTTGGATGATTAAGAACATGACGAAAAATCACAGTACCAGTAAATAAAGCCGGTAGATTCTCAGATCGCCTTGCTAGAGAGGACTTAACATACTCTGATGGAGCTTTCCTACAGACCATTAGTAAATTTAGGCCAAGAGACAGACTTTGGGGATCTGCATTTTCAACATCCATCTTTGCATCACCGAGCATCCCATTACACTGTGCTTCAGCCATTCTTTGAAACTGAGCAAGATTACGTTGTTCAAGGACTTCGGTAATCCTTTTCCATACCCCCGTACCGACAAACTTTTCTTCGTTGGGTACGATGCTCGCAACAACGACAGCATACGCCAGCACTTCAGAATCGAACTTAGCCATTGAGCCGAGTAATGTAGTCGGAACGGAATCCTTAGCTCCAATCAGTCTTCGCAACTCGTATTCATCAATAGGAATATTCTTAAATTGTGTTAGCAGCAGCGTGGTAACTTCATCCATAAGACTAACAAGTTTAGGATAGGGAATATAAAGGAATGGATGTTCCTTTTTGTGAACTTCAGGGTCAAATGGGGCCGCCGGCTTGGCAGGCTCTGATTTCTTTTCCAAACTCTTTTGCTGCTTTTGTGAGAGCGAGTCTGCCAAAATAACTAGGGTTTCTTTTCTGGAGTTCGATAGGGCGCTAAATCGAGGCTTGAGGGTCTCCGAGAAAGCTGCCAAATCCGTTGCTACAGCGTTCTGACACTCAATATAGACAAGCCTTCTGAGTTTCAACCAAAAATCAAAAAAATAGTCGTTATCAAAACGTTTGATTTCATCCAAATTAATGATTTGCAGCGCATCCGCAATCATCACTAAATATTGCACTCTTGACCTTCCCCCGAAAAATCGTTTTCCAAGGGTAACGTAAAATCGAGTTACTTATGGAAAGGAAGATGATGAAGATACCGAAGCAGGAATACACGCCGGAGTTCCGAGGGTTGGCGGTCAATCGCGTGAAATCAGGCCAGTCGATCAGCGCGGTTGCGAAGGACTTGGGTCTGGTCGAGCAGACGCTACGCAACTGGGTCAAGGCAGCCGATGCTGGCAAGCTGAACAAGCCGGGCGGCAAGGTCGTGACACCCGAGCAGATGGAGCTCTCGCGGTTGCGGTCGGAGGTCATCAGGCTCAAGCGGGAGAACGAAATCCTAAAAAAAGCGACGGCGTACTTCGCGAGAGAAACACTGTGAAGTACGCCTGGATTGATGCGCAGCGCAAGGATTACACGCTGGACGAGATGTGCCGGATGCTGGACGTTTCGGTGAGCGGCTACCGGGCGTGGCAACGTGGCGGGAAGCCTTACCGCAAGCGGCTGACCGATGCCCAGATGCTGGCGCTGATCCAATCCATCCATGCGGAATTCAAAGGTTCGTACGGCAGTCCTCGCATGGTCAGGGAACTGCGATTGCGCGGCTTCCCGGCCAGCAAGGAACGCGTGGAGCGACTGATGCAGGAGAACGGCATTCGGGCCAAGCATAAACGGCGCTTCAAAGTGACGACCGACTCGAAACACAATCTGTCGGTGGCGCCGAACCTGCTGGAGCGGAACTTCGAACCCGATGCGCCCAACCAGGTCTGGACATCCGACATCACCTATCTGTGGACGGATGAAGGCTGGCTGTATCTGGCCATCGTGATCGACCTGTTCAACCGCGAGGTGGTAGGCTGGTCACTGAAGCCGCGCATGACGGCAGACATTGTGACTGACGCGCTGACAATGGCGTGGTTCCGGCGCAAACCGGCGGCAGGACTGATCCATCACTCGGATCGCGGCAGCCAGTATGCCAGCCATGCATTCCAGGCCAAGCTCGCCGAGTACGGCATAGTTTGCTCGATGAGTCGCAAGGGAAACTGCTGGGATAACGCCCCGACCGAAAGCTGGTTCGGCAGTTTCAAGAATGAGCGCGTATATGGAGAACGCTTCGAAACGCGGGACGAGGTGATTGCCATGGCGTTTGAATACATCGAAGTGTTCTACAACCGGAAACGGCTGCACTCGACACTGGGCTACAAGTCACCGATGCAGTTCTTGAATGACTGGATCAATTCTCAACCTCAGGAAAAGCAGGTAGCATGAATCCCGCTCGTTGGAAGACGAAAAACCGGGGGAAGGTCATCTCGCCTCATCCGGATCAAAGGAATAACCTGAGTATTGCAAATCATTCTGAACAATTTTCTGCTCAGCATTTCGATATTCGCACATTGTGAGAATGCCTAATATATGAACCATCTTTTCAGGTGGCAAATATTGCAAAGTTACACTCGGAAATATTTTTCCTATCCCAGTCGTTAAAATGGCCAGGTAAAGTTCTCGTTCAAAGTTTTGGTTAGATTTTATGGATTGAGTTAGATTTTTTTGTTCATTAGTCATGCCGATGAGGTCACAGCCAAAGTCCTGCGCGACGCTATTGGTAATCGTAGTCCTGATATGAAATTCAAAGGCAAGTACGCAAGCGATATCTTGCTGTACCGCTTTGGGTAGCGCGACTAACTTGCTCCACTCAGATTTTCGAAATAGATCGAATATGCTCATGATGCTTACCACCCGTGGAGAATTTGTCCATTATGACTACAAAAGGAATTTGTTTGCTGATCTCGTTGGGAATCATCAAGCTTCCGCTCTTTAATCCCTCTGCTTTCTCCAGACTATTAGTTTCGACAAAAAAATAGCTTGGATTGGAATTGTAGAGTTTGGCCTTATGCAACGGATTTACATGTGCGTGAAGAATCACCCGAGACCACGTGTATTCAATTTCCCCCTTACTTGCCACAACGTCAGGGAGCATTTCAACTATTTTTAGTGTAATTTCATCTGCGCTAAATTTGATTAGCCCGGATATCCAAGCTGCCTCAACAAGCCACACCGTCTCTTCCTTATCCAACGAGCGCCTAGACGAGTACTTAAGAAGTGTGTTCGTCGCTTTTTCAAACTCTCCTCGGTAAAGGTAGTACCAGCCTATTTCAGAACACCGCCCAGAATCCGCCAAAGATCGTTTTGGCTTGATGTTAGTCGGAAGTTTCTTTTCCCACCCTAAGACCTCATCAATGATATTGAGTGCCTCTTGGGGGCGATCCAATTTGATTAAACATCGTGCCCATGCCAGTGCAGGTTGAGGAACGAAATACGTGCCATAAATTCCGTTCTCTTTCTTTAGATTGTTATAAGCAAGACTAAAATGCAGCTCGGCTTCACTGTGCTGGCCAATCGCATTGTTCAAATTACCGAGTTCTGCCATTAGAATCGGATCATTCGGCTTCTTATCCAAAAACTTTTCCAAAACAGAGAATGCAGATTTAACATCCCCTTTAGATCGATAGAACTGTGACGAACCAACAACAATATGAGAACGCTCAACGCCCCAACTGTCATTTAAAGTCGTTTGAGTTAACCAAGCGTTGTCTTGAAATATTTCTTCATAGGACTGATACCGGCTTCGTGGGTCAAGCTCCAAGCATTTCGTAATGAAATGTCGTATTTGAAGCCCGAAGTCCCCCTTGGCCTGAAGTGCGCGAATCAATGGCTCCATTCGAACCTTTACACTCACACGCCTCTCTTCTGTATTCTCGACATACGGATGTTCTTTTGTCAGGAATTGATAAAACGTGACTCCGAGTGAAAATATATCTGTTCGGATAGACGGTGTTACGCCATCCCACAATTCAGGGGCCATATAAAAGGGCGTACCTGAAAGTTCTCTTGAGGTCGATTTTGGAATATTTCCTACGTCGTAAACGATTCGCTCTTTTGCAGTTCGCGCAACGCAACGTGCCAAACCAAAGTCGCTTAGTCGGGTAGAACCTGAATCATCGATTAGAATATTCGAAGGTTTTATATCTTGGTGAATCAGTCTTTTCTCGTTATAAGAAAAACTTAAGGCGTTTATCGTTCCTGAGATTAGATCCTGAATTTGTTTGCCAGACATTTCTGCTGCCTTCAAATCAGCTAGAGAACCAGGATACCATTCAATCAGTACGCTTGGTAGGCTTTTATATGAACCAAAAGCTAATGGGCGAGCGATATTGGGATGGTGTGCAACCGAAAACCACGCCTCACATTCAATATCAAATGCTTCAATACTGCTATTGCCTTTGATGGTCTTCATGGCAACGGTTTGCTCGTCACCACAAACGGGGAATAGTTTGTAAACCATCCCCATACCACCTTGCATTAAGTCAGCGACAACGTGTTTGTGACTTGTGAAGTAATCAACGCTGATAATTTCGGGTGGATTCATTGTTTTGTTAGTACTGTGCTTATTTAGATACTTACGCAGCTGCCAGCCTCTTGTTAGTGGCGGCTCTCTGACAGTGCAATCTCAACGTCCAATCACAGGTTATGGCACATTATGGACATACACTCTAGCAAAGTTTTCAAATCTTGACCGACTGGAATGTCTCGGAGGCAGAAGTTGGCAATTGAGCCATTCGGGGTCCGCTTAGCCCGACAAGAAGAAGTTGGTGGTGCAAATCACAACGGTAGCTCATGAACGCCTACTGCCACTTTTGGCTACACGCTAACAATACCCTTGCAACCGGGGTATCGAGAACAACCCCAAAACTGATTGCCCGCATTAGCCCCTCGTTTTGCTGATCTCTTCACCATCGGGCTATTGCAAAGCGGGCATAGAGGTTCATCCGAGCCTGTCTGTGGCTGCGGAGGTGACACCTCTTCAGCTTTCGCTTCCGACTTCAAATGGCGCTCTTTGAGCGACGCAATATGCTGCTTTCGAGTTGCCCACGTCCTTGGCAATTTCCCTGTCTGGATCGCCTCAACTATTTCATCGACTTCGGCATCCGTAAATAACACTTCTGACTTACTTTTGATGTACGTTGCATAGCCCTTGTCCATAACATTTTCTGGCATTTCTGTCTTGAAAGTGGTCTCGCCCCAAAACATGACGACCGAATGAAGCTTCTCATGCTCCACTCCTAGAAACTCAGAGAGACATTTGGTATGCCGGTAATTTTGCCGTAAAGGATTCTGAAATTTGAATTTACCGCCCGGAAACGACTGTGTCCATTGAGCTGACTTTTCATCGCCAAATATCCAGCCGTTCATGTTTTTCGCTTCGATCACAAATATGCCAAATCGAGAAACGATAACGTGGTCTATCTGGGTCGTGCCATCTGGAGTTGGGATAGTGACATTGTTCAGTTCACGATAGATGGTCTTATCCAGCAGCATCTTGTGAGCAAGCGAACCCATCGCTTCACCAATGAATCCCTTGAACGTCGACATTAAGCTCATGATCTATTCCACCCGTCCATGTTTACGCCCATGTCGCCGCCCCTTACCCTCATGCACATATTTCTTATACGCAGCGATCCAATCTGACGCTATCTCTGCCTGAGCTTCCTTAAGGCTGATCTCGTTCTTGCATACCATTTTGTACAGCGCAAACTCCAGGTCATCTTTCTTGGATGCATTCCACTCAGAAAGCCGAGGCTCAGGCCAAAGATTACCGGAATCAGTTGGATTCCCACCTATACTCAACGGAATCAAATGGTCCTCTTCATAGTGCTTGGGGTTACGATCGTCATAGCCGTATTCCCTTAGCTGCCGTTTTTTCAGTTTGTTCGTGTAACTGGCCGGTGGCCGAATGGTTTTGGTGTAGCCTTTGACGCACACCGTCGATTGAATGTTTTCCTGCGTAATGGCTAAGTCAATGGCACCTGGGGTAAGCGATGGGATTGGCAGGTCCGAAGCTAGGGCTTGGGTCGTGGTGAGGGCTACCCAGATAAATACAGGCAGCACATAATGCCAACTTCTATTCTTGAGACTATCCACGCGAGAACTCCTTATGTCTGACTTTGCGACATTCAAACAATACTACAACCTGGCTGATCATCTCATCCAAAAATCGAGCAAGGACGACGTCGCGGAGACGGCCAGGTTATTAGCTATGAATCTTGCCCACTATCAATCCAAATATGGAGCCCTGCCGCTTGAAGAGACATTGGCTATGATCGGCATAGAAAATCCTAACGACGATCAGATCCAGTTACTGAGCGACGCTATGGAGATTCTTGTCGGGGTTTTGGGAAATGTTGTTACAAGGGTTGGGCAGGAGAAGCATTGAGCTTGGAATCAGCATTCCCTAACGTTGCCAATCCCCAAGCGCAAGTCCTCGGCCATAGCGGTCGGTCACGGTAACAACGATGAGCGTCCGTTTCATAGCTGCCAGCTCAACCGGTCATCAGTTCAATCAACGAAGGGCACGACCGCGAAAGCCATGCCCTCGATGACGTAGCGCGGCGGCTTGCACCTATGGTTTAATGTTCTGTCTTTCTGAATGGTATATCCCGATGACACCCGCCGAAAGCACTAACGGCTTTGCAAAATTCGTCGAGGCGGTCAAGGACCTGCCAGCTTGGTTATTCACGGCGTTCGCCGTTTCTGCTTGGCTGCTGCTGTTCGTGCCGCAAATCAACGACGAACTGCCGAAAGATTACCGTCCCGGGTTGGTGATTAGCGTTGTTCTGTTCAGCGTGCTGGCTATTTTCAAGTGGATGAATGTCTTGGTAGTCGCATGGCGAGCTAGACAAGCTGAGGCCAAGGCTCGCAGAACCTTCTACATGACACCCATTGCCCAACATTGCCGATGGGCGGTTGCCAAACAAGCGGACGACTCCTTGGTCACACAGATCGTCGCGGACTTTGCTGTCAAGAACCAAAGTGCCTCGCCCATTGGCCTGATGCACGCCAGAGTCATTAAACCAACAATTCGTGGCGAGATATTGAACGACATGGTCACCGTGCGCGAGCAGCGTGGGCACATGCACGGCACTGCCTACACGTCAGACTATCGTATTGCCCCTGGTACCTCGTTGCCGGCGAGTGTCATGGTGATGATTCGCGGCAAGCCTAGGAAAGAAGAAGGAGAAGACCTGACGGTAGTCTTCGGCATCAGCGACGAAGACGGCAATGAGCAGCGTGTCAAAGTGGTGTGCAAGGGCTTGCGCAAGCCGAATCCTAGTGACCTGCCGAAACCAGTCGAGGCGCTGCATACGATCGCCGATCCGATCGAGAAAAACATTGCTTCCGTCTTACAGGCGGAGATTAGCCGCTACGAGTTGAACGGTCGCCAGTCCGGTGGACTTGGTAGTGTCTATATAGCCATGGATGGGATAGAGATCAAGCAACTCGGCACCGACATACGTACCATGCAGGCAACGACTAATCAGGACATCATAATCGATCATGGCAATGCCGAAGTCAGGTCGGACAACCTCGATGCGCTCCTTGCTTTGTATGCGACATTGACCACTGATGATGAACGAGAGCGATTTGCCAATGCGCTGCTGAACCGCCTTCAGGACGACAAGGGTTATGCGCGCGTCGCGTACTTGATCATCTTGGTATTGTGGAAGATCGGCCAGCTTGGGGATGCGTTGGATGCGGCGATATTCAGATTGCCAGAGGGCGACCAGAAGGATTTTGGTCTGAGCAACGTGCTGATGTTGCTGAACGGCCTCCTTCGTTACCGGCACTCCGACTTTACATCTGACTCTCTCGATACCATTGAGCGAGTCTTGCAGGATTCACATGAATACTCGTTCCGCATCCCGCAGAAGATCGCGGCGATACGCGCGCAGCGGCTGTTGTCATCTGTGTGAAAGGTGGCAAGCAGTCTCGTGTAGTGATGAGCCTCGCCGTTGAAAGCGCCCTGATGCCACAAAGCAGACGTGCGGAGGTTTTTGTTCGGAGGTCCGCTTTGGCCTGCGGTTTCAACCGGTCGATGCAACATACTAAAATCTGCGTAAGCAGAAGGAGTGTTGCAGATGAAACGGAGACCGCGAATCTATTACACCGAAAGCCAAAAAGCTCTGATGTGGGAGCGCTGGCAGGCTGGCGATTCTCTCCAGCAGATCGCCCAGTTGTTTGATCGATACCATTCATCAATCGAGCGCATTCTCGCTGAAAGCGGTGGGATACGACCGGCCCAACGACGACGTTCAAGATTGGCTCTGACTTTGGCTGAACGCGAAGAGATATCGCGTGCAGTCGCAGCAGGGCAATCGATTTACTCGATTGCCGCATCCCTCGGACGAGCGCCCTCCACCATTTATCGCGAGATCAAGCGCAACGGAGACCAAGAAGGCTATCGAGCCAATCAAGCCGACCAAGCTGCCTGGGATCGGGCGCATCGCCCGAAGACCTGTAAACTGGCGGAGAATCGAACATTGGCGCACATCGTGGCAGGGAAGCTCCAGATGCAGTGGTCGCCGGAGCAGATTGCTGGATGGCTGAAACATACTTACCCGGGCGACGAGAGCTATCAGGTGTCACACGAAACCATCTATCGCAGTCTCTACATTCAGGCTCGTGGGGCGCTTAAGAAAGAGCTGGTGCAGCATTTGAGGCGAACACGAGTCATGCGCCGTTCCCGCCATCATATGCAGGAGACAGACAATCGCGGCAGGATTGTCGATGCGGTATCGATCAGCGAGCGTCCGGCCACGGTAGAAGACAGAGCAGTGCCCGGACACTGGGAAGGCGACTTGTTGTGCGGCACTTTGGATAGCCAGATTGTGACCCTTGTCGAACGTCATACGCGCTATGTGATGCTGATGAAAGTCGCCAGCAAAGATACCGAAACAGTCATCAACGCACTCATCAGAAACGCTCGCAAGTTACCGCAGGAACTCTACAAATCGCTGACCTGGGATCGAGGGTCGGAGATGGCCGACCATAAGCGTTTCACCTTGGCGACCGACATACAGGTCTATTTCTGTGATCCGCAGAATCCTTGGCAGCGTGGGAGTAATGAAAATACGAACGGGCTGTTAAGGCAGTACTTCCCCAAGGGAATGGATCTATCTGGTTACTCGCAAGCCCAACTCAATGGCGTGGCGAGGAAATTGAATCAGCGTCCAAGGAAGACGTTAAACTATGAAACACCAGCTGAACGATTTAACCAACTTGTTGCATCGACCGGTTGAAACCGCACCGAAAAAATGACGGTCAACTGCTTCATGCCAAAACCTGGGGATTGAAGGTTAAAATATTCCTTCTATCATTTTGCATACAGATGGACAGTTGATCTGGATGCTAGCTCGTTGAACCTCAAAGGAACTCTCGCCATGTCTTGCTCAGTTCGGATATTTATTGTGGCTCCAGACGACACCTTATATCGAATCGCTGGTTCAAGGTTTACTGCGATGATAAACGATCCAGAAAACCACCCCCTACTTCGCTTCGCCGATCAACGAGTTCGTATGGCAGAAGCAATCGTTGAGCTTCGTAATCGAGCACCTTGCGGAATTGATCGGCTCTTGTTTGAAATGCTCAAGTTCGATGACAATGGAAGATTGGATATCAAGACTTTCATGCGCCAGAATTTCGCGCTTGCTGAACTGATCAACGATAAACCAGCGAAGCTCGGCACTATAGTTGATGCTGGTAGTCGCTTTGTTGCACAAGGCGGTAGATGGCAGCCATCGCAGCCACTGGAGCGGCGCATTCGCCAAGCTGCTCTTGGAAAAGTGGAATGCAAACGCTTGTAATGCTACGCCCTAAGTGCTCAAAGCTATCCATAGCACTCTGCAACAACTTGTCATGGCATATTTTTTTCTGCTAATTTTCTAGCTGACCAGACAGAATCAAGGATTGAGCTTCTGCCATAATAACGATGTCTTTGTTTCGAACAAGTTATCAACGTGATCAATCACGCAAAAGCGACTCCATGATGAATAATGACGACCCATTCAAGATTTTTATAACTGATCCGGAAATGCAGCGGCGTCTCGCCAAGCACATTGCTTTGAGGTGTTTTCGTAATTCCATTTTGGAAGACTTTCACACCGGCAAAGTTCCAGATTCAAAGTCTGGCGATTATAGTGATGTCGTTGTCCACACTCCCTTTGGCGAGATACCTTGGAATGATCTCTCCCGCTTCAACGAAGCTGAAATGAAGATGCTCATGGTTGATGTGGTGAACCACACCTATCATTTTATCCAGGAATTATTCGACGATGCGCGCGGAGGCCAACTGCTCCTCAAATTAGCTCAAAAAGACCCCGCACCAGAATGGGATGATCCGAAATAAATGTCTGATTCCCTCAATCGATAATTGAATCCACTGCTGAACATTCGAACCCATTGCTCTTGAAATCACCTAGCGTCAGAAAATACCAGACTCGGCATCATGACGATGAAACTACAGTAACAAGCAGAGATTGATCGCTTTCTCTCAAGTGGTAATCACGACGATATCTTATTTCAGATATGGCCGGGTAATTCGGTAGTAGAACGTTCGATAGACGGGGATGCAGCCCTTCGTGGCGCGCTTATTTCGGGTACAGCCGACATACGTGTAAAAATAGGACTTAGCCGAAATCGCGGCCACACCTACAAGTGGTCGTCTCAGAAATCGGAAAATAAAGCACGTTAAGACTAATTTCGGGTATAGCCGACATGGCATAGACCAACAGTCGTGCCACCAGCCGCCATCTGAGTAGTTAACGGTAGTGTCTCGGAACTCGCGGGAGTTCTTCAGCGCACTTCGCCGATTTCCGCCAGTTCCACAAAAATATTATTTTGCGCTAGGACGTCGACGCAGCAAACTTCCCGCCGCATTCTCTTCGAACTGACTCGCTTCGTCGATATAGCCCTGCACTGTACCGTCATGACGCCAGCCGCCTTGGCGCTTGATATTCTTGAAGTCGGCACCGGCGCGATATGCGCTGGTGGCCAATCCCCTCCTAAAGCTGTGGCCGCTCAGTTCAGGCACATAAGCTAGGCCAGCTAAGGTTGCGCAGGACTTGAGTATATCGTTGATGCTACCAGGGTAAAGCGGATCGGTGCCCACAACTCCCTCGCGTGTCACGCGTCGAAATATCGGGCCGGTTGTGATGTTGGCGGCCGTCAGCCAATCTTTCAAGGCCGTCACTGGACAGCAAATGCCGCCTGGCTCGCCGTAGGGAATGGCTTTGACAACGCCTTCACCCTCCTGGTCGGTCTTAGAGCGGAACAAGGTGATGGTCAGCCCATCCGGTTCCCAAGTCAGCTCTTCGACTGTCAGCGCGGAGACTTCACTTCTGCGAAAAGCGCCGAAGTATGCAATCTGCAGCAACGCCTTGTTCCGCATGCCCTGCAAGCTATTGTCGTCTGCGAGCGCCGCTACCATCGTCTCCAGATCATCGATCGGCAACGCCTTGGCTTTCTTTTTCGGCGTGCCATGGGTGCGTGCGATACCGCGCAACGTCTTGCGCACGTCCGGATTGGCAGTCGGATCGGCGAACCCCTGGAACAGGTGCCACTGCGACAGCGCCGTTAAGCGCAACGCCAGAGTGCGCGGATTGAGTTCTTGCGCGTAGCTCAGCAGGTAACGGATTACCAGTGCTGGCTCGCATGGCAAGGCGCCGCCCCATGTTTGGAAATGACGAATGGCGGAACGGTACGTGCGCCTGGTGTTGTCCGAGGTGGCGGCTGAAAGAAACTGGCGATGTCGTTCCTGCAACTCCGGCTCGGTCAGTGCCGTACTGCCGGTACGATTGACCGGATTTGCAGAATTCTCAGTCAAATTCGTAATTATCGGGTGCTCATTTTTAAGGGGCATTTTTTCGCTCGCTATCCGGCTTTGTACGGCGCATTACGCGCAGGCATTTTTTGAAGACCTACATTATCCACGATAAGCCAACTTATCGTGGTATATAATTTATAAATTATCTATGTATTTATATCGTATTATTATGTGATATTACATATCATGTAATACGGTAACTTATTTCAAGGAGGCATTATGGGGCGCGCAGGAATCCACTATTCTCATGTCGCCAAAGCGGCTGCCCAATTGGCAGCCGATGGCAAAAATCCGACCGTCGATAGCGTCCGCGAAGCGCTGGGTAGTACGGGCAGCAAAAGCACAATCGCGCCCCTGCTGAAACGCTGGAAAGAGGAACATCAGGATGCGGTCGTTGGAACCGAGCTGGGGCTGCCCGCCGAACTGCTGTTGGCAATGAAAGGCGTTTACGAAAAACTCCAGACAGACATCAATCAACAACTGGAACAGGTCAACGAAACTCATCGAATTGCACTGCAGACGGCGACCGATCTGGTCCGGCAATTAGAAACTGACAACCGTCTCCTGTACGAAGAAAAGATTGGATTGTCTGCAGAGCTAAAGCAGGCACAGGACGCACTTGCGCTTCTGCAGGTAGAGCATCATTCACAGAGCGTTACGCTGGCCACACTACAAAGCGACAACGCCGGCCTGCAGCAGCGTCTGGCGGACCGGGCCGCAGAGGTAGCAGCACTCAATCAGCAACAGACGCAGACTCGAACCCAGTTTGAACATTATCAGGAAGCGACGGCTGCACAACGGGCTGAAGAACGGCACGCCGCTGAACAGCGGATTGCGCGACTGGAACAGGATCTCTCAAGTGCCCAGCAAAGACTGCAGGGACTGCAGTCGACCATCGCACAGCAGGAAACGGAGCTTACACATCTGCGTCCTGAAAATACCCACCTGAAAGAAACAGCGCGCGCATCGCAGGACGAGTTGGCATCGACCCAGTTGGAGCGGAATCAATTGGCATATCAATTCAGGGAAATTACGACAACCAACCAGATGCTCACCAGTAAATTCGAGGCGGTACAGCAGGAATTGACTGAATCCCGTATGGCACTGGCGGCACAGGAAAAGCAAACAGAACTGCTCACGGAGCGTCTTGTCAGTGCAGAAGATAAAGCGGAAAAACTTGATCAGGAAAAACTGGCGCTTTTCCGTGAGGTCACCTCCCTGCAGTCCACGATTACGCATTTGGAAAAAACCAACCTCCGCAATACCTAAGTCCCCAAGTCCAAGTAGTGTGTACCGGGAATTTCTAATCTAATTTTCCCGGAAACTTCCAATATTCCATCTAAAACTGGGATAGTAAAATTTGTTCAGAACAAAATTATTTTGCCGGCGGAATAGCTCTTGCAGCACCATAACAATAAGATTGAAGCCGCACTGCTCGGCAAAATCGTGCTCGCCCGCTTTCTGGAATTGCCGCTGCGGGCTTTTGATCGCCTTGCGGTCCAGGCGGAGTCTTCCATCGTGCATAACGGTATGCATCAATGGGTAACCGTTGGCCGACTGGAAGGCGCGCAGGCGGTACATGATGCGACCGGCATCCTTCAGACCCAATCATCCCCGATCCTGGGAGAAGTTCACGAGGCGGGCCGGAACCTGACGTTCCTCTACCACCGGGATAGCTGTACGCGGGAATACCGGTTCGATGAGGAAGGAGTGAACTACCTGATGTCCCGTCCTGACTTTCCGGCTGAATGGGCGGGCATATTGCGCAGGTTGCGTCTCATCAACACCCGGAACCGGCTCACCCATGCGCTGATGCAGGCAGTGCTGACCTCGCAAGCAGAGTATCTGCGCTCAGGGCTGGGCTTGGCGCTCCTGCCCTTGACCCAGGCGGAAATCTCCGCACGTCTGATCTCAGGATCGAATCTTTCCGTGGTGGCGGATCCCGGCCGGATCTCCCGGCTGGTGCGCGGGCTGTCGATCATGTTGCCGAACAGAAAAGTGGTGCCGTTAAACACCCTGTTTCCGAAGCCGCGGCAGGTTCATTGCCATTTCGTGGATCATGTGATAAAAACAGAAAAAGTATGGATGGCCGAGAGGGTATTGCGAGAACCGCTGACGGACAAAGCCATTGCCGACATTCTCGAACGCGAATACGGCATACGCTTGCTGCGGCGCACGGTGGCCAACATCCGGCATGACCTGGCGATTCCCGATTGTCGAAACCGCAGCCACCGTATTAATTATCTGGCGGCGACCGAGGAGTTTTCCGCACTGGTACCGCTGACCCCTCAAGCGTTGCGAACCGCGGTTCCGGCCCACCCCGGGGTGTATGAGATTCGGGCGGTTTCCGCTTCCTCCCCCGATGGAGAAAAGGCAGCATGGCCAGGGAAAAGTATGCCGCCAACGCCGCACGGCGTAGTTTATATCGGCTCGACCGGAGATTTGCGCAAACGCCTGGGGGATCACCTGCGCGGCAACAGCGATAACGCGTTGCTCCATAACCACGTCGCAGACGGCGCCGCGCGGGTGCGGTTTCGCCTGATCAGCGATGAATGGCGCTTGGCGGAGCGGGAACTGTACCGGGTATTCTGCGAAACGTTCGGCGCGCCGCCGCTGTGTAATCGCATGAGTCCGTAAGAAAATATGTCTATAATGCAACGCTTCATCGAAGCTCGACGCAAAAATAAGCTGAGAATAAAAAGTAGAGGGTGAGGTCGTCTATGGAAGAAATCTTGCGCAAGCAAGCAAGCAAGCCTGACGGCGGTTTTGTCTCCCCTTCCTGGCTTATGGCGGCGAGGCCGGAGAAGATGAAGCCCTTGAATGAGGCCGTCGAGGCCGTCGTGCGAGCACTCGGTATCGACGAAGCCGCCGTCGTTCGGCGCAAGGTTTTCCTGGAGTTCACCGATGACGATGTGGCGCGGTTGCGGACGTTGCATGAAGCCCTGCAGACCCGGACGCCGGATTTCGTCGATGCCTTTTACACCCATCTGCTGTCCCATGAAGAAACCCGCCGCTTCATTCCCGATGCTCAATTTCTGGATCACCTGAAGCATACCCAGGCGATTTATTTCAGCAGTCTCACCGCCGGCGACTACGGACAGGATTATATCCACCACCGCCTGCGTGTCGGAGTCGCCCACCAGCGTGTCGGCCTTGCACCGGAATGGTATCTGGGTGCCTATAGCAAATACCTGGCAGGATTGTTCCCCGAAATCTGGCAGCGGCTCGGGGAAGATCCGACAGCATTTATGGCTACCTGCCAAGCGCTGATCAAAATCGTCCTGCTGGACATGGGACTGGCTATCGACACCTATATTCAGGCCGATCAGCAAACCATCCTGACGCTGAAAGAATATGCCGACATCGTATTTGCCAATATCCCGGATGGATTGGTTGTACTTTCGTCAAACCTTACCGTCTTGTCCGCCAACAGGGCTTTCCTGAAACGTTTTGAGCTCACGGAAGAGGCCGCGCATGGCAGCTATCTGTTGGACGTGATCGCGGCAGATGGACTGCGGGGGCGAGCACTGGAAGTCCTGGCTACCGGGATCGCGCAGCATGACGTCCCTTTTAGCATGGGGCTGGCGGATGGCTCCGAGCGCATACCGATGAGCGTGACCCTGACTGGAATCCATCTTGCAGAAGAAGAAGAAGAAGAAGCGCGGCTGCTTCTGATTGTGGAGGATCTCGCTGAAGAGGAGAAGTTGCGCGCCACCGCACTGGAATCCGAGCGCCGTTTCCGGGACCTGGCGGAAACCGCCCACGACGGAATCATCATGACCGACCCCGAGGGGAAAATCGCCTATTTCAATCAGGCGGCGGAACGCATGTTCGGCTATCGCCGCAACCAGGCGCTGGAGCGACCGATCGAAACGGTGCTGCCGGAGCCGCTGTCCAGCCAACTGGATGAGGGATTGCAGCGCAGGCTGGTGTGGGAAACTCAGGGGCATCGCCGCGACGGCACGATGTTCATGGTGGAGGGATCCAGCAGCTTCTTCAAAGGAACTGAGGGGAGTTTCATTACCTATGTGCTGCGAGACCTGACCGAACGCAAGCAGTTCGAACACCAGTTGATGCATCTGGCCCATCACGATTCGCTGACCAACCTTCCCAACCGCAAATTTTTCCGGGAACGTCTCGGCATCAGCCTGAATGAAGCGGCGCTGAATGGGGAGCAGTTGGCGGTGCTGTTTCTTGACCTGGATCGGTTCAAGCTGATCAACGACACTCTGGGTCACACGGTGGGCGACAAGTTGCTGCTGCTGGTGGCCGAGCGGCTCGCCGGCTGTTTCCGCAGGGGCGATGTGCTGGCCCGCTTGGGGGATGACATGCTGGCCCGCTTGGGAGGCGATGAATTCGTGGTGATGCTGCGGGGACTTTCCGAAATGCAGGATGCCGCCCTCGTTGCCCAGAAAATCCAGGACGCCTTGGCTCAGCCTTTTCAGTTGGAAGAGCATGAAGTTTTCGCCTCAGCCAGCATCGGCATCGCCCTTTATCCCTCGGATGCCATCGATGCGGACAGCCTCATCCGGTGCGCGGACGGCGCCATGTACCAAGCCAAGGAGCAAGGCTTGGGATATCAGTTCTATAGGCCCGAACTGGAGCAACTGTCGCCGGAACGGCTCACTCTGGAGAACAGCTTGCGCAAGGCTCTGGAACGGGACGAGTTGCTGCTTCACTATCAGCCCAAGGTGGATCTCGCGAGCGGCGCCGTGATCGGGCTGGAGGCGCTGCTGCGCTGGGCGCATCCGACCAAGGGCATGATCCCGCCCGACCAGTTCATTCCCCTTGCGGAGGAAACCGGCCTGATCGTCCCGATCGGCGAATGGGTTCTGCGAACCGCGTGTCTGCAAATTAGGGACTGGCAACAGCAAGGAGTGCTGTTGCCGGTGGCGGTGAATCTGTCGGCGCGGCAATTCAGGCATTTATCGACTACCAGTGAAACGGGGAGAGGCGGTCATTTGGCGAAGCGGCCAGAGCACGGCTTGGTTGAAACCATCGAGCGAGTGCTTGAGGAAACGGGGATAGATCCATCCTGGCTGGAATTGGAGATTACCGAAAGCATCCTGATGCAAAGCCTTTCGATGGCGGCCAATGTCCTGCAGGCGTTGAGCGCAAAGGGAATGCGCATCTTTATCGACGATTTCGGAACCGGCTATTCTTCGCTGAGTTACCTCAAACGCCTGCCCATCGACACTATCAAGATCGACAAATCCTTTGTAGGAGATATTACGACCGACCAGGACGATGCGGCGATTGTGGCCGCCATCATCGCCATGGCCCATAGCTTGCGCCTTAAAGTGGTGGCCGAAGGAGTGGAAACGCAGGAGCAGTTCGACTTCTTGCTCGAACGGGGCTGCGACGCCATGCAAGGCTATTTTTACAGCAAGCCACTGCCGGCGGAGGAAATCCCCCTTTTAGGACAGAAGGCGCACAAGTTCAATTCAGGTTTGCCATCGTTAAAGTTCTGAGCATCCAGAACCCCTATTCATCGCTTACTGACAAAGCATGATGAATTCCTCGGCCGCTAATGGGCGACTGATCAAATACCCTTGAATCTGATCACACCCTAAGCTTTTTAGTAATGACAATTGGGCATCAGTTTCCACGCCTTCCGCGATGACGGTCAGTTGCAGGGTATGACCTAACTGGATAATGGCTTTAACGATGGCGGTGTCCTCAGGATCTTCCACCATGTTTCGCACGAATGACTTGTCGATCTTGAGTTTATTTACTGCCAGTCGCTTTAGATAGGACAAACTGGAGTAGCCTGTACCAAAATCATCGATGGAGAGCTTGATGCCAATTTCTTTCAATTCATGGAGCGTTTTCATGACCACATCCATATCGTGCAACAGAATGGACTCGGTCAGTTCCAGTTCCAACTGATTTGCTGGCAGACCGGATTGTGCCAGCGCATTGGTTACTGTTTCGGCGATGTTGCCGCGTTTGAATTGTAGTGCGGAAAGGTTAACCGCTAACTGCCGACTCTCCCAAATATGACGCGCCGACTACGGTCGGCGCATTAGCAAATAAGCAGCAGGAATGACAAACATAGATAGCAGCGGCGCCGTGACCATGCCACCCACCATCGGGGCGGCGATACGCTGCATGATTTCTGAACCCGTCCCGCTCCCCCACATGACCGGCATCAATCCGGCGATAATCACGGCAACAGTCATTGCTTTGGGACGTACCCGCAATACCGCACCTTCGCGAATCGCATCCAGCAAATCCGGCAATCCGGTTTTACCGTCACTCAGCCGATCACCCCATGCATTCTTGAGGTAGAGCAGCATGATCACGCCGAATTCCGCCGCCACACCGGCCAAGGCAATGAAGCCAACGCCACTTGCCACCGACAAATTGTAGCCTAGCATCCACATGAACCAGACGCCCCCGGCCAGCGCAAACGGCAACGTTGCCATGATGATCAGTGCCTCGCCGAAGCTGCCGAATGTGAGATACAGCAGCACAAAAATGATCATGAGCGTTGCCGGCACGACGATCTTGAGCTTGGCCTTGGCCCGTTCCATGAATTCGAACTGTCCCGACCATGTGATCGAATAGCCCGGCGGCAGTTTCACCTCCTTGGTTACCGCTGTCTGCATGTCACGCACTGCGGAACTCAAGTCGCGATCACGAATATCCACATATATCCACCCGGACAGGCGCGCATTTTCGCTTTTCAGCATCGGCGGGCCATCGGCAATATGGATCGCCGCAACATCACCCAAATGGATTTGGGCGCCACGCTCGGTTTGCACAGGCAGATTGCGCAGGTTTTCAAGGGAATCGCGGATTTCGCGCGGATAGCGCACGTTGATCGGGAAGCGCTGCAAACCCTCGATGGTTTCGCCGATGTTTTCACCTCCAACCGCAGTGGATACGATGCTTTGGACATCCGCGACATTCAACCCGTAGCGCGCAGCGGCATCGCGGTCTATATCCACATCAATATAGCGCCCGCCGGTCAGTCGCTCTGCCAACGCAGACGAGACGCCGGGAATAGGCTTCACCACGCGTTCAATCTCCGCAGTCAGCCGGTCAATCTCGGCGAGGTTCATGCCAGCCACCTTGATGCCCACGGGACTCTTTATGCCGGTGGCGAGCATGTCGATGCGATTGCGAATCGGAGGCACCCAGATATTCGTCAGCCCCGGCACTTTCACGGTACGGTCCAGTTCCTCGATCAACTTGTTCTGCGTCATGCCGGGGCGCCATTGCTCCCGTGGCTTGAAGCGGATTGTCGTCTCGAACATTTCCAGCGGCGCCGGATCGGTCGCAGTCTCGGCGCGGCCAGCCTTGCCGAACACGCTTTCCACTTCAGGCACCGTTTTGATAAGGCGATCGGTCTGCTGCAGCAACTCCGATACTTTACCCGCACCAATTCCTGGCAGGGCAGTTGGCATATAAAGCAGATCTCCTTCGTCCAGCGGCGGCATGAATTCGCCTCCCAGGCGGCTGACGGGCCAAATGGTCGCAATCGCCAATAAGGCCGCCGCCAGCAGGATTGCCTTGGGACGGCGCAACACGCCATCGAGCATAGGCCGATACAGTCGGATCAGAAAGCGGTTGATTGGATTTGCCTGCTCGTCTGGAATCCGGCCACGGATCAAATAGCCCATCAACACCGGGATCAGCGTGACCGCAAGCCCGGCAGCCGCAGCCATTGCGTAGGTCTTGGTGAAGGCCAGTGGCGAGAACAGCCGTCCTTCCTGCGCTTCAAGCGTAAACACCGGAATGAACGACAGCGTAATGATCAGCAGCGAGAAGAATAATGCTGGGCCGACTTCAGCGGCTGCGTCCGCGATCACCCCCCAATGGGCGCTGCCCGCCAAGGTCTGGCCAGGATGGGTGTGTTTCCATTCCTCGATGTGTTTGTGTGCATTCTCGATCATCACCACCGCTGCATCGACCATTGCGCCAATCGCGATTGCGATGCCACCCAGCGACATGATATTCGCATTCACCCCTTGGTAGCGCATGACGATGAAGGCAGCAAGGATGCCAAGCGGCAATGAAACGATGGCTACCAGTGCTGATCGGAAATGGAAGAGAAATACCGCACACACGATTGTGACGACAATAAATTCCTCGACCAGCTTATGGGTCAGATTCTCGACCGCGCGATCGATGAGTCCGGAACGGTCATAGGTCGGCACAATCTCGACGCCAGGAGGTAAACTTGCTTTGAGCGTCTCCATCTTGGCCTTGACGGCCTCGATCGTCTCCAGCGCATTCTTGCCGGAACGCATCACGATCACCCCGCCCGCGACTTCACCCTCGCCGTTCAATTCCGCGATACCGCGCCGCATCTCGGGACCTACCTGGATGCGGGCTACATCGCCCAGCCGCACCGATACCCCTGCAGCAGTGGTCAGCAACGGAATCTTGCGGAAATCGTCTAGCGATTGCAGATAACCAGAGGCGCGCACCATATATTCGGCCTCTGCCAATTCAAGTACCGATCCTCCCGCTTCCTGATTAGCTTTGCCGATGGCTTCGATTACTTTGCTGTGGGGAATGTTGTAGGCGCGCAATCGATCCGGGTCGAGCACGATCTGGTACTGACGTACCATACCGCCGATACTGGCCACCTCCGACACGTTGGGTACAGTCTTCAATTCATACTTCAGGAACCAGTCCTGTAATGCGCGAAGCTGGGACAAGTCCAGCTTGCCGCTATGGTCAACCAGTGCATATTCGTATACCCAGCCCACGCCAGTCGCATCCGGCCCGAGCGATGTGTTGGCCTGCGGCGGCAGGCGTGACTGCACCTGGTTCAGGTATTCGAGAACGCGCGAGCGCGCCCAATACGGATCGGTGCCATCCTCAAACAGGACGTAGACGAACGAATCGCCGAAGAAGGAATAGCCGCGCACGGTCTTGGCTCCCGGCACCGACAACATGGTCGTCGTCAGCGGGTAGGTCACTTGATTCTCGACTATCTGCGGCGCTTGGCCGGGCCAGGTTGTGCGGATGATCACCTGCACGTCGGACAGATCTGGCAGAGCATCGAGCGGTGTCCTGCTGACCGACCAGATACCCCATGCCGTCACCATCAGCGTGGCCAGCAGCACCAGAAAACGGTTGGCAATCGACCAACGAATCAGCCAGGCAATCATGGCTTGCCTCCCATCGCCGGGGTAATCGACACGATTTCAAATGCTCCATCCGAAATGGGACGAATCTCGAAATCAACATGATCGCCGACCTTGATGCCTTGGGTCAGCCCGCTCACAGGCAGCTTGAAGCTCATGGTCATTGCCCCCCATTGCAGGGTGGGAATCGGGCCATGAGAGAGCGTAATCTCGCCCTTGTCGATCGCCTCGACCTTGCCGCTGCCGTGATGCGTTTCTGCGACTTTAGCAATCGGTGCGGGCGTGTCGCCCATGCGTAGAGTGGTGCCTCTGAGGCTGGCTTCCGAGTCAATCAGGAATTGCCCGGATACGACGACCTTCTGCCCCGACCGCAGACCCTTGCGGATTTCCGTCTGGCCGTTGCTTTCAGTGCCCGCTTCGATGTCCATCGGGATAAACTTGCCGCCTGCCTGCGCCACAATGACGACACTGCGCTTGCCGGTCTTGATCACCGCTTCACTCGGCACGAGCAGCACGTCCCTGTGCGCATTGGGCGAGAAACTCACGGTGGCGAACATGCCGGGCACAAGTTGCTGCCGTGGATTGGCCAGTTCGATGCGCGCTTTCAATGTGCGCGTCGCAGGATCAACACCAGGCAGAATCGAGCTAACCTTGCCCTTGAAGACTAGTCCGGCAAGCGCCGGTGTAGTCACTTCGACCATATTGCCGGAATGCACTTGTGCAGCGGCGTCTTCCGATACTTCTGCGTTGACCCATACCGTATCCAGGCCGTTGATGCGAAATAGCGGGGTACCGCTGACAACCGTCATACCTTCGCGAGCGCTCAGTTCCGAAATCACTCCGTTTACGGGCGCTGCCACGATCAGTCGTGCCTGAATCTGGCCGGTCGATTCTACCAATTGCATCTGTTCTTCCGACATTCCTGCCAAGCGCATACGCTGACGCGCAGCATCGGCCAAATCCACACCGGCCGCCTTATCACCCTGAACTGACAAACGTTTCGCGGTCAGAAAATCTTCCTGCGCTGCGACCCAATCGGGCACATACAACTCGGCGAGCGCCTGTCCTTTGTGCACTGTATCCAGCGTCGCGCGAACATGGAGCTTTTCGACATAACCGTTGGCGCGTGCCTGCAACACCACCAACTCGCGTTCGTTGTATGCCACATTACCCACTGCGTCGATGCTGCTCGCCAAATTGCCCTTGGTGACTTCGGCGATACGAATGCCCAAGTTCTGCTGAACACGTGGATCAATCGAGACATTCCCGCTATCACCGCCACCATCGGCATAGACCGGTACCAGAGGCATGTCCATGAAGGGCGATTTGCCGGGTTTGTCGAAGCGCTGGCCGGGTACCATCGGATCATGCCAGTACAGGATGGTCTTGCCTGTTGCCGGATCGACCGCAATGCCGGATTTCGCTTCGGCAGTATCGATACCTGCCGTTGTCCCAACCGAGGACGGCTTCATATGCTGCTGCAGACCGAAACGGTAGCTGCCATAGCTCACCGCGCCAATGACGGTTAGCACAATCAGGGTAAGAATGAGATGTTTGGTTTTCATGGTCAATCCTTGTTTGGTACATTGAGTCCGGCATCACGAGGCGTAATTGATCCAGCATCATCATGCAAGAAATGAAAGTTGAGTTGCGCCCACAAACGTGCAGTTTCCGCTTCCATCTGCAGCGCCTGCAGACGGGCGTCGACTTCGTTGCGGCGAGCGGCAAGCACGTTGTTCAAGGACGATTTTCCGCCGCGGTAGGCCGCCAGCTCCGCTTGGATGCGTTCAGTCGCGAGCGGCACGAGCTCTTGTTCGAGGCGGGTTTGTCGCTCGCGTACACTTTCCCATTCGGCAATCATCGAAGCCACCTTTGCCGTCTCGGTGCGTATGGCTTCCTCGCGCAACGCCCTGGCCTGATCAGCCTGCGCAAGTTTGGCGGCCACTTCGCGATCCTGGCGGTTTGTCTGATCCCACTGCAACGGCACAGAGACTCCAATCGATGCCATGTTGGAATATTGTGGGCCGCGCAGTGCGTAGGATAATTCCACGCTCCAGTCGGTTTGTTTGTTGGCCTGTGCGAGACGCGCTTCAATCGCCGCCAATTCCTCTTCTTTTGCCAGTGTGACAATCTCAGGGTGCATCGCAACGTGTTCATCAAGCTTGCTTAGATCGATCGGGATATGGTCGATTGAGGGTTTCTGGGCAAGCGGCAATTCGCCCGGCTTGCCGATCTCGCGAACCAGTGCGATCTTTGCGATACGTACCTTTCGAGCCATCTCGCTGGCCCTGTCTTGCAGCTCAACCTGATTCGCCCGCGCAGCAAGCACATCGGACTGACTGCCCTTGCCGCTGCGGTAAGCAGTTTGCGCCGCCTCGATTTCGCTCTGCGCCTGCCGAATCTGCTCATCGAGCAGTCTAGAGCTCGCTTCGGCATAGTAACGATCCAGCCAAGCCAGAGCGGTGTCGCGCTGGATGGCGAGAATCGCTGCAGCCTTCTCGACGCGTGTCTTGTCAGCTTCCTCCTCGTAGCGCTCGCTACGCAAGTGCCGTTTTTCATCGCGCGTAAACTCCTGTACCACACCGATGCGACGCTGGGTCATGAAATCGCGCCCAACGCTGAATCGATCTGTGCCATCAACCGGCATGTTATCGATGCCGGCACTAATAACGGGATCGGGATTTTGTGCGGCAGAAACAGCCATGTCGTGATCTGCAGCAATGGCTGCATCTTGTCCGGCCAGTTGGCGTGAACGATCAACAGCCAGCCGTTGTGCATCAGTCAGCGACAGTGCATCTTGTGCAGCGGCTGACAACGAAAACATCAGCACCATTGCGAACACGCTTGTAGAGAGACTGATTCGGCCAGCACGAACCAGCGCTGCTCCTCCACGACCGGATAAAAGAGCATCCATAACACCTCCAGACAGCGAAAGAATCGCCGTTGCCCGCGCAATTCTTGCGTTGCGAGGGTAATTTGACAAATGCGGGTGCAGCGATAACCGTTACACCCTCCGTACGCTTATTTGCCAGATTTTTGCAGGCGCGTGACTACATAATCGTTGCCCGATTGCACCAGGTCGAAGTCGACGGTATCACCTGTCTTGATTCCGTTGACAAGCGCAGCATCCTTCAACTTGAAGCTCATGGTCATGGCTGGCCAGTTGAGGGTTGCAATCGGCTCGTGTGAAAACGTCACCATTCCATTGGAGGCATCTATCTTCGTAACGGTGCCGTGGCCGTGATGGGAGTTTGCCGCCCTCTCCATCTTCATGCTTTTCATATCCATGCCATTCATGTTCATGTCTTTCATGTCCATGGTGGTATCGGCTATCATCATCGGGTTGCGCGGGCTTGCATCGACAGACTGTGCACGGGTCATCGAACTGATGCCTAGCAGTGCCGCGGCGGTCATTACGGAAACAATAGATATGGTTTTCTTCATGGCAAAACTCCTTCAATTTAGAAATGTGTTAATTCAATTGGCTTGACGATGCTGTCCGCGAGGCGCGTAAATTTGCACGCATGCAAACGATTCGCCGATTATCGATTTGGTTTATTTCGGCGTGGCAGGTATGCGCCGGACATTACCCTTGGGATCGATCCACAATATCGTTTTGGTTTCCTTATCCGATGGCGAAGCCCGTTCTTCCTTAGGCTGTAGGGTGGTGACCATGGCATTCGTAGACTTATCCACTCGAACCATGCCGAGCTTGGGATGTAACCAAAAGTAAGTATTGTCGTTGTCGCTTGCGCGGGCGACGGAGGTAAAGGCAAGAGTTGCGGCGGCGGCCGCGAGCATAATGTGTTTCATGATGTTCTCCAGAACAAACCAAATTCAGGCGCGCACCACTGCATCGCAGCAGGCGCGAACAAACGGGTCTAACGGAAGAACGGCTAATTCAGCAGCCGAAGGAAGCGCAGATAGGGAGGAGGACCACTGGCAGCAAGGACTAGTGTGGGCGTTACAATACTGGCAGCATCCGCCACCGTGAACAACGGCACACTGGTGGGGAGTACCGCCGGTGCAAAAAGTGGCAAGTCGAAACTATACTTCAGGGTGTCCGAACCTTGTTCGCAGTGCATCATGCATGACTGCTTGTCTGGCGAGCCGCGCTCTGTGCAGGGATCGCCAGCAGACTTCATTTGCATAACCTGTTCCGCCGGTTGCGAAGGCGGCAAGTAGCCCGAAACCAGGCAGCCGCCTACCGCCACCCTGACCTGGATGAACAGGAGCGCAAACAAAACGAACCATGTCATCTTTTGTTTCGACGACCGGTTCAAGTGAAAGAATACCGACAGGTTACTCATGCGTTGCACTATAGCATTAATCAATGCTTGATGGTTACTCGCTCAAATCATGCTTTTTCTGCACGTACTCATCTTTGTCAATCCCGCCACGCGCATAGCGTTCCTTAGGAATCTGGACATTTGAATCAACAGAGCTAAATTCACCGGAATACGCAAAATATCGCTGATTTGCGTATTCCGGTCACTCATGAGCACCTGTTCCAGGAGGAGTTGGCAGGCGATCCAGTCAGGTTGATCACCCGTGCTTCTGTTTATAAACATCTTCATGCTAAGACTGAGCAGCAACACTAGACTTCCTGATCATGCTGTCGGACAGCGATCAGGTTTGCTGAAATACGCAGTTTATTTTTAATGAGATTTAAATTGCATCAGTGTTGGCAACGATATATCATTTTCGCAATCGTCTAAATGAGGTAATCCTTGAAATCCGCTGCGAATACAAACGTCATTGTGAGTCCGATGTGTTTAGCTTGCTGAAAACGTTGCTCGGTCGCAGCCTGTGAGTTCCACTCATTGCCCGAAAAGCGAGCGAATCTGCGCGATCAGCGGCCGAGCGGCAATTGGCGATGCCGCTTCCCAAGTTGAAAGGAAGGCTGTGAAAGGCTGCCCGGGAATCGGCGTCGGCGCGTTGAGATACGCAAGTGCCTGCCACAGGTCTGGATTCCGTTCGAAAAACGGCAGCAATTGCATTGCCACAAGTTCGTTGAGTTCGCGGTGATAAGGGTCCCGTCTTAGGCTTTCCTGATTGCTCGCAAACCAATCAACGAAATTCGCTCCGGGATCGAGTTGCCTTTGGGGTTCGGCCGCGAGTTGCTTCAAGTATTGAGCCAACTGAATCGCGGCTGCCCTAAGTTGGGCATCGGCATCCGCCGACCAGTCGACACCAAGGCGGTGCACGGCGTAAAGGGAGGCAGTCTCGCACAGGGACTCCTCGAACCACTGATTGTCGCGAACGATATCGCCCCCTCTTTGCTTTTGGTTGAAACGCGCGAGGACGTGGCAGTACTCATGAGCAAACTGATAGACGTACTGGTACCAGCGATCGTCGCGTGCGGAAAGGTAGATAATTATCGAACCGTCCGTATCCCGATCGTAATCGATCATCGGGCCGCCGAAGCGGTGCCGAATCTGCAGCGATGGTCTGGAGCCGTATGCGATCGGCGCAGGGAATTGTTTGACGACTCCAGCGATGATCTTGTGAATTTCGTTTGATTCCGCGCCGCCCCAACCGCCCGGCACAACTTCAAGTCTCGGGTTCTCGACTTGCTCCGCGAAGGCTGACATCGATATGCAAGCAAAAACAACTAGACTGGGAAGTGTTAATCGACAAGATCGACGTATCATTTCATCGTACCGATAAAAGTGGGTGCAGAACCGGACGTAGCGGAACACGCAAAGGCGATGAAGACGCGCGAACAGTTGGCAATCCCATTGACGAATATGCATAGGATTCTGCGCTTAACCAGCTGATACGCGCAAGCCAACAAGCAATGGAAGCGCGCAAGTAGAGCCGTGAGCTTAGGCTAATTCGGCCGGTGCAACGGATTTGTATCAACAGTAGGTCACATGGATACAGGCCCAAAAACTGTCTCCATTTAGGAATTGACATGTAACCGCGGAGGTCCGCTCATGGCACGCACCGGTACTTCATGTTGCCATATTGCCCGCCAGGAAGCGGTCGCTTGTGCATTGGAAAATCGGCGCACCATATAGCAGCCTCTCACGACATGCGACATTCGACCAATTGGTGAACCCCAGGATAATCGCCATGAAGGCTCAATCTTCGGCCTATCCGGTCATAGCTCTTAACGAATTCGTTGCCGCAAACCGGACATTGGCGAGTTCACACAATCGACCCGAAGGAGACCCCCAAGAATATTTCAATGAAGGCACATTTCTCGGCCATACCGGACGCTGGCAGTTTGCTAAAAGGCTTTTGGTGTAACGTGCTGGGAGGTCCGCTTTCTAACTGTGAATTTCATTCGACTAGAAGACGTTGTTTACGAGTTCCTCACACATTAATGTGCGTTTGCACAATCAACAGCAGTAAAGCCAGACTTTCAACCACTTCTATACCCGCGCCGAGCAAATCGCCCGTCATGCCGCCAAGACGCCGCAGCAGAAATTCTCGCCACGCAAAAACCAGTAACGGAACGCACCATAACACTGGTACGCCAACGCTGCATGCCATGAGCAGCGCGCCCCATATCCAAATGGATGGCTGCGTGACCTGCCCGCCGAAGCGTTGGCCCATGCCGGGTTTTAGCGTAGGCAACCGTGCCCAGACCAGCACCCCCCAGCGCGCCCATGCAGGGATGAGCAGCAATACCCAGTATTGCCCGCCGCGTGCCAACAACATCAGCAACACCAGCTTGCATGCCAATTGCAGCACCAGGCTGACAACGCCGAACGTACCCAGATGCGGATCGGCCAACACGGCCAAAAATCGGTCGCGGTCGCGGTGTGCGGCGCCCAGCGCATCGCTCATGTCAGCCAGCCCGTCGAGATGCAATGCGCCAGTGATCCATACCCACAGCAGCAAGGTCAGCAGCGCGCCCAGCCACGGATCGATGCGACTGCCCAACCACAGGGTTGCTGCCAGCAACAGGCCAATGAGCATACCCACCAACGGGAACCAGTGCGCGCTGCGCGGCAATTGTGCAAGGTCAAGCTCGCGCAACTGCGGGGTGGGAAGCCGCGTTAAAAATTGAATTGCCAGAATCAAACCGCGCATCGTATTTCGCCTCAGTTGATATAAAGTAAAAATGGCGGCTGTCCATGCAGCCAGGAAATACGCAGACAAGCCGCTTCCGGCAGAGCGATCTGAAATGCCTGTGCCGGTGTAAAACCGAACAACTCCATGAGCAAGGCGCGCATTACACCGGCATGCGTAATGAGCAAACGGTTCGTTCCATCATCGCTTGCAAGCCATTCGTGCCAACCCAGACTGATGCGGGCGCGCAATTGCGCCAGCGATTCACCGTTAGGCGGGGCGTGCACGCCATGTGTGGCGCTAAACGTCTGATACTCTTCCGGATTGCGTGCTGCAACTTCAGCAGGCGTAAGTCCTTCCCAATCGCCGAATGCCAGCTCGCCAAACTGCGGCAACACCCGCAAGGGCAAGTGGTGCTGCGTGGCGTAAGTTGCGGCGAATTCATGGCAACGCTTGAGCGGAGAAGTAGCAACCGCATCAAAATCAGCCACGTGACAGCGCGCTAGCGCCCGCTGCATTTGTGTTGCTCCCTGTACGCTGAGCGGATCATTCAGCACACCGCGAAAAATATGCGCGCGTCCCTCGACTGCGCCGTGGCGCAACACTGTCACGATCGTGGGATCAGTTCTGCTCACTGACTCCTGCCTCGGTAAATGTGGCCATGCCGCGATGCAAAGCACACGCCAATTGCAAAAGCGGTACAGCGACTGCCGCACCGCTGCCTTCACCCAGACGCATCCCCAGTTGCAGCAGCGCTTGCGCATCGAGTGCATCTAATATGCGCCGGTGTCCGGGCTCGGCGGAAGTATGCCCAAATAGCAGCCAGGCGCGCACTGCTGGATTGATCCGGACAGCAACGAGAGCTGCCACCGAACTGATGAAGCCATCCACCAACACGGGCAAGCCATTTTGCGCGGCCGCGATATACGCACCCGTCAGGCCGGCGATTTCGAATCCGCCCAAACTGCACAAGACCTCCAGCGGCTGGTCGGCCGCAACTTCATGCAAGCTCAATGCCCTGGCAATAACTTGCGCCTTATGCGTCACGCCTGCACTATCCAGCCCTGTTCCCGGACCGGCCAACGACTCGGGCGCGGCGGACAATAATGCGCAGGCGATGGCAGATGCCGACGTGGTATTGGCTATGCCCATATCGCCGCCGATGAAAAGCTCGGCAGCTTGCTGTTTGGCACGCAACGCTGCATTGCGTCCGGCGTGCAAGGCAGCAGCACATTGAGCTTCATTCATCGCGGGCTGCTTGGCGAAGTTGGCTGTACCCGCTGCGATACGTTCATCGCGCACATTGTTCAAAGGCTCAACGACGGACACCGTGCCGAGATTGATCACTTCCAGCGTGGCGTCCAGATGCCGTGCCAACACGCTGATGGCCGCCCCGCCCCGCGCAAAGTTACGCACCATCTCTGCCGTGACGGCCTGCGGAAACAGCGATACACCTTCATCCGCCACGCCGTGATCGGCGGCAAAAATGCCGATGTATACGCGCTCCATCACGGGCTGTTCCACTCCCTGCATGGCGGCCAGTTGCACGGCGATATCTTCCAGGCGGCCCAACGCACCGGGCGGCTTGGTGAGTTGCCCCTGACGCGCCAGCGCTCCAGTGCGCGCAGTTTCGTTCAATGCAGCACAAGGTTGTGCCAGCCAGTTCATTGCCATATTCAATTTCCTTTCACGATAAGTGGCATTCCTGCCACGGTCAAAATCACACGTTCGCATAACGCGCCTACTTGCTGGTGCAGGCGTCCCGCCTCGTCGCAATAACGCCGCGACAATTCGCCCAGCGGGACGATGCCCATATTTGTTTCATTGCTCACCAAAATAATCTGCCCCGGCAAGGTGGGCAGCACGCTGAGCAAGACGTCCACTTCGCTGCGCAATTCGGCTTCGCTGAGGTCGCACAGCAATTGCGTGAGCCACAACGTCAGGCAATCCACCAGTACGCAGCGTCCGGCACCGGCTTGTTGTTGCAACACCTGCGCCAGATTGTGCCCGGCTTCGACCACCTGCCAATGAGCAGGACGGTGCGCCTGGTGATGGGCGACGCGCTGCTGCATTTCCGCATCGCGCACCTGCGCAGTCGCCACATACACCACATCCAGGCCGGAATCCTTGGCATGCTGTTCTGCCAAACGGCTTTTGCCGGAACGTGCGCCACCCAGAATCAATTCACGCATTGCACCTCTCCCAATTCGAATAGTTCGCGCAGCTTCACAGTATCCAGACAGCTTTCAACTGCATCTGCCAGCCGTTCAAGATCAGCCTCGCAACGCGCCCGATAGTCAGTTGTCTGCACATTGCGCAACCCGGCCCAGCGCAACAACGCACTACACGCCTCGGGCGATTCAAACAAGCCATGCAGATAAGTGGCGAGGATTTGCCCGTCGGTCGAGATGGCGCCGTCCCCACTGTGTTCCAATTGCAGTGCTGGATTGTTCAATGCAGCACCGCTGGAAATTCCAGCGTGGATTTCGTATCCGGACACGGGCGCGTTTTCCAGCAACAAAGTTCCGATCACATTGCGTAACTGCTTTTCTGCGGCGAGCGTGGTTTCCAGTTCCAGCAAACCCAGCCCCGCACTGCTACCAACCTCGCCTTCTATTCCCAGCGGATCGTGGACAAGCTGCCCCAACATTTGCAGGCCGCCGCAAATGCCGATGAGCTTGCCGCCGTAGCGCAAGTGTTGCTTGATCGCCGTATCCCAGCCGGCTGCGCGCAAACTGGCCAGATCGCTACGCACGGATTTGCTGCCGGGCAGGATGATCAGGTCGCAGGGAGGCAGCGGCTCACTGATCGGCACGAATTTGAATTCGATTTGCGCATGCAAGCGCAGCGGGTCGAAATCGGTGTGGTTGCTGATGTGGGGCAGGACGGGGACGATGACGCGCAGCTTGTTTTGGCCCCCTCGCCCGCAAGCGGGAGAGGGTTGGGGTGAGGGATGATGAGGCGAAGCGCTGACTTGCACTGCATCTTCCGCCTCCAGATGCAAACCGTGCAGATACGGCAACACACCCAGCACCGGCTTGCCCGTGTGTTGTTCCAGCCAATCCAGACCGGGCTGCAACAACGCGAGATCGCCGCGAAAACGGTTGATGACAAAACCAACCACGCGTGCCTGTTCGCTCTCACTCAACAGCGCCAGTGTTCCGACCAGATGCGCGAAGACGCCGCCACGGTCGATATCGGCAATCAGGATCACCGGGCAATCCACCGCTTCTGCAAAACCCATGTTGGCAATGTCGCCCTCGCGCAAATTGATCTCGGCCGGGCTACCCGCCCCCTCCACCACCACGACCCGATACTGCGAAGACAAACGCGCATGCGACTGCAATACCGCCGCGCGCGCCGTGCTTTTGTAGTGGTGATATTCCAGCGCTTCCATGTTGCCGACAGCGCGCCCATGAATGATGACTTGTGCGCCGGTGTCGCTGTTGGGTTTGAGCAATACCGGATTCATGTCGGTGTGCGGTGCGAGGCGTGCTGCTTGCGCCTGCACCGCCTGCGCGCGCCCAATCTCGCCGCCGTCGGAGGTCACTGCGCTGTTCAGTGCCATGTTCTGCGGCTTGAACGGCGCGACGACCACGCCTTGCCTTACCAGCCAGCGGCACAAGGCGGCAACCAATGTGCTCTTGCCCGCATCGGAGGTGGTGCCCTGGACCATCAGCGTACGCGCGCTCATCGCTGCACCTCGCTTAACGCTGCCACCAGGCGCGCCCACTGCCCTTCTTCGTTCGGCAGTCCGAAACGCACGCTGTGCGGTGCATCGAACAGCCTTGTCAGAACGCCCTGCCGTGCAAGTTGATCATGTACGCTCGCGGCATCGGCACTGCACGCCCATTGAAACAGCGTGCAGCCGCCGCTCGGGATCAAGTTCGAGCGCTGCAACAAATCCGCCAGGCGCTGCGCCGCCAGCGGTAATGACTCGCGTGTTGCATGTTGCCAAGCCGTGTCGCGCAATGCCAGTGTCGCCGCAAAGCGTGACGGAGCGGCAACCGGCCACGGACCGAGCAGCTCGGCAAGTGGTCGCAATATTTCGCGTTCAGCCAGCACAAAACCGACGCGCGCACCGGCCAGACCGAAGAATTTGCCCAGCGAACGCAGTACGATCAGCCCCGGACGCGGGCAAAGGAAAGCGAGACTATGTTCAGGTGTAGCATCCATGAACGCTTCGTCCACCACTAACCAGCCGCCGCGCGCAGTTAGTTGTGCGTGCAAACTCAATAATTCGTCAACTCTGAAAAGCTTGCCGGAAGGATTGTTTGGATTGACGATGACCACCACCTGCGCATTTGTGCCGGCCTGAAATATGTCTGCCGCAGGCACGCTGTCGACCCGGTGACCATGCCGCTTCCAGGCGTGCGCGTGTTCCGCATAGCTGGGTGCGACAAGCGCCACCTGCGTGGGCGGACGCAACGTCGGCAACGCCTGTATGGCCGCTTGCGATCCGGACACGGCCAATAATTCCGCCGTGCCGTAATATTCCTTTGCCGCCTCATCCAGTCCGTCATCTTCCTGCGGCAGGCGCAGCCAAACGTCACCCGGAATGGATGGAACCGGCCAGCCAACCGGGTTGATGCCGGAGGACAAGTCCAGCCAGTTCGCCTCGTCTATGCCGTAATGTCGCGCGGCGCGGCGCAGTCTTCCGCCATGCTCAAGCATATGGTTGCCACCCCGCTATGAACAACGCGCCGAGCGTGATGACGGCCAGCCATACGTACAAAGTGTGGCGTACCAGTTGCACGGCTCGCGTGATATCCGCTTGGCTGGCCTCCGCACCACAGCCAAGCGGAGGACGCTGACTTATTTCGCCGTGATAAATCGCTGCACCGCCAAGCTGTACGCGCAGCGCACCCGCGCCTGCTGCCATCACTGGGCCGGCATTCGGGCTTTCCCAGGCGGCGGCCTGAAGACGCCAACAGCGCAATGCACTGCGTGTGTGACCGACAAGCGCATAGCTCAGGGAGGTCAGGCGTGCCGGGATGAAATTCAGCACATCGTCCAGTCGTGCCGCCGCCCAACCGAAGTGATCATAGCGTGCGTTGCGGTAACCCCACATCGCATCCAGCGTATTGCTCAGGCGATACAACACCACGCCCGGCGCGCCGGCCACGACAAACCAGAACAGCGCGGCAAAGATCGCGTCGTTGCCGTTCTCCAGCACCGATTCCACCGTGGCGCGCGCCACACCTTCTTCATCCAGATGGCTGGTATCGCGGCTGACCATCATACTTACGGCCTGTCTCGCAGCAGGCAAATCGCCGGCAGAAAAAGCCCTTGCCACGCGCTCGGCATGCTCGCGCAGACTGCGCGGAGCGATGGCAAGATATAGCACGACAATGGAAAACAGCGTACCGAAAATCGGCGGCTGTTGCAGCAGCGCCGCGAGTGCCACGAGCGGGATCAACAATATGCTTAGCGCTGCAATACCGCGCACATAGCGCATACCGGAAGCAACGTGTGCCGGACCGTAGAATATCTTTTCGATCCACTGCGCCAATCTGCCGAAACCCGCCAGGGGATGGAAACGTCCAGGCTCGCCCAATAGACGATCGAGCAGCACTGCCGCCAATATCGTCGGTACAGCAAGATTGTTTAAGAGTTGCGCTGCTTGCATCAAGGAATCCCTTAGAATCGAAGCAGACGGTTCGAGAACAAGGTGCACGGAGCGCAGCGACAGAGACATACCAAATGGGCAGGCGACGAGCGAGCAGCGCGCAACGCTGCTGTCGAATCGCGCAGTAGATTTTTAGAGATTCCCATCAGCACGACATCCCCAACTATTCTCGAATAGCATCTCTTGTAACGGCTGCGGTTTGCGCCATTGCTCCAGTTGCAGCATCGGCGCTGGATAAAATTCCGGCACCGGCCCGAGACAAATAATCGCAACAGGCTTGCCGCCCGCCGGGATGTTGAGCAGCGTCGCGAGCGCTTGCGGATCGAACAGCGATACCCAGCCCATACCCAAACCTTCGGCACGTGCCGCCAACCACAGATTCTGGATGGCGCAGGCTACCGACGCCAGATCCATTTCCGGCAACGTGCGCCGTCCGAATATGTGTGCCTCGCGTCTATCCATCAGGCTCGCCACCCACAACTCGGCGCAATCTCGTACACCCTCGACTTTCAGCCGCAAAAATTCCCCATCGCGTTCGCCCAGTGCTTGTGCAGTCAGGTGACGCTCGGTCTCCACCAGCGCGTGTATCTGCTCGCGCAATGCCGAATCGCTGATGCGGATGAACCGCCAAGGTTGCATCAGGCCGACCGATGGAGCGCTGTGTGCGGCAGACAATATGCGTTGCAGCACCGCTGCGTCCACAGTTGAGTTTGGCGAAAAGTGGCGCATGTCGCGCCTGGCGCGCATGACCCGATACAAGGATTCGCGGTCAGTTTCGGAAAAATTAACCGGGTCAGTCTGCGACACAGCTCGGACCCCGATGGTAAATCAACTCCTCCACAGGTTGCCCACCGACGAGATGCTCCAGAATGATGCGATCCAGATTGGCGGCGGTAACGTTGTAGTACCAAATACCATCGGGTTGCACACACAGGATGGGGCCGGATTTACAGGTGGCAAAGCAGGTGGTGCGAGTGCGTTTGACGCGCAACTCACCCGCGTCTATCCCAGCCGCCTTGAACTTCTCACCCAGACTGTCGAACAAAATCTGCGACTCGCCGTCTTCGCTGCAGCGCGGCCCGACACACACCAGCAGATGTCGCCGGTAATCCAGCATTTTCGGTTTTTCCAGCACGGCATCACTCATAGACCACCTCCGGTAATTGTGTTCCACCCTGAGCCGACCAGGCTCGGTTGAATTGTTGTTCGGCGGAGATATCGAAAGCACTGTCCTGTCGCGTCAATAAAAGTTTGAAGACGGCATCGCCGTGGCTGTCGATAAAATACACGCCGCACCCCTTGTCGCCGCGCCGCACGAGCCATGCGCGCGCCACCCGGTTCCAATCAATATGCAGATGGAAGTGTTCGTTTTCCACGTTCAATCTGTCGCCGCACAGATTCAGATCAATGCCGCTCAATATCAACTCGCTGACGGCATTCCCGCTGCGAACCACGGCACGCAGCCGTCCCCAGCTACGCACTTCATCCAGCATCGGTGCGACATTACCCGCCGGAACTGCCGAAAACTCTCCGGCAGCGTCATTAGCATTACCTTCGCTGATAGCAGACAGAATCTCCTCCAGATGCACATCGAAATGATTGGCCAGCTGTTGCAATGATTGACTCGCGGCATCGCGCATATAGCTGCGCACACAGGACTTCCAGCCCATCAGCCCCATGCTCAAAGAACGCCCTGCATTTTCGCCCTCTCTGGTTTCACCAGTGATGCTGTCGTATTTGTTGGCGTAGCCGCGCGGCGTGATCATCAGATTTTCGCGCAGGAAGGTACTGCTGTTGCCGATCAGCACGGTGGACAGCATGCCGATATCGCAATCGGCCATCTCGTCCAGCCTGACCATCAATATCGATTGACGCTTGCGGTAAGCCGACTTGACGATGGCCACTGGCGTATCCGGCTTGCGGAACTGGAGCATGATGTGCTGAGCCTCGACGATCTGCTGCGCACGCCGTCCGCTCTTGGGGTTGTACAACGCCACCACGAAATCTGCGCGCGCCGCCGCTTCCAGACGATTGGCGATCACCGGCCATGGGGTGAGTAAATCCGACAGCGAGATGGAACAAAAATCATGGGTCAGCGGCGCACCGACCAATGACGCGCAAGCCGACAAGGCGGTGCTGCCCGTCACGACTTCCACTGCGATGTCGTCGCCGGGTTTCCAGCCCGACTGAAACAGCACTTCATAAGCAGGCCCTGCCATGCCGTAGATACCGATATCGCCCGACGATACAACCGCTACCACCTTGCCCAGCTTGGCTTGTTCATATGCTTCGACGCAACGATCGATCTCTTCGGTCATGCCTTTGCGGATCACCTCCTTGCCATCGAGCAAATCCTCCACCAATTTGATGTAAGTGGAATAGCCGATGACCACATCCGCGCTTGCGATGGCTTCGCGCGCGCGGTAAGTCATATCTTCTTTGGAGCCCGGGCCGAATCCGACCAGCAGAATTTTTCCTTTTTTCATTTTTCAACCCTCGCGATGGATACCGTGGCGTTCTTACCGTCCGTGCCACAGTATTTATATTTTTCAACCAGTAAACTTTCGATGCCAGAGTTGGCGGCAAGCATGGCAGCTGCTTCCGCCACTGCCGGTGTACCCATGTGTTTGCGCACCACTTCGGAGGGGTTGGGTACCGCAACCCCGGCCAGTTGTATGGCACTGTAGAACTGCAACGGCCAGCCGTATTGTGTACAAAGCTGCACTAGGGCGACTTCATCGCTCTTCTTGTCTATGCTGGCGCACACCACCACTGCCTCATGCGCCAGACTGGCTTGCGCCAAAGCTTGCGTCACAGCAGTATGCAGAGTTTGCAAGGCTGCGCCGCGGTCGCAGCCAATACCCAATGCGATACGCATCACGTCTGGCCTTCCGGCGGGCGGTACACCACCAACCGCTCAGTCAAGCGTATCCATATCTCTTCGTGTATATCCCGCTGCGTCACCCATAACACCGCCCGAAATTGATCGAGAGCCACATCTTCGAATCGAGAAAATAATTGGATATTACGCGGCAGCGGCGTGGAGCGCGTCCACCAGCTCTTAGAGCCCGCTTCCTGCACAAAGGCGACAGGCTCTTCATTCACCACAGCGGCCGAGACGCGCGTGAGATTGATCTTGGGACACTCGACTTGCCAACCCAGTTCGCGCCCGAGTATGTCCACCGGGACAGTCTTGCCGACATCCGAGGCGGTGGTCAGTACCGGCGTGGCACCGAGCAAGGTTGCCAATTGTTCCGCATAGGCATTGGCGCCGCCAACATGGCCCGACAAAACCGGAATGACGAATTGTGCAGCATCGTCAATCACCAGTACACCGGGATCTTCATCTTTGGACTTGAGATGCGGCGCGATCAGCCGCACCACGGCTCCGAGTGAAACGAAGAATACTATCTGATCGTATGCCTGAAACAACGCGGCGATTTGTGCACTCAATGCACCTTGATAGACGTGTACCGGATTAGGCAGCCCCTCCATCTGCTCTGCAAATTTTGCAGCCACTATGATGCCGGCGTATGGAAGCTTGGGGGCGAGCTGCGCGACTTGTGCTGCGCCATGTTTGGTGATCGCCACCAACGCGATGCGGGTATCGCTCATTGCTCTTCCACTCGCACGACTTTGCGACAACCGCGTGCTATTTCGCCGCGTTGCCGGTCTGGATTTTTGATAATCAATAAAGACAGGTAGTTCACTTTTTCGCCTTTTAAGCTTGCTACATCATGCACAATTCGCTCTTCCGGCGCCCCGGTTTTCTCAATGAAACAGCTATGCGCCAGCAAATTGCGACGAGCCAGAAAATCGATAATGTCGTTAAGCAAAGGTTTGACCTTGAGCAGAATCAGCGTGTCAGCATCGTCCAGCAGACGTTCCAGCATGGCGATGCCATAACCGGCTGGAACGATGACCACCGTATCGTCCACATCGGCTAGCGGCTTTCCCACGCTCGCGGCGGCAGCATTAAAAGACGTCACGCCGGGTATGACTTCGACCTCGATGGCGGCATCCAATGCAGACAAAGTGCGCGCCAGATGACCGAAAGTGGAATAAGTCGAAGCATCGCCTTCGACCAGAAAAGCGACATCGCGTCCCGCCTGCAATACAGACAGCACGGTTTGCGCCGCCTCCAGCCAGTAAATACTCAGCTTCTCGGGATCATGGGTCATGGGAAAAAGCAGCGGGCTGTAGTTTTTCGGCATGTTCAGTCCCGCACGCTGCACGATATCCAGCGCGTAGCTGTCGCTGCTGCGGCTGCGCACCGGATAAGCCCAGTGCACATCACTCTGCATCACCTCCCAGGCGCGGCGCGTGATGAGGCCGGGGTCGCCGGGGCCGAGTGAAACACCGATGAGTTTCCCGATGCGCGAGGTCTTCATGGTTGTTTTCTCTGCGCCGAGACGATCCATACTGGATTCTCTGCCTGCAATCGGTGCATGTGCAAAATCGGCTGGCTGCGCGAGGCTTGCAATTGCGTGACATCCCAGACTGCACTCAGCGCAATTAGTGTCGCCAGAGCAACGTTCAGATTTTCAAAAGTGACAAAATTCATAATCAACCAACCATTCGGTTTCAGGCGTTGCAGCCCCATGCGTAGCAATCCTTCCAGTTCGCCGCCAGAACCGCCGACAAACATCGCATCGGGGTCGGGCCACATATCCATACCTTTAGGTGCCTTATCGTTTATCAGCGTGTAGTTCGCGATGCCCAGCCGCTGCCGGTTTTGCATCGCGATAGCTGCATCGTCGACATTTTTTTCGATCGCGTAGACATGTCCCTGCGGACACAATCGCGCGGCTTCCAGCCCGACCGACCCAGACCCCGCACCGATGTCCCAGACGATGCTGTCTGCGCGCAACTGCATACGCGCCAGTGACACGGCGCGAACTTCACGCTTGGTGATCAGACCCTTGTCCGGTTTGCGTTGCAGAAATTCGCTATCGTCCAGGCCGAACAAGATTTCCCGCGTGCGCGGCTGACAACGTTGCAGGATCACCACATTGGGATCGGCACAAACCAGATCGACACATTGCACCGCAACAATCGGGCCAATGATTTTTTCCATTGACTCATTTTTCTCCATTTGAAAAATCCGGGTCACCACGCTGAGCTGAAATGCATCTCCCAACCCTTCGCTCACCAACATGCGCGCGATGCGCGCCGGGGTATTGTCCGGGCTGGTGAGTACCGCCAGCAGATCATGCCGGCGCACCGCTTGCAGCAACGCATACAGGCCATGTTCCGGGCTTGCGCCGGGCGACCACTCTCCCGCATCCTTGCTGTGTATCGAGCATATTTTTGCCTCTTGCCACGGCAGACCGAGTCGGGCGAATGCCCACTGCAGCGTGGAAATATTGGGCAATATCTCGCACGCGGACAACCCAAGTTTGCCAATCAGAAATGACGCGATGCCGTGACACAGCGGATCGCCGGTAGCCAATACCACGACCCTGCGTCCTGCATCCCTGGCCTGTGAGATCCACCCGGGAACACTGGTCAATTGCCCACCCATATCGCGCCGCTCTGCCTGTGCAGGCAACACGGATTCAAACAGCGACAGCGTGCGCCCGGCACCGATGACCATATCTGCTAATTGCAAATGCGCGAGTGCGACAGGGGTCAAACCATCCACGCCGTTGTCCAGCACGCCGATGATGCGGCAAGGTTCACGCATGGTCTTGCTCCACCTCGGCCAGCTTGTTGCCTTCGAAATCGCAAATCAAAACTCTGAGGGTGAATTTCCCCGGGTAACGCGCTGCGAGTGTGTTGATCACACGGCGACCCAGTTCGAGATGAAATTCATGCGCAAGTCCCAATTGTTCCATTTGCTCAGCGCCGAAGCGTGCGGTCTCGGCGGCACGTATACCGGCACACACCTCTGGCGAGGCGCCCACTGCGGCGGCAATATCCGCGACGAGATCGGTGTCCACCGCATTGCGCCCGGCGTGCGTGATGGTTTCGCCCTGCGCCATTTTGGTGAGCTTGCCCACCATGCCGCCGATCACCAAATGGCGGATGCCATGGCTTGCTGCGGTATCCAGCGCGTATTTCAGAAAATCGCCCATCTGCACGAAACACGATTGGGCCAGCTGCGGCAACTCACGCATGACGAATTTTTCGGTGCGCCCGCCGGTGGTGAGCACCACGGTATCCTGCCCTTGCTTCGCGGCGACTTCGATGCCCTGTATCACGCTGGCACGGAATGCGGCAGTGGAATAGGGATGCACGATGCCGGTGGTGCCGAGTATCGAGATGCCGCCGATGATGCCGAGCCGTGCATTCAATGTGCGCTTGGCCATTTCCTCGCCGCCCGGCACCGAGATGGTCACTTCCAAGCCATCACTATCCAATAAAGCACCAGCGACAGCGCGCACGTTTTCCTCGATGTTGCGACGGGGTACGGGGTTGATCGCGGGGCCACCGACCTCCAGTCCCAGGCCCCGCATCGTAACTAAGCCCACTCCCACGCCGCCCTTGAGTAGCACCGCATCCGGCATTGCCGACAACCGGCGCACATCGGCGGTGAGATGCGCTTTGTCGGTTACATCGGGATCATCGCCCGCATCTTTGATGACCACTGCATGCGCACAACCATCAGCACAATAACCATCCATCACCGCAAAGCGCACCATTTGTCCGTTGGGTAATTGGCACTCGATCTCATCGGGCACTTGGCCCACGACCAGTCCCAACGTCGCGGCGCGTGCCGCCGCAGCCGAACAGGCCCCAGTGGTGTATCCCTTGCGCGTGCCTTTGGGTTTTTGCGTTTCCATTATGGCTGTACAACACCTTTCTGTTTGGCTTCCGCCAGTGCCAGGATGGCATGTATCGTCGCAACCACCAGCGTGGAGCCGCCCTTGCGGCCGGAAACGATGATCCAGGGAATATCGGCAAGCTCACTCAGCAACGCTTTCGATTCCGCAGCAGAGACGAAACCCACCGGCATACCGATGATGAGTGTCGGGCGGACTTGCTGTTCGCGTATCAAACGCAACACTTCCAGCAGCGCGGTGGGCGCGTTGCCAATGGCCACGATGCCGCCATTCAATAGCCCGTGCGTGTTAGCCTTGCGCATCGCTTGCACGGCGCGGGTACTATTTTCTGCCTTGGCGTGCGCAATCACATCCTCATCGGAAATGAATTGGTGCGTGCCGATGCCGAAGTGAGCAAGACGCGGCTTGGATAAACCGACGCAGATCATTTCAACATCGGCGACGATGGGCGCACCCCGTGCCACAGCTTGCAACCCGGCCTCGATGGCTCGCGGGTGAAAGCATGTCAGGCCGTTGAATTCGAAATCGGCGGTGGCGTGGATAATGCGTCGCACAACCTGCCATTGATCCGGGCTGTAACCATGCGCCCCCGCCTCGGCATCGACGATCGCGAAGGAGTCGTGTTCGATCTGCTGGCCGGCGTGGGTAAGTTGTTCGGTGACAATGTTATGCATATTAATCGTGGCTATGGTGATGGCCGTGTTCCTCGGCAAATTCCCGATATTTGCAGCCGTCGCACGGCATCATGCCCATCTGCGTTGATCCAGACTGCACTGCCAATACACGCTCATCCAGTAATTGGAATATCTCTTCCTCAAAGCCAAAATAATCGCTCAGCGAAAAACATACCTGCGGATATTGCATACGCAAATGCTCCACCTGCCTGCGAATGCGCTCGATTAACGTGCCGGTAAACAAATAATAGGGCAACACAACGATCTGCATCATGCCGAGTTTCACCTGGCGTTGCACCACAGCTTCCAGCCGGGGATAAGTAATGCCGGTAAACGCGATGTCCACCAACTCGTGATCTGTCTCTTCAAACAACCAGCGCGCAAGCTTGGACACTTCGCCGTTGGCACCGCGATCCGATGAACCGCGACCAAGCACGATCACACCGGTGGTCTTGGGGTCGGGCATATCCAGTGCGCCCATAGCCTTGCGAAGATTGCGCTTGAGTATTTTCAACAGGCGATCATCCGCCCCCAGATTCGGCACGTAGACAAACTCGGCCTGCGGATGACGCAGGCGTGCCTGTGCAATATGCTCTGGAATTTCCATTTTGACATGGCCTGCCGCGTTCAGGATCAGCGGCACGACAATGACCCGTGATGCATTGCTGGCAGTACGATCCAACCCTCCATCCAGCAGCACGTCTGCGAACTCGATGAAGCCGACCTCGATGCACCATTGCGGCTGTCGCTGACGCCATTGTTCCGCGAAAACCTCAATCTCGCGATTGCCTTCAACATTCCTCGAACCATGTCCGACCAACAATATCGTTTCACTCACTCGACAACTCCTTATTTTTTACACCGCGACGATAGCGGTGCGTAAATGCTTCATCATATAGCTTAGATTTTTTGAGTTCCTTCCAGTCGCGCGCGCCAAGTGCGGGACTGACGATGATCATGGCCTGGCTATTGATCTTCTGTTCACGACACTTGTCGCGTATATCAGCCAGCGTGCCGCGGATGATTTTTTCCTCACCTGGCCAGCTCGCCTTGTGCACCACCAGGATCGGCGCATCATCGCGCCAACCCGCCGCCAACAATTCTTTCCGAACCTCGCCCAGCAGGGTGATGGATAGAAACACGCACAGCGTGCTGTGATGTTGTGCCAAGTCGCGCAATGCCTCTCCATCCGGCATCGGGGTGCGTCCTTCCATGCGCGTCAGGATCACCGTCTGCGTGACTTCGGGCAAGGTCAAGCTCTCCACTGCCGCTGCCGCAGAAGCCATCGCCGATGAAACGCCAGGCACCACGCCGACTTCGATACCAGCTGCATCAAGCGGCTGCACCATTTCTATCAACGCTCCATACAGCGTCGGGTCGCCGGTTTGCAGGCGCACCACCGTCTCATGCCTGCCCGCCCGCTCGATCAACCATGCGGTAATCTCTTCCAGTGCCATACTCTTCGAGTCGCAAATCTCGCACGCTGCATTTGCCCAGCGCGTGGTCGCTTCCGCTACCAGAGAACCCGCGTAAAGTATGGCTCCCGCACTGACGACCAGATCGCGCCCCTTGATCGTGATGAGATCGGGATCGCCCGGCCCCGCGCCGACAAACCAAACTTTACCCATCAATTTGTCAGTTTGAGTAGACCGGTCGCGCTGATGTTGGCAGCCATGATTTTTGCTTGAGCGATGATTCCGGGTTCGATGTGCATGGTGTTCTCCTTTTTTTTACTGAATCGAAGATGAAGTTACGGGGTGAAAAAACGTGCGGCTGCCGACAAATTCGAGGGCAAATAATAATGTAAATAAGAGGCATGCAGTCTGCCGATTTGATACACGGCTTCAGGCTTGCCGCGTGCTCTCGCTGGCGAGGTCATTGCGAACGGTGCGCATGATGTTTCCATGTTGGAATGATGAAAAGTATGTCCGCGAAATTCACCCACGGGTAGCGTCACGCTGTGCATGCCGAGATTGACCAGCTTCTTCTGCATCACCGCGTGGCCCGGCAACAACCCCACCATGTCGGCACAGCATCCTTGCGAATCGCTCAGCGTCTCCAGCAGGTAAAGCATGCCGCCGCATTCGGCAAGGATGGGTTTATCAGTTGCATGATGCATGCGTATCGCGTCGCGCATCGTCCCGTTTGCTTGCAGTTGCTGCAGATGCAATTCCGGGTAGCCGCCGGGCAGATACAGGCTGTCGGCCTCGGGCAGGCGCGTGTCGGTCAGCGGGGAAAAGAATTCCAGCTCGGCACCCAAGGCACGCAACGCATCGACGTTGGCGTGATACAAAAATGAGAAGGCTGCATCCCGTGCTACCGCAATCTTGATGCCAGCAAGCGTGCGTTGTGGCGTTACAGCATTGACCTTTACGAATGCGGTGGGTTCAGGTAAGGCAACACAGCACTGCCCTGCAAGAATTTTAGCGGCATGGGCGATGCGCTGATCCAGATCGGCGATTTCCTGCGCCTGTACCAGCCCGAGGTGGCGATCCGGCAAACTCAACTCGGCATCGCGCGGCAGCGTAGCGAAACAGCCGACGCCAGGCGGCAGACTTTCTTTGAGCATGTCGGCATGACCAGGACTCGCAACGCGATTGGCCAGCACGCCGAAAAATTTAATGTCCGTCCGGTAATTGGCCAGGCCGTAGGCGATGGCACCGAAGGTCTGCGCCATCGCACTCGCATCAATGACCGCCAATACCGGGATGCCGAACGTCGCGGCCAAGTCGGCACTGGATGGCGCGCCGTCGAACAACCCCATCACACCCTCGACAAGTATCAGGTCGGCCTCCGCTGCGGCCTGATAGAGCAACTCGCGACAATGTGCTTCGCCGCCCATCCATAAGTCAAGCTGATAAACAGGATGACCCGATGCGCGTTCCAGAATCATCGGGTCGAGAAAATCCGGGCCGGTCTTGAACACGCGCACGATACGGCCCTGCTCGCGATGGTAACGCGCCAACGCCGCCGTCACGGTGGTCTTGCCCTGACCGGAAGACGGTGCGGTAATCAACAAAGCGGGACAAGTACGCATGGACATTACAGGTCTATTCCAGGCTGGGCGCACACGCCGGCGCGAAAGGCATGTTTTACGTCCCTGATATCACTCACCGTATCGGCAATATCCAGCAAACATTGCGGGGCGGCACGGCCAGTAATCACGACATGCTGCAGGGGTGGACGTGCGAGCAAGTCAGCACAGACTTGTTGTGCATCAAGATAACTGTATTTCAGCAAATACGTCAGTTCATCCAGCACCACCAGGTGCAGTGACGCGTCGCTCAAAAACCCTTGCGCTACCGCCCAGGCTCGTTGCGCGGTGACCATATCTGCGTCGCGATTTTGCGTGTCCCAGGTGAAACCATCGCCCATCACTTGCCATTGCACGTTGGGCTGCATGCCCAGGAATTTTTCCTCACCGGTATCGCGGCGGCTCTTGATGAATTGCACCACGCCTGCTTTCAGGCCATAGCCCAAGGTACGCGCCACCATACCGAAGGCGGCAGAGCTTTTACCCTTACCGTTCCCGGTATTGACCAAAATAATGCCGCGGTTTTCCGTGGCGCGGGCAATAGCCGCATCCACTACCTCCTTTTTGCGCGCCATTTGCTGCTTGTGGCGTGCATTGCGGTCCTCTTGTGAATTCATGACAAGATAGCCGAAAGCGGCCTGAGCGCATCAAGGCGACCGGATGGCGTAGCCGCAAATAAAGTTTCTTGGGTTTGCAAAGACAACTTCCCGTTATCTATGAGATTTAAACATTGGGAAATGCAGCGGAAAGCAACAATATCAGGAGGGATAACATCTCTACAGAATGTTCACCGTCCATGCGCCGCCCGCAGCATTTTCCGACCTGTGGAACCTATGAAGGTTCCTGACTCAAGGCCGGTATCCGGGCTCGCAAGACTTGATTGCCGCCTTCCCATGATTACTCACAGTGGCATTTTGGCTAATCCACACTTGCTTACCGTTGCGGGGGCAGCACAGGTTCTTCACCTGTTTCCCGTTTAAGCGGACGGCATTCGCGCGTCCGACACCTCAAGCTGACATATCTTAACATAGCTTATGATTTCTATTGAATCGCAGAGGTGGAATATCTGAATTCTAAAAGATTGGAATATTCAGACGTTCACAATGTCTCGACCAAACAACAAGAAAGGAGGCAGCATAAATCACAAGGAACTCGCAAAGGCACAGGCCGAGTGATTGCAGGAAACACGAAATATCGGCTATCCTGAAAAGTTATCCTGAAGAAGAAGATGAAGAGATAATGGATTTTCTGCCGGTTTTCATGAACCTCAAAGGGGAAAAATGCCTGATCGTTGGCGGCGGCAAAGTTGCCGTGCGCAAAGCTTCCGTGCTGTTGCAGGCAGGAGCGATGGTAAGGATCGTTGCTCCGCAACTGAATGAATCATTCGATTTACCTACTGGCAGCGAGCACATTGCCGAGTGTTTTCAGGCATCGCACCTCGACGGAATGGCACTGGTTATCGCCGCAACGGACGATGCAATAGTGAATGAACAAGTCTCGCGTGAAGCGAAGCAACGCAACATTCCGGTAAACGTGGTGGACAACCCCAATCTCTGCACCTTCATCATGCCCGCAATCCTCGACCGATCTCCTCTGCTGGTTGCCTTTTCCACTGGTGGCGCGTCTCCTGTTCTCGCTCGTCTGTTGCGTGGCAAGCTGGAAACATTAATCCCTCAAGCCTATGGCAGACTGGTCGCATTTGCCGAACGCTTCCGCGACACAGTCAAGCAGCGCATTGCCGTACCCTCGCAACGGCGGATTTTCTGGGAAGATGTACTCGATGGCGCAGTTGCCGAGAAAGTTTTTTCTGGTGACGAGCACACCGCCGAGGCCATGCTGCTCGATCTACTGGAGCATCCGAAAGCTCAAGCCGATGGAGAGGTTTATCTGGTCGGCGCGGGGCCGGGAGACCCTGATTTACTCACGTTCAGGGCATTGCGCCTGATGCAGAAAGCGGACGTTGTGCTGTACGACAATCTTGTTTCCGAGTCCATTTTAGATATGACGCGACGCGATGCACAACGCATCTTCGTCGGCAAACGGCGCGGCAACCACACGCTGCCGCAGGAGGAAATCAACGACCTACTGGTGAGGCTCGCCAAGGAAGGCAAACGAGTATTGCGACTCAAGGGCGGCGACCCGTTCATTTTTGGGCGCGGCGGCGAAGAAATCGAAAAGCTGGCAGAGCACAAGATCAACTTCCAGGTGGTGCCCGGTATCACCGCCGCATCCGGTGTTTCAACGTACGCCGGAATACCGCTTACCCACCGCGATCATGCACAATCCTGCATTTTCGTCACCGGTCACCTGAAAGATGGGACGATGGAACTCGACTGGGATTTGCTGGCGCGTCCGAAACAAACCATCGTGGTTTACATGGGGCTGCACGGTCTGGCCATCCTGTGCTCCCAGCTCGTGTCACACGGACTACCTGCAACTACGCCCATCGCCATCATACAGCAGGGCACCACGCAGAATCAGCGTGCAATCTGCGGCACGCTCGTCACTCTGCCGCAAGATCCGAATGTGGCGCAACTCCAGGCCCCCACCTTGATCATTGTCGGCGGCGTGGTCAGTCTCAGGGAAAAACTTGCTTGGTTTAAACCATCAGCTTCACTTCTCTAAGCTTCGAGATTGAGCACGCCAAGAGCAACGTAGCCATCCGCAGACAAAAAGTATCAGTGTGTGTTCCCACAAGACTATCTTGCGGGAGTTCTACTGAGTCATATTCCGTCGCAAAAATTACCAGTACATTGAGGAACTACAAACCGTTCTCGATGAGTAGCTGGCGTACTACAACAACGACCACACTCATCAAGGCAAGCCCGTTCACAGACATTCGAAGAGTAGTTATCCAAGCAAAATATTGCTCAGCACCTTGAAGCCTGTAAATTGTATCTACATCTTATGTATAATCGTTTCCGGAATTGATCGTTAAAGTTGAAGTGAGAAGCCGGTGAAAACCCGTCGCGGTCGCGCCACTGTATTTGGTTTATATGTGTTGGACGTATCAAACCAAGAGTCAGACCTTACTTCGCCATCTATTTTTAACCCAACTGGGACGCGTTATCCCAAAGAGTGTCCCGATGTTTTCTCAATTAGCACACATCTTCAATGACTCGAATATCAAAGTTCGAGGCAAGCTATTCTCCATTTATGGTGTATTAATCGCCATAAATGTTCTGGCTTGGCTTTGGGCGCTGGTGGCATTTCATCAATATCCCGTATTGCTGGGTACTGCCTTGTTGGCTTACAGCTTTGGATTACGTCATGCCGTTGATGCTGATCATATTGCCGCAATCGACAATGTCACCCGTAAATTGATGCAGGAAAAAAAGCGCCCAGTTGCGCTTGGTCTCTTCTTTTCGCTTGGCCATTCAAGTGTTGTTGTGCTTTTCTCGGCCGCTATTGCTGTGGCGACAGCGGCAATGACAGGGCGTTTCGACCACTTGAAAGGAATTGGCGGGGTAGTCAGCACCTCTGTATCGGCACTGTTTTTGTTCGCCATCGCCATCATGAATCTGATTATTCTGAAGTCGATCTACCAAGCGTGGAGCAAGGTCAAGAATGGTAGTGCTTACGTTGACGATGACTTCGACATGCTGCTAGCTGACCGGGGCTTTCTGGCCCGACTATTCCGACCGTTGTTCCGCATGATTACCAGAAGCTGGCACATGTTCCCGCTTGGGTTCCTGTTCGGATTTGGATTCGACACTGCGACTGAAATAGGCTTGCTTGGCATATCGGCAAATCAGGCATCGCAAGGGTTGTCTACTTGGTCCATAATGGTTTTCCCGTTACTGTTCAGCGCTGGTATGTCACTTGTCGACACGCTGGACGGCCATTTAATGCTCGGCGCATACGGCTGGGCCTACATGAAGCCTATCCGAAAGATTTACTACAATATGACTATGACTCTGGTGTCGGCCATAGTTGCCATTGTCATTGGTTCCGTTGAAGCACTTGGCCTTATCGCCGACAAGTTAAATATGCAAGGCGCAGCATGGGAAGCGATAGGAGCCATGAATCACAACTTCGGCACAATTGGTTACTTCATCATTGGCATATTTATCCTTTGCTGGGCTGCGTCGGTCTTCATCTACCGAGTGAAACATTTCGACGAGTTAGAAGTCATCCGTTAGTCTAAAAGATGCCTATCCTCTACTTAGTAAGATGACGGGCAATGGCACTCAGGAGAACTTCTGAATGAAACCCGCCAAGAGCCGACAATGCCTGTGTTGTAAGAATCATATCGACAACTTGAAGGTTTAGCGACACCCCGCACTAAAAAATGAATGCCGTATCTGCACAATAGTCTCAGCACTTTCAAGTCGCCAAATTCACAGCATATTCACGCCGCCGCGCACCCTCGCGCGCCATATGTTAGCCAATGGCTGCGGTAGCGTGGCGCTATGAGTGCTCGTGCCAATTCGGCCATTCGCTGCAAGCTGCGCAATTAGCACTTGGAGCCAAGAGCGAACTTCCACTAGCTGACGGGGGGCAGGCAGCATTCGAATTTCAAAGACAGACCCACGACCTCAGTTACAGCGCCAGATCGAATACCGTCTCCGTGTCCTCGTCCCATCCATCCCACAGGTAGTCGTTGGCTTTATCTTCGGCAATCAGGCGCATAGCATAGTTAACCTGCTCCTTGTAGAACTCGCAGAAGGCGCCGGTTTTCTCCATACCGCCGTTCATTTCGTGTGCCTCTGCCGGGCAGGGTGAGCCGCAGAAATGGCGGATTGTGCAATTGCTGCAAGGGCTGAAGGTATCAACATCGCGCGTAGTCACGGTCTGGAAAGCAGTAGAGGACAGCGCCGCTTCGACGCCGCCTTCTGCTAACAAATTACCGCCGTTGAAACGTGGCAAGCCGATAAATTCGCTGCACGGATACAGGCCGCCGTCTGCTGCCAGAGCGAAAAAGGCGCGACCGCCGCCACAGGGTGAGATATCGCACATTAACCGCCGCGCCGTCGGTGCAAGAATTCCGATGAGGATATTGGCGAAATTGGCGACTATCAGCTTGCGCCCCGTTTCACGATAGAGTTCATGCGTACGATCCATGGCGGCAAAGAAGGTCTCGGCCATGGCACTGTCCGTCGGCTTGACGCCGCGTGCGCCAGGTAGGGTGCAGCGCACAGTGTTGAGCATGCAGGTCGGCACTTCATTGGCATGGAAGAGTTCGACCATCTGCGTCAAATAGGGCAGATTTTCTGTGGTGCAGGTGGTAATGACGCTCCACGAGCCATAACCCTTCAGCTTCTCCATCGCCGCCAGCACCTTGGCATGCACGCTCTTGCCCCCCCAGGTGCGGCGCGTGGCGTCGGTAATGTCGGCGAAGGGACCGTCGAGCGAGAGTCCGATGCTGACATTGCGCGAGGTGAGAAATTTCACTGCATCGTCGTCAAGCAACGTGCCGTTAGTCTGCAGGCCGAAGGCAAAGTCGTCGGCGAAAGCGTTGATGGCGGTGAACACCGCGTCCTTGTTCATCAACGGCTCGGCCCCGTGAAAGATGGCGCGCGGCTTGCGCCCTTCCGGCATGACAGAGCGGAAGTAGTCACGCAACTTGTCGAGCGAGGCGTTCAACGTTTCTGCTGGCATGTGGCTGCCACCACTACGCTGCTCGCCCGGCAGGTAGCAGTAGGTGCAGTCGAGGTTGCAGCGCTCAGTCGGGTTCAGGTAAACGCCGGAGGGTTTCAGTTCGAAGCGCAGTGCATGCAACTCTTGGGCGAAGATATCAGCCTTGTCGCGATAGGCGTCGAGTAGTGGACCGCCGGCCAGCGATTCAGCGATGCGAGTCTTGTCGACCAGCGCCCAGAAAGCGGTGCTCGGATCAGTGACTGCCGCATAGATATCGTGGCCGATGTCCACGGGGAAAAGCGCCTGGCCGGCATTGGCCCGGTTCAAGGCTGCTGCCGTCATTTGGCCGCTTTCTTATCCATCAGCACATAGTGTGAGAGACCGATACCGTCTGGGTTGCAACTTTTGCGAACGGCGATGGTCGGCGCTGAGGGCTGGGTCTTGGCGACTGTGGCGGGCTGGGTTGCTGCTTGTGTCTTAACGGTCTGTGTCATGATCCACTCCTCGGGATATAGAAAAACAAAAAGGGCTCCGGCTGACCACACGCTCGAGCATGCGGTCAGCCGGAGCCCTTGCCTAGACTCCAAATCGGTTCGACACGTCTTCTGGCTACCGGATCAGCCGGATCGCTGCGCCTTCCCGCCGAGGTGATCCTCGTCAGTGGCTGGTCTTGCAACCGTGCAGCTTCCGTCCCCGGATACAGCGGCGGGCCCGCCACGGATTTGCACCGTGTTCCGTTTCGTCGAACCGAACGGTGGTAGCATTTTCCCCGTGTGGAGGAAGTGTGTCAAATTACATGAATGCTTTGTGTCGATTGCAGCACGTTACGAACCGCAGCATTCTGGCAGCGTATTTACGAGTTTGTCTGACCGGAACGGGTGCTGCCGACCATCTTTTGTGGAAGCCGAGACTCAAGTTTGTTTCTTTAGTTTTTTTTAGAAAAGATCCTGCCTGTCAGGTGTTGGAGTGGAGCGGTCATTGATGTTGGATGCCATAACTTGTTCCTCGACTCAACAGAATCGCCGAGATGCACTCATTGGCAGTAGCGACCTCGATCGGCATATCTCGGCACATTTAAACTTCATATCGTAAATATGACCGCCGGAAAGCGGTCAGTCGCGAAGGGAAGTGGCCGACAAGAGACAGATTGTCCTCGCAATTTGACCGGCAGCAATGTGGCGGACACTGACTTTTTCAATTCGAAGTTCCGCTGATGGCACATTGCAGTAGCTCAAGTTGCGAAATTGCGTTCGCTAAAGCTGCCGTTCGCGAAGGGCTGTTTCGGCCGAGAAGTGTACCCTCATTGAATTCCTCTTGACGGTCTGCTTCGCGCCCTGAGCCACTCGTCAAGTCATTATTGCAGCCTCTGCGACACTAGCGAGTAACGGCGAACCCCGGCGTTTCAACGATTTCAAGTAAACGGATTCGTCATACGGGGTACGTGTCTTCCAGCAACGATAGACAATGCGTATCCACTTGAACGCCAGAGCGCGAACGGCCACCCGGTGTGAGCAACCTTTGGCGCGTTGTTGTCGGTAGTAGGCTTCTGCCCAATACGATCTCGGTATGGTCGAGCCTGCCCATTCAACAAACGTCTGGCGGAGAAACGTGGGACAGGCGATACGCCAATGCACCCAACACTTGTTGCCGCTGCGCTCGACCACTGGTGCGACTCCGGAATAGCTCTGGATCTGCGCTGCATTGGTATAACGATCCCGATCTTCACCGAAGGCCACCAATAGCCTGGGCGCCAAGATGTGACCTGCACCAGGCAAGGCCGCGAACAGACCATAGTCAGGCATGGTCTTACCAACTGCATCGATCTCAGCATCAAAGCGACCAATAGCTTGCAACAGGACGCGCAACTGTTCGACCATTGCTTGCACGGCCATCTGATTAGGTCGGATGACAGATTCATCCTCGGTCAGTGCAGTCGCATCCCTGATTCCCTGAATGCGTTCTTCGACGAGGTATGTCCTATTTGCTTTGTGCTCACGGAAGAAGGATTCCAACGTGGAGCGTCTGGCACGCTTGACGTGTTTAAGCGTAGGCCAATGGCTCAAGAAATCACAAAAGATCAACGTGTCGCGGTGCTCGAACCAATCCAGTGCTTGCGGATAGTATTGCTTCAGGGTGCTGGTCAGTCGATTTGTGAGGCCAACGATCGAATCGATCAGATCACGCCGTTCTTCGACCAGTGCGGTCAAGGTTCGCATGGCGACACTCTGCAGTTTGAGCGGTTGCAGCTTGTCCGGATGACGCAGCATGATATCCAGTGCCATCTCGGCATCGGTTGGATCATCCTTGGCGTGACTGGGAACAAAGGCATCCCGGTATTTGGCAAGGGTTGATGGGTGAACAGGGAAGATCACGATGAAATCGTATCGCTGTAACACATAGACCAAAGGCCCCTTGGCTAACTCCAGACAGATGGCGATAGGTCCGCCAAAGCGGTCGTGTAAGGAACATACCCACTGCATGATTGATTCAGGGGAATGATCTATTGTGCCAAACACTCGTTGGTCTGAACCGGCGGCCTGCAAACAGAAATCATGTTTCTTGTCGGCCCAGTCGATACCAACGCAGGCCGTAAAGGAAGGGTTGGATTGAGGTTTCATAATCACCTCCGATAGTGGTAGATTTTAGATACGGACATGCATGCCTGAGTTCTGCGAAGCCAATATAGAGAGCCGGTTGGACGGCGAGCCCTGAGTATTCGTTAACGAACTCAAGCGCACCTGCAGATTCGAAACCAAAGCGGGAAACATCGAATGTTCGGGTCGAATATTCGTAATCCGCAGGTGCATGTCCTGCCTTCACTGACAGCTACCTGCCAGTCTGATTAGTATCTCTGAAAACAGGACGGAGTGACTATATCGGGTCGGCAGCGGTCCTACACGACAGTCCGGTTTCTGGCGACGAAATTACCAGTTCGTCTAACTCCTTGGGGTCGAATGGAGACCGTCGGGTCGCGTCAAACTGAACGTCCGCAATGCGCAACAGATATTCGGAATAACTGACGGCAGCCGGTTCACTTTGGGATTTCACTCCAATCTCAAGTGGCGGCATTTATTAGCGGTTTTGTTCCGTCGCCAACACAAGCTGAAGAATTACATTAAAGTACAACAGAGGGCACTGCATAGCGGGCATTCAGATGCTGGTTGAATTTTCTATATAGCGAACACTTGAGTTTATTTCCGGCCCTTGACTTGAATAATGCCTACGAATATTTGTCAAAGCGATTCCTTCAATCACTTAAGGAGTCCGGCATGAACACCTCTCAATCTCACGAGCCATGGAACAAAGGCAAGCTTATCGGACAGAAGTCTCCACTAAAGCTAAAGGACATCTGGGCTATTCGATTTCACCTTCAACAGGACAAGCGTATTCGAGATCTTGCATTATTCAATCTCGCTATCGACAGTAAACTGCGCGGATGCGATTTGGTCGATCTTCGCGTGCGCGACATTACCCACGGCAATCAAATGATGTCCAGGGCAATGGTCATGCAGCGAAAAACCCAACGACCAGTCCAGTTTGAGCTCACAGAGCCAACCCGCGATGCTGTTGCTTTATGGATTGCAAAAGCGAAGCTGAGTTCAGAACAGTTCCTTTTCCCAAGTCGGCAGAAAGATTCCCCTCATATCACTACGCGGCAATATGCCCGAATCGTGCATCGATGGGTTCAGTCTGTCGGACTGGATACTACGAATTATGGAACGCACACGATGCGACGTACGAAGGCCACTTTGATATACCGTCACACAAAGAACCTAAGAGCCATTCAACTACTGCTCGGCCACAGTAGACTGGAAAGTACAATCAGATACTTGGGCATTGAGGTCGATGATGCCTTGGAGATTGCTGAGCAGACTGAAATCTAGCAACGTGCAGGCAGTGCGACTGGCTTTACAGTCGGTCGCACTCACTGGTGCGCTGATTTCTCGATGCTCAAGTGGCCGCTGCAACATGATGTACCGCTGGTGCCATTTCCAGACGGTCACGCACAGCTGTGGTGCACGTTGAATACATGCACCAATTATTGAGCATGACATTCACCTGTTTGTTGATTGGTGCCGGTGTTCTGAATTTTCTGGGCGCACCATCTATAGATGGCTTCCCGGCTGAAACGAACGGCATGGACTGAAATGTGGAAGGGCTGCGGGAACCCGCTTTCCTTGTCTTTTATGAGTTCATAGATTCTGGTCTTACCCAGAGAGGTGAACTTTATTACTTCGGCCATCTTCATGAAGGGAGATGCCTCCTCCTCCACTTTGAATGGCAATTCTGATGCGCCCACGCCTGCCTCCGTTATTAAAGCTCAAACGAACAGGAACAAACTTTAATGCAAGCTGTACTTTTGTGCAAGTTTTGTCATTGCACTATTTTTGCCGTAAAACCTACTTGGGCGTAAAGTGTAATTTTGGGCCGATAGTTAACGCTCCAGCCCTTTCCCCTTCTCCATCACTTTCTGTGTTGTTGTCTAACGCATCGCCATTGAGTTGCGCACGGCACCGGGCGACCGTCGGCGCCACGGCAACAAGCCATGAAGCCGATCACATCTTCTTCGCTGACAAACTCGTAGATGGTACTGCCGTATTCAACAAATCTTCCCGTCCTGATCATCGGATTACCCCATTGCTTCTTTACTGGATTGTGCGACTATAAAGCACTTGGGCAAATTGGAATATTCCATTTCTCCGGCTTCTCGCGAGAGGGCAAATTGCTGTTTTAGGTGTTGGGGGTATAAATGGGGGTATGCAATAAACAATCAATCGATAAACGGCGCCAATGCTTGCACATAGAACGCCGTAGGGGACGCCA
>DAIDAG010000047.1 GCA_027310725.1 Sideroxydans sp. | reverse complement strand
AAGAGTCTCCTGCAATGCGGTAAAGGTCGGCAGGATATCCAGCTCTTCATAGCGCACGCCGAGCAATTTCACCATCTCGCGCGAGTCGTCTATGCTCATCTGTGCGGTGTAAGGCGACGGCATCATCACGGCAAGCACTTTATCCGCACCCAGCGCATCCACTGCCACCGCCATCGTCAGTGCCGAATCGATCCCCCCGGACAAGCCCAGCAACACTCCGGGAAAGCGGTTCTTTTGGATGTAGTCCCGCACGCCGACGCACAGGGCGCGGTAGATGCTGGCTTCATCCTTTAGCACGGCCTGCTGTTCTCCCCCCGACAACTTTCCGTCTTTCAATTCGACGATGCCCAGCAATTCATCGAAAGCGGCGAACTGATCAATCAGCTTCCCGTCCGCATCCATCGTAAACGAGCCTCCGTCGAACACCAGTTCGTCCTGCCCGCCCACCATGTTGGCATATATCACCGGCAGGCCGGTCTCCGCTATACGGTCACGCACCGTGTCGTAACGCGTCGCCTGTTTGTCGAAGTGATACGGCGACGCATTCAATACCAGCAGCATCTGTGCGCCCGCATCCTTTGCGTTCATCGCCGCCCGCTCGTGCCACACGTCGGCACAGATGACGACGCCAAACCTGATGCCATCCATCTCGATCAGACACGGCTGGTCACCGCTCGCAAAATAGCGCTCCTCATCGAATACACTGTGGTTGGGCAAGGAATGCTTGTGATAGGTTGCGGCGATCTTGCCGTCGCTGAGTACCGAGGCAGCGTTGTACATATCTTTCCCGACCTTGTGCGGATGGCCGACGATCAGCGTGATGCCCTGCGCTTGCAGCGCCAGATCGCGCAGGACCTTCTCACAAGCTTGATAAAACCCGTCGCGCAACAACAGATCTTCCGGCGGATAGCCGCACAGACCGAGTTCGGGAGTCAGTAAAATTGCGGCACCCTGCGCTTTGGCTCGTTTGGCATACTCGGCGATCTTGCCGGCATTTCCAACCAGGTCACCGACAGTACAGTTGATCTGTGCGATTGCGATCTTCATTTTTGCACTCTATTCATAAAGCATCATGAAAAAAATCCCGACTTCCAGGCCCACGCCACCGCGCCCAGCAGCAACAGTGCGGCCAGAACATAAGGCCATACCGGCTTCTTTTCGGCGTAGGGATCGACCAGGGAGCGATGTGCACCCGCCGGCAGGTTGGGCAAGGCGGTAAGCGAAGTGCCGAACGGGATATTGATATGCACTCTGGCATTGATCGCCCAGCCGCAAGCATCAAGGATAGGCCCCAGATTGCGGCGTTTCAATTTGAACCAGGCCAGCACCATGGAGGGGATCGAGACCGCGAGCATCAGACCAGCCAATGCCAAGGGCACTTGCCACAGCTTCAGACTGAAAATCCCGCCGACGATGGAAGCGATGATTCCGCCGATGGCACCGATCGCCAATCCTATCGCCGCAAAGATACCGGCAAATTTGGCAACATCGAACGGGGGTTTGGGCGGCATGTTTGGCGCTGCAACAACGGCGCTGCCCCCGCTTTCCACCACTGCCTTGACCATTTTTTCCTGTACCGCGTTCGCTTTGGAAGCGGCAAACTTCTGTATCTGCTCGCTGATGATCTTGGATGCCTTCTTGTAGGGCGACCAGAACGCCTGGCGGATGCTGATGGGGTGATCGGTAATGCGCACGATGGTCGCGTTCCAATCCCGCCCTTTTCGGTCGTAGAAAACACCGTGCCGCCCCACCATCAGGAAATCCGAATCGCCGGCCGTGAACGCGGCCGCGATATTCATCTTCTCGGCACCGCCGTTCCGCACCAGTTCGCAGTAAGCCAGGCACACGCCGCTGCTGTTGGCGTAAGCGGCATGCGCATTCACATCCTCGACCCGGATGCACAACTCGCAGCTGCGGCCATCCAGGTAAAGCGTGCCGGCCTGAAAAACAGCTTTGGATTTTCCCGAATAGAACTCGCTGAACGATACGAAATTGTGTGACAGCCTGTGCAGATCGCGACGGTAGCGCAGCAATCGCTCCACCGACTGGATGGATTTGATCTCAGTCTCAACCGCCCTGTCTTGCGCGATGAGTTCGCCGATCGCGGCTTGATGCCGGTTAAACAGCATTTCGCGCAAACGCGCGACGCCGAGTTCGCCGACCGCAAAAACCGGTTTGGCATTTTGCCATGCGTCGAACGCGTCGAATTTTGCGGACACCCCGGACCATTCCCCCGCCGTGATACTCGCTTTATCACCCAGCAATGGCCTGATCACAAGTTTATGCAACGCCCCGATCTCATCGATCCACGCGGGATTCAATCCGGCATGCAGGGGCAGCGGTTTGTCCGGTGCGATGGTTGCCAAAGGAAAAGCGGCCACTTCGACGTTTTGAACCGACAGTGTCTGGCCCGCAAGCTTTTCATAATCCCCGGCTGAGCGACTCAGAGGCAAGGCTGCGCGGGCATCGAAGGCCGCCATCTGGCAGCGCATGAAATAATCATCGATCTTTTCCCGAACCGCGCGCAGCGCCTGGGCGGCGGCCTCCGTATCCCTGCCCAGCGGAAGAATAGCCGGGTCAGTCTCGCTTTGGACATTCCAATCCCAATAGGCCTTTGCATCCTCAAAGAATTTGTCCGTGATCGCCTGATCGATCCCGCTGTCGCCGCTCCTGTCGGGGACCGTCCCCGCAATTCTGGCAATATCTTCGACCGATGCCCTCAAGCTGGCATCCTCTACCTGTTTCGGGCAGATCACGCCGTCTCCGTTGAACTGCAATCCGGCCAGGAATTTCTCGATATCCGCCATCTCGCCCAGCGATATCTCGCTTGCATCCGGCTTGCCCAGACTCTTCAGGATATACCGCGCAGACGCCAATATATGCTTGCCTTCCTCGCTGGCATCCGAGATATCGGAGAGCGATAACGCATCGCGTCCGCCGATCAGCAGATCGCTGTTCTTCAATAACGCACCGGCCCAGCCGATCGCCGCCAGCACCTCGTTTGCGCGCACCTGTCCATCGCCGTCCGCATCGATCATGTCCAGTGTGCGACTATCGAATTCGATTCCCCGCGTCGGACAACTCAATGCCACCCACAGCTTCTGATCGAGCTGGTCCAGGGCGAGCAGATCGGAGCCGTTGTCCAGTTGCACCTGATCGAACCCGCCGGCGCGGAAAAATTTCCATGTGTGAGAGGTTTTCATCCTGGCTGATCTCCCTGATGCTGAATTAGCGATCGATTTCGGTGATGCCTTTTGGCAACGATGCCGTGTGTTCCAATTCTACCTGCTCGATGCTGATGAAGCGTTTCGATATCTTCTGGCTGGTGGTGTGCACATCCTGCGCGTCTTCATGTGCCTGACGGATATGGTCCGCCAGTTTTTTCATGCGCTCGTCGAAGCGGCCAAACTCCTTGCCCAACTTGCCCAACTCATCTTTGATGATGTGGACTTGTTTGCGGGTCTCCACGTCCTTCATCACGGCCCGCGCGGTGTTCAGGACTGCCATCAGTGTGGTCGGCGACACGATCCAGACGCGCCGCTGCATGGCGTAATCCACCACGTCCGAATGATGCGCGTGGATCTCGGCGAACACCGCTTCGGCCGGGATGAACATCACCGCCCCGTCAGAAGTGACATTGGGAATGATGTATTTGCTTGCGATATCTTCCACATGCTTTTTGACGTCGGCCTTGAATTGCCTTTCCGCGACCAGCTTTTCGGCGGGACTTGCCGCATCGAACATGCGGTGATAGTTCTCCAGCGGGAACTTGGAATCGACCGCCACCATGCCCGTGGGCTCCGGCAGCTTCAGCACGCAGTCGGCGCGGCTTCCGTTGGGCAGGGTGTATTGCATCTCGTAGGCTTGCGGCGACAGGATGTTGCGCACCAAGCCTTCCAGCTGCACCTCGCCGAACGCACCGCGCGAACGCTTGTCGCCGAGCAACTCCTGCAAGCTGACGACGTTGGTGGTCAGGCCGTCGATCTTCTTTTGCGCTTCGTCAATGGTCGCCAGGCGCGCCATCACGCTCACGAAAGTCTCGTTGGTCTTCTTGAAGCCTTCGTCCAGGCGTTCGTTGACCTTGCCGCCGATCTGCTCCAGGCGGGCATCCACCGTCTTGGATAAGGTCTCGATACTGGTCGCAAGGTGTTGCGTGGCATTGCGGAAGGAATTCTGGATCAGCTCCTGATCGGCGCGCCCCTGCTCCGCCAGCTTCGCCAGCGTCTGTGCCAACATCTCGGTCCTGAGCAGGTCCTGCTTGGCTTGCAGCGCATTGACGGCATCGCGGGTGGCGCGCAACTCTTCCCCTACCGCGGCACGCAAGCGCTCCGATTCGGCTGCTTGCGCTGCGATCAGCCGGTCACCCTGCTTGTTCAAACCGTCATGCAGATCGCCAAGCATCGCTCTGTGCTGCTGCTCCAGCATGCGGGCGGCTCGCGCCGGCTGCTTGAACTGCATCGCCAGCAACACGACCAGCAGCACCAGCACTCCAACGATCAGAAAAATCTCCAGGGTCATCAATACATACCGGTCAACTGTTACTTCGCTTTGAACGCTTCGTCCATCAGCGCCATCCCCTTGCTCCAGGAGTCCTTGTCAGCGTCGGCGTTGTACGCCATGGGCAGCTTGAATTCCTTGCCGAGCTTGTCTGCTTCCGGGCTGGTGAAGCTATGCAAGACACCGGGATAGGTCACGACCAGATAGTTCACCCCGGCCTTGTCCATCTCCTGGCGAAATGCCGCAACCTGCTCCGCCGGGATGAACGGATCGGCCTCGCCCGTGAACGAGGCGATGCGTGCCTTTACCACGCCCGGCTCCGCCGGATGCGATGTCTTCAGCCCGCCGTGGAAACTCTCCACCACCTTGAGCGGCTCGCCAATGCGCGCCATATTCAGCACCACCGATCCTCCGAAACAATAGCCGATGGCGCCGATGTTGTCGGCATCCACCGTCTTCTGTTGCTTGAGCAGTGCAAGTGCAGCTTCAAAGCGTGCCCTGGCCAGAACTTCATTCTGGCTCACTTCGCTGGAGAACTTCTGCGCATCGTCCGGATGGTGTGCCATCTTGCCGTTGCCGTACATGTCGAGTGCGAGTGCGGTGTAGCCCTGCTTCGCCAGCATGCGTGCCCGCTCGCGCGCGTAATCGTTGAGCCCCCACCATTCATGCACTACGAGCACGCCGGGGCGCTTGCCTTTCACGGCATCGTCGTAAGCGACATAGCCCTTGAGCTTGGTACCGTCAGCCTCATAGCTGACTTCCTTTCCCTGAACGGCGGCTTGAGCTGTTGCGGCAACCAACATGAGACCAATGAAATAGAGCGATCTTTTCATGGCATTCCCCCGATATTGAACGAGCACTGAGTATAAATGAAGTTGAAATAACAAGGGACGCCGAAGCGTCCCTTGTTGTCACGTGCAGGCAAAAATCAGTCCGCTGAACGCATTGCCTTCTTGCGGTCGAACTCTTTCAGGTAACGTTTGCGGATACGGATCGACTTGGGTGTCAGTTCCACCAATTCGTCGTCGTCGATGAATTCGACGGCCGATTCCAATGTCATCTTCAGGGCAGTCGTCAAACGCACCGCTTCGTCAGTTCCGGAAGCGCGCACGTTGGTGAGCTTCTTGCCCTTGATCGGGTTGACGACCAGGTCGTTGTCGCGCGAGTGAATGCCGATGATCATGCCTTCATACAACTTGTCGCCGGGCACCACGAACATGCGTCCGCGATCTTCCAGATTCCACAGGGCGTAGGCTACAGCTTCGCCATCTTCCGCCGAGATCAGCACGCCGTTGTGGCGGCCCGGCAAGTCGGGTTTGACAGGACCGTAGTCATCGAACACATGGCTGATGAGGCCGGTACCGCGCGTCATGGTCATGAAGTCGGACTGGAAGCCGATCAGACCGCGCGCCGGAATATGGTATTCCAGACGGGTGCGGCCCTGGCCGTCGGATTCCATGTTGGTCAATTCGCCGCGGCGACGGCCGATCTCTTCCATGATCGCCCCCTGATTCTCATCTTCCAGGTCGATACTCAGGTTCTCGTATGGCTCGCATTTCTCGCCGTTGATCTCTTTATAAACCACGCGCGGCTTACCCACTGCCAATTCGAAACCTTCACGACGCATGGTTTCCAGCAAAATGGTCAGGTGCAATTCGCCGCGGCCGGAAACGCGGAATACGTCCGCATCGGCTGTGTCTTCGACCTTCAAGGCCACGTTGGTCAACAATTCCTTGTTCAAGCGGTCGCGAATCTGGCGGCTGGAGACGAATTTGCCTTCCGTACCTGCCAGCGGCGAGCTGTTCACCATGAAGTCCATGGTCAGCGTCGGTTCGTCCACCAGCAACATGGGCAGACCGACCGGATTGTCCCTGTCGCAAATCGTGACGCCTATACCGATCTCGTCCAGGCCGGAAATGATGATGATATCGCCCGCTTCGGCGCTCTCCACCGGAATACGCTCCAGCCCCTGAAAACCCAGCACCTGGTTGATACGGCCGGAACTGACCTGGTCGCCGTGGTTCATCACGACCACATTCTGGCCGGGCTTGATACGGCCGTTCAAAACGCGGCCGATGCCGAGGCGTCCTGTGAAAGTTGAGTAGTCCAGCGCTGCCAGTTGCAGTTGCAGCGGTGCATCAGGATCGCCCGGCGGCGTGGGAACATGCTTCAACACGGTGTCGAACAGCGGCTTCATGTCAGAAGCAGATCCGCCATTGTTCGGGGCATCTTTCAGGTCCATACAGGCCCAGCCGTTCAGGCCGGAAGCATAAATCACCGGGAAGTCGAGTTGTTCGTCGGTCGCGCCAAGCTTGTCGAACAGATCGAATGTCTGGTTCAGCACCCAATCGGCACGTGCACCAGGACGGTCAATCTTGTTGATCACGACGATGGGCTTAAGACCCAGCGCCAGGGCTTTCTTCGTCACGAAACGGGTCTGCGGCATCGGGCCTTCAACCGCATCCACCAGCAGCAACACACCGTTCACCATGCCCAGCACGCGCTCCACCTCGCCGCCGAAGTCGGCGTGTCCGGGAGTATCCACGATGTTGATGTGGGTGCCTTCGTATTCGATGGCCGTGTTCTTGGCCAGAATGGTAATGCCGCGCTCTTTTTCCAGATCGTTGTTGTCCATCACGCGGATTTCCAGCTTCTGGTTGGCGCGGAAAGTGCCGGACTGGCGCAGTAATTGGTCAACCAGCGTGGTCTTGCCGTGGTCAACGTGGGCGATGATGGCGATGTTGCGGATGGCGCGGGACATGTTGTACTACCTGTACTGAATTCGAAGGGGGCGCATTCTAGCACAGTGCACTACAGTAAATATGACAACTATATGTCGGCGAAATATACCCTGTTGCGGCCTGACGCTTTGGCTTGGTACATCGCGGCATCGGCCAGCCTGATCAGGTCTTCCTGGGTGACACCATGATCGTTGAACAGCACCACACCAATGCTGGCGGTACAATGGTGCTCGACGATGCGCGGTTCGGGCCTACCCTCCTGCAGCACCGTCAGGCGGTAAACTTCCCCCAGAGACTGCCGTATTTTCTCCGCCACCACGCTGGCTTGCGCCATCGAAGTATCTTTGTCGGTATCCAGTTCGCTCAACATCACCACGAATTCGTCACCTCCAAAACGCGAAACGGTATCGACCTCGCGCACGCAGCTGACAATGCGATGCGCGACTTCCACCAGCAGGATGTCACCCACATTGTGGCCATGTTCGTCGTTGAGCGGCTTGAAATTGTCCAAATCGATAAACATCACGGCCGCGTAGCGATTGTTGCGCTTGCTGGCAGAAATGACCAGGCTGAACCGATCCTGCAGCAGGCGCCGATTGGGAAGTTGCGTCAGGGTATCGTAGAAAGCCAGGTTGCGTATCTGCTCTTCGGCCTTTTTGCGCTCGGTGATGTTGCGCATCACCCCCAACAGGATCATTTCATCGCTTTCGTTTTTGGCGAAATGGGTCGTCACTTCACACCACACTGTCGACCCGTCGCGGCGGCAGTACTCCACCTCATCGAGATAAATATGCTCTCCATCCTTGCCGCTCAGGAACAATTCACCGCGTTCGCGTAACCAACCTTGCACATCGGCGCCCGATTGGGATGTCAGGGTCTTCTCCATCGGCAGCTGCATGATCTCTTCGACGCTATATCCGAGCAGTCTGGTGATCGACGGACTCATATATATCCATCGCCTCATTTTCGGGTCCAGGATCCAGATCACGTCGGATATGTTGTCGGCCAGAAAACGGTACTTGGCCTCGCTTTCATGTATCAATTTCTTTTGCTGTTCAAGCGCATCCAGCATGCGGTCAAGATGGCGTGCCAGTACGCCGATCTCGTCTGCCCGTCCTATATCCGAACGCCTTTTTCCCAGGCCGTGTTCCACCGCGGCGGCAACCTGCATCAAATGATTCAGTCCATGAGTCAATCTGCGCCCCAGAACATACGCGATCAGGGATACCGCCAGCACGGCAAACAGGATGAACTCGATCCACATCCGGGTGAGCGTCGCAAGATTCGCATTGACCGTATCCCGCGACATTTCCACCCTTACCCAGCCAAGAAACCTGCCGTCGGCCATAACCGGATGAGCGATGACGATCAGTTCTTTTTGGTTCACCAGAATGAACTGGTCTCTTGAAGTCGAAGCCAGCATGTCGCGGCTTACCTTGTCCGTCACGAAAAAGCCCACTTCGTCCGGGTTGCTTGAAGCCAGCACTTCTCCGTGCGTATCCAGAAAGTAAGCACGTCGCAGATCCTGTGTCTTGGCAAACCCCTGTACTATTTCCTGCAACCCCACCAGGTCGTTTGCCAGGGCCCACGAAGTGCCGCTGATCGCAAGCGCATGTGCCAGGGAAGATGCGCGCTCTTCGGAGGATTGATACAGGGCCTTGCGTTGTTGCTCGAGTATCAGATATCCAAAGCCGAGCATCAAAGCGAGCGATGCCAGGGTAAAGCCCAGGATCAGCTGCCTGCGTATTGAGCCGCGCCACAGCGCGCTGATGTATCTGCCGAGCTTCATCAGCGTTCAATTTCCCGCACTGTTTCGGAAAAGACCTTCAGATATTGCTGAACCGGCCTGTAAGTCTCATTGCTGGCATGTTCGAAACGGCTGATACCCAATCTTCCGAGCATGGCCCGCCCTTCCTGTGTCCTGTTCAAACCGACCAATGCAGTGCCGAAATCTTTCACCAGCATAGGCGGAATATCGTTCCGCACCACCCAGCCATTGTTCGGCAGCGTTTCGGTTTGCCATTTCACTTCCAGTTGCGCCGCCATCTCCGGATATTCCTGCTGGAATGTCTTCCACGGCACGGGCCAGGTAGCCCCGGCCGCGACGTGCCCGCGCAACACATTCATGATTGATGACTCCTGCGAACCCACATAGACGTTCTCGATGTCGCGATGCACGTTGATGCCATGCGTATACAGATAGTACTGCGGCATCATGGTTGCCGCTAAGGCGGTAAGGGATGGGTACGACACTTTCTTGCCCTTCAGATCGGCCACTTTGCGGATATTGCTGTCTTTGCGGACCAGTATGATGCCGCGAAACATCTCGTCGTCGCCCATCTTGCCAAAAACGCGGTATCCATACTTGAGAGAACGCACGGTCTGGTAGGGATTGGGCATGGCAAAATCGAAATGCCCGCTGTAAAGCCGCTTTTCGAACTCTTCGTAGTTGCGTGATGCTTCCAGCCGGAAATGTGCCCGCGGAATGCTGGTATTCAGGTAATCAACGATGGGACCGTACACCTCGATCAGGTGTTTGGGATTGTGCAACGGATGGATGCCTACAATATATTCCTTGGGCTCATCCGCGCCACGCTCGGAAAACGCGGGCTGATAGACTTCTTCTTGCGGTTTACTGCAGCCAGCAACCAGCAAAGCGGCAAGTGCGACAACGTGCCATTTCATCCAAGTACCCCCAGATCACGGATCAGTCGGAATACCTCATTGTTCTGCAAGGCGAAATATACTCGAAATCAGAATATGGCGACCGTTATCCAACGTTTCAAACATATCACTAGCTATTATTTCCTCGCTGAGTATAATGCGCGCCTTGCCGTTCCCGGAACGGTATTGAGTTCATCGTTTTCTGACCCTCTAGCATCCCAGTCTTGGATGCGCCAAGCTTCACCGGTTAGCGACGATGTTTTGTTTGCGCCGGTAGAGGTATGTATTTCCCCTACTGAATTTCATTGTGTGGCCCCAGGCCGCGCATGCGCTGTATCTAAAAAAATTAAAGGAACAACTGTGTCTGATAAAACTATTACGACTGCTGTACCCGCGACTGCCGAAAACGTGGTTACTTTTGCCTCTTTGGGCCTGGCCCCTGCCATTCTGCAAGCTGTGCAGGATGCGGGCTATACCGTACCTTCTCCTATTCAAGCCGAAGCGATTCCCCAGGCAATGGCCGGGCATGACCTGATGGCCTCCGCCCAGACCGGCACAGGCAAGACCGCCGCTTTCATCCTGCCCGCTTTGCAAAAACTGTCGGTTGAAGCCGCGGTACGCGGCAAAGGCCCGCGCATACTGGTGCTGACGCCGACGCGCGAACTGGCACAACAAGTGTCCGACGCCGCCAACAAATACGGCAAGAACATGCGCGTCAAGGTGGTGAGCATCCTCGGCGGCATGCCTTACCCGCTGCAGAACAAGCTATTGTCCGGTTTCGTGGACATCCTGGTGGCCACACCGGGTCGTCTGATCGACCACATCGAACGCGGCCGCATCGACTTCTCGCGTCTCGAAATGCTGGTATTGGACGAAGCCGACCGCATGCTGGACATGGGCTTCATCGACGACGTGGAACGCATCGCTGCTGCCACACCGGCTACACGCCAGACCCTGCTGTTCTCGGCCACGCTGGAAGGCGCGATCGGTAACCTGGCAATGCGTCTGCTGAAGAGCCCGAAACGTATCAGCATCACGTCGGCTCAGGCCCGTCACGAAAACATCGATCAGCGCCTGATGTATGTGGACGATATGGCACACAAGAATCGCCTGCTTGACCACCTGCTGCGCGATGTCGACCTGAACCAGGCACTGGTGTTCACCGCCACCAAGCGCGATGCCGATTCGCTGGCAGATGAACTTTCCGCTGCCGGCCATGCCGCCGCCGCACTGCACGGCGACATGAACCAGCGCGAACGTAACCGCACCCTGCTCAACCTGCGCCGCGGCAATGTGCGCGTGCTGGTCGCTACCGACGTTGCCGCGCGCGGCATCGACGTGGCCGGCATCACCCACGTCATCAACTTCGACCTGCCCAAGTTTGCAGAAGACTACGTGCACCGTATCGGTCGTACCGGCCGTGCCGGCGCATCGGGTATCGCCGTTTCCTTTGCCTCCAATCGCGATGCGATGAACCTGAAGAAGATCGAGCGCTTTACCGGCCAGCCGATCCAGGCGCATACCATTGCAGGCCTCGAGCCCAAGTTCAAGCCGCGTCCTGCTTCTTCGCAACCGCGCAGCGGTGCCGGCCGCGGCAACGGCGGTGCAAGTCGAGGTACAGGCGGCGGTTTCGGCCGCAGCAATGGCGGCGGCAGCAACTTCAGCCGTCATGCCGCACCGGACAGCCGTCATGAGCATCCGCAAGGCCAGCGCCGCGAAGGTCCAAAGCACAGCCGTTTCACCAACGATGCGCAACCGCGCAGCACCAATCCGAACGGCAACGTGAACGGGAATGTGGGCGGCAATCGCGCTCATACGCCGCATACGGCAGCTCCCCGCTCAACGGCACCTCACACTGCAGCACGCCGTCCGCAGGGAACCACCTTCTCATTGGGGCGCGGACATAACAGCAACCCTAACGGCAATAAGCGCTAAGTTTCGCGTTTGACACCCTGGAAAAGGCACGCTGTCAGCGTGCCTTTTTTTATGCCATCTCCGCAAATTGTTGTGCTTGTTCGTTCTATCCTCTATCCTCACACCAGTCAGCAATTTCAATGTACATCATGCCTATCAGTATCAAGACCCCGCAGGAAATCGAAAAGATGCGCATCGCCGGACGTTTGGCCGGTGAAGTGCTGGATTACATCACCCCCTTCGTGCAGGCCGGCGTCACCACAGACGAGCTCGACAAGCTATGCCATGACTACACAGTGAACGTGCAAGGCGGCATCCCTGCCCCGCTCAATTACGCACCGGGCGGACATACGCCCTATCCTAAATCCATCTGCACCTCGATCAACCACCAGGTATGTCACGGCATACCCAGTGACAAAAAACTGAAGAATGGCGATATCATTAACATAGACGTGACTCCCATCAAGAATGGCTATCACGGAGATTCCAGCCGCATGTTCTACGTCGGCGAACCCTCCATCCAGGCGAAACGTTTGTGCGAAACAGCCTATGAATCGATGTGGCGCGGTATCCGCATGGTCAGACCCGGGGCGCATCTGGGAGACATAGGTCACGCCATCCAGACTTTTGTCGAAGGCATGGGTTACAGCGTGGTGCGCGAATTCTGCGGCCACGGCATCGGCAGCAAATTCCACGAAGAACCGCAGGTGTTGCACTATGGCAAGCCGCATACGGGCGTCAAACTTGAAGCCGGCATGATCTTCACCATCGAACCCATGGTCAATGCAGGCAAGGCCGGGATCAAGCAGCTGGGGGACGGCTGGACCGTGGTCACGAAAGACCACAGCTTGTCCGCGCAGTGGGAACATACCGTCCTGGTCACCGAAACCGGCTTTGAAGTGCTGACCCTGTCCGCCGGCTCGCCCCCTATTCCCGCTTAAGCAAGCCGCGATGTCCATTGCAGAAATACGTGACAGTCTGCGCAGTGCACGTCGCGCGCTGCAGGAAAACTACATTGAGCATCCCAATCCGGCTCGCTACCTGCGCGCCCATGCAAAGCTCGTAGACGAACACCTGCGCCGGATCTGGCGACTGCTCGAACTCCCTGCCGATTTGGCGCTGGTTGCGGTGGGAGGTTATGGCCGCGCCGAGCTCTATCCGAAATCGGATATCGACCTGCTGATCCTGCTGCCGCAGCAGCCGGACGGATCATTGCAGCAGCGCTTGCAGGATCTGGTCGGGAAGTTGTGGGACATCGGGCTGGAGGTCGGCCATAGCGTACGCACCGTGGGCGACTGCATGTCGGAATCCTCGGATGTGACGGTGCAGACCAACCTGCTCGAGGCGCGCCACATTACCGGAAACCAGCCCCTGTTCCTGGAGATGCGCGAAACACTGTCGGCGCACCTGAGCCGCCGCGCTTTCTATCTTGCCAAGGTGCAGGAGCAGGAGCAGCGCCACACTCGCTTCGTCGACACCGACTACAACCTGGAACCCAACCTCAAAGAAAGCCCGGGTGGCCTGCGCGACCTGCAATCGGTTCTCTGGATATCGCGCGCCTGCGGTTTCGGCCATACGTGGCCGGCGCTGGCTGAAGCAGGTCTCATCACCGCTACCGAAGCGCGCCAGATCACACACCACGAGCATCTGCTGCAGGACCTGCGCATCCGCCTGCATTACCTTTCCGGAAGGCACGATGACCGCCTGGTGTTCGAGTATCAAACGGCGCTCGCGCAGCAGCTCGGCATCACCGCCAGCGCACAACGACGCGCCAGCGAACACTTGATGCAGCGCTATTACCGTACCAAGCGGGCCGTGCTGCAACTCAATGCCGTGTTGCTGCAAACGATGCGCACCCGCATCTTCCCGGCTGCCGAAACTTATCCCTTGAACGAACACTTCATCGCCCGCGACGGCAAACTGGAAGCTCGCAACGAATCCCTGTTTGAAACAGAGCCCTCCGCCATACTGGAAAGTTTCCTGGTGCTGGAACAGCATCCGCGCCTCACCGGATTCTCCGCCCAGACACTGCGCGCGCTGTGGCGAGCACGCAAATTGATCGGTTCCGCGTTCCGCAAGGATCCGCACAACCGCAGGCTGTTCATGGACATATTCCGCCAGCCGCAAGGCCTGACCCATGCACTGAGGCGCATGAACCACCTGGATATCCTCGGGCGCTACCTGCCGCCCTTCGGCCGCATCGTCGGGCAGATGCAGCACGACCTCTTCCATGTCTATACCGTGGACGAACACATCCTGATGGTGGTGCGCAACCTGCGCCGTTTCACGCTGCCCATATACGAACACGAATATCCGCTTTGCAGCAAACTCATCCGCGACTTCGCCCGCCCCGAAGTTCTGTATATCGCAGGCATGTTCCACGACATCGCCAAGGGACGCGGCGGCGACCATGCCCAGCTTGGACGCGTCGACGCCGCCCGTTTCTGCAAGCAGCATGGCTTGATGCGCGAAGATACCGATCTCGTCGTCTGGCTGGTGGAACATCACCTCACCATGTCTGCCACCGCGCAGAAACAGGACCTTTCAGACCAGGATGTGATCGCTGCTTTCACTGCCAAAATCAGGAATGAACGTTATCTGTCCGCACTCTACCTGCTCACGGTCGCCGACATCCGGGGCACCAGTGCCAAAGTCTGGAACGCCTGGAAGGCGCAGTTGCTGGAAGATCTCTACAATGCGGCACGGCGTTTCCTGACCAGCGGAAAAGTGGCCGACCAGGTGGGCGAGATTCGCCAGCACGCGACCGAGACGCTCACCCTGTACGCCATCCACCCCGACGTTTACGAATTGCTTTGGGCCCAGTTCGACGCCGACTACTTCCTGCGCCACGAACCGCACGAGATCGCATGGCACACGCGCATGCTGGCGCATCGCGTGAACAGCGGGGAACCTGTGGTCAAAACGCGCATGAGCCGGATCGGCGAAGGCTTGCAGGTATTGGTCTATACGCAGGACAAGCCCTTCCTGTTCGCCCGGATATGCAGCTTCTTCGCTCACATGAGCTACAACATCATGGAAGCCAAGGTGCATACCACCCAACACGGTTACGCGCTGGACAGTTTTTTGGTGATGGATGCCAACAACGACAAGACCGTCTACCGCGACGTCATGAACTACATCGAGTATGAACTGGCGCACCTGCTAACCGACAATACACCGCTCGCCGCACCGAACGTGGGCAGAGTCAGCCGCCAGCTCAAGCACTTCCCCATCGTGCCTCAAGTCAGTATCGCCAGGGACGAAAAAGGACAACACATCCTGTCCATCGTCGCGGGCGACCGTCCCGGCCTGCTGGCCCGCATCGCGTATTTGCTGGCAAAGCATGATATCGAGCTGCGCAGTGCAAAGATCAATACCCTGGGCTCACGCGCGGAAGATACTTTCTGGATCAGCGGCGAAGCATTGGAACGAGACCGGGAAGTCACAGATCTGCTTGAAACATTGCAGCAGCAGCTCGCATGAATAATTGATGTCTGCAACTGGTTGCCCGATTTTGAAAACAATGCGCTTATTTCTCCTGTTCGGTGCCATGACCTTGGCAGCTTGCACCACAGTTCGACGCGAACCGGCACCGGAATCGATATCCGGCGTTCCTGCTCCCATAGGATTTCCATCCGACATTCGTTTCGTCAGTACAGACCCGGAAGCCATCAAATCCAGATTCTCGGAAGTTCTTCAGCGCCGACGCGCCGCATCCAGGGATCATGCTCTCAATATCCTGGCACTATCAGGCGGAGGTGCGGGAGGTTCATTTGGCGCCGGAGCGCTCGTTGGATTCAGCCGGTACGGCAATCGTCCCCAGTTCGACGTTGTTACCGGCGTCAGTGCGGGTGCATTGATCGCGCCTTTTGCTTTTTTGGGATCTGCCTGGGATGCGCGCCTGGACGAAAATTTTTCGGGTAATCACAGCGAGCACTTCCTGATTCCACGCTGGCTGGGCGTGCTCTTCCGGCCCGGACTGTACGAAAACGAACCGCTGGTCAGATTTGTGGACGACTTTGTCACCGACGAGATGATCGAGGAGGTGGCCGATCAGGCCGCTCTTGGCAGGTTGCTTCTGGTTGCGACAACCGATCTGGACAAGGAAGAAACGATAGTCTGGGACATGGGGAAGATTGCCGCTCATGGCGGCAAGGCGGCACACAATCTATTCCGTGACGTTCTGGTGGCGTCTGCAAGCATTCCCGGTGTATTTCCTCCCATCATCATTCCGGTAGATAGCGCAGAAGGCCGGTATGACGAAATGCACGTCGATGCCAGTGCAACCGTGCCATTTTTTGTTGCGCCTGCATTGGCCTATGTGTTGCCACTCGATCCGGGTACACTCAAAGGCGCCAACGTTTATGTCATCGTCAACGGCCAATTGGGCGCGAAGCCGCAAACCACGTCGGTTGACACGATCTCGATCCTTTCCCGGAGTTTCACCGCGGTTCTTCAACACAGGGCAAGGAGCGAGATTGCATTAACGTCTGAATTTGCCCAGAAATATGGAATGAACCTGAGACTTACGGCAATCCCGGTCAGTTATCCATTTCAGGGACCTCTGGATTTTCATGAATCCAGTTCACAGCAATTATTCCACTATGGAGCTGAATGCGCCCGGGCAGGCAAATTATGGACCACGGTGGAACAATTGGCGACACACGATGAAAATGATCTGTCTGCCGGGATTGCGCAGCATCAGCCCGTCGGAAAACAACCGACTCCGGCATGTCCGTTGGGCGCAGCAGATAAGCCCCCTCAAACATCAACCAAACCGTGAAGACAGCCATTATCCAATACCGGTACTTTTCGAATCGGGACGATCCAGACGTAAGCATGCCCGGATGCCTGGCCCATCTGCACACAATGAACAAGGAAAATCATGGGAACGCCTAAAATATTTCTGGCCAGATCGTTGGCTAAACTCACTAACCTTTTCGGGCGCGGCCAGATCGTATCCATCGGTGTCATTCTCTCCACGAGCCTGATCGTTGGTGCTGCGATCTTTCTTTACCTTGACTCCACCGCTCCGAACACGATCACGATCACCAGCGGACCCAAGGGAAGCACCTTCCAGAACTTCGCCGAAAAATACAAGGAAATCCTGGCCAAGGAAGGGGTCACCCTCAAGATACTTCCGTCAGAGGGCTCGCTGGACAATCTTCACAAACTGTCCAATCCCAAGATCGCTGTCGATGTCGGATTTGTACTGGGAGGAGAAGTCAAAGAGGATAACATCGGCAATCTGGTTTCGCTCGGAAGTATCGCTTACCAGCCGCTCATGGTTTTCTATCACGGTAAGACAAAAAACCTGCTTTCTGACTTCAAGGGACAGCGACTGGATATCGGCAAAGAAGGCAGCGGCGTGCATTCCCTGGTGCTCACCCTCCTCAAGGCCAATGGCATTGAACCGAACGACGGAACCGTCTTTGTCGACAGCATCTCCGGTGACTCGATACAGGCACTCGAAGAGAACCGCATCGACGCCCTGTTCATCATGGGCGACTCCACTTCGAGAGACGTGATGCATCGCTTGCTGCACACCCCCGGCATTCATCTTTTCAATTTCACCCAGGCCGACGGCTATGTCCGTCGGATCAATTATCTGAACAAGCTTGAATTGCCCAAAGGCTCGCTGGATTTCGGCAAGAACATCCCCTCCGAAGACTTGAACCTGATAGGCCCCACCGTGGAACTCGTTGCCAGGAAAGGCCTGCACCCCGCGCTCTCGGACTTGTTGCTCGAAGCGGCAAAGGAAGTGCACTCTCCCCCGGGCATCTTCAAGAACCGCGGCGAATTCCCTGCCCCGCAAGAGCACGAATTCCCGATCAGCTCGGATGCTAACCGCTATTACACATCGGGCAAGAGCTTTCTCTATCGCACCTTCCCCTATGGAATCGCGAGCCTGATCGCGCGTCTGCTCTCGGTGATCGTTCCGATCGCATTGGTGCTGATCCCTGCACTCAAGGCAGCGCCTGCCTTTTACCGCTGGCAGATGGAGTACCGGATCAAAAGCTGGTACCGGACATTGTTCGATATCGAACGGAACGCCTTCATGCACTGGTCAGACCCCCACAAACGGGAAGAGCTTTTGCGCCGCCTGGATCACATCGAAAGCGCGGTGAGCAAGATCGTCGTGCCGTCCAAGTTCGGCGACCTGGTTTATGGCCTGCGAGGCCACATCGCCTTTGTACGGAACAATCTGCTTTCACTGCAGACAGAAGCCCCACCCGGATCAGGAGCGGGTGAAAGCGCCCGTTAGGGCGGGATTCCGGGCCAATTCGCTACGCATGGGCGGCCTGTTCGGGTGCCCATGAGCCATAGACGAGAGCTATTTGAATTCGACTGCCTCACAGACATCGTGCCCGTCCGAGGGCGCCTCTTTACCGAACAACATCTGCAACGGCGCCCAGACTACCGACGTGGTGAACTGCCCCATGGTTTCCAGCACATCAATGGGCCTCACCCCGACGCCAAAATCCTCAAAACTGCCGTCAAGTTCGACAGGCAGGGAGAAACTCAGAAATTGGGGTGTCTTGGCACGGGGCTGCATATAGAAACCAAGCTTCTCGGCAGCGAAATCCACTCCTCCCCTTCCGGTGACCCGCATCCGGCTCGTGTCCACCAGGAGGGTCTTGCTGGAAAGTTTTCCTTCGTTCAAGACAAAACGTCCGACAGCGCAGTTGACCACGGACGTGTTCGAGGAATCGATCACAGGCAATAGCGCCACCAGCACATTCACTGCCCACATGTCGAGTAAGCCCGATTTCATGTTCTTGGGCCACACCACAAAATCTATATTGCCCTTGCCATAGCGCAGCAGCTCGGAAAAGTATCTTGCCCGGGCGCTGACATCGACATTCAGGCTGAAGGTGCCCTGCATCTCGCTCTTATGATCGATCCGGCGCGCCAGGATGCCGTAATCGAAATGCTTTGCTTCCACGCTCAGATTGAACGCGACATCCTTTTCGACGGGTTCATATTGAAGTCGCAGCAATGCCGAGCCGCCAGGCGTGTTGACGATGACCGGGCCGATAACCGCCTTGCCATTCTCCAACTGAGCATCGAGCTTGCCATTCCCCAGCATATCGCCACCGGAAACGACCTGATCCACGCGCACTGTCAGGAACGCATTCTGCCGTCGCAGTACTTCGGGGCTTAATATCTCCTTGGCCTCGTGCCCCGTCTCACCGGATTTCCGGAGAAGATTGCCACTGGAATCCGGATTTTTCGTAGTCGCAGGCTTGTTCTTTTCCGGCGACCAGCCACCGAACCGGAAATCGTCGAGCTGGATCGTTGGTGCCGTCAGGTCGACATCGATACGGGGAGGCACGACCCTTGTATCGACCTTGCCATGACCGTTGAGTTGACTGCTTCCCACCTGCAGCTGTAACGACGAGACTTCATAGCCGATAGGAGACACATGGAGTTTGCCGGCGGCCGACCACGGGCCCCAGGGAGGCAAGGAGGTGTTTGCCAGCAAATTGAGATTGTCCAGACGGCTGCCGCGCATTTCGATCGCAAGATCGATGTCCGGTTTTGCAAAGGGCCGGTCGACGTCACCGGACAACTTCAAGGTGGCACCGGACATGCTCGCGTTGAGCTTGAACGGGATGGGCAGGTTCGGGTCTATAAGATCGGAAGCTTTTGCGGATTCCATCGAGATGGAAACGGGAGTCTTGTCCAGCGTCCCCAGCAGACTTAAATGCACCGGCTCTCCCGCGGCAGATTTGAGTTCGCCGTTGTCGAGCAAAATGACCATCTTCCCCCCGGTATTGGCGTCATGCAGCGTGAGATGCCCTCCCTCGAAATCAAGTGCCATGTCAGATTTCGCCAGCAGTTTTCCCAAGCGGCTCGAACGCAGGTCCAGTTGCAGGCGCAAGTGATCCACATCGACATCGACGTTGCTCGCGATACCGAGCTTTTTCATTGCACTGCCGATATTCATGCCGATCGACGACAACCACAGGACTGAGTGCGGTTGCTGAGTGCGCAGATCCAGCAGGATCGCACCTTTGAAATCATTGCCGTCTACATTGGCCTCGAACGGAGAGGCGGGCATCATGCCATCGCGTATGCGTCCGTCGAAACTCAGGTTGCGGACTTCCAGCGGTGAGGAACTGGTGATGCGCTTGATGCGCACGGTGATATCGGCATCTGCAAGATTGATACCCTTCGGCAGGATGGGAAGATCGATCAGATTGGTGGCAGCCGTCGTCGTCGTGTGCGCATTCTCGCTGCTCTCGGGCAACATCGATTCCAGTTCGTCCACATCCACAAGATCGCCCGTCAACTGGAATTTGATCAGCGACCGCCCCTCTCCAAACGTGCGCAGTGCATCCGCATGCAATTCGCTATGCCCCAATTGCAGGGAAAAATCGGCCAAATGCCAGCGGTCATCGTGCGCACGAAAATTTCCGTGCACGTCGATCGGCGCATCCACTCCCGGCTTGAGGCCGAGCCAGCTGGCGATCTCGCCGGAGTGCGGCGCGGAGAGTTCGAAAGCCACGCTGGAACCGGAATGCGCCGCGGACGGCTGCAAGACGGCATATATCGCGACCTTTGCACTTCCGGCCAGCAATTCAAAATCGACCGGGGCATTCGATTCCTGCATGATGGCGGTCAATGAACCGCTCATCAATGTCGCGCTGAAATTCTTGTCCAGCAAAGAACCATGCGCTTCACCCCGCAACGCCTTGCCCGCGGGCAGCGCAATTTCCAGGTCATCCAGGGAGAATCTGACGGGATGAGCATCTGCCTGGTTGCCATACGTCAGCTTTCCACCTTTCACCTGTAACCGCACATCCAGACTTTGCATCAATTCAGCGCCACGGTCGCCGCGTGCGGCGATGCGCAGGTCGAACCGGCTCAACCGCCCTTTGACATCGCGTATCCCCAACAGCAGTTCCGCCAGATTTCCCAGGTCGGAATCATGCGTTCCGAGAGCAAGCATGAATCGGGGGGGCGTCACGCTTGCATCGGCGGTGACGCTGCCGGACAGTTTCACATCCGCCACAGTGGCTAGTACCGGTATAGAAAGGCGGCCTTGTTCCAATTTCACCTTCAATATCGCGTCATGCACCGCGCCGGGAAAACCGATCAATTGCCCCACACGCAAGGTCAGATCTGCATTGGCGCTATTAAGGTCGTTCAGGCTGAATGTCGCCTTGACGAATTCCCGATACATCTGGGCAAGGTCTTTCGGAGGTTCATCTTGCGTAACGGGCTTTCCCGTCATGAAGGGACGCACATCCAGCGCCGGCAAAACCAGTTCGCCAGACACGCTGGGGCACTTGCCGCTATAGTCAAGACCGAGTGAACCATTGAGCGTCGTCTTGCCTATGGCTCCACTCAGATTATCCATCTCGATCTTCCCCGGTGCGTACTTGATATCGCCCAAAATGCGGGTGACTCCAACTGCAGGCAACCTGGTCTGCAACAAGCGTTCGATTTCACCGAGGTCATCCGTAGCGAGACCAAAATGCAAGTCTCCGCTGCTGTCGGACACATTGCCTTTCAGCGTCAATCGCGAACTCAGGAAATCGAGCGACAGATCCATCGGCCACGGTTTGTCGAATCGCACCAGATCGGCCAAGGTGCCGCCGGTGATATTCATCTTGTAGGGATATTTCTTTTCAACCGTGCCGTTTAGAGCCACTGTCAGAGGCTGGCCGGCCCGCAGTTGCGCAACGAGCGTTTGCAGTTCAAAGAAGTGTTTGTTCCCGTTCGCGCCGACAAATCTTACGTTCAGGTTTTCAAGCGACACCCGTTTGACATCCAGCCGCGCCAGCAGCTCCTCCAGCTCGGCACCATCTCCTGTGGCCGAATCGGAAGGCTCCGTCACATTCCTCTTCCGGTCGGCCGGATTGAATGTCCAGTTGCTGCTGCCGTTTTTATTCATTTGCAAACGAACATGCACATCGCTGCCGGACAGCTCTTCGAGCTGCAGTCGCAGCCGGAGAAGCGCCCATAAATTCAACGCCAGATGCGCGTCCCCCAGGCTGGCAAAGTCTTCCCCCCCGAATCCCGGCGCATTGGCGATATGCAATCCTCCAACATGCAGTTTGGGACGGGCGGATACCTCAAGCTTCATCGCCCCCTCGAAACGCACCTCGCGCCCAAGGCTTTTCTCAAGCAAGGCCGCCACTTCTTCCCGCTGCCGGGAAGCGTCAATGGAAACACCCACCACTGCGACATAGGCGATACACACGAGCACGATAGCGACCAATACGGCCATCGCTCGTAGCGCATTGACAAATAAATGTTGTGGACTCAAGGATCTATCCGGATTCGGCATCATCTCAATGATCTGGTTTGCTTTGTTAGTTGAACGAGAATGAGCACCGACAATGAAATTGCCATCGACATTTGATTTCTATCGTCACAGTTTACGCCGTACCGTGATCGTCAGGCCAGCAACCGGCATGCCGAATTCAACCCTGATAATGTCTGAATCCATTGCCAGAAGTTCAAAACCGGATTGCAGCAGCAAGGTATCAAGGTAGTCTTTGCCGTGGCTATAACGCCCGTTCGGATTGAAGCTGAACGTTGCATTCGCAGACCTCTCATCCTCGACAGTGAAAACAAGAAAACCGCCGGGACGAAGCGCAGAATATGCGGCACTGAACAATTCTTCCAGAGCGCCAAAATAGATCAAGGTATCAGCGGCTGCGACAAGATCGAAGCAGTCCGGATGTTCGGCAAGATAATGCGTGATCTCGCATTTCACCAGTTCGTGATATAGACCGCGTTTCTTCGCCTCATCAAGCATCGCCGAAGAAAGATCGACACCGATGAGCCGCTTGGCATAGACGGAAAGCATCGAGGCGCAAAGTCCCGTGCCGCATCCTGCATCAAGTACCGAAAAACCCCGGCTATCGGCGGCAACCCGCTCCAGCGCTCTGCCGATCATTTCCGGTCCACGATAAGCTATGTTATTCAGATTGAAATCGAAATTGGCCGCGGACCTGTCAAAATGCTTTTCCACGTAGTCGTCTGATGCGCGAAGTGGCACAGCCGCCTTTGAACAAGCCAGGAAGTGATGCTTCGGGATGGGATTGTCAGGCTCTTCGAACATCCATTCTCGATAGATTTCTGCAGCTTCGGCCAACCGGCCCAATCTGCAATACGCGATTCCCAGCATGGATTTGGGTTTGCCGTGTGTCGGCGCAAGGACGTAGGCACGGCAATGATATTCTGTCGCTTCGACTTGTCGTCCCTCCCGATCGAGCAAACTGGCCAGATTGATCAATGCATCCCCAAAAAACGGATCGATGGCGATGGCCTCCTGAAAAGAGAGATACGCTTCCGCCGACCTTCCGCATCGGTCCTGAACAGCGCCCAGATTATTCCAGTACACCGGATTGCCCGGCATCAAGACAATGGCGCTTTCAAATTCTGCCACGGCACCCGCGAAATCCCCGCGATCAGCAAGGATGTTGCCTAGATCGTTTCTCCAGTCCGGGGAATCCGGAAAAAGCTCGATTGATCTCTTCACGCATGACAGGGCCAGGTCACTCTTCTCTTCCTGGTGCAACAAAATGCCGAGGAAATGCAAGGATCGCGGCTCTTCCGGCACTGCTTCGAGAATCCTGAGATAGGTCGCTTTGGCATTTTCCGTATCGCCTGTCTTGTGACAGGAAAATGCGAATTCAAAGGCTTCGTCGCTGTTCAGTTGTCGATCCATTAGCCGATTTTCGACTTAGCAATGAAAGTTGTTTTGATATTTATATTCGGAGACGAGTGGATAAAATCTCCGTTAACCGGGAATTTATCGAGTGCCCGCGTCAAACAGGATGCTAATCGTCCAGGATTCGCATTTCAACTGGCAAACCGATAGGGGCAAGCCATTCCTGAAAATTCTTTTCACCTGCATTTTGCGAAGCGTTCCGTGTGGCATTACTTAAGATATGGATCCCCGCGAAGTTTCAATCGAGCAAATGACCTGTCATTACCAGTATAAGGCAACCTTCAATACTAAATGGGTGGTGGCCGCTCATATGGGGACTTCGTATCCACGTTCCCTCGGGATACCTACCGAATTCATCTTCGAAAACGCCCTCCAGCACCAAGATTTCTTCACCGCCGTAATGGCGGTGCGGGTTGAATCTGGTCTCAGGCGCCCAACGCACCAGGGCAGTGTGTTTTGTACCGATCTCGGCAAGCGGCAGAACGGTCAGACCTGAAACAAGCCCCTGAAACCAGTCGGCATTTCGAGTATCGATAACCGTTCGCTGCGTGTCGTCCAAGGTGAGATAATTATTCTTCACGAATAAGGTGCAACCAGATTCTGAACCGGTGGCGTGAGATAACCCAGGTGGGTTTTTAATGTAAGTCCCTGCAGTGTAACTGCCCGCATCATCCTCGTAGACGCCTTCGAGAACCAAAATCTCCTGTCCTGACACATTGTCTTGAGGTTCAAATTGCGTATTTGGTCCGTATCGCAGAAATGAAGTCGAACGGGAAAATTCATCGCCATGGTGCTCAAGCAGTTTCCGTTTTATGCCGGGCAGGCTCGAATCGACCCACTGCAATGCCGGTGATTCAAGTACCACTCTCCGGGAGCTATCTTGATTAAGCTTCATAATAGTTTTGATTGTGTAACTGCCAAGCTTGAATCATGACATACGGCAATCAAGAATTTTCGGGAAAATATTCCTTCAGCAGGTCATGGCTATTCAATTTAATTGAACGAACAGACACAAAGACTCACCCTTTCGTGAGTCGATCCTGCTGCTGAACATAATGGATCAGATGAGCTGGAACCAGCTAAAACACAACTATGGAGCAGTATTCTGGAAGTGCCATTTCTTATTTGGGCGCTCAGGAAATGGACTATGGTGCTTCCTGTACTTTTTTCACGGGAATCACCTCTTCTTTGCCGAATTCGAGCCAGTCACTTCCAAACAGCTCGACAGGATGCTGTGCGCGTTCTGAACCGTTGCCACAATACATTGAATCAACAGCGCAGTATCTATCGCATCCCCAGCAAATTCGCTCCGGGTGTGCGGGATGTATCGGGATTTTCTTGGCCATCTCACGTTCCCTCAAGTTCGTTAATCGAATGACGGTGTTTATCCAACAGCAGGGCTAACCATCGAATTGCGGAATGGATCTCTCCCGGCGTCTTCATATCCAATAAGTAAGCTTAGATCATCCTGGCGGGGCTGTTTGCCGGGTCAATCTCTTTAGCCAGGATAAACGCCCCGGAAGCAAGATACACCTTGACCGCTCAAATGTAGATGCCTTTCCGACCTGTGCCTGACGATCAATACTGCTTTCCCTCTGTGGTCAATTGTTCAACCGCAAATAGACATTGATTCGAAAGCTTATCCAGTTAGTGGCTGGTTCCGCTGGAGCGGGTAATTTTGTTGTAAACGTTATATTTTCCCGACGGTTTCTTCATTGGAATACGTTTCACTATCTCAAGTGTTGCCGTGTCATAGACTATCAACGCACCGTCCATCTCCCAGATACTGACCAACGCATATTTCCCATCGCGAGTGAATTCCACATGGGCCGCGGTCTTGCCTGGCTCGGGGCGCAAGATATGCGCGACCTCCAGCGTATCTTTGTCGATCAATGTCATGGTGTCGCGACTCTCCGGATTGCCGGTTGCAAAACCGTCGGTCCAGGCATAACGGGTGTTCTCGTGACTGCGCATGAAGAAGCCCGGCCCGGGCGTCTTGATTTGCTTGATCGTTTTCCAGGTTTCCATGTCGATTACCGTAACTACGCCCTCCTTCATGTTTGGCGTCGCGAGTACTGGGTGCCCTTGGTAATTCCAGGTAATGCCCGAGCCAAGATGCGGCATGCCGGGCAAATCCAGATCGGCAACTTTTTTCCCGGTATCGAGGTCAAGCACGTGCCCTTTCTTGCTATCGCGCGCAGTGCTGATGAGGTGTTTGTAGGATTGGTCGAAGAAGAAATCATCCAGGTAATCATCCACCGCGATTTGGCGGATCGGAAAAGTCCGAGCGCCCACCACCATGCCGGCCGAAGCCGAATCGTAACTTTGCCGCCAACCGCTTTTCTGGGGCTGCACGGTATAAGGAATTTCCCAGACCTCCTTCACGTCCTTCAGCGCTGCAATAAAACTACCGCGCGGCTCCGCCTGATACACGGCTGAAACGCGCGAACTCTTGCCGTCCTGCCCAACGGTCGGGATGATCTTAATCAAGGAGAGATCCCCTGCATTCAGCAACACCAGCGAATGAGGCAAATAATTGCCAACCAATATCGTCTTGCCATCGCCTGAGACTGCCAGGTTTCTGCTATTGATACCGGCCCGGATCTCGGCCACGGTATAAAGATTATAGATATCGAATTTGCTGATCCAGCCGTCGCGCGAGGCGAAATAAACGTAACGGCCATCTGGCGAAAATTTGGGTCCGCCATGAAGGGCAAAGCGCGTGGGAAGGCGAAATATGGGCTCGAATTTGTCTCCATCCAGAATGGTGGCATGATGATCTCCCAACTCGACCACCACAAAAAGATTCAATGGGTCTGCCTTGAAGATCGGCCTGTCTGACAAGTTGGCCGGGACCGCGTACTGAATATGCGAGGCGGAAATTTCCTTGTCACCCCAGACCGGAACTTGGGGCAAGCTGGTATAAATGAACCCGGCCAGTGCTTCGATCTCCTCTTTGGAAAGCTTGTTGGCGAAACCCGCCATCTGACTTGCGGCACGTCCCTGTGCAATGGTCTTGACGGCCTCCGGAAGTCGCAGACGCTCGAGATTTTCCGGAAGCAGTGCCGGACCGGTACCGCCAAGACGATCAGCACCGTGACACGAGGCGCAATGCGCGGCATAAAGCTTCTCTGCGGGTTCGCCGGCCTGGGCGGCCAAGGCAAGAAGCAGACAGCACACTGCAAGTATCCCTTTCATCGTCATCCCCCCGCTGCGGCAAACTGCACCACGCCGATTTCTTCGTCGCTCAGATAACACGCCGGATCTTCCGCCCATGGATCGCCCGTCACTTGCCACGCCCGCACCCGCGTATTCCCACCGCAGATAGCGAAATGCTCACACGCACCGCAGCGGCCGCCGACGTTTCGCGGCCGCGCCTTCAGACCGGCCATGATGGGGTCTGAGGTATCCATCCATATCTCCGAAAAAGGACGCTCGCGCACGTTGCCCAGGGAGTAGTTCCACCACATCGTGTCGGGATGGACGTTGCCCAGATTGTCGATGTTGGCCACGTTCACACCTGACGAATTACCTCCCCATTGTTCCAGCTTGGCACGGATATGGCTTTCAAGATGCGGGAAGTTTTTTCTTACCCAGAACAGCAGATACACGCCGTCAGCATCGTTGTTTCCGGTCACGAACTCCTTTGGCCTGCCAGCCTGCTGGTTGTGCCAGCAGGTATCGAAGAGCAGATCCATAGCAGCGCGGGTGGTCTGGTGGAACGCGTCATCTTTGCGGTTCTTGTTGCCGCGCCCGGCGTAGTTGAGATGGGAGAGGTAGAACTTGTCCAGCCCTTCGTCCTCCATCAACTGCAATATAGCCGGCAAATCCCGTGCATTGTCCTGTGTCAGCGTGAAACGGATACCGACCTTGATCCCGCGCGCCTTGCAAAGGCGGATACCCTGCATGGACTTATCGAATGCGCCCTCCATGCGGCGGAATTGGTCGTGGGTTGCCCCGATACCGTCCAGACTGACACCAACGTAGTTGAACCCTGCTGCCGCAATTCTGGCGATATTCCCATCGTCGATCAGGGTGCCGTTGGATGACAGCCCAACATAGAAACCCATCGCCTTGGCGCGCTGCGCAATGTCGAAAATATCCGGTCGAAGTAGCGGTTCTCCGCCAGAGAGAATCAGCACCGGTACGTGAAAGCGCTTCAGATCATCCATGACATCGAACGCTTCCGCGGTGGACAACTCACCCGGAAAATCCTTGTCAGCGGAAATGGAGTAGCAGTGCTTGCATGTCAGATTGCAGCGCCTGATCAGGTTCCAGATAACCACCGGCCCTGCCGGATCGCGCCTCGTCCCAAGCGGCATGGGATGGGCAATTTCCTGCATGAATTGCGAGATACGGAACAATTTAGGTGCACTCCGAAATTATGCTATCAGCATTGTTGATGAACAGATCTGCAACGAATTTAATCTGTTTTCGATGAGATTTGAATGATTCAAATCAAGGGGAACCAACTTTATCCGGGTATGCGCAGGCCCGTTTTCTTTAATATGCGTGTGCTGTAAAGGATTTCATGTGCACGGCAATCGCCCCCCAGCAATTCAGCGATCTGTTGCGCCTTCCGTTCGGTTTCTGTGCGATCATGGCCGTGAACCATGGCAAAAAGGTTGTAAGACCAGTCAGGCAGATGACGCGGGCGCTGATAGCAATGGCTGACAAAATCCAATTGACCTATCCGTTTACCCAACTCGTCTATGCGTTCATCCGCTACATCCCATACCGTCATACCGTTAGCTTTGTAGCCCAACGCATAATGATTAGGCACTGCCCCGATGCGCCGAATGACACCGCTTTCCAGCATGATGCGGAATCTTGCCATCACTTCGTCCGGTTCGATGCCGACCTGATGCGCCACGGCGTGATAGGGCTGTGGAACCAGTGGCAACCCTTCCTGGGTCGCGACAATGATTGCTCGATCAATTGCGTCCATGTTCATTGTTAAACTCGACTAATTACGTAACGATTGGGTCATACCCGCAACTTTAACTCGACGAAGTATTCCTTGATTTTCGGCATGTTGAAGACCGGGTAACCGGTTTCGTGTTCGATCACGTCAAGCGCATTCTGCTGGCCTTCCGGGGTTTCCGTGGCCAGCACGAACCACATGTTGAGCACATTGTCGCGGGCGTAATTGTGAGCCACCTCGGGCATTCGATTAACGATTCCGGCCACGCGATCGAAGTCATTGGGTGGTATCTTCATCGCGACCAGGCTTAAGCCGCCGCCCAGGCGCTCAGCGTGGTACATGGGGCCGAAACGGGTTAGCACCCTGTCGCCAAGCAGTTTTTTTATGCGTGCCAGCAATTCGATTTCGCTGGTGCCAAGCTGCTTCGCGGCCTCGGCATAAGGGTTTGCGCAGACTGGGAAGCCACCCTGCAAGTGATTGATGATTGCCCGATCCAGACTGTCCATCATGCCGCCGCCCGAGCATAACGAGCACCACATTGTTTAAAGCGACGGGTGCTGAACAACACTTCGCAAACCCGGTGCTGCAGTCCGCACGCTTGGCGCATTTCGTCGACACGCGCGAGAACCTCCTCCCGATCATGACCATGGATCATGCAGAACAGGTTGTAACGCCAAGCTGGCAAACGCCTGGGGCGACGGTAGCACAAAGTGACAAACTCGACTTTTCCCAGGCACAAACCCACCTGGCTGACTTCCTCGTCTGGAATGTCCCACACCACCATGGCATTTGCACGGTAGCCAAGTTCGTGATGTCGAACCACCACACCGATACGCTTGATCACCCCCAGGCGGATCAGGTCTTGCACGCCCTTGATCACATCGGATTCAGACTGCCCTAACGTCATCCCAATTGCCTCGAATGGACGTTCGACAATAGGCAGGCCAGATTGAATGGCTGCGATCAGGCGATTCTCTTGTTCAGTCGGCAGGTATGGCTGTCGCAACGAACCGGAATGGATATCGATAAAAGTGGCACTTTTGCGTTTGGAGCCGGTCATGTCAAAGCCCAGATCGATATGGTATTCCTCCAGCAATGGCAGAAAGAGAACCTTGCAGCCCGAGCGCTCCTCGATTTTCTTCAGAGTGCGCTGCAGAGCCACTTCATTTGCGGCGGCCGCCACGAACCATAAATTGAAATGATGTTCGCGCTGATAGTTATGATTGACTTCAGGGTAGCTGCTCACCATTTGCGCCACTTCATCCAGTTTCTCATCAGGCACAGCCAGCGCAGCCAACGTGCTGGCTCCGATACTTCGTGGGCGGAACACAGCACCAACCCTGCTTACAGTGCCTCGTTGCTGCAGACCGTTCAGTATCTGCAACACCTCCTCTTGCCCTGTTCCCAAGCGCTTGGCGATCGACGCGAACGGCGTGGGTTCAAGCGGGAAGTCATGCTGAAAATCGTTGAGCAGATGCAGTTCCAGGGCGGCATTCATAAGCCGGTCCTATTGGCGCGGTGGGTGAAAAAGATACCGCTTGGGCTATCGACATGGAGTTCGCCTTGCACGGCAAAGGTCTCGCTATCGTATATGGTCACCTTGTTGTCATCGCGTGCGGAAACCCAGATGGACTCGCCGCGAGGAGTAAATTCCATATGCAGAACGGCCTTACCCGGATGGATGGTTTGTACGATCTTGCGGCTCTGCACGTCAATGACCTGCACGGTATCGTTGTCTGGAAAAGCGAAATTCACCCACACCTGACGGTTGTCTGGCCGCGCCACCACGAACACCGGCTGGCCATGTACTGGAATATGGGCCACTTCCTGCCAGTTATTCTCGTCAATGACCAGCACTTCATGGCGCCCCACGGCCGGTACCAGCAATTCGCTGCCGGTTGCCGCCCAGCCTTCCATATGAGGCATCTTGAATACCGGCAACTTCTGTTCCCCTTTGCCGTAATGGTTCAGCACCTGTTTTGCGCCCGCCTCCGGGTTCCACAAATCGATCAGCGCCAGACCATCCTCGCCGAACAGACCTGCCAGATAATATCGGCCGTCGGCTGTGATCATCGCATCGTAGGGCTCTTTGCCGATGTGCTTGAATTTCTGCAGCACCGGCGTGGCGGGAGATTTGAAATCTCCCACCCAGATTTCCCCGGCTTCGAACAGGCACCATACAAAGCGATTGCCAGGTGCATCAACCAGCCCGACAACCTTGGATGATTTGCCGGTATCGTCGAGCGATGGAATATCTGCCACCTGGTCCAGGGTTGCGGAGTCGAATACTTTGATACCGCCGGGTGTGTAATTGGCCACGGCGACCAGCTTACCGTCTTGGGAAATGGCTCCGCCGATGCTGTTGCCGGATTGCATCACCCGTTTGACCACACGCATTTCCAGCAGGTCTACCTTTGTCAAACCGCCATCGCGACCAAAAACGTAGGCATAGCGTCCGTCCCGAGAATAATTCACCGAAGCATGTGAAAGATCCCCCAGGCCTGTAACCTTACCCAGTACCGAACGACCGCTGGTCTCTACCACATCGATGCTGCCGGTGGCACGCTCGATCACCACCCCAAGATCTCCCGTTCCGCGCAAAGGCACGTTCGAACACCCTGGCAGGGCAAGAATCATCAAGGCAAGAAAGTTAATGCGATTTAACATTTGGAAATCCCAGCTTAAGGTTTTCAACAATCCACTCTGCCTCCGGTTCACTCATGAAACCCTGCCAGGGTGGCATCGGAGTGCCGGGACGGCCATACAAAATGGTTGCCACCAACGCACTATCCGGCTTTTCCCTGAGCGCTTCTGGAGTCAGGGAAAGGCCGAGACCGCCCGTCAATCGGATGCCGTGACATGAGCCGCAATCGTTACGCACCATCCGGATCAGTTCCGCACGACGTGCCGCATCGGGCATAGCGGGTGCGGCATAGACCACGCTATTGGAGAGCAAGGCAAAACTCGCCAGTAGGCCAATGAGAAATAGCTGCCTTTTCCGCTCATATGAGAATGGACTGAGTAAGCTGACAGCTGTCCCCCACGGAAGGGGTACGACAAATGCATCAAACTCAGGCAACTTAATGCGCCAGCACCCATTCAACCAAAATCTTGATGTCGGCATCACTTACTTTCGGACTATTCGCTGGCATCGGAATCTGGCCCCACACCCCGGAGCCGCCCTCCTTCACCTTTTTGACCAATTTGGCCTCTGCGCTGTTGTCACCCTTGTATTTCTTTGCAACATCCTGATAGGCGGGGCCGACCAGTTTCCTGTCTATGGCGTGACAGGCCATGCAATTGCTCGCTTTCGCGAGTGCGTCACCCTTTGCCATATCCACTGCAGCCTGTGCTGTCTGCATGCTTATCAGCAAAGTGCCTGACAGAACCAATGCGTAACGAAGTTTCATCACAATTTCCTTTCAATATTCATTCTCAGACTCTCAAACGGGAAGTGCCAGGTTTCACTTAAGTCGACTCCCATCTTCCCAATCATTCGATTCAGGTTCAGTAAATATCGTGCTGCGTGTTGTACACATTGAACTTGCCCGTCGGCGTGATGATCTCCGGATCCTTGATCACAGCCTTCAGTTTGCGGGTCTTGTCGTCCACCACCACGATCGCAGATTCCTTGTCCTTGGCGCTCCATACCGAGAACCAGACTTCATCGCCTGCCGCGTTGTACTCAGGCTGCACGATACGCTTGGCTCCGTCGCCCAAGCCTGACCATTCACCGATCGGAAGTACTGCGTAGCCCTTATCCAGATGGTTGATATCGAACACCGCAACTGATTGGCTCAATTTCGGATCCGGATTCAAAGGGGTATCGACCCAAAGATTCCTGGATTTTGGATTTGTCTTGATGAACAGCGAACCACCACCTTGCCCGGTGATTGTGCGCACCACCTTCCATGCATTCTGCTTATGCTTGATCGGGTCTGTGCCGATCAGCGAGATGGAATCGTCGCCCAGATGGCTTGTCGCCCAAACCGGTCCGAATTTTGGATCGATGAAGTTTGCACCGCGACCGGGGTGCGGTGTCTTGCCCACATCGATCAAAGCCGTCAGCTTATCCTCCTTGGTATCCACCACCGCTATCTTGTTAGAGGCATTGGCGGCCACCATCATGTAGCGCCCTGTGGAATCGAAACCACCGTCGTGCAGGAAACGAGCGGCGTCAATTACCGTCATCTTCAGATTTGTTAAATCAGAATAATTGACCATGTAAATCTTGCCGGTTTCCTTGGCATTAACCAGAAACTCCGGATGGTAGTGCGAAGCCACGATCGAGGCTACGCGAGGTTCCGGGTGATACTCCTGCGGATCGACTGTCATACCACGGGTCGACACGATCTTGCGCGGCTTGAGCGTGTCACCATCCATGATCACAAATTGCGGCGGCCAATAAGTCCCTGCGATTGCAACCTTGTCCTCAAAGCCCTTGAACTTGGACGTTTCGACAGAACGCGCTTCCAGGCCGATCTTGATCTCGGCCACGGTAGCAGGTTTGTCCATCCACAAGTCGATCAGGTCGATCCTGGCATCGCGGCCGATCACAAAAAGGTACCGGCCGGACGCGGACATACGAGAAATATGCACGGCATAGCCGGTTTTGATGGTCTCTACGATCTTCTTGGTGTCTCCGTCAATCAAAGCAATCTTGCCGGCATCGCGCAGCGTCACCGAAAACAGGTTCTTCAGGTTAAGCTTGTTCATCTGCCTGGTGGGACGCTTCTCGGGGGGTACCAGGACTTTCCATGATGCCTCCATTTCCTTCATGCCGTACTCGGGCGGTGTCGGCGGTTCCTGCTGCACGTAACGAGCCATCAGATCCACTTCCTTTTCGGTCAACTCACCGGATGTGCCCCAGTTGGGCATACCCGCCGGAGAGCCGAAGTTGATGAACACCTTCAGGTATTCGGTGCCGCGCTCCAAAGTGATATCCGGGGTCAACGGCTTGCCGGTGGCACCCTTGCGCAATACGCCGTGACAGCCCGCGCAGCGCTGGAAGAAAATCTCTTTGCCACGACTGAATTCGGCCTCGGTCATCGGAGGTGCCTTTGGATTGATATTCTGGTGCATGGGCTCATTGCCAAGCGGCGAACCGCCGGAACTCTCATATATCGTTTCCGATTTGCCTGCACTGTGGCCTTCAGTCTCCTGCGCATATGCGGTGCTTACGGCAAATGGCAAAGCGAACAACGCCAGCAATCCCAACATTCGATTCTTTGCATGCATCATCATGTACTCCCTGATTGACTATGAATTAGGTACATCGTTAAGCGAGCAAACGCACCTTGCCCCGTGAGTGCATGGTGAAACTATGACGGTCTAAACTCATTGATCAAGGTCAAGCTTCTTACAAACCGCAAACACCCGGAAATTTCCGCTAACAGGGACGTAATCCCCGATACCTCCCCGCCAGGCCGATTTCCTTATTGCAGGTCAATCTCATTGGGCGAGCTGCGATGTTACGATTCACCCGTTAAAGCCGCACATCGTGTCCCGGCGCTATGACGTGATCATCCCTGACAGAAGAGGTGGAATGGTGGTTAAAGAGAAAAAGGAAACTGAACTATTCCAATATTTGCCTTCAGGCAAACAGGCATCGATCCATTTCGCTGCCATGTTCATTTCTTCCTGCCTGCTGGGCCCTTTGATCGGTCCCGTGCTAAGCAACTGGATCAACCCTCCCCAGGCATGGGGAATCTCAACTCGCATAGGTAACTATTCGCTCATGAACGTTTTTCTGTGGGGATTGGCATTTCTGATGTTCGAGGTGTTTTTCTATACCGGCTGGCTGATCACTCTGGCGAGAAAAGGCTGGGAAAAAGAGCAGCCGAAGTCCTGGTACAACTAGAATCGACACTGTTGGGCAAACATCCGCGCGCGTTGTATTTCAACGCGTCAATTGTGCATATAGCAGCGGCAATTCGCGCGGCAATTCGGCTGGCTTTCGTATCACTACATAGCCGCTGATACCGAACAGATGGGGCAGATAGTTGCTGCCCTTTTCATCGATGGTTACGCAGAATGGTCTCAATCCCATTTGTCGCGCTTCATGGATGGCAACGCGCGTGTCCTCCACACCGTAGCGTCCTTCGTACTGGTCCAGATCGTTGGGTTTGCCATCGGTAAGGATCAGCAACAGCTTTTGCGTTGCCGCTTGTTTAACGAGTAGCTGACTGGCATGGCGTATCGCCGCGCCCATGCGGGTATAAAAGCCCGGTTTGATCGCGGCAATGCGTCCGCGTATTTCATCGTTGTACTTGCGCTCGAATTCCTTGAGTATATGGAAGCGAATATTTTCCCGCCTGAGCGAGGAGAATCCGTAAAGCGCAAATCGGTCGCCAGTGGCGGATAGCGCTTCCGAAAACAGGAACAGGGTGTCGCGAATGACATCGATCACACGCTCGTGATCGCTGATGTAGGAATCGGTTGACAGCGACAAGTCTGCCAGCAGCAGGCACGCCAGATCGCGATCGTGGTATTGATGTGATTTGTACAGTCCCTGTTCCCGCGCCTGCAGGCCGCCCATTCGGTCGGCACTGAATTGCACGCAGGCATCCAGGTCGAGTTCACTCCCGTCGAACTGCCCCCGGAGCCATACCTTGGATGGAGTCAATGCAGCGAACTGACTGCGCAGGCGGCGCGCGGTCGCGGACAGGTGGGCAGGCAGTGGCAGCGGTTCTGCGCCACGTGCCAGCATGGGCTGCAATCGGCAGTGAGCCGGCTGCAGGAGCTGTTTTTTGTAATGCCATTCAGGCAGCAGTATCCCGTCACCCAGAGGCCGGTCATCTGATGCCGCAGAGGGCAAGTCGAGATCGAACTTCAGGCGCGAGGCTGCGGTCTTGCCGTCCTGCGCCACGCTCAAGCGATCCAGGTCCTCTGCCGGTCGGTCATCAGGAGGGTCATCCTCCTCGGTCGGGCGATTGACCTTGATATATTCTGCCCAGCTCAGAATGCTCTCTGCGCGGAAGGACATCATGAAGCTGTCTTTGCTATCTGGCATGTCGACGCGCTCAGCCTGGTAACGACGGTCCTTTTCCTTCTTTATTATGTTGTCCCCTGCGTTGTGATCTTGCGGGTCGTTGCTCTTGCCGCTTGCGGGTTCGCTGGCGGGAGGATCGGGATGCAGCCACAAGTACACCGGCTGAGGTGGGCGTCTGGCAGGAGGCAGGCGCTCCACGCTTCCGGGATTCAGCAACGCAGCTCGAATGGCCTCTTCCTGTTCCCGCTCGCCATGCGGTAGTCGCTCTGGCCGCGGGCGCATGTCCAACACCGCGTCCGCCAAGCGTTGATAACGGCACGCCAGTCCGGGGAACCGCTCCAGAACATCCTGCGTGGCGCGCTGGTTTCGCTGTATCCACGGCAGCGCGGGTTCGGAATGGGTAGCTGCCAAGGCGATGAGCCAAAGATATAAATCGCGGTTCAAATCCCGCTGCGGAAAAAGATCGATGATTGCGGGGAGATTCAGCGTTTCGCCGTCCAACCAGGTCAACTCGGTTTTCATGTTGCTGCCGGCGATGCGTTGCAACAGGCTGCGTTTTGCACCATGGCGGGTCGCGGTTGCGGATTTGACGGCAAGCCCGCTGTCGCCGCCCCAGGAACGGAACAGGATACCGGCAATCTTGCTGATCTGCTCCAGCGACACAGCCTCACTCGGATAGCGTTTGTCCGCCACATCGGTAATGAGCCTGTGCCACAGCGCCCCAACATATTCTTCCATTTATTCCTTTTGATCCCGTCCGTGGCAATAATCCGGAATGTCATCGTGATGTCCGAAATCACGCGCCGATTTGTCAAGTGCACACTCGTGCTCCACCCACTTCAATAGAGAGCCGTTGGGATTGTTGATCTGCACTTGTGAACATGCGTTGGCGCATTGACCGCACTGGGTGCATGTGAACATGAGGCGTTTGATCTGGCGCGGCTTGAGGCGCATCGGGCAGATGTTGTCGCAGGCTGCATTGCAATCCGCACACTCTTCTACACGACGCCGGTTGAACCCGATCACCATGGCTTTGCGATTTCCCATCCAGGCGATGCTTTGGAACAGCCCCACGGCACAGGCATAGCGGCAGAACAGATGTCGCGCAAACATGAATTCGACAAAGAATGCCAGGGTGCCGACACTGAGGAAAACACCCTGATTGCGGGTCAGCGTGCCGTGCCACAGGTTGCCGTAGATCTCTGGCGGAGGAAGCAGGTAGGTTAGCAGCACGACTGCCCACACGAATGCGAAAGCAACCACCATCGGTAGCAGCACCAACCAGTAAAGGGGATTGGCCCCGGTGATGGTGCCATCCGCATTCTTCTCCGGCAGTGCCTGACGATCCCAAAGACTTTGTCGGCCGATAGTACGACGCATGAGTTGGTTGACGGTTTCCACGACTGAAAAATGCGGGCACAGCCAGCCGCAATAAAGTCGCCCGTATTTCCAGGATATCCATAGACCGAATGCAACGGTACCCAGGATAGGCAGACCGCCTCGGAGCACGATGTTGATGGCTGCCTGTGTAACGTCGATCTTCCCCGCCACGAATTCGTCCAGTCCCAGCGTCCAGTGCATACCAAGAAAAAAGAAGTGCTTGAGATTGAGGTCCAAGCGAAACAGGTCGAACACCGGTGCAAGCAGGAACAGCATGAAAAATCCGGCCTGGAACAGTAATCGTTTGCGCTGTGTATCAGGTTTCACAGCGATTTGCCGTCACTTTCCGAAACTGGCATAGACGATCTCCATCAGCGCTTCGGCTGTCTCCTCATCGTCGGTAAGCGGTTCGACAAGCGCAGCCCGGCAGGCATCCACCGGATCAAACCCGCTAAGGATCAGTGTTGCCGTATAGACCAGCAAGCGCGTGCTGGCGGCCTCCTCCAGGTCATGTTCCTTGAGCGTGCGCAGGCTATTGGCAAGATTGACCAATTTCTTTGCCAGCATCGTATCCGCGCCTGTCTCGCCCATGACGATCTGCTGTTCCAACTCGGGCTTGGGAAAATCGAAACGCAGACTGACGAAGCGCTGCCGGGTACTCGGCTTCATGCCCTTGAGGAAGTTCTGGTAGCCGGGGTTATAGGACACGACAAGCATGAATTCCGGCGGTGCCGAGAGAATTTCTCCCGTGCGTTCGATCGGCAGGATTCTGCGGTCGTCGGATAGCGGGTGCAACACCACGGTGGTGTCCTTGCGCGCTTCCACCACCTCGTCAAGGTAACAGATACCTCCTTCGCGCACCGCTCTGGTAAGCGGACCGTCGTTCCAGTAGGTTACACCGTCGCCAATCAGATGCCGACCAACCAGGTCTGATGCCGTCAGGTCATCGTGGCAGGAGACGGTATAAAGCGGCAAGCCGATTTTTTCAGCCATATACGAAACGAAGCGTGTCTTGCCGCAACCGGTCGGCCCCTTGATTAGCAAAGGAAGTTGCCTGAGAAAGGCGTGTTCAAAAAGCTCGAGCTCATTGCCATGCGGCTTGTAGAAAGGAAGGTCGGTCATATGCGGCATCTTGGTAAAGGAGTGGATCAAGTCTAGGTCAAGCGACCGCATTTTTACTTGATGGTGGATAAGTAAGCGATCGTAATTAGCCCTGCCACCAGCAATAACCAGCCCAGCACGATTCCCCGCCACAACCGGCGCGTGCGGCGCAAGCCCATAAAATAGCTGGACACCATCTGCACCTTGATCACTGCGGTACCAAGCACGGTAAGCATGATGGCCCAACCGCCCAGATTCGCTTCGCCGATGGCATAAGTCGTCACCGTCAGCGACATCAGAGTCAGCCACACAAGGGTACATGGGCGGATAAAGTGCGGTTTATGCGTAATTTCCATGAACGTTTCTAGTGAATCACGTAAACAAGCGGAAACAGGATGATCCACAGCATATCCACCATGTGCCAATAGGAGGCGCCGGTTTCCACGCCGGTATGTAATTTTGCGCTATAGCCGCCGCTTCTCGCTTTCAACATCACCGCCGTCAGGATCACCATGCCGAGTATCACATGCATGAAGTGGAAGATCGTCAACGACAGATAGAACATGTAGAAAGTGTTGGTGCTGAGCGAGATGCCGGCGGAAAACTTGGCGTAAAGCTCGAACAGCTTGATTGCCAGGAAGATTCCCCCCATGCCGATGGCGGCGGCGATCCATCGAGCGCATTCGCGCGAGAAGTTCTGTTTGATCGCCGCAACTGCACGAACCACGAAATAGCTACTGGTGATCAGTACCAGAGTATTGATTGCACCTGAAGCGATATTGAGGTGCTGTTGCGACTCATTGAACAGCTCCACGTTGTGTGCCCGCGCAAAAGCATATGCGACGAAGAAAATACCGAAGGCCAGCAATTCTGCGAAGATGAAAAACCAGATCGCAAGATCACCCGGCGGCATATCGTGAACTTCATGCGGAACACTCGTATGGCTATGCAAAGCAGCGGGAACATTCCTCGATAAGAGAAGAGGGGCGCGAACGCCCCTCATGGATACATTATTATGCGGCAATGTGAGCTTCGCCTTTCTTGTAGAAGAAGCTCCAGATATAAAGCACCAAACCCACGAAGAAAACCAAGCCGGCGATCTCGCGCAACCAGTAGAACAGCATGACCTGATCCTGTGTGTCCATGAAGCTCATCGGGTTGCTGCCCATACGCTGCAGCCAGATTTGCAGAATGCCTGCGGCAGTCAGGAACAGCGTGATGAAAACCATGGACACCGTCATCAGCCAGAACGACCACATCTCCAAAGTCTGGGCTGAGCGGGAATTTGCACTACGTCCGCGGAGCATCGGCATCGCATAGGAGATCATCGTCAGATTCACCATCGCGTATGCGCCGAAGAACGCCATATGGCCGTGAGCCGCCGTGATCTGGGTACCATGGGTATAGAAATTGACCGGGGCCAGTGTGTGCATGAAACCCCATACCCCGGCACCGAGGAAAGACATCACACCCGTTCCAAGTGCCCACAGCGTGGCGGCTTTGTTGGGATGCTCGCGGCGACGACGGTTGACCATATTGAAAGCAAACACAGTCATCATGAAGAACGGAATAGGTTCCAGGGCAGAGAATACGGAACCGAACCACTGCCAGTATTCCGGCGCGCCAATCCAGAAATAATGGTGACCGGTACCGATGATTCCCGTGATCAATGTCATGGCAATGATGACGTAGAGCCATTTCTCAATGACTTCACGATCTACGCCGGTAATCTTGATCAGCACGAATGCCAGCATTGCTCCCAGTATCAGTTCCCATACACCTTCCACCCAGAGATGCACAGTCCACCACCAGAAATATTTATCCAGCACCAGGTTCGAGGGGTTGTAGAAGGAGAACAGGAAGAATACCGCCAGGCCCCACAGTCCGAGCAGCAAGACCAGGCTGATGGAAGTCTTCCGTCCCTTTAGCACGGTCAGGCTGATGTTGAAGAGGAAAGCCAGCGCCACGATCACGATGCCGACTTTGGTCGGCAGCGGTTGCTCGAGGAATTCCCTTCCCATGGTTGCAAGGATGTCGTTACCTGTCATTCTGGCTAACGTGGCATATGGCACCGCCAGATAGCCAACGATGGTCAGCGCACCCGCAACCAGAAAGATCCAGAACATGATGATGGCGAGCTTGGGACTGAACAATTCCGTCTCTGCCTCTTCCGGTATCAGATAATAACCCGCTCCCATAAACGCGAACAGAGTCCATACGATCAGCAGGTTCGTGTGAACCATGCGCGCCACGTTGAAGGGGATCGCGGGAAACAGGAAGTCTCCCACAACATACTGGTAGCCCATGATCAGGCCGAACAGAATCTGTCCGACGAACAGGCCAATGGCGGCAATAAAATATGGCTTCGCCACCGCTTGGGATTTATATTGCATCTTGAGTTCCTCCTAAACCGTTTTTGACAGGGTATCTACTGGTTCAGCCTTCGATGTTCGGCGGCCAATTGTTGGTGTTGATCTCGGAGGTCCATTTCAGGAACGAGACCAAGTCGTCAAGTTGCTCGTCAGTCAAATTGAATTGTGGCATCTGACGACGGCCCGGAGCGCCGGTGGGTTGAGATTTGATCCACGCCTTGATGAAATCGCCACCGCGCCGTTTGTAAACGTTGCCAAGCTCAGGAGCGAAATAAGCACCCTCACCCAGAATAGTGTGGCATCCGACGCAGTCGCGTGTTTCCCAAATGTGTTTGCCACGCACTACGGAATCAGTGATGTTTTCTCTGTGATCCCGTTTGGGCAGGGTTTGCACTGTGTCGAAGGTCAAGGCGATAAACAACAGGAAGAAAAAAACAGCCCCCCCATAGAATATGTTTCGCGCCATCGCCTTGGTAAACGTTTCGCTCATAACTTGCCTCCTGAATGATTATTTCTGTATTGGTTGTTGCCCTGAGCCCGATTGTTTGCTTTTCCGCCACATACTCGGAAAAAAATGCGAACAATCAATCTCAAAAATCACGGCGCACTCACATTAACCCATGTGTGTGTTACCCATCCTTGACTGCAATCAAGGGAATTAAAGCGCAATAATTTTCTGTGATAGGTATTTTTTGCTGCGCTAAGATGGCGAGGATCGTTTACTGAAGGACTGACCTTGGTTTCGGATTGCGCGCCATCATGAAGAGGAAGCTAAATGAAAAATTGCAAACTGAGTTGGGCGCTGGTGGTTGTGTTGTTAATCATCGTTGCGCTATTGGGATATAAATTCACGGTGGGGAATGTCCGGCCATCGGATGACGGCCGTCAGGCTGTGATGCTGAGTAAAGATGAACGCAATGCGTTATTGCTTGAAATGCGCGTATGGCTGCAAAACTCGCAAGGCATATTGTCAGCGGCATCGAAAAATGATTTTGAAACTGTCATTCAAACAGCCAAAGCATCAGGAATGGGCGCAGAGGCGGAAGTTCCAGGGGCATTATTCAGAAAACTGCCTGTTGAAATGAAGGCACTTGGTTTTGATACGCGCAGAAAATTCGATGGTATCGCTGCCGATGCGGAAAATTTCAAGGACAGCAATCACATCGTTTCGAAGTTAAGCATCGCCATGAATAACTGCGTTGCGTGTCATGCTATGTATCGCTTTGTCGAAACGATTCAATAGTTGAATACGTGTCAATTGCGAACGCTCCTGACAGGGACGAATTCCATGGTTCTGGCTTTTCTGGTGTTGGCGGCCATCATTGGCATGCTGGGCGCATGGTTGCTACCGGTCATTACCGACTTTCATCGTGCGGCTCATGTGCATTTAGCCTTTGCGCTGGGTGTGATGCCATTGATCATGGGGGCAATGACGCATTTCGTTCCGGTGCTAACTCGTACACGCGCAGCGCCACGGGTTGTCGAGAGCTTTGCATTGCTAGCCTGGATTGGCGGCGCAATGATAGTAGCTTTTTTCATTATTTCCTTACCGGAAGTCTTTCGCAGCACAGCTTCCCTTCTCGCTCTGTTCGCCTGCGTCGGCTTGGCTGCCTGGCAAGCTATGCGAGCCAAAGAGGCGCTGGGTGGTGCACATCCCGGATTGCGTTGGTATCTCGCTGCGCTGGTTTGTCTGGGAATGAGTTTGCTGGCAGTGTTTGCCATGTCTATCTGGCCGCAGCAGATACTTGCACTCAAGCGTTTGCACTTGCATCTGAACCTCTTCGGATTCGTGGGTATAAGTGCCATTGGCACCATGCAAGTCCTGTTGCCCACCGCTGCAGGGCATTCCGACCTGCAGGCTGCAACCCGGTTGCGCGCCGACCTGCCTGCGGCACTAGGCGGTGCGGTTTTGATTGCGCTAGGTGCCGCCTGGTTGCCGCTTCTGTCGTGGCTAGGATTATTAGCCTGGATGATTCCATTGAGCCATTTGATGCATGCCTGGTTTACACGCTACCGCACCGGGATTTTTCGTCTGCATGGCGCAACGCCATTGCTGGCAGCGGCACTGGCGGGATTTTCAATCACTCTCGTAGCTGGGGGCATGCATGGCGCAGGCTGGCTAGATTCAACCGGCGTGGCGCATTTATTTGTCTTCGCTTTCTTATTTCCCCTGATTAGCGGCGCAGCAGGACAATTACTGCCTCTTTGGCTGCTGCCTGGACATCAGACTGATTGGCATGAGCATGCACGCCAACGGCTGACTTTTGCGGCGGGCGCACGCGCTGCGCTATTTCTCACCGCTGGCTTGCTGGCAGCTGCAGGATTTAATTGGGCAAGCTGGCTCGCGCTCGCCGCCCTCCTATCTTTCGCCTTGACAGCTTTTTCTCTGTTGCTTGATACACGGCACCCCTGAACCGATTACTGGTCACAATATCCGAAGTTGGCATTTGTTTGGGGAAGCGATGTTTTTAGCTTGCCATAGGTGCGAATCGAAGGATAAACCGCCCTGCCCGTTCATTGCGACCCTGAGTCACTGTTATTGGAGGTAACTGGCAACTTATGCCAGATCAATACTTCGTAGCCGCCGTCATTGCAGTCATGAGTCTCGAAGCCATAGCCCCATTCATCCAGAATCTGGAAAAGCAAACTCGGCTCGCGGTGAATCAACAGGCGTATCTTCTCACCTGACTTGAGCGTTTCAAGTGCTGCCAGAGTTAGCTCCATCGGCTCGGGTGGCGCCAGCCAGCGCGCATCTATAATGCGTTCGTGCATGAACGCCGCCTATTGAATAGCCCGCATGCGCTCAAGCAGCTCATCCAGATTGGATACCAAAGCCTGGTCGGCCATTTGATACAGCATCTGTTCTTCCTTTAAGTTGTGCTGCTGCATGATAATGAGCAATGTCTCGGCATCGCCCAGATAAGCATTGGTGTCTTTTAGTGATATTGCGCCGGATAGCTGATGAAGTAGCGCATTCATCTGGCTGTGTTCGGATCGCATTACCACAGTCGGGCCTTGGCTCATGCCGGTGCGTTCTTCGAAAGCCGGGAACATGACCTCTTCCTCCATTGCGAAATGGTGCAACATCGCTTCCTGAAAATGCCGAAAGCATGTGGCGGCGTTATCCCAATCAGCATTGGCCACCGCTTCTTCCGCCTCGACAAACAGGTTGTCGCAACGTTTGTGATCGGGGGCGAGAAAATCGCTTATTGTCGTCATCGAATCGAGCTCCTGCAGAATGGCTTGCCGGAAACGGCTGAGACGGATTTTCCGCATTCAGCGCGTTTCTTGCCTTGACCGGAATCAAGTTGACCAGCTATGTGTGGTCAACGGATATGCTGTGGAAAATGGAATTCTGCCTTCTGGACTCAATGCTTCGCAATTCGCTGCGCTTAACCATATAATCAAACTGTCTCGAAGCTTAAGGAACAGTCTTGGCCAATCCAGTCAACATTCATGCTTGCCTCGCACATCTTCCGTTGTTTTGTGAAATGTCGCCGGAGGAGGTCGAGCGTATTGCGCAAGGTACACGCGAACTTCACTTGGCACGCGGGGATGTTCTATTTCAACGTGGCGATCATTGCACCGGCTTTCATGTGGTCATTCATGGCAAGGTCAAGCTGGCATTGATATCACCGCAGGGCTTGGAGAAAGTGCTTGAAATAATCGACCCTGGCCAGAGTTTTGGTGAGGCGGTGATGTTTATGGGCAAGCCTTACCCTGTTTACGCACAGGCCCTGACGGACTCCTTGGCGCTTCATATCAACAAGAATGTGATCGTTGGCGGCATAGAAAGCGATCCAGCTTTCTGCCGAAAGATGCTGGCGGGGTTGTCCATTCGCCTGCATCGCATGATTCAGAATGTTGAATCACTTTCGCTACGCTCCTCGGAACAGCGGGTAATCGATTACCTGCTACATGATCTCGAAGAAATCAAGAATGGGCAGGATGTCCATATCAGCTTGTCTGCCAATAAGAATGTGATTGCCTCCAATCTCAATATCACACCTGAAACATTTTCGCGAATTTTGCACAATTTATCCGATGCCGGATTGATCCATGTGGAAGGCAAGGATGTGTGCATAAAGGATGTTTCAAAATTGCGAACTTATGACAAGTGAATAGAGTTGACCTCCATGACCTTGGCACTCCCTTTAGGCATGTTCCGTGCGGAAACGGCCAGGGAGATAATTAAAGATGGAAGGAAAGCGAGCGAATTGACAGGTCACCTGACCGAGCGCATCCGGGCTAAAGTTTACGATGGTAAAGCGGTCAGAAAAGCCAGAGCGGTGAGGTGATCTTACAAAGGCTGCGTTCCATCTCACAGGGTTGGCCGGCGCTATCGATGGAACGATGAAATATGGGGTGGCTGATGGGGCTCGAACCCACGACAACTGGAATCACAATCCAGGGCTCTACCAGCTGAGCTACAGCCACCGTTGAACCGTCAAGTCAAAATTGGCGTGCCCGACAGGAATCGAACCTGTAACCCCCAGCTTAGAAGGCTGGTGCTCTATCCGGTTGAGCTACGGGCACAATTCATTCGGCAAACCAACATGACTTCTACTACTTGAACCTGGTCGGGGTGGAGAGATTCGAACTCCCGACATCCTGGTCCCAAACCAGGCGCGCTACCAGGCTACGCTACACCCCGAAGGCCGCGCACTATACAGGGCACGGCGAAAAAAATCAATTTTACTCGTGTGA
>DAIDAG010000027.1 GCA_027310725.1 Sideroxydans sp. | reverse complement strand
GCGTACGGCCAGGATGAGATTGATCTTGCCGCTGTAACCGTCCGGCGCGACAGCTTCCAATACCACCGCGGAGGGCTCGCCCTTGATGCGGGCACGATAGGCAAGCGTACTGTCTGCGTTGCCCAGTAGCGGATCGGCGGGGATGCTCAGCGTGTCCTGGATGATATCGTTATCAAATATTGAAGACGGCACAATCTGCGTGATGAGCTTCAGCTTCTCGGCTTCTTCACTTTTCACGATCGCATCGTGTGTCATATAAAAAACCGAAGCCAATATTGCAGTGCCGACGACGGCGAAAAACACCAGGTTGATGGCGGTTTGCAGGGTGGAGCGGGCGATCCGTTTCATTTGCCTTCCCCCTTCTTGCCGAAGACCCTGGGTTGTGTCCAGGCATCGATCAGCGGCACGCAGATGTTCATCAGCAGCGTGGCAAAGGCCATGCCGTCGGGGAATCCGCCGAAAGCACGGATGAGATAAGTGAGCAGTCCTGCACCGGCAGCGAAGATCAGCTTGCCTTTGGCAGTGGTCGGCGAGGTGACAGGGTCGGTCAGGATGAAGAACGCACCCAGCATCGCCGCACCGGAAAACCAGTGAAACAACGGCGTGACGTAATGTACCGAGTCGACCAGATGGAATATGCCTGCCGTGGCGAACAGGGATGCGAGGAATGCAACCGGCAGGTGCCAGGAGATGATGCGGATGGACAGCAGATAAAGGCCGCCGATCGCGAAGCCGAGCGCCACCATCTCGCTGCCTTTGCCCGCCAGATGGCCGTAGATCGGCATGTCGCGGATGTCGTTCACCGATAAACCGAGATGCAATTGCGTCTTCAGCGTATCCAGCGGAGTCGCCATGGTCACCGCATCGAGCTTTAAGCCATCAGGCAGTACGCCATTGAAGATGTAGTCCAGCTGTTCTCCGAACGACAGTTCGATGCCGCCCATTCCGTGCGGCGTGATCCAGTGCGTCATGTGTACCGGGAAGGAAATGATGAGCACGGCATATCCGATCATCGCCGGATTGAACGGATTGTTGCCCAGGCCGCCATACAGGTGCTTGGAGATGGCGATGGCAAAGGCGGTACCAACCACCACCATCCACCAGGGTGCGAGCGCCGGGATGGACAGCGCCAGCAACCATGCGGTGAGCAAGGCACTGTTGTCGGACAGGAACGGTCCGAGCGGGCGCTGGCGCAGCTTGAGCATGACTGCTTCGGTCGCCAGTGCGGTGACGGAGGCCAGCGCGATCGATACCAGGATCGCCGGACCGAAATACCATACATACAGCGCGATGCCGGGGATCAGCGCGATGAGGACCCGCAGCATGATCTGGCTGACGCTGCTGGGCTGGGTGATAAAAGGGGAACTCCACATGATTGTTGGCTATCCTTGATTGGATTTCGGGGGTTCATCATCCGCGCCGGCATGCGAGGCCATTTCGCGGATCTTGGCGCGGCGTGCCTCGATCTCGGCGATCTCGGCCTGCTGCTGCGGGGTCAGTGCGTTGACGTTCTTCGGTTGCGCAGTTGCAGCCTGCGCTTTTGCGCGGGCGACGGCGGCATCGATGCGCATCTGCAGCGTGTCGTCGGGGTCTGCTGCTGAACTGGTGTGCGCCGGTTCCGGATTCACGGCAGGAGCAGGGCTGGCCGCTTTTGCGGCGAGCGCGGCTTTCTCTTTCTGGGCCAGGCGCTCGGCTTTCTCCTGCTTCTCGCGTTCGATGCGCATCAGGCGATACTCGTGCCGTTCGCGTGCGAGATCGGCAGCCTGGGCATCGCGTTCGCGTTGCCATATCTCGCTCTTGGCAAAACGATAATACTGGACCAGCGGTATCTGGCTGGGGCAGACGTAAGCGCAGGCGCCGCATTCGATACAATCGAACAGATGGTATTCCTGTGCCTTGCCGAAATCTTTTGCTTTGGAGAACCAGAACAATTCCTGCGGCTGCAGCTCGGCCGGGCAGACATCGGCACAGCGCGTGCAGCGGATGCAGGGCAGGGCGGGCGGCGGTGGCGGGAACAGTTTTGGCGATGCTTCGATGATGCAGTTGGTCGCCTTGGTCACGCCGACCGAGCCGGAAGGCAAGTCCACGCCCATCATCGGGCCGCCCATGATGTGCTTGTTCGTATCGGCGCGGCTGCCTGCGAGTGCAACCAGTTCATCGACCGGCGTGCCCAGCAGCACTTCATAGTTCTGCGCATGCTCGACGTTGCCGGTGACGGTGACGATACGCGACAGCAAGGGCTCCCCGAATGTGATCGCGCGCCAGACACAGTAGGCCGTGGCGACATTGAAGCATTGCACGCCCATCTCGGTGGAGCGCACGCCGGCGGCGACTTCGATACCGGTCAGCACGCGGATCAGCTGCTTGGCACCGCCGCCGGGGTACAGCGTGGGCACGGCGATCACTTCCATGTGTGCATGCTTGTCGTCCAGCACGGCCTTCTGCATCGCGGCGATGGCTTCCGGCTTGTTGTCCTCGATACCGATCAGTACTTCTTCCGCATACAGCAGTTCGCGCAGCACTTCGGCGCCGCGCAGGATGTCGCCGGCGCGTTCGCGCATCAGCATGTCGTCGCAGGTGATGTAAGGCTCGCACTCGGCACCATTGAGCACCAGCGTCTTGATCTTGTGCTTGTGGGAATACGATTTCATGTCGCTGGGGAACACGGCTCCGCCCAGGCCGACTACGCCTGCCTGGCGCAACAGGTGGCGCAGGTCGGTGTGTTCGGTCTGCCTGTAGTCCACTCCGCTGTGGGCTATCCATTCATCCTTGCCGTCCGGTATCAGGGTGACGCACAGGTCCGGCAGGCCGGAATGGTGGGCGACCAGTTGCATGTCGATGGCGCTGACGGTCCCCGAAGTGGAAGCATGCACCGCGCTGGAAAGGCGCCCTTCCGGCCTGCCGATGATCTGGCCCTTGAGCACGCGCTCGCCGACCTGGACCACCGGTACGGCACGGTTGCCCACATGCTGATGCAGGGGGATGACCAGTTTCGTGGGGATCGGCGCCAGCGCGATCGGGGTGCGTGTCGATTCGGCTTTATGCGTGGCCGGGTGGACACCGCCGTGGAATTTGAACAACGGTCTCATCTTGCGGCAACCTGTACGATGGGGATGGTCGGGTAATCCCACTTCCAGTTGGTGATGTCTTCGCCGATGGGCTGCATGCTGATGCAATCCACCGGGCAGGGTGCGATGCACAACTCGCAACCGGTGCATTCGGAGGCGATGATAGTGTGCATCTGCTTCGCCGCGCCGACGATGGCATCGACCGGGCAGGCCTGCAGGCACAAGGTGCAACCGATGCAGGTCTGCTCGTCGATGAAGGCGACTGCCTTGGCCTTGGGCGCCGCACCCTCTCCGAACGGTACGTATTCGACGCCGAGCAGATCGGCCAGTTTGCGTATGCCTTCTTCGCCGCCGGGAGGACACTTGTTGATGTTGGCCTCGCCTTTGGCGATGGCTTCGGCATAGGGCTTGCAGCCGGGATAACCGCATTGGCCGCACTGCGTCTGCGGCAGCACGGCATCGATCTTTTCCACCAGAGGATTGCCCTCGACCTTGAACTTGATCGCGGAAAAACCCAACACTGCTCCGAGCAGCAAAGAGATGCCGACCATCACCCAAAGTGCAGCAATCATTTCACCAGGCCCGAGAACCCCATGAATGACAAACTCATCAGTCCGGCCGTGACCATCGCAATGGCCGAACCCTTGAAGATTCCGGGAACGTCGGCGCCTTCCAGACGCTCGCGGATACCGGCGAACAGGATCATCACCAGTGTGAAGCCCATCGCGCCGCCGAAGCCGAACAGCAGCGACTGCATGAAATCATGTTTGGCCTGCACGTTGAGCAGGGGGATGCCGAGCACCGCGCAGTTGGTGGTGATCAAAGGCAGGTAGATGCCGAGGATCTGGTACAGCTCGGGGCTGGTCTTTTTGACCGCCATTTCTGTAAATTGCACGATACCGGCGATGACCACGATGAACGACAGGGTGGTGAGGTAAGCGAGATCGGGCCCGAGCAGGTAATGCTCGATCAGGTAGCTGGCGCCGGAACCCAGTGTCAGCACGAAGGTCGTGGCCGCACCCATGCCGATGGCGGCCTCGAGTTTCTTGGACACGCCCATGAACGGGCACAGCCCGAGTATCTTCACCATCACGATGTTGTTCACCAACACCGTGCTGACTAGGATGAGTAAGTATTCTGTCATTCGACCGGCACTCCTGAGAAGAGAGCGATTATCCGCCGAATCAGATGCTGCTTCAACCGTTGTCAGGCTATATCGATATAACTTCTGCTCATCAGTGTCGCTTTACAGCATTACCTTAGTGCCGAGCTCAACCACTTGATTGGGGGGGAGATTGAAGAAGCTCGTCGCGCCTTCCGACTGGCGCGTCATCCATGAGAACAGGGCGCAACGCCAGGCAGACATGCCGCCGGGACCGTCCGCGACATTTGAACGCGCAACGAAGAAGGTGGTGGACATCGGTTCGAGTTCCACTCCGTGTGCTCCCAAACCCTGCAATGCCAGGGGGATGTCCACTTCCTGGCGGAAACCGAAATGCAAAGCGACATCGTACATGCCGGGTGCGAGCTGGGTGACTTTCAGGCGCTCGGGCAACTCGATGTAAGGCACGTCCTCGGTCACCACATGCAGGAACAGGGTCTGCTCATGCAATACCTTGAAGTGCTTGAGGTTGTGGAACAGAGCACTGGGTACCATGGTCGGATCGGCCGTCAGGTAGACCGCAGTACCCGGCACGCGCGGTACTTCGGGTTGTGTTCCGGAGATGAACAGGGACATGGGGATGTCGATCTTGCGCCGCTGTTCGGAGATCAGAGTGCTGCCGCGTTTCCAGGTCGAGAGCAGCAGGAACAGGAACAGGCCGAATGCCAGCGGCATCCAGCCGCCGTGGAATAGTTTGGTCAGATTGGAGCTGAAAAACATCAGCTCCAGCAACACGAATATCAGCAATGCGGGCAACAGCAGCGCGCGTCCCCGTCCCGGCAACATCAGTGTGACGAAGACGGTCAGCAGGGTAGTGATGATCATGGTGCCGGACACCGCGATGCCATAAGCCGCGGCCAGTGCATTGGAGGAGCCGAACTGGAACACAAGGACGATCACGCCGACCATCATCATCCAGTTCACGGCGGGAATGTAGATCTGTCCGCGCTGCGAATCGGAAGTGTGCTGGATGTACAGGCGCGGCAGATAGCCCATACGCATGGCTTGCAGGGTCATCGAATAAGCGCCGGAAATGGTGGCCTGCGAGGCGATCACCGTGGCGGCGGTGGCCAGAGCAACCAGCGGCAGCATGAACCACTCTGGCGCCAGCAGATAGAACGGGTTCTGGATCGCATCTGCCGAGCGCAACACCAGCGCGCCCTGTCCGAAGTAATTGATGAGCAGGGCCGGACAGACCAGCCCGTACCAGGCCAACTGTATGGGTTTGGCGCCGAAGTGACCCATATCCGCATACAGCGCTTCCCCTCCGGTGAGTGCCAGGAACACGGCCGACAACAGCATGAACATGCCTGCCGGATGTTCCACTGCGAATCGGATCGCATACATCGGGTTGGCCGCATGCAGCACGACGGGGTTCTGTACGATGCTGATAGCACCGAGAACTGCCAGCGCGAAAAACCACAGCAATGTGATCGGGCCGAACAGTTTTCCCATGTTGCCAGTGCCGTGCCGCTGGATGAAGAACAAACCGGTGAGCACGCCGACCGTGATCGGAATGATGAACTGCTCGAAGGCGGGGGTGGCGACACTGATTCCCTCGACGGCGGAGAGTACCGAGATGGCCGGCGTAATGAGCGCATCGCCGTAAAAGAGGGCGGCCGCAAAGATGCCCGCCGTGACGATCCACATTTTCCAGCGTGCTGTGCCCTTTGACGAACGGTTTGCGAGTGCAGTCAGCGCGAGCACACCGCCTTCGCCGTCGTTGTCGAACTTGAGCATGACCCACACGTATTTGATCGAGATGATCAGCATCATCGCCCAGAACAATGCGGATAAGGTCGCCAGCACGTTGGGTTCGTTGGGAGTCAATCCGTGCGGACCAACGAAGGCTTCCTTGAATGCATACAAGGGACTGGTGCCGATGTCGCCATACACAACGCCGAGCGCGGCTAACGCCAATGTCCCGGTCGATGCCTTTTTATTTGCATGCTTCATATCCATTTAGTACTCCCTCCCCCGGCTTTTTTTATCTGTCTGCGCAAGAATGGGGCGGCACTCTACGCTTGATTATGCCCAAAAACAAACTCGGACTTTGCAGGAAAAACCCTTGGTTTGTTATGACATATCAATTATATGGGTACTTGCCTCCTGTCGGCGGGAGTCTCAAAACCCGGTAGGCCGCGTTTCAGACCGGTCGGCAGTCCGGCTGACCGATCCCGATTTGTATACCGGGCCAGCAAGAATCTTTACAACTTTTATATACCCGCGGGATTTATCTATACACCGTTTTGATCTGCAATTCCCTACCATGCATCTTGTGCTTTTTACACTTTAGGGGAAAACAAATGGACTGGTTCTATCTATTGTTGATTCTGGCTCTCTTCGGTCTGAGCGTGTTGCTGATATACGGCATCGAGAAACTGGGGAGGCCGCAATGACCTTCTTTCATATCGTCGGCGCCATCGTAGCCCTGCTACTGATGGTTTATCTCGTCATTGCCTTGCTTAAACCGGAGTTGTTCTGATGAGCGCCAACGGATTGCCGCAAATTGCCTTGTACCTCGGTGTACTACTTGCACTGGCGAAGCCACTCGGCTGGTACATGGCACAAGTTTATGAAGGAAAGCTGCCGGTGTTTGTACGCTGGGTGGTTCCAGCCGAGAATCTCTTTTACCGCCTGTGCGGCGTGGACAGCAGGCAGGAGATGCGCTGGACCCGCTATGCGCTGGCCATGTTGTGGTTCGCGCTGCTCGGCGTGCTGGCGGTGTATGCCATGCAACGCCTGCAGGGTATGCTGCCCTTGAATCCGCAAGGCTTGGCCGCGGTCAGTCCCGACTCCGCTTTCAACACCGCGATCAGCTTCATGACCAATACCAACTGGCAGGGTTACAGCGGCGAATCCACGATGAGCTATCTCGTCCAGATGGCCGCACTGGCGGTACAGAACTTCTTCTCTGCCGCCGCCGGCATGGCCGTGCTGGTGGCGCTGGTACGCGGCTTTGCGCGTCACACCACGGAAACCATAGGCAACTTCTGGGTGGATATGACGCGCAGCATCATCTATATATTGTTGCCGCTCTCCGTCGTGCTGGCGCTGGTGCTGGTCAGCCAGGGCGTGGTGCAGAACCTGTCCGCCTATCAAACCGCACCCACGGTGGAAACGATCACCTACGACAACCCAAAGATGGATGCCGAAGGTAACGCGCTGAAAGATGCCTCGGGCAACCCGGTCACCGAAAAGGCGACAACCAAAGAGCAGGTCATCGCCAAGGGCCCGGTGGCGTCGCAGGAGGCGATCAAGCAACTCGGCACCAACGGCGGCGGCTTCTTCAATGCCAACTCGGCTCACCCGTTCGAGAATCCCACACCGTTCTCCAATTTCCTGGCGATGCTGGCGATCTTCCTGATCCCCGCCGCGCTGTGCTACACCTTCGGCAGCATGGTGGGCGACACGCGCCAGGGTTGGGCGATCTTGCTGGCCATGACCATTTTGTTCGTCGGCTTCCTTGCCGTGGCTGAATACGCCGAGCAGCAGGGCAATCCCGCCTTCACTGCGTTGGGTGTGGATCAAGATGCTTCTGCTACGCAGCCCGGCGGCAACATGGAAGGCAAGGAGACACGCTTCGGCATCGTCAACTCCGCGCTGTTCGCCACCATCACCACGGCGGCTTCTTGCGGGGCGGTGAATGGGATGCACGACTCCTTCACGCCGCTGGGCGGGCTGGTCCCGCTAGCGCAGATCCAGCTGGGCGAAGTGATCTTCGGTGGGGTCGGCTCCGGCCTGTACGGCATGCTGGTGTATGCCGTGATCGCGGTGTTCCTCGCCGGGCTGATGATAGGCCGCACGCCGGAATACCTGGGCAAGAAGATCGAGGCGTTCGACATCAAGATGGCCTCGCTCGTGATCCTGCTTCCACCCATGTTGATCCTCGGTGGTGCGGCGCTGGCCGTCATGCTGGCCGCGGGCAAGGCCGGCGTCGCCAATCCCGGCGCGCACGGCTTCAGCGAGATCCTGTATGCGTTCTCGTCCGCCGTCGGCAACAACGGCAGTGCGTTCGCCGGATTGTCGGCCAACACGCCGTTCTATAACGTTGCGCTGGGCTTGGAGATGTTCTTCGGCCGCATCTGGCTGATGATCCCGGTGCTGGCGCTGGCCGGCTCGCTGGCCGCCAAGAAACGCATCCCCGCCAGCATAGGCAGCATGGCCACGCATACCCAGATGTTCGTCTGGCTGCTGATCGGCACGGTGCTGCTGGTGGGGGCTTTGAATTTTGTGCCAGCGCTGGCGCTGGGGCCGGTGATCGAACACCTGAACATGATCAATGCACATTAAACGCAGGGTGGGCACGTTTGGTGTGCCCACGCTGTTTGATATCCATACGATTTACGCGTGGCGCTAAAACCGTGCCCACCCTGCGAAGGAGATTTACATGACAACTAAAGCAATTCCGTTTCCCCTGTTTGAGCGCGGCATCGTCAAACAGGCCGTGGTGGACTCGTTCAGGAAGCTGAGTCCGCGCCAGCAGATGAAGAACCCGGTGATGTTCGTGGTGTGGGTCGGTAGCGTGCTGACCACGGCATTGTTCTTCCAGGCGCTGGCCGGACATGGCGAAGCCCCGTCCGGCTTCATCCTGGCAATCACGCTGTGGTTGTGGTTCACCGTGCTGTTCGCCAATTTTGCCGAAGCAGTGGCGGAAGGCCGCAGCCGTGCCCAGGCTGCCGCCATGCGCAGTGCCAAGCGCGACATCCATGCCAAGAAGCTTATGCGTCCAAAGTATGGAGAACAGTACGTTCTGGCACCCGGCTCCAGTTTGCGTAAGGACGATGTGGTGATGGTGGAAGCCGGAGATTTCATTCCGGGCGACGGCGAAGTGATCGAAGGCGTGGCGTCGGTGGACGAAAGTGCCATCACCGGCGAAAGCGCGCCGGTGATACGCGCCTCCGGCGGCGACTTCAGCGCGGTGACGGGTGGTACGCGCGTGCTGTCGGACTGGCTGGTGGTGCGCATCACCACCAATCCGGGCGAGACCTTCCTCGATCGCATGATCGCCATGGTGGAAAGCGCCAAGCGCCAGAAGACGCCGAACGAGATCGCGCTCACCATATTGCTGGTGGCGATGACGCTGATCTTCCTGTTCGTCATCGTCACCCTGTTGCCGTTCTCCATCTACAGCGTCGAGGTGGCAGGCGCAGGGCAACCGGTCAGCATTACCGTGCTGGTGGCGCTGCTGGTGTGCCTGATCCCGACCACGATCGGCGGTTTGCTTTCCGCCATCGGCGTGGCAGGCATGGGGCGCATGCTGCAGAAGAACGTGATCGCCACGTCGGGCCGTGCGGTGGAAGCCGCGGGAGATGTGGATGTGCTGCTGCTGGACAAGACCGGCACGATCACACTGGGCAACCGCCAGGCCAGCAGTTTTCTGCATGCGAGCGGCGTGACCGAGGCTGAACTGGCCGACGCAGCGCAGCTTGCTTCGCTGGCCGATGAAACACCGGAAGGCCGCAGCATCGTCGTGCTGGCCAAAGAGAGATTCGGCCTGCGCGAACGCTATATTCACGAGATGGGAGCGACCTTTGTTCCATTCAGTGCGCACACCCGCATGAGCGGCGTAAATATGGGAAGTCGCCAGATACGCAAGGGCGCGACCGATGCGATCCGCGATTACGTGATCGATCTCGGCGGGATTTTCCCCACGGAGGTGAATACCATCGTGGACACCGTCTCGCGCCGCGGCAGCACGCCGCTGGTGGTGGCGGACGGACTCAAGGTGCTCGGCGTGATCGAACTCAAGGATGTGGTCAAGGGCGGCATCAAGGAACGTTTCGCCGAACTGCGCCGCATGGGCATCAAGACCATCATGATCACCGGCGACAACCGGCTTACTGCCGCCGCCATCGCCGCCGAGGCGGGCGTGGACGACTTCCTCGCCGAAGCCACGCCGGAAGCCAAGCTGAAGCTGATCCGCGAACATCAGGCACAGGGACGGCTGGTGGCAATGACCGGCGACGGCACCAACGACGCTCCGGCGCTGGCGCAGGCCGATGTCGCGGTGGCGATGAACACCGGCACGCAGGCAGCCAAGGAAGCCGGCAACATGGTGGACCTGGATTCCAATCCGACCAAGCTGATCGAGATCGTCGAGACCGGAAAACAGATGCTGATGACGCGCGGGTCGCTGACCACCTTCAGCATCGCGAACGATGTGTCGAAATATTTCGCCATCATTCCGGCGGCTTTCGCTTCCACCTATCCGGCGCTCGGCAAACTGAACGTGATGGGACTGGCAACGCCGTCCAGCGCCATCCTGTCCGCCGTGATCTTCAACGCGCTGATCATCATCGCGCTGGTGCCGCTGGCACTCAAAGGCGTGAAATACCGGGCCATCGGGGCGAACGTATTGCTGCGCAACAATCTGCTGATCTACGGGCTGGGCGGCCTCGTCGTCCCTTTCGTTGGCATCAAGCTGATCGACCTGTTGCTGGTTGCGCTGCATCTGGTTTCGTAGCGTGGGCACGTCGTTTGTGCCCACCCTACCGATGGATTTTTAGAAAGGATTAATCATGTTCAAAGAATTCCGCCCCGCTGTTACCAGCTTCCTGCTGCTGACGCTGCTTACGGGCATTGTTTATCCCTTGCTGGTGACCGGCATCTCGCAGCTGGCCATGCCGGCCAAAGCCAACGGCAGCCTGATCGTGAAAGACGGCAAGCCTGTGGGTTCCAGCCTCATCGGCCAGTCGTTCTCCGACCCGAAGTATTTCTGGAGCCGTCCCTCTGCGACAGGCCCGATGCCGTATAACCCCACAGCTTCCGGCGGCTCGAACCTGGGGCCGACCAATCCGGCCTTGCTGGATGCCGTGAAAGCGAGGGTGCAGGCCCTGCGCGACGCCGATCCGGGTAATGTGCAGCCAGTCCCGGTCGACCTGGTGACCGCGTCCGCCAGCGGGCTCGACCCGCACATCAGCCCGGCTGCCGCAGAATATCAGCTTGCGCGCGTGGCACGGGTGCGCAACCTCGAACCGGATGCCTTGCGCAAGCTGGTGGCGGAACACACCGAAGGCCGTCAGTTCGGCATCCTGGGCGAGCCGAGGGTGAATGTGCTGGAGCTCAATCTGGCTTTGGATGCGATGCGCTAGGACTGCACGGTTTCGTGCCCGCCCTTTTGGCGTGATAGTTGATTTGTGCTGGGATATGATTGCTGCCGCGTGGACAAAAACACAAGCACGCGACTTGCGCGCATCGGTACTTCATTGCCAAAGGGGGTGAAATGAAACGGATCACGGGGAGGGTTCTGGCGTCGCTGGCTGTGCTGGCGAACAACGCACAAGCTGTAATAGCCATGCCGCAAAGGGAACATGTACAGACGATAGTCTGGGTGATGGAAGCGGTGACCTTCGTCACCATCGCGGCGATCTTCTGGTTCGTCTGGCGCATCAGCAAGCGGGCAAAAGAAAACAGGAAGCCGAGGCGGGAAAATTGATCGAAAGATGCAATTCGGCCAATAGCATGCCTGGTTGCTGCATGGACATACCAACATAAGGAGTCGTTGCGTCTGCTTATATCATTCCTTATGATGCAGGCGAGGGTGTCTGCCTGATTACGGTTATGTTCTTTTTGGAGCTTCGCATGGGCTTGCTTAAAACAAATATAGTCGAAACCTGGCTGGCACAGCGGATTCGCGATCACCTGGCCGGCAAGATCGTCGTGCCTTTCAACGTCAGGTCACCGAACGATAATGTTTACAAGTTCGGAGAGGGTGATCCTGCATTTACCATTTCCCTGAAAGACCAGAATGCATTGACCGCGATCGCGCGGTTCGACGAGCTGCGCTTTACCGAAGCGTATATCAATGGCAGCCTGGATATAGAGGGAGATATCTGGGCTGTTATCAGCTGCCGCGAGATTTTGAGCGATAAACGCCCGCTGCATTCCATCTGGCGGCGCATCGAGCCTTTGATCTCGGGGCAGGTGCATACGAATCGACGCGCGATCGAGGAACATTACGATTATGAGAGCGAGTTTTACCTCAAATTCATGGATCGAAGCAGGTGTTACTCGCAAGCCGTGTTTGAACATGACGATGAGCCGCTGGAAACGGCGCAACGGCGCAAACTGGAATTTGTCGTGCAAAGCTGCGGGCTCAAGCCGGGCGATCGGGTGCTGGATGTCGGTGGCGGCTGGGGAACGTTTGTCGAACATGCCGGGAAGCAGGGGATACACGTAACGGCGCTGACGATTGCGCGCAAGTCGGAGGAGTTCATTAACGACCTGATCCGGCGGCTGCACCTCCCCTGCGAAGTCATATACGGCGATTTTTACGAGCACACAACTGCGGAACCCTATGATGCGATCGTCATCCTCGGCGTCATGGAGCATCTTCCGGATTATCCGGCTGTCGTGAGCCAGTTCCTGCGTTTGTTGAAACCCGGTGGAAAAATATATCTGGATGCCAGTTCGTTCCGGGAAAAGTATTCCAAACCCACTTTTATTTCACGTTATGTGTATCCCGGCAATCACCGCTATTTTTGCCTGCACGATTTCCTGACCCAGGTCGCCAAAACGAACCTGGAGGTCAGGAGTATCAATAACGACCGCCACAGTTATTACCTGACTTGCCGGGAGTGGGCGAAGAATCTGGATGCAGAACGTGAGGAGATCGTCAAACGCTGGGGGGAAAAGGTTTACAGGATATTTCGACTCTATCTGTGGGGCTCGTCCTACTCGTTCTTTAACCGCGGCATGGATGCGTTCCGGCTGGTGCTGGAACGCCCGGGGATATGATGCGCGATAGCTGTCCTCAAGACTGACCAAATACCGCCATGCTCATCAATTGTGTTGCCTACCGGAACGGGGTCAAGCTCGCCGACCTTGCCGTCGAAGAGATCAGCGATTATCTCGGTCGCAAGGATTGTTTCGTCTGGGTGGCGCTGCGCGACACGACCGACGCGGAGCTTGAGACGATGCAGAAGGAATTCGGGCTGCACGATCTGGCGGTCGAGGACGCGCGGCACGGCCACCAGCGGCCCAAGATCGAGGAGTATGGCGATACGCTGTTCATGGTGATGCACGTCGTGGAGTCCGACCAGTCCGAGTTGACGGTCGGCGAGATCAACATCTTCGTCGAGCGCAATTTCATCCTTTCGATCCGCAACCGGACGAAGCAGGGTTTTCTCGGGGTGCGCGAACGCTGCGTGCGCGAGCCGGAATTGTTGCGGCTGGGGTCGGGTTTCGTGCTCTATGCCCTGATGGACGCAGTGGTGGACCGTTACTTCCCGGTGATCAATGAGCTGGAGTCGCAACTGGAATCCATCGAGGAGCATTTGTTCGACAAGAATGCCGCCCTATCCAACATCGAGCAGTTGTACGAGCTGAAGCGCAAGGTCGTGGTGCTCAAGCATGCGGTCCTGCCGCTGATGGAGGCGACCGGGAAGCTGTACGGCGGGCGCGTGCCGCCGGTGTGTGCCTCCACCCAGGATTATTTCCGCGATGTCTACGACCACTTGGCGCGCATCAATTCCACGATAGACGCCATACGCGACACCATCACCACGGCGATCCTGGTATCCCAGTCCACGGTATCCATCGAGCAGAACGAGATCAACAAACGCCTGGCAGCCTGGGCCGGCATCTTCGCCGTCGCCACCGCGTTCGCCGGGATATGGGGCATGAATTTCCATAACATGCCGGAATTGTCGCTCGAGTACGGCTATCCACTGGCGCTGCTCGTGATCACCGGCACTTGCAGCTATCTGTACTACCGCTTCAAGAAGTCCGGCTGGCTGTGATCCCGTCGAGAAAATGATGGCCGACCAACGCCCCGATCCCGATGCGCTGCTGGAAAAGGTGCAGCGCGCCGAAGCGATCCGCCGCCGCGGGCGCCTGAAGATATTCTTCGGCGCTTCCGCCGGCGTCGGCAAGACCTTCGGCATGTTGCTGGCCGCGCGCGAGCGCCGCGCCGAAGGCCTGGACGTGGTGGCGGGCTATGTGGAAACGCACCAGCGCGCCGAGACGGAGCAACTGCTGGAAGGGCTGGAGCTCCTGCCGCTGCGCGCGGTGAATTACCAGAACGCAACGTTGCGCGAGTTCGACCTGGATGCCGCGCTCAAGCGCCATCCGGCGCTGATTCTGGTGGACGAACTGGCGCATTCCAACGCGCCCGGTTCGCGGCATGCGAAGCGCTGGCAGGACGTGGAGGAATTGCTGGATGCGGGGATCGACGTCTATACCGCGGTCAACGTTCAGCACATCGAGAGTCTGAACGACATCATTTCCCAGATCACCGGCATCCCGGTCTGGGAGACCGTTCCCGATGCGGTGATCGAGAGCGCCAACGAGATCGAGCTGATCGACCTGCCTCCCGACGAATTGCTGCAGCGGCTGAAGGAAGGAAAAGTCTACCTGCCCCAGCAGGCGGAGCGCGCGGCGAAGAATTTCTTCCGCAAGGGCAACCTGATCGCGTTGCGCGAGCTGGCGTTGCGGCGCACGGCGGACCGGGTGGACGCGCAGATGCGCGACTATCGCGAAGACCACGCCATCCAGAACGTGTGGCAGGTCAAGGAGCGCCTGCTGGTCTGCATCGGGCCGGGCGGCACTGCCGAGAACCTGGTGCGTGCGGCGTATCGTCTTGCGCAGTTGCTGAAGGCGGAGTGGATCGTGGTGTATGTCGAGACCGCGAAACTGCAGCGGCTTTCCAGGGAACAGCGCGATGCCATATTGCGCACGCTGAAACTGGCGGAGGAACTGGGTGCGGAGACCGCCACGCTGAGCGGCTACCAGCTGGCAGAGGAATTGATCGCCTATGCCCGTACCCGCAACGCCACGCGCATCGTGCTGGGCAAGCCGACACGGCCGGAATGGAAGCGCTGGCTGTTCGGTTCGCTAGTCGATGCCATCATCCGCCAGGCCAAGGACATCGATATCCATGTGGTGGGGAAAGAATCCGACTTCCTGTCCCAGGCGAGGGAGAATCCCTATTTCTCGCGCAGCCGCCTGTATCTCGGGCTCGCCTCCGAGGAGCAGCAAACGATGTTCAAGTGGCGCGTCGGCTACTTGTGGGCCGTTGTGGCAACGGCCATCAGCACGGGCATATCCTGGGTCATATACGACCATTTCGACCTGGCCAACCTGATCATGGTTTACCTGTTGGGCGTGGTGGTGGTCGCCGCGCGCTACGGGCGCGGCCCGTCGGTGTTGAGTTCATTCCTGGGCGTGGTGTCGTTCGATTTCTTCTTTGTGCCGCCGCGCTTCAGTTTTGCGGTCTCGGACAGCCAATACCTGGTCACCTTCGCCGTGATGCTGCTGGTTGCACTGGTGATCAGCGGCATGACGGTGAGCACCCGCCACCAGGCCAGGGTCGCCGGCCACCGCGAGCGGCGTATCGCTTCGCTGTATGCCCTGAGCCGCGAACTGGCGGCGACGCGCGGCGAGGAAAACATCCTGCGCATCGCGGTCAGGCATGTGGCGGATGTGTTTGAAGTCCAGGCGGCCGTGCTGTTGCCCAACGAGACGGGGCGCATCGTTTATCCGAAGGGCGAGGGCGAGCCGCAATCCTGCCATGGCAGCGACCTGAGCGTGGCGCAATGGGTGTACGACCATGGGCAGATGGCGGGACAAGGGACGGACACGCTGCCGGGAGGCGAATTGGTCTACCTGCCGCTGCAAGCCTCCTCGGGAATGATAGGTGTGCTGGCCCTGTTGCTGCTCAACCCGGCGCGGATCGCGCCGCCGGAACAACAGCGGCTGCTGGAAACCTTTGTCAGCCAGATCGCGCTGGCCCTGGAGCGGGTCAGGCTGGCGGCGGAAGCGCAGCGCGTCCAGTTGAAGATGGAGACGGAGCAGTTGCGCAATACCCTGCTGTCGGCGATCTCGCATGACCTGCGCACCCCGCTGGCCGCGATCGTTGGCGCCTCCAGCAGCCTGCTGCGCGACAGCGACCGGCTCGACGACCATGCGCGCCGTGAACTCGGCCAGTCCATTTACGAGGAGGCCGTGCGCATGGCAGGGCTGGCGAACAACCTGCTGGACATGGCGCGGCTGGAGGCGGGCGCGGTCGTGCTGAACCGGCAATGGCAGCCGCTGGAAGAGGTCGTCGGCGGGGCGCTGGCAGGCATGAGCTCGCGCATGGACCATCATCCGGTCAGCGTCAGGTTGCCGCGCGATCTGCCTTTGGTCGAGATCGACAGCCTGATGATGGAGCGGGTGTTTGCGAACCTGCTGGAGAACGCGGTGAAGTACACGCCGCCCGGCACCGCCATCGAAATATCCGCCGCGACTGACCGGGACGAATTGGTGGTGACCGTTTCCGATCATGGTCCGGGGATCCCGGCGGGGGAAGAAGAGCGCATCTTCGAGAAATTCCACCGCGTCGCCAGGGAAGGCAGCCAGGGCGGTGCGGGTCTGGGCCTGACGATCTGTCGCGCCATCGTGCAGGCGCACGGCGGAAGGATGTGGGCGGACAATCTGCCATCAGGCGGCGCGGCATTGCATTTCGCATTGCCGTTGACCGAGCCGCCCTCGATCGAACATGAAGAAGCCACTCATCCATGAGCAATGCAGCCACCATCATCGTTGTCGAGGATGAAGCGCAGATACGCCGCTTCCTGCGGACGACGCTGGCTTCTGAAGGCTATCAGGTGGTCGAGGCGGAAACCGGCAAGCAGGGATTGGCCGAAGCCGCGACTCGCAAGCCTGACCTGATCATCCTCGATCTCGGTCTGCCCGACATGGACGGAGTGGAAGTCGTCAGGGGAATACGCGGGTGGTCTTCCATCCCGGTCATCATCCTTTCCGCGCGCTCGCAGGAAGGCGACAAGATCTCCGCGCTGGATGCTGGGGCGGATGACTACCTGGTCAAACCTTTCGGTGTCGGCGAGTTGCTGGCAAGGATACGCGTGGCATTGCGTCATTTTTCTGCGGTGAATGGGGGGCAGGAAGGTGTCTTCTCGGTGGGGGAGCTGAAGGTGGACATGATCCGCCGCAAAGTCACGGTCGGCGGTGCAGAGGTCCACCTCACGCCGATCGAATACCGCCTGCTGGCCGTGCTGGTCAAGCACGCAGGCAAGGTGCTGACGCACCAGTTGTTGCTGAAGGAAGTCTGGGGGCCGAACTACGTGGAGCGTGCCCACTACCTGCGTATCTATATGGGTACTCTGCGCCACAAACTGGAGAAAGACCCGGCGCGACCGCGCTTCTTGTTGACTGAAGTTGGAGTAGGCTACCGTTTGGCGGTTGATTGAAACGCCCGACACGATCGATACAGCATTCGTAGGTCGGGTTAGCGCGGTGGAACCCGATATGAATTCAAAACAACGTCGGGTTACAACCGCGCAAGGCGTAGGCCGCGGTTGTATGGGGCTGAAGCCCCGACAACACACGCTCCGCGACGAAACCGCTAACCCGACCTACGGACTTCGTTCCTTAGGTCCCGAACGACTATCGGGAAATGTGAATTTCACCAAAAGCAATCCAAAGAAGGTGAAGCGGTGCGATGTTTCGCCATGAAAAAAACCCACCGGGCAAAGGTGGGGCACTCGGTCAGGCTACGGTGTGGTTCACACACTCACCGCACGCATCCTGTCAATCTTCTCGATAACAGCCTGATAGAGATCATGGTCGGAATCGGGGTTATTGCGGTCTGGATGGTGGAAACTACGGATCTTTTTCAGTTTAGTCATATCGTCTGGCAGGTCATGAACCTTGGTCACCCGGTCACCGTTTTTTTCCATCACGCGCTGAAGCTCAGCCTCCGCGCCTTCGCGTGTGTCATATAACTTTTTGCTGCCAAGACGCCAACCATCCTGGTTTTTGCGTGGGGATAGCTTTTCCTTACCATCAAACCAGATCCATTTGCCGGTATCGGGATCCTGTTCAAAATGAATGGTGGTGATGGTGTAGGTGTAGACGGGCCGCTCGATTTCCTTGGCGAATAGCTTGATGATCTTGCCGGCAGTCCCCACCATCGCAAGGTAATACGCGCCTGCCTCATGCGGGCAGAACGCGCTGCTGTGCGTTGGTTCAGGCTTGCTGTCGTTACTTGATGAATTCATTTCAGCCATGCGGCTGAGTGCTTTGCGTTGTGCGTTGGTCACTGGTATTGCTCCTTATATTAGTTGAAACCCACTGGGATCACCCCTCGCTGAAGGGATCACTCGCTGGACTCCTGGACTGCCTGAACAGCTTCGAAGCGACCATGTCTTGCGCCCGAGCCGTTCTTGAACTCATCGTCGCCGGCGGTCGGGGACTGATCCGCTCGAAAAAACAAAAGGCCACCTCGAAGGATGGCCTGATCGCTTGCTATGCCTGACTCCCAGAGCAGGCTTCGAATCTACGACCTGCGAATTAACGGTCGTATTCCCAAGTCACCACTGGGGCGCCAATCAATTAAATCAATTAAATCAGTTGCATAATTATACTGCACCTGATGTAAATGTGCTGCATATTGCCGGATCTAGTGCAGAAAATAACAAAATCAAAGGTACCGGAGTCTGGAGCGACAGTCCGCAATGGCCGGAGGCTGTGTAAAAACGTTGAATCAAACAAGGTGCCCGAGAAGTCGATTCATCAGAACGATCTGCAATCGATTTATTTGTATTCGGCGATGGTTTTACACCCCTGAGAATTCTTCGATATTTTGTTTTTACACAGCCTCGCGGAACTTCGGACCGTAACTGTCAGATAAAGTCCGGACTACTACAAATAAATGTATGTGTATTGTCCTGATCAATACAGCAAAAGCGCAGGTGGACTGCGGAGGTTACTTCTTCTGCCTGACTGCGGCAGCACATTCTGACACCAGTTCCCAGCCGCGGTAGATCATGCCGCTGTACATCTGCACCAGTGCGGCGCCCGCCTGCATCTTTTCCAGTGCATCCGAACCTTTCAGTATGCCGCCCACGCCGATGATGGGCAGCGCGCCTTGCAGTTCGGCAGCAAGTTGGCGAATGACGGCGGTGGATTTATCTCGTACCGGTGCGCCGCTCAGGCCGCCGGCCTCGTTGCCATGCGGCAGGTTCTCCACGCCTTCGCGCGACAAGGTGGTGTTGGTGGCGATCACGCCGTCGATGTGATGCTTGATGAGCAGTGCGGCGATCTGCCTGATCTGGTCGCTGTCCAGGTCGGGAGCGATCTTCACGGCCAGCGGTACATATTTGCCATGCTGCTGTGCCAGCTTTTCCTGCTCGGCCTTTAGCTGCGCGAGCAGTGCGTCCAGCTCGTCGCCACCCTGCAATTGGCGCAGGTTCTTGGTGTTGGGCGAGGAGATGTTGATGGCGACATAGCTGGCATGCGCGTACACCTTGCGCAGGCCGATCAGGTAATCTTCCGCCGCTTTTTCGATCGGCGTGTCGGCGTTCTTGCCGATGTTGATGCCGAGGATGCCTTTGAATTTCGCGCGCTTCACGTTCCCGATGAGTGCATCCACGCCGTCGTTGTTGAAGCCCATGCGGTTGATGATGCCCTGTACCTGCGGCAGCCGGAACAAACGCGGTTTGGGATTGCCGGGTTGCGGGCGCGGCGTCACGGTGCCGATCTCGATGAAGCCGAAACCGAGCGCGGCGAGCGGGTCGATATAGCCGCCGTTCTTGTCCAGCCCCGCTGCCAGCCCGATCGGGTTCGGGAAGTTCAATCCCATCACCGTGCGCGGATCATCGGCGGGACGCTTGACGACAAATGGCAGGGTACCCAAGCAATGTGCCGTTCTCAGCGCATCGAGCGTGGCGTGATGGGCTGTCTCGGGATCGAGCGCGAACAGGGCGGGGCGGAGCAATTGGAACATCTACTGGTCTTTCTTGGTGACGACGGGGATGGGGAACGGTTTTTTCTTGAAAGCGTCGGTGCGTTTCTTGCCGCGCCAGTTCTCGGCGACGACATCGCTGACCTGCAGGCAGAGCAAGCCGAACAGTGCGAGGCTGGCGATCAGTTCCCCGGTGTGCGCTACAAGATAGACCGTTCCCCCGCTCAGGCGATACGCCGCCAGTGCAATGCCGCCGACCGCGATGCCGGAGACTGCGCCAAGCAATACGCGGCTCCAGTCGCCTTGTGCCAAGCCGGAGAAGACGGTGCTCTCATGCCACAGCAATTGAAGCGCGACGAGCAACAGCAGCGGGGAAGCCCAGAACAGCCAGCCCAAATGGTCTACCCAGATCGTTCCGGCTGTCAGCCCAGTCAGCGCTGCGAGCAATAGGAGCATTGAAACAGCTTCTGCAGGTAACGCGGGCAGCGCGAGTCTGCGCATGCCTAGCCGAACCAGGCCGGGCAAACCGGCCAGCCATAGGCGCGTGATCAATACGGCGGGCAGCAGCGTCGCTCCGCATAGCGCGGCGAGCAGCAGTGCTGCCGTATCCGAACCGGCCGGGCTGAACCATGCGCCTGCGAAGAGGTTCAGATAGGCGAGCAGAATGCAAATGGCCATCCCCGCCACGCCATTCCAGAGCAGATATCCGCGTTGCGAACGCAACAGACTGTTGCCGCCCCGATGAAACGTGAGCGTGTCGAGCAGAAAACCGAACGCGATGATGGTCATGATGCCCGCTAGCGCAGGCAACCAGACTGCACCAGCGACAGGAGCGGGTGCATCCCATCCTTGGCCGGAGAGGGAAGTTGCCAGGGGAGGCAAAAGCAATAGCGCAACGATGAACGCGGTGACGCGGTTTCTCATGATTGTTCTTTTTGCAGAATGCCCTGCCATACGCCGTCCTGCAAACCCTGCAGCGGCTGGAAATTGGCCTTGTAGGCCATCTTGCGGCTGTCCGCTATCCAGTAACCGAGATAGAGGTAGGGTAGCTGCAATTTACGGCATAGCTCGATCTGCCACAGCACATTGAATGTGCCGAAGCTCGAATGCGGGATATCCGGATCGTAGAAGGTATAGACCGCAGACAAGCCGTCCTGCAGTACGTCGACCACGCTGACCATGCGCAACACGCCATTTTCGCGAAATTCCACCAGCAGGGTGTCGACATGGCTTTGCAGCAGGAAGTTGCGGTATTGCTCGGGGCTGTCGTCGTCCATGCCGCCGTCGCGGTGGCGTGCCTCCTGATAGCGGCGATACAGCTCGAAATATTCCGCTTTGTCCTTCAAGGCATGCAGCGTGACGCTCAGCCCGCTGTGATGTTTGCGGCTGCGGCGTTGCGAGCGCGTCGGCGTGAAATCGTCGACGACTATGCGTGCCGGCACGCATTGATGGCAGGTGTCGCATCGCGGACGATAGGTGAAGGTGCCGCTGCGGCGAAAGCCGTGGCGCACCAGTTCCGAGTAGATCGGTGAAGTGATGAGGAAGCTGGGGGTGGCCACCTGCGAACGCGCTTCGAGCCCCTCCAGATAACTGCACGGGTAGGGCGCGGTCAGATAGAGATGCAATGCGGAAAGCTGAATGTCCTTGAGCAGGCTCATGTGAATAGGTCGTCGTCAAAACGCCAGGTGGTTACAGGTGCGTAGTTTATCAATTCCTGCAGGCGAGCGATAAATTCCTTGCGCGGAATCTCGCGGGCGCCCAACGATGCCAGATGGGGCGTGTTCATCTGGCAGTCGATCATGCCGAAATCCCATCTTTTGAGCTGCGCGGCGAGATGGGCGAGGGCGATCTTGGATGCATCCGTCCTGCGGCTGAACATGGATTCGCCATAGAACATCCTGCCCAGCGCGATCCCGTAGAGTCCGCCTGCGAGCTGTCCGCCCATCCATGTCTCTATGGAATGGGCATAGCCCAAGCGGTGCAATTCGCAATAGGCAGCGATCATTTCTTCGTGTATCCACGTGCCGTTGGCTCCCGCCCGGGGTGCTGCGCACGCGCGCATGACCTGCTCGAAGGCGGTGTCGGTACGGACTTCATGGTCGCCCTTGCGCAGGGTCTTGCGCAAGGAATGCGAGAACTTGAATTCTCCGGGGAACAGCACCATGCGCGGGTCCGGGCTCCACCACAGGATGGGTTCGCCTTCGCTGAACCATGGGAAGATGCCGTGACGATAGGCTTCCAGCAGACGCGTGGCGGAAAGGTCGCCGCCTGCCGCGAGCAGACCGTTGGGGGAACGCAACGCTTGAGTGACCGGCGGGAAGTAAATGCGATGTTCCAGTAGGGGAATCATGATGAAATGAAAGTTATAGACCTTTTTGCTTATAGTCAGGGTTACCGATTTGTGCTTATATTATGACCCATACAAGGTGCGCAGACGCTGGGAGACGAGATGTTGGGTATTTTCGGGAAGAAATCGGATCATCCTCTGGCGGATATGAAGTCGGCGCTGCAAGTGCTTGAGGACGTCCCGAAGAACGATGCGCTGAACGCGGTGCAGGAACTGACGGGATGGATCGAGACCATCGTCGAATTGGCCGATGAATTGCGTCTGGACCATGAGTACGCCGTGCTGCGCATGTTCGACGAAACGGCGCAGCAATTTGTGCGCAAGTTGTTGCGCGACTATTTCACCGTCCAATCCCTGTCGAAATTTCAGGAAAACCGTCTATGGACGGTACTGAACAATTTTTACACACAGAGTGAGCTGGCTCATCACGGCGTACTGACACGCTTCCGCAACGGCGAGCGGGGCGCTTCCGGCATCAAACCGGAATTGGCCACTTTGAATGCGCGCGGCATCGCGGCTTTGACCGGTCGCCTGAAGATGGCTGTTGCGCGTTACGCGCTGGTTGAATCCGTTCTATGGCAACACTTGTCGGAGTTTTACGGCCACGCCGAAATGAACGGCTACCAGAACGATACCGTGCCTTTGTATGCCGGGGTATCCGGCAATACTTCCGTGACCCAGGAATTTACTGCCTTGCTGACCTGGTACGGCGTGAGTGCGGGCGTATTGAGTCCTTTGCAGGAACACATCACCGAGCGTCTGGTCGCCTATGCGAATGACGGCCTGGCGGTGTATGACCAATACAATGCCAATGGCATATTCCTGTTCGATCTTTCGCAGCCCACACCGCCCATGCGCATCGCCGCCGATGCCACATTGCATCCGGCGTTGCGTTTTCTGGTTGCAGGCAAGGCAATGGCAAAGTTCAACGAGCTGAGCAAGATACTGGACAAGGGGATCGTGCCGGACTATGTCCATTTCAACGGGGCGAACTATGAGGCTGAACTGGTGCAGGAGATATTGCATCGCCTGATCGCTAACCTGACCCAGCCGCCTCCGACGCGCCGCAACCCGCGCCGCAAGATCAGCGTGAACCTGAAAGTGGCAAACGGCTTTTTCAAGATGCTGGAAAAGACCGATCTGAGCCTGAACTTCAGTTCCGATGCGGGGGATATCTGGGACGTGGAGGATATCAGCGCAACGGGTTTCCGCAGCGTGGTTCCCATTGCCCGGGTGGACGGGATCAAGATCGGTTCGCTGATCGGCAGCAAGCCGGAAAACGTTCCGCACTGGGGCGCAGGCATCGTGCGCAGGCTGAGTCGCGACGAGAATAACAATCTGCATATCGGCGTGGAAGTGCTGAGCACACAGATCGCAGGGGTGTCTTTATCCGACCGTGTCCAGACACTCAATGATGATGCGCAAATTGCGATATACCTGAACCGACCGGCCGATACCAGCGGGGAAGCATGGTTGCTGATGAAACCGGACACGTTTTCGCCCAATCGCAGTCTGAATATGGAACTTGGCGGCAAGGGCTACCTGCTGTTGCCCCTGTCTCTGGTTGAAACCGGGGAAGATTACGACCTCGCACGCTACCGCCGCATGGAGCAGGACACCACGACCGAATAAGGCGTCATTCGGACAATCTTCGCGTCAGCCATTGTTCTATGTCGCGTATTTCCTCGGGGCAGACCGAATGAGGCATGTCATAGCTGTGCCACTCAAGCATATAGCCCTGCCGTAGCAGTTCATCCGCAGAAGCGCGCCCGAAACCGTGGGGAATCACCGCATCGTCCCGACCGTGCGCCATGAAGATCGGAGTATGTCTGGCGGATACTCCAGCTTCCGACTGAAGTGTCTCGGGCAACGGCAGGTAAGTGGAAAGCGCCAATATCCCGCCCAGCCTTTCCCTGTGTCGCAGCCCGGTATGCAGTACGACCGCGCCTCCCTGTGAGAAGCCCGCTAGAAAGATGTTTTCTGCTGCAATGCCGCGTTGTCTTTCCCGAGTGATCAATTTTTCAATTTCAGCCTGCGAGGCACGAATTCCGGCGGAGTCTTCATGTCTGCCGATGTTGGCGGATATTTCGGCTGAAGCTGCCCCGACCAGGATGTCGTACCAGGCGCGCATCGCATAACCGCCGTTAATAGTCACGGGGCGAATAGGGGCATGCGGGAAGATGTATCGCACCACGACCGGAAGCTTCAGTTCATCGGCGATGGGGACGAAATCCTCGCCATCCGCACCCAGCCCATGCAGCCAGATGATGCAGTGTTCAGGATCGGTTCCCGTTTCCAGGGTGATGCCGGGGAGAATTGACGTCATTTTTGTTGTTGGACCAAATTACGAAATGAAACTCTTCAATCGGGATACAGGCTAAGGTAGTCTGAACATGTGCCGATAATAAATGTCAGGCACGTATAAAAATAACAGAAAAATAACAGAGTTGGGGGAGCAATGAAAAGACATATCACACCGACCTCCGTCGAACGGGTCATGCGCGAAGACGATTTTATCGTCTCCATGACCGACCCGAAGGGGATCATCACATACTGCAACCGTATCTTCATCGAGTTTTCCGGCTACAGCGAAACGGAACTTCTCGGCACGCAACACAACATCATCCGCCATCCGGACATGCCGCGAGCCGTATTCAAACTGCTGTGGGACAAGATACAGAACCGCGAAGAGTGCTTCGCCTACGTTAAGAACATGGCCAAGGACGGCGGTTTCTATTGGGTTTTCACCAACGTGACGCCGACTTTCGATCCTGCAGGAAACATCACGGGATATTTTTCCGTGCGCCGAAAACCGAAACAGAGCGGTGTGCAGACTGCGACCGCCGTTTATGCCGCCATGCTGGAAGCGGAGAAGAAGGCCGGTCCGGCGAATGCAATCGCTGCTGCGACCAAGGTATTGGTCGATATATTGAATGAGAAAGGACTTAGCTATGATGAACTCGTCCTTGCAATTTAGATTTTCCCTGCTGCTTTGGTCGTTTTCCGCCGGTACGCTGGCGATCATCCTGACCAGTTTCGCTTTGCATGGCGTGGATATATTCATGGTCACTTTTCTGGTGATCAGCTTTGCGGTTTCGGCCTGGGGGCAATGGCTGGTAAGGCAATGGATGACGCCTGTTTCGAAATTGAAGAATGTCGTCGATGAAGTCGCCCAGGGCAGGTTCAACAGTCGTGTGACCGGAATCGCGGAAAGCCGCGACGAGCTCAGCCTGTTGTGCTGGAGCGTGAACGATATGCTGGATCAGCTGAATACTTTTTTCCGGGAGCAGGAAACCAGCTTCCGCTCCAATCTGGCCGGCAAGTTCTATCGCGAATCCGTACATGGCGGGTTGCGTGGCGGGTTCAAGAAAGGTCTGGAGAACCAGAATGTCCTGCTGGAGGGGATGTCGGAGCAAAAGCAGAGCGCGATGCGGTCGCGGCTCCTGTCTCAGGCGCATGAACTCAATACCAATAATCTGTTGAAGAACCTGGTGTCCAGCCAGCAAGATTTGCGCGTGATCACCGATAACATGGAACAGCTGGCGAAGCTTTCAAAGCGCACCCGTGAAGATGCGGATGAGAGCCGAACTTCGGTGAGCGAGGTGGTGCAGCGCTTGTCCGGCATCGTCGAGCGGGTGAACCATGCCAACAAGTCGATCACCGAGCTGAACGCGCGCAGTTCCGAGATCAACAAGGCGGTCGGCCTGATCAATTCCATTGCCGACCAGACCAATCTGCTGGCATTGAACGCTGCTATCGAGGCGGCCAGGGCGGGCGAGGCCGGGCGGGGTTTTGCGGTGGTGGCGGACGAAGTGCGCAAGCTGGCCGAAAATACGAAGAACGCATCCGAATCCATCGGACGCATCATGCAGATGTTGCAGGGCGAGGCTGCCAAGATGCTGGTGGATTCGGAAGAAATGCGCGAGATCGCCAATTCTTCGCAAGGAGTCATCGGGCAGCTGGAACAAAAGTTCGGGCACTTTTACGAGTCTGCGGTCACAACCCTGAACGGTGCGCGTTATGCACAGGACCTCAGTTTTGCTTCGCTGGTCAAGGTCGATCACGTTGTTTACAAGCAGCGATCCTATGTCTTGATCGGCAACAGGGATAATGAAGAATTCAGAAAAGCCGTGGCGGTCGATCATAACGATTGCCGTCTCGGCAAGTGGTACGATGGGGCGGGAAAGGCGGTATTCGGCGATACGCCCGCGTTCAGGCAACTGCTTGCCCCTCACGCAAAGGTGCACGATTCCGTGCACACGGCGGTGGCGCTAATGGGACAGAAGTGGGAGAACGACGTGACTATCCAGGACAGGATACTCGGCGCCATGAACTCTGCCGAAGAAGCCAGTATCACTGTGATGCAGTGTCTGGACAAGATCGTCGAGGAGAAACACCCGCACATGCTCAAGCGTGCGTAGGCAGCCTGTGCGTTGTCGGACCGGATTTATGCCGGTTCGGGAATGATGTCTCGCAGTACCTGAAAGAGTTCGCGATAGCTCTTGGGAGGCTTCAGGGCCTCCTTTTCTTTTTGAGCATTTCGAATCAATGTGCGCAGATGCTGTGCATCGGCGTCGGGATGTGCGGCAAGGAATTCGGTGAGCGCATCCGGATGCTCCAGCAGGCGGTCGCGCCAGTGCTCGACCTGATGCAACCATGCGGTATGTTGCCGCGATACGCCGTTCCAGGCATCCAGTTTGGCGAGGATAGGCGCGGGTTCCACATCCCTCATCAACCGGCCGATGTATTGCAGTTGGCGGTTCAGCGCGCCGAATTTGGTCATGCGTTTGTATTCGATGATTGCTTCCAGAAGGTTTTCCGGCAAGCTCAGTTCGAGCAGCTTCTCTTTGGGCAGTCCGGTCAGCGTCTTGCCGAGGTCCTGCAATTCGAGCATCTGCTTCTTGATCTTGGTCTTGCTGGGCGGAAGTTCTTCTTCCAGCTCGTCATTGTGTTGTTGGCGCGTGCTCATGGGGTCGGTAAGAATCAACGGATGTTGCTATGATAGCGCCTCCCGACGAACTGGCTGCCTGAATTTTATGAACTCCACTGCTTTAAATGCACCGCGTGACCGTGACAACCTGAAACAACTCGTATCCGATATCGTCCTCTATGCCCGGCAACAGGGGGCTTCGGCCAGTGCGGCGGAAGTCTCGGAAGGCTTCGGGCAGACCGTCACGGTGCGGCAGGGGAAAGTCGAAACGATCGAATACAACCGCGACAAAGGCATGAGCATCAGCGTCTACATCGGCCAGCGGCGCGGCAATGCCAGCACCTCGGATTTTTCCAGGCAGGCCGTGCGCGATACGGTCGATGCCGCGCTCAATATCGCACGCTACACCGCGGAAGATGACTGCGCCGGATTGCCGGATGCCGACCAGCTTGCCACCGAATTCCCCGATCTCGACTTGTATCACCCTTGGACATTGAACGTGGAACAGGCCATCGAACTGGCGAGCGAGTGCGAACAGGCTGCGTTCCGTACCGACAAGCGCATCAACAACTCCGAGGGTGCGACCGTCAACGTGAGCGAAGGGCTCTTTGTGCAGGCGAACAGCCTGGGTTTCATCGGAGGCTACCCCAGTTCGCGCCACAGCGTCAGTTGCTCGGTGATCGCCGGCAAGGGCGACGGCATGCAGCGCGATTACTGGTATGGGTCTGCACGCGATGCACGCGAGATATTGAAAGTCGAAGAGATCGGCCGTATCGCCGCCGAGCGCACTGTGCGCCGCCTGAACGCGCGCAAGCTTGACACCATGCAGTGCCCCGTCTTATTTGAGGCGCCGGTGGCCGGCGGCCTGTTCGGTCATTTCGTTGGCGCGGTGAGCGGTGGCAGCCTGTATCGCAAATCTTCCTTCCTGCTGGACCAACTCGATAAGCCCGTTTTTTCCCGAAACATTCGCATCGACGACGTGCCGGACATCCGGCGCGGCCTCGCCAGCAGCGTCTTTGACGATGAAGGCGTCCGCACCCGCCGCCGTGCGGTGGTGGAGGAAGGCGTGCTGCGCGGCTACTTCCTCGGCAGTTATTCCGCACGCAAGCTGGGCATGCAGACCACCGGTAACGCTGGCGGCACGCACAACCTCATCGTGCAGCCGGGTGATCTGGACTTTAACGGACTGCTGCGCAGGATGCAGCGCGGCCTGCTGGTCACCGAATTGCTCGGACACGGCGTGAATCCGGTGACCGGCGACTATTCCCGCGGGGCGGCGGGTTTCTGGGTCGAGCACGGCGAGATACAGTATCCGGTTGAAGAGATCACCATCGCCGGCAACCTCAAGGACATGTACAAACATGTCGTCGCCGTCGGCAATGACGTTCTGGTGCAGGGCTCGCGCCAATGCGGTTCGGTGCTGATCGAGAATATGATGGTGGCGGGGCGTTGATGTCGTAAGCCGGTTAAATATACATTGACTTGTCTGACCAAGCTTGGTTATAACATTACTTGCGGGATGGTCTGTATTTGTCGCTCAACGTATGGGGGAATAAAGCATGGGCTTTTTTTCAAGATTATTCGGGAGCGACGACGGCAATGCGGCGAAAATCCGCGAGACCATTCGTTCCGAGGTCAATATTACCGAATGCATCGACGCGCACATGAAGTGGAAGGGCCGATTGCAGAGCTATCTGGATGGAACATCCAAAGAGCAATTGGACCCCATGGTTATTTGCCGTGATGACCAATGCGTTTTGGGCAAGTGGATACATGGACCCGCATTGAATTATTTTCATAACGATGAAGGCTTCCATAAATTGCGTGCTGATCATGCTAATTTCCACTTTGTGGCGGGTTCCGTGGTCAAGAAAGCGCAGGAAAACGATAGCGCTGGTTCAAATGCATTACTGAAGAATGAGTACGCGCGTGCATCCCGCGATGTGATTCAGGATCTGACGGAACTGAACAAACATCTGCAGGAGTCGGAATAGCGGGAGGATAGGGAAGCTTCCCAGGCTGGAGGTGTGTTTGCAGCTTATCTGTTTTTGAGTACTTCGAGGGCGCATTTCCTCAAACGAAAGAGCCACATTCATGGAATGTGGCTCTTTCGTTTGTTGCGATGCCGTGCTTCGTTTTCCGGGCTCGGAGCGAGTTGGTCAGGGCGTCTCTTTTTGCACTGGCTCGGGGGAGTTCATGATGTTGCCCGCAGCCAGTCCAACGAGGGTGATGCCGATAATCACGAATACCATTCCAATCGATTTGCCGAATACAAACCCACCCAGCAACCACAGGATGACTGAAGCAATAATTGCAATAACGAGCGTGCGTGTCTTGGAATTCATATTTCAACCTTTCTAGTCAAATTCAGTCAGTATGGATTTTCAGCCGTGGCCAAGACCGGAGAGTATCCAAAGTTGCCCCAAAGGGGAAGCCTTGAAGTCACTTTCAACAAACTGTGGCGGGATTTTTATCCATAATCAAAAAAGGGTCTGAGTAGATGTCGCGCATGGAGGCGCCGGCAAAAAAAGCGAGTTTTTTCCCGGACGAGACCATCTCGGGATGGCCGCACAGAAAGATGCGCCAGCCGGAAAGATCCGGATTTTCCTTGATAGCAACGTCATGTGCTCTGCCGGAAGCAAAGCCGCGCGGTACGGTGCTTCCCGAAACGCAGGGCTGGTAAACGAAATTGCCGTGCTGCCCGGACAGGGATTCCAGCTCCTTGGACAGGTAAAGCGATTCGACAGCTTTGCTGCCGTGATACAGCTTGATAGTCCCGCGGTGTCCTTGTGCAAGTGCATCCCGAATGATCCCGTATAAGGGAGCCAGCCCGGACCCGGTTCCGATCAGCAGCAAGCTTTGATCGAGATCTGTCGCGGTATAAAAACAATCGCCTGTGGCATCCGATATTTCTACACTATCCCCGATCTTCAGGGCTTGGTGTATCCAGTGGCTGACCTGTCCGTTGGGGAGTCGTCTGACGTGCAGCAGAAGATGTTCGTCAATTTCCGGTACGCTGGCCAGGGAATATGAACGCACAGTAGTGGAGTCTTTGTACAGATTGATGAACTGACCGGCTTTGTATGTCAGACTGGTTTCGGGGCGCAGTTGCACGCTTACTATCTCTGTATTGAGAGCATCGATCGCAGTGACAGTGGCGGTAAGCTTCTCAATCCCGCTCTGCGGGAGCATCACCTCCATATCATCCTCGGGGTGGCAGGCGCAGGCCAAAAAATAATTCTGTGCCGCAAGTGTGGGCTTTAACCCGGCTTGAGCATTCGCGGGTACGGCTCCCTTGACGGCTTGCATCAAGCAGGTCTGGCACAGTCCTGCATGACACGAAGACGGGATGGTCACATCATGGGCAGTCAAGCAGTCGAGCACGGTTTCATGCTCTTTGCACTGGTATGACTGCCCTCCATAAGTGATGCTGGACATGATGTGATTGCCGACTATTTGCCTAGAACGTCATTGCGAGTGCTTTCGGCAATCGCAGCGGCTTGGGCAATGAGCTCGCCGGGAACGTTGAGCTCCATCAGTGTGGCGCCAAGGTTTTCCATGACTGCATCGAAATGCGAGTCGTTCAGGCCTTGCTTGACCAGATGCGCATGGCCTTTCCGCATGTCTTCGCCGGTGTAATTGTGCGGACCACCGAAAGCCATCGTCAGGAACGCTTTTTGTTTGGAAGCTTGTTTATCCATGTCGACGCCGTCAAAGAAACGTTTGATACGATCATCCTTCAGTACTTTACGATAGAAAATATCCACTGCCGCATTGACCGCACCCTCACCGCCGATTTTTTCATACAAACTGCTCATAATCTCTCTCCCTTTAGATTTTTGATAACCTGTGTTGTTCTAGTAAAACAAAACAGTAATTGCATCATTTAACGAAAATGGTATACATTCTTAACGTTTTCTTAACAATTAGAGCGAAGTTAAGCGCTAAAGCGTCTAAAATGTATTCCAAATACATCTTATGTGGGGGCGTTATTCTTTGTCAAGCACAAACCAACCTGCCGGGAAATTGATATCGTGAAACTGACTATTTACACAGATTATTCATTACGTGTGCTTTTGTACTTGGCTTCAAAACCAGATGCTACGGCTACCATCACCGAGATAACCGAGTACTACAATATTTCACGCAATCACCTGGTCAAAGTGGTTCACAACTTGGGCATTCATGAGTTCATCATTACGAGCAGGGGCAAAAATGGCGGGATAAGGCTTGCACGTCCCGCCGAAGATATCCTGTTGAGCGATGTGGTCAGGAAAACAGAACCAGATATGGATCTGCTGGAATGTTTCAATCCGAAAACAGATAATTGTGTGATAAGTCCGACGTGCCGCTTGAAGTCGATGCTGTACGAGGGACGGTCGGCCTTTATGGCGGTGCTTGAGAAAAACACCCTAGCCGATGCAGCCGGGCCGATCACTCAGGCGAAGTCCGGAGAAGCCGTGTATGTGAACATCTCTCGATTAAAGCGCTAGATGCAAAACGGAACCCGCGAGTGGTTGCCGAGTTTTACGTAACCGTGTCGGTTCAGGTGGAAAATCTGGTCAGCAAGGTGTCCAGCCAGCCGGAAACTTCTTGATCATCGCTGTCAGTGATCTTCTTGACTGACTCGACATAGTCTCGGTCTTCACCTTTGATGTGACTTGCCAGCCAACCTTTCAGCAGGTTCAGCAATTCCGGCGCGACGTCTTCTCCTTTGGTGGAACGTGCCCTGATTTCGGCGACTTTCTTCATGAATACTTCATGTATTCGTCGATGCGCTTTGAGGAAAGGGTAGCCGGCCTTTTCCTGCAGCGCTTCTTCAAATTCAAAGTGTGTGACCGTGTAGTTGAGCAACCCTTCCATCACGTGATTGGTCTCGTCGGCGCTCCGGGTCTGGCATGCTTCATGTAACTCGTTGATGAACTCAATGATCCGTTTGTGCTGCGTATCAATGACCGGAATTCCCGATTCCAGATCTCGCGTCCATTCCATGTATGCCATGCTTCTCCCCCTTGCAAGCTTGCTGATTTTGTTATGAGTGCAATACTTGATTTTCTGGAAGATACCTGATTTTGAGGCAGACATCCAAATGGAATCCGCGCTCGGCAGCGCGGCTTGGTACTCCATAGTGAAAGTCAGGCTGTTCCGTTCAGCGAGGCTCGATCTGCCACAGGTGCTGCGACACCGAGAACCACGCTCCCAGCCATCCCAGATAAGCAGAGAATCCGAGCAGGGTTATGCTGTCGACCGGGGAGAGGTGCCGCAGGCTGAAATCGCTGGCATAAAGCTGTGCCAATGTGCCGATCTGGTGGTTGAGCAGTTGCAGGCTGGCTGCAACCAGCAGCCACGCCGTGATCCCGCCCAGCAATCCCTGGGTGAGGCCGAAGTAAAGGAAGGGGCGGCGGATGAAGGCATCGGTGGCGCCGATGAGCTTGGCCACCTCGATCTCTTCACGTCGCGTGAGTATCTGCAAGCGGATGGTATTGAAGGTGATGGCGATCAGCGCGAAGCTCAATAATGCGGCAAGTATGGCGACTGCCATGCGCCCGAAATCCAGCAGGGCTTCCAGTTTGTGCACCCAGGCGGAGTCAAGCTGTACATGATCGAAGTGTTGCCACGTTTTCAATTCGTCCCGCAAGGTTTCCAGGGCCGTCGCGTTGCCGTCCTTTGGGTAGATGATAAATGCATCCGGCAAGGGGTTCTGGGACAGTCCCCCGATCACGTCTGCCAAGCCGGTGCTTTGCTGCAGTTTTTTCAAAGCCGCATCCCGGGATACGAATTCGACACGTTTGATGCCGGCGTGTTGCCTGAGTTGGTCGCCGATATGATCGATCTCGCCGGCGCTGGTGCCGGAAGCAAGAAACACGCTTATCTGCGGCGTTCCGGCAATCTGTGCGCCAAGTGTCTGCACGCTTTTTAGCAGCACATAGCCGCCAACCGGCAGGCTCAGGGCGATACCGATGATGAGGATGTTGAGCAGCGAAGCATTCGGAGTGAGCAGCATGTGGCGCAGGGTGAAGCGAAGCACGCGCAGGTGTTCGTTGAGCGTTCTCATGTTTGCAGCTCCCCCTTTTTGAGGTGCAAGGCGCGCGCGGGGAACTGGCGCAGGATGCTTTCGTCGTGGGTGGAGATGAGCAGTGTGACGCCGACCTGATGGAACGATTTGAAGATGTTCATGATCTCGTTCGAATATTCGGTGTCGAGATTGCCCGTGGGTTCGTCCGCCAGCAGGATGGTCGGGCGATTCACGATAGCGCGGGCGATGCATAGGCGCTGCTGCTCGCCGCCGGAGAGCGCGACAGGATTGGCTTTTTCGCGATCGAGCAGTCCGACCTTGTCCAGTGCTGCACGAACGCGTTTGGCGCTTTCGCGATGGTCGAAGCCGCAAATCTGCAGGGGCAGCATCACGTTGTCGAAGGCGTTGCGGTCGAACAGCAATTTGTGATCCTGGAAGATCAACCCGATGTTGCGGCGCAAGTGCGGGATGGCGGCGGGTTTGATGGACCGGATGTTCTGTCCTTTAACCAGCACACCGCCGCTGCTTGGGCGCTCAATGGCGGCAATGAGCTTGAGCAGCGTGCTCTTGCCGGCACCGGAGTGTCCGGTCAGATACACCATCTCGCCCTCGGCGACATCGAAGCTGAGATTTTTCAGCGCTTCGTGACCGCCGGGATAGCGTTTATAGACCTGGTTGAATTTGATCATTTTTGAGAATCTGCCTGACCACAGAGTACGCAGAGATCGCAGAGAAGGACAGTTCCATTAATTTGAGCCAAGGAAGGATATTTTCCTGCAGTCATCTCTGTGTCCTCTGTGATCTCTGTGGCTGATAAGGTGCTTGAACTACGCTTCAAGTCCAAGCAGTGCCGCCACAAAATCCTCCGCCACAAACGGCCTCAGATCGTCCAGTCCTTCACCCACGCCGATGAAACGTACCGGAATCGGATGCGCCTTGGCGATGGCGGCAATGACGCCGCCTTTGGCCGTGCCATCCAGTTTGGTCAGCACCAGACCGGTGACATTGAGCGCGTCGTCGAACGCTTTGACTTGCGAGAGGGCATTCTGTCCGGTATTGGCGTCCAGTACCAGCAGTACCTCATGCGGTGCATCGGGCAGAGCCTTGGCGATCACGCGCTTCACCTTTTTGATCTCTTCCATCAGGTGCGCTTGCGTGGTCAGGCGTCCGGCGGTATCCGCCAGCACGATGTCGATGCCGCGTGCCTGTGCCGCCTGCACTGCGTCATAAATAACCGCGGCAGCATCGCCGCTCTGCTGCGCGATGACGGTGACGTCGTTGCGCTTGCCCCATTCCATGAGTTGTTCGCGCGCTGCGGCGCGAAAGGTGTCGCCCGCGGCCAGCAGCACCGATTTTCCCTGGCTCTGGAAGTGCTTTGCCAGTTTGCCAATGGAAGTGGTCTTGCCCGCTCCGTTGACGCCGCACAGCATGATGACGAAAGGCTTGTGCGTGCTGACATCCAGAGGTTGCGCCAGAGGCTGCAACATCTTGAGCAGGGCGTGCGCCAGTGCATCCTTCAATTCGCCGGCTTCAGTCAAACGCTCCTCCTTGACATGGCGACGCACATCAGCCAGCAGCGAACGCGTCGCGTCCATGCCCACATCCGCGGTAATGAGAATGGTTTCCAGTTCTTCGTAGAGGTCTTCGTCTATCCTGCCGCCGGGAACCAGCAAGGCAGTGAGCTGTCCACCAGTGCGCGCCAGACCATTCGTCAACCGGGCTAGCCAGCTTGTTGATTCGGCAGAGGCAGGAGTCTTTTTCAGAAAACTAAACATGCAAGGGTATTCGGGTGTGGATGAAATGTCGCATAATGCACCCTCATTTTATGTCAATCGCGCATTCATGGGATAAGGAAATGAGAATCCGTTTAATTGTTATCGCGCTATTGCTTCAGATTTCGTCCGTGGCGCAGGCGGATGTGTATGAAAAGACGTTGGGCAACGGGCTCAAAGTCATCGTGAAGGAAGACCACCGCGCCCCGGTGCTGGTGCAGCAGGTGTGGTACCACGCGGGCAGTATGGATGAGAAGACCGGAACCACCGGCGTGGCGCATGTGCTGGAACACATGATGTTCAAGGGGACCAGGAAAGTCCCGGTCGGACAGTTCTCCAAGATCATCGCTGCTGCCGGAGGGCGCGAGAATGCGTTCACCAGCTACGATCACACGGCTTACTTCCAGCAACTGCATAGATCCAAACTGGCTTTGGCGATGGAGCTCGAATCGGACCGTATGCACAATCTGCAAATGGCCGAAAAAGAGTTCAACAAGGAGATCAAGGTGGTGATGGAAGAGCGCCGTTGGCGCACCGACGATGATCCCCACTCGTTGATGTACGAAAAACTGATGGCGACGGCGTTTTCTGAACACCCTTACCATCACCCGGTGATCGGCTGGATGATCGATATCCAGAACATGACCGCTGCCGATGCGTTGAACTGGTACAAGAGCTGGTATGCGCCCAACAATGCCACGCTGGTGATTGCTGGCGACGTCAAGGCAAGCGAGGTGTTTGCTTTGGCGCAGCGATACTACGGCGGCATTCCCGCCGTGAAACTGCCGCAGAGGAAGGCTGTCGGTGAAGCGACGCAGCTCGGCATACAGCGCATCGTGGTCAAGGCGCCGGCAGAACTTCCGTATCTCATCATGGCCTACCATGCACCGACCCTGCGCGATGCGGAGAAGGACTGGAAGCCGTATGCCCTGGAAATGCTGGCCGGTGTGCTGGATGGCAACAGTTCGGCGCGTTTGAACAAAGCGCTGGTACGGGACCAGCAAGTGGCAATGGATGTAGGTACCGGCTACGACAGCGTGGCGCGAGGTCCGGGTATGTTCGTGCTTGAAGGAACGCCCCGGGAAGGCAAGACCGTGGGCGATGTGGAGAATGCCATACGCGAACAGCTTGCATTGCTCGTGCGCGACGGTGTGAGTGCCGACGAATTGCAACGCGTCAAGGCGCAGGTGATGGCAGGCGAAGTCTACAAACGCGATTCGGTGTTCTATCAGGCGATGCAGATCGGCCAGATGGAAAGCGATGGACTTTCATACAAGGACATACCGGTGATGTTGCGGAAATTGCAGTCGGTCACTGCACAGCAAGTACAGGACGTGGCGCGCGAGATAATCAACGACGACCAACTGACCGTCGCAACGCTAGATCCGCAACCGCTATCGGACAAACCCAGGCACACCGGAGGAGCCTCCCATGTTCACTAGACTCCTTTCTATCGCGATTCTCTTGGGCGCGGCAAGCACCGCGCTTGCTACGCCGCAGATACAGCATTGGCAGGCGGCTAGCGGTGCCCGCGTGTATTTTGTGGAAGACCACGGTTTGCCGATGCTGGATGCGGCAGTGAGCTTCCCAGCCGGCAGCGGCTTCGATGTGGCCGGAAAAGTGGGCGTGGCGAATATGACTTTCGGCATGCTCGACCTCGGCTCGCAAGGCATGAGCGAAGACGACATTGCGCGCAAACTGGCAGACATCGGCGCGCAGATGGGCGACCAGTTCGATCCCGACCGTGCCGGATTGACCCTGCGCACCTTGAGCAGCGCGGCAGAGCGCGATGCGGCACTGGATATCCTGGCGCACTGTCTGCAGCAACCTTTGTTTCCCGATGCGATTCTGCAGCGCGAGAAAGCGCGGTTGATCGCTTCCCTGAAAGAGTCAGAGACGCAACCGGAAAGCATCGCAGACAAGGCGTTTGCCAAGGCGGTATTCGGCGTGCACCCCTATGGATGGCGTACGGAAACGGCGGACATCGAGAAGATACAGCGTGTTGACCTGGAAAATTTCTACCATGCGCATTACAGCGCAAAGCATGCCGTGGTTGCCCTGATGGGCGATATTACCCGCGTGCAGGCAGAAGCCATTGCGCAACAACTGACGGCGAATTTGCCTGAGGGCGATGCCGATCCGAGGATCGCACCGGTCATGATACGCATCGAGCCCAGCGAGCAACGTATCCCGCATCCCGCCAGCCAGAGCCACATCCTGATGGGCACACCGGGCATCGCGCGCAACGATGAAGATTATTTTCCGCTGTATGTCGGCAACTACATTCTGGGAGGCGGGGGGTTTGTCTCGCGCCTGATGAACGAGGTGCGCGAGAAGCGCGGCATGGCATACAGCGTGTATAGCTACTTTATACCGATGCAGCAGCCCGGTGCGTTCCAGATCGGTTTGCAGACCAAGAAGGAACAGGCCGACGAATCGCTGAGTCTGGTGCGTCAGACCTTGCGTGCATTCGTGGACAAAGGCGTAAGCGAGAAAGAGCTGCGCGCTGCGAAACAGAACATCATCGGCGGATTTCCCCTGCGCATCGATAGCAATAAAAAGATACTGGATTATCTCAGCGTGATCGGTTTTTACGAATTGCCGCTGACCTATCTGGATGACTTTACCGCCAAGGTGGAGAAGGTGACGACCAAACAAATACACGATGCATTCAAGCGCAGAATCGATCCGGATGCGCTGGCAACGGTGATTGTCGGAGTACCAAAGGCGGACGGACAATCCGCAACCGGATCCCGGTCGGGCGGAATCGGCACTGCCGGAAGCGGAGAAGGCAAATAAATAAGGTTCGCATCATCGGCGGTACCCACCGCAGTCGCCTCATCGAATTTCCGGATGCCGAGGGATTGCGCCCCACGCCGGACAGGGTGCGCGAAACGCTTTTCAACTGGCTGGGACAAACGCTGTATGGCAAGCGTTGCCTGGATTTGTTTGCGGGAAGCGGCGCGCTGGGATTTGAAGCCGCGTCGCGCGGCGCGGAGCAGGTGCTGATGGTGGAATATAACCGCACCGCATATCAGTCCCTGCAGGCGAATGTCCAAAAATTGGGGTTGGGCAATGTAGCCTTGCGCTGCGAGGATGGGCTAAAATTCGTCCGGCAAGAAAACGGGCTGTTTGACGTGGTCTTTCTTGACCCCCCCTTTAAAAGTGATTTCCTGCCCCGGATACTTCCCCTGCTGGAAAATAGCCTGACGCCGGGCGGGGTGGTCTACCTGGAGAGCGCAACACACTTCGAACCGGATTCGGTTTGGCGAGAGCTCAAGCGATCCAGGGCGGGTGCGGTACATTACCAATTACTAGAGCGCAAACAGACATGATCAAAGTGGTTTACCCGGGGACTTTCGATCCCATCACACGCGGGCATGAGGACGTGGTGCGACGTGCAGCCGGCTTGTTCGGCGAAGTGGTGGTGGCGATTGCGGCCAGCCGCAGTGCAACGCTATTTACGCTGGAGGAGCGCGTGGCGATGGCACGCGAGGTGTTCGCCGGTTTTGGCAACGTCAAGGTCGAGGGCTTCGACAGCCTGCTGATGAGCTATGTAAAGGCGCAAAACGCACGGGTGGTATTGCGCGGATTGCGCGCCGTCTCGGATTTTGAATACGAGTTCCAGATGGCGGGCATGAACCGCACGCTGCATCCCGATGTCGAAACCCTGTTCCTGACCCCGGCCGAGCAATATACCTTCATCTCTGCCAGTATCGTGCGCGAGATCGCGCGCTTCGGAGGGGATGTGGGCAAGTTCGTGTCGCCGCTGGTAGCGGCGAAATTGAAAGAAAAATATCTACGTTAAGGAGAGTAATAATGTCACTGATCATCACCGACGAATGTATCAACTGCGATGTATGCGAACCGGAGTGCCCGAATGGCGCCATCTCGCAAGGCGATACCATATATGTAATCGATCCGAACAAATGCACCGAATGCGTTGGACACTACGACACGCCGCAATGCGTGGAGGTGTGTCCGGTCGATTGCATTCCGCATGACGATGCCCATGTGGAAAGCAAGGAACAACTGCAGGCAAAGTATGAGAAGTTGATGGCTGCAAAAGCATAGGGAAATTGCAGGCTATATGAAGCCCGCGCACAGGCGCGGGCTTTTTTTTGCATGAATCACCTTCAATTCCATGCCGGACAGGAGTAATGTTGGCAACGGAGGAAGTGGTTCAAAGCAAACAACAAGATTCAGCACATATGAACCCACAAATCAGCAGTTCAAATTCGCCGCGCTTTGCCCCCGGCCCGATACTGGTTTTCGCGGGTTTCATATTTGCCACCATGCTGACGGGCAATATGTTGTTCGTTTACATGCGCGACGGAGTCAGGCTGGAGGCACAGCGGAGTATCGCGGAAGTGGGCGCGCTCAAGGCCAATCAGATAAACGATTGGCTGGATGACCATCAAACCGATGCCGGAATGCTTTCCGGAAATGCACACTTGTTGAATGAGGCGCGGTTGTGGATGCGTGAAGGGGCACACGACGATGCCAGGCGCACGCAACTTCTCGGCCGTTTCCAGGAGTTCATTAACCTGCTTCATTATCAGGCAGTCGTGATGTACGACGCGTCGGGGCACGTCCTGTTGAGTACGGGCGAGCATGTTCCGGATGCTCGGGAAATGGCAAAGGAAGCACGCGCCGTAGCCGCTTCATGTCAACGCAAATTCATAGACCTGCATCAATACCAGGAGGAGAGTCGCGCTATCAGACTGGGTTTTATGAGTCCGCTATTGGCTGATGGAACTTGTTTTGGGGCGATCTATCTGGTGGAGGATCCCGCCCGATATCTCTTCCCCTTGATTCATTATTGGCCGAACGAAAGCGAGACCGCCGAGACTCAGCTTGTTCGAAAAGACGGTGACCAGGTCCTGTTCCTTGATCAACTCCGTTACCGCCCGGAGCCCCCCCTGGCATTCAGATTGCCGTTGGATACTCAGCAGGCCTCAGCCATAGCGCTACGCGGCAAGCAAGGCTTGCTTGAAAACGCGCAAAATTATCGCGGCAAGTCCGTGCTGGCGTATGCCACGACAATCAGCGGGACACCGTGGATGCTGATTTCAAAGGTCGACGAGGATGAGGCTTACCGGCTGGTCAATCGAATGGAGCGGACGGCAGGCGTTCTTGTTTTGTTCGTCTTTTGTCTGATCGGTACATGGTTCTGGCAATGGCGCCGACGGGTTTTGGCGGAGGCGGAAACTGCAGTACTGAATCAGCGGGTTATCGCCGATGGATTGAGGATGGAGGGCGAGAAGCGTTTCCGCACGATTTTCGAACTTACCTCGCTTCCCATGGTACGTAATTCGCTGACCGGAGAATTCATCGAAGTCAATGAAGCATGGTGCAAATTGTTCGGTTACAACCGGGAAGAAGTGTTGTCGCAACATCTGACCTGGCAACAGCTTACCCACCCGGACGATTTGGGACCCAGTAACTCGATGATGAAGAAAATGCTGGCTGGCGAGATGGCAGACTACAAGGTCGAGAAACGCTATCACCACAAGGATGGCAAAGTGCTGTGGGCGAGCGTGCAGGTGACGTTGGTACGCAATGAAAAAGGTGAGCCGGAATTTACCATCGGTACCATTCAGGACATCACCGAGCGCAAGCAGGCAGAAAAAATGATCAACTTCATGGCCTATCACGACAGGCTGACCGGCTTGCCCAACCGAGCATTGTTGTTCGACCGGTTGTCGCAAGCCATGTCGCAGGCCAAGCGCGATGGTAAGTCTGTGGCCTTGTTGTTTGCCGACCTGGACGGATTCAAGGCGGTCAATGACAGGTACGGGCATGAAGCCGGAGACAATGTACTGAAGATGGCGGCACAACGGTTTCTGGCCTGTGTGCGAGAGGTTGACACAGTGGCGCGTTTCGGCGGAGATGAATTCGCGATCATCCTGGGCAATCTGGATGACCCGCAGCAGGCGAGGGGTGTTGCCGAGAAAGTCGTTCGGGCATTTGCCCAAAGCATGGCTCTGACGGACGGGAGCGAGTGCAATGTGGGGGCAAGCGTGGGGATCAGCGTCTATCCGGAGAACGGCAGCGCGATGGATAGCCTGATGACGGCAGCCGACCAGGCGATGTATGAAAGCAAACGCATAGGCAAGAACTCCTACACGTTCTACCAGGCCAAGACCTCGCTCAAGGACGATCCGATATGGTTCAGGATCGAGGATAGTCATCTGGTGGGCGTGGAAGAGATCGACGAGCAGCACCGCAATCTGGTGTACATGGTGAACCGGCTGAATGACGCATTGAAACGCGACGACTCATCGGAGACGATCCTGCTGATGTTCGATGAGCTGCAGGTGGCGACCAAGCATCACTTCGATACCGAAAGCCGATACATGGCGAATTGCGATTACCCGGAGCGAGATGCGCATGAGGCAGAACATGCACAACTGTTGAACCAGCTGCAGCACTTCAAGGCGCAATTCAACGAGGGGCGCGAATTATTGGTCTTGCAGTCGATCAAGGACTGGCTGCTGGGGCATATCACTTACTCGGACAAGAAGATGGCAACCTATCTCGCGCAGCATGGAGTGGAGTGATTCAGCGCTGGCATGTCGGACAATAGAATGTTGAACGTTGTCCCTGCCGTATCTGCTTGATGATCGAGCCGCATACGCGGCAGGATTCCCCGGTACGCCCATAAACGAAATAGTTTTGCTGGAAATAGCCGCTGCTGCCGTCGCTGTGCACGAAATCGCGCAGCGTGCTGCCCCCTTGCGTGATGGCCTCAAGCAATACCTCTTTTATATACTGTGCCAGGCGCCGACAACGCGGCAGGGAGAGTTTGTTGGCGGCCAGTTGCGGGCGGATGCCGGCTCGAAACAGGGATTCATTGGCGTAGATGTTGCCCACGCCGACAACCAGATGGCTATCCATGATCGTCATCTTGATCGCCGCGCTGCGTGAACGGGTAACAAGGTGCAGATATTCCCCGTTGAAATCCGGCCCCAACGGTTCTGGGCCGAGTGCTGCCAGCAATGGATGTTGTGCGACATCATCCGCGTGCCAAAGCACCGCACCGAAGCGGCGAGGGTCGCGCAGGCGCATCAACTGTCCGTCTTCCAGCACCAGGTCGAAATGGTCGTGCTTTTCGGCCGGCGTACCCCGCGGCTGAATACGCAGGCTGCCGCTCATGCCCAGATGCAAAATGAGCGTGCCATGCTCGAATTCAATGAGCAGATATTTGGCGCGTCGCCGCAAGCCGCGTATCACATGCCCGCGCAGCAACTGCGGCAGGTCGTTTGGTATGGGCCAGCGCAGTTTTGGATTGCGGACAACGACATCGGCGATACGCCGCTGGCTGAGGTGCGGCGCGATGCCGCGCAGGGTGGTTTCGACCTCCGGCAGCTCGGGCATCGCTCAGTGTTTTCTGCGCCACCACTGCAGTATGCCCACAACGACGAGCAGCAGCGGCAGCAAAACAAGGAAGCTCACGCTGATTATCGTCAGCTGGTTCTTGCTCAGGGTGATCTTGCCGTCTTTTGCCGCGTGCGGCTGCACCGTGATGAGGCGTTCTTCGTTTGCCAGCCAGTTCACCATGTTGATGCCCAGATCAAGATTGCCTCCGTTACCGGAGTAGATGTTGGCGAGGAAGCTTCCGGTGCCGACTACGATGATGCGCTGTTCCCGGTCGTTCACGGTGCGCTGCAGTGCGACAGACAGGCTGAAAGGGCCCGGGATGTCGCGGTCCTTGTCGATGTGTTTGCTGATCCCGTGATCGCTGACCCAGCCACGCGGAGCGCCTTCCACCAGCGTATGGGTTTGCCATCCATCTTTCTGGTCGATGCTTATTGCGCGCGCATTCGGGAATACCGTGATGAGGTCGAAGTTGCGCGTCACTGCATGCGGCGGGTAGCCTGTGCCGAGCGTCCAGTTCAGCGGGGCATTCATCTCCTGTGCGGCCGGATCGATCACGATACCCGGCATGAACGATATCCCCAGCTTCTCGGCCAGGGGTTCCAGGCCCCGCAGCGGCTCCGCATCCACCAGCCACAGCAGATTTCCGCCGTTATCGATGTAATGCAGCAGTTTGCCGACTTCACCCGGCATCAACCTTATTTGCGGATGGGTGATCACCATCATGCTGGTGTTGGCTGGAATATCCTGCGCCAATGCGAGGTTGAGGCTGACAGCGTTGTAGCCGAGCTGCTTCAGACGGGCGCCGAAGTCACCGAGGTCGTCGTTGGCGATGCCTTCCAGCTTGCGCTCGCCGTGGCCGCCCAGATACATCAGCGCCTGGTCCTTGTTGTGGGCCAGGCTCAGCAGGGCGCCCGAAAGCGTCTGCTCGTTCAGCGTGGTGAGGTGCTCGTTGCGCCCCGCGAACTCCACCACCATTTCCCCGTTACCCTTGATGGAGGCTTTGCGCATCGCTTCCGGTTCCTTGACGGGATCGACGAAGGTCAGCGAAATGTCCGGTTTGTAGCGTTGGTACAGCGCAACGAATTCGCTGATGAATTTGCGTATGTCGCCAAATCGTGCGTCCTGCTGCGTGGCATACACCGTGATCTGCACCGGTCCTTTCAATAGGGCCAATGCATCCACGCTACCCGGTTCTAGGCTGTTCAGTGCGTTCTGCGTGACGTCCCACTGAGCGGGATAACGCGCTGCAAGCTGGAACAGCGCGCCGGCAGCGACCAGTACGAGCAATAGCGAGGCGATCCGCTTGAGCGGCGGCAGGAAACGTTTCATGATGCGCGTCGCCGTTCGTTGTTCAACTGGCGTATCGTCAGCCACAGCAAGGTGGCGATGAACAGCACAAAATAGATCAGGTCGGCGCTGTTGACCATTCCCGTGTTCAGGTTCTGGAAGTGCGAGTTCGGCGAGATCGCGCGCAGGAGACCGCGGCTGTCGCTGGCGGTCAAGTCAAGCAGCCACAGGCCGAACGATACTCCCAGCGCGCCGGCGGCGGCGATGACGGGCTGCCTGTTCAGGGCCGAAAAATACAGGCCCAGCGCGGCATAGCTGGCGGCGAGCAACAGTACGCCCAGAATATTGGCGAGCATAAGGCCGATGTCGGCATGCGTGCCGAGCATCAGGGTGGATAGCATTGCAACGCAGCATGCCACGATGAACACGATCAGCAGCATCAGGCCGATAAACTTGCCAAGCACGATATGGAAGGCCGAGACAGGGGCGGTGAGCAGCAGTACCCATGTCCGGTTGCGGCGTTCCTCCGCGATCAGGCGCATGGTGAATAGCGGGATCAGCATCATCAGCATCAGCGCCAGTACGCTGCACAGGGGGGAGACGACAGATATGGTCGCTCCCGGTGCATTGTCGAGCTGAGCCAGTTGCGCCTGCACTTGCAGGTAATCGTCGATGCGTCCGAAGTAGAACCAGGCGAACAGGAATTGCATCAGCGCCAACATCCACCAGGTGGAAGGCGCCGAGACCAGGCTGTGTAATTCCTTCTTTGCGATGGTGCGGATCATGTGGCGGCCGCCCCATTTTTGGTGATCAGCATGAAGGCCTCTTCCATGTTGCCGTTCGTCAGCATTTCCGCACTGCTCCCGCTGTAGATCAGGCGGCCTTTTTGCAGAATGATGACGCGGTCGCAGATGCTCTCTACTTCGTTCAGCAGGTGCGTGGAAAGAATCACGCTGCTGCTGTTCCCGAGTTCGCGGATGAGCGCTCGAATGTCGCGGATCTGCGCCGGATCGAGACCGACGGTAGGCTCGTCCAAAACCACAACTGCGGGGTTGTGGATGATGGCCTGGGCGATGCCCACACGCTGCTGGTAGCCTTTGGACAGTGCACCGATGAGTTTCCTGCCGTAATCCTGCAAACCGCAGCGTTGCTTCGACAGTTCCAGTGAGGCGGCAAGTTTTGAGGAAGGTATGCGGTGCAAGCGTGCGGCGAACAGCAGAAAGTCATCGACGCGCATGTCGCGATACAACGGAGGGTGTTCCGGCAGAAATCCGATGCAGGCTTTAGCCTGCAGGGGTTGATCCAGCAGGTCGAAACCGCATACCTGGATCTTCCCACTATGCGGCGGCAACGCGCCGGTGAGCATCTGCAAAGTCGTGCTTTTGCCTGCGCCGTTGTGTCCCAGCAGCCCCAACACCTCACCCCGTCTTAGTTCCAGCGATACGTTGTCCACAACCACACGATGGTCGCGGTGGCGCACCAGGTTTTGTGCCGAAAGGGTGACGGGTGGACTCATTGCGGTCGCGGTATTGTATTCGTGCATATTGTCGGAATATAACCCAATATCCCGAATCGCACCAAAGCGGCGGGTCATGCAACCTGAAATCTTTCGGTCGAGGCCGACGACATGTCACTTTACATTCATGTGATCTGAATGCAGAATCCGCGCGCTTATTTTTGCCGGTGGCCATTTGTGGGTACTTGTTCGAGAAATAGTGATTCATCCGTCGGTATAGCGGGGCAGTAATCGGCACACTATCGCGCAGTTCGCTGCCTTTACGCGCCGGGCGTGGGAAGCGGCACCATTGACCGGTCAAACGGTTCACCCTGCCCCTAACTACCTGAAGAACGCTGCTCAGGCTAACGGCAGTATGTCTTGAAATATCCCTGCTTCGTGTCTCTGTTCAAACAAGAAGGAGAAGGTCTGTGAGTTTTAAGTTTCCTGGCTGCCTGGGGGCGGCTTTCTCGCCGTTTGGGCTCGCGGTCATATTGCTCGGGTTTGCGATGCCAACCTGGTGCCTGGCGGACACATCCGATGTCGAGGATACGACCGCCCGGTATCAGTTGACGTACAACTGGCAGAGGCATCCGGCTTATCAGGCGGCTTACACCGGGCCCAACAGCCTCATTGCAGGCCACGAGACGATGTACACATTCACCACGGACGCCTTTTTGGGGTTTCGCCCGTGGAAAGATGGCGAAGTCTATTTGACCCCGGAGATTTCGCAGGGAGTGCCGTTTTCCAACAATCTGGTTGGCCTGGGTGGGTTTACCAACGGGGAGATCACGCGCGCGGCCGGGCCTAATCCCACTCTGTATCGACAAAAGCTTTTCCTGCGCCAGACCTGGAACAACGGCGGTGGCGCAGAGCATGTCGAGGGCGGTCAAAACCAACTCGCTGGCTGGAGGGACAAGAATCGCGTCGTGCTGACCGCCGGGAATTTCTCAATACTCGACGTCTTCGATCCGAACACTTATGCCAAAGATCCCCGTACCCAGTTCATGAACTGGGGCAACTGGACCTACGCAGCCTATGACTATGCGGCTGATGCGCGAGGCTTCGGCTGGGGTTTTACAACAGAGTGGTATCAGGATGACTGGGTGTTGCGTTTCGGTCGCATGACCGGTCCAAGGAATCCCAATGACCTGCCTATCGACTACGCGATCGGTAAACATTATGGAGATCAGCTCGAAATCGAGCACGAACACACGTTGTATGGCCGCCCTGGCGCGGTGCGGGTAATGGGCTGGCGCAACCGTGCCGTGCTCGCCAGTTTCAACGACGCACTGGCCTGGCTCAATACCCATCCGGGTCAGTATACGGGGCCGGATGCGCTTGTTGCCGTGCGCAATGGCGAAAAGATCAAGTACGGCGTCGGTATCAACATCGAGCAGGAGATGAGCGACAGCACAGGATTCTTTCTCCGTACCATGAAAGCCGATGGACGTACGGAAACCTATGCCTTTACAGAAGTCGACGCTTCCTTCTCAAGCGGATTTCTTATCAAGGGTGGCAATTGGGGACGTTCTGAAGACACCGTTGGTCTCTCCGTCATGCGCAACATGTTATCGACTGACCGTCGCCGGTTTCTCGAAGCTGGCGGAATTTCATATTTCATCGGTGATGGAAAATTGAATTACCGCCCGGAAGATATATTTGAGGGGTTTTACAGTTTTAGCTTGGGCAAGGACTGCTGGTTGACCGCAGACTACCAGCGCATCCAGAACCCGGCCTATAACGCTGATCGCGGACCGATCGACGTTTACGCCCTTCGCTTTCATCTGGAACTTTGATCGGCGGCTGAACTCAATGCGTTCCTGAATGTAAAATTTAATATAATCGGGCGAAGGGGGAATGTTCGAGATATTCTTTAAAACTCGGTTAGAATCGCATTCCTTCAGGGCTTCGTTTCATTTTTTTCATGTGCAATTCCGGTTCGTTCTCAGGGTGGCCAGTTTGACCGTGTCGAGAAAAAATTCAGTGTCGCTTTGCCTGCTCGCTGCATTATGCGGTTGTGCAGCAGGCCCGGATTTCAAGCGTCCCGCTGCGCCCGCGGCGACAAGTTATGGCGCGCCTGCCGTGGCGCAGGACACTGCGTCGGCACAAGTGCCGCTTGGGGAAGCGCAAAAATTCGTTCCGGCCCAGGACATTCCTGCCGACTGGTGGACGCTGTTCCAGTCGCCCCAGATCGATGCACTGATCAAGCGCGCCTTCAAGACCAACCCGGATATCGAGGCGGCTCAGGCCGCCTTGCGACAAGCGGAAGAGTATACGACTGCACAGCAGGGATTTTTCTATCCCACGGTCGGGGCGAGCTACTCGCCTTCGCGCAATAAACTGGCGGGCAACATGGGCGGTAACTCGCCCGGCATCCAGGGTAACGGTTCGGTCATCCAGACTTATTCCAACCCGGCGGGGCCGAAATACAACGGCCCGGCTTACTATAACTTCCACGTTGCGCAACTCACTGTCGGCTATGTGCCGGATGTGTTCGGCATGAACCGCCGACTGGTGGAATCGGCACAGGCTCAGGTCGAGATGCAGCAGATGCAATTGGAGGCGACCTATATCACGCTTGCTTCCAATGTGGTTGCGACCGCCATTCAGGAAGCTTCGTTACGTGCCCAGATCGAGGCGCAACTCAAGATCGTCAGCCTGGACCAGCAGGCGCTGGAAATCGTGCGCAACCAGCTCAAACTCGGTTATGTCTCGGAGATGGACGTGACGCAACAGGAGATGACTTGTGCGCTTGCCCAGCAGGCGCTGGCGCCATTGCAGCAACAACTGGAACAGACACGGAACCTGTTGCGCGTACTGACCGGCAATACGCCGGATCAGGATATCGACGAAACGTTTACGCTGGATTCGCTGCATCTGCCGCAGAAATTGCCATTGAGCCTGCCTTCAAAACTGGTGGAGCAGCGCCCTGACGTGCGTATTGCCGAAGCGCAGCTGCATTACGCCAGCGCCCAATACGGGGTGGCTATCGCCAATACGCTGCCGCAGTTCGCCATCACCGGCGCGATTGGGGGGATGGCATCGTCGCCGAGCTGGATGTTCAAGAACGGCGGCGGCTTCTTTGATCTGACCGGAAATGTCGCGCAGACCATTTTCGACGGCGGAACGCTGCGTGCCAAATCGCGCGCCGCGCAACAGGGACTGAACCTCGCCGGTGCCCAATACCGCGGTGTAGTGATGTCTGCATTGCAGAACGTGGCCGATGCGCTGTATGTCGTCCAATCCGATGCGCAGGCATTGAAAGCGGCCGCGACGGCGGCGCAGGCAGCGGGCAAGATGGGCGATCTGACGCGTAAACAGTATGAGGCGGGGGCGGTGGATTTCCAGACCTTGCTGGTCGTGCAGCAGAACGAGCAGCTGGCAAATATCAATCTGGTGCAGGCGCAAACCAACCGGCTTGGGGACACGGCCGCGTTGTTTCAAGCGCTAGGCGGCGGTTGGTGGAATCGTGAAACGAAAGACATGGCGGGGGCGAAACCACAGTGAGCGGTCAGTTGAAGAAAATAGTAGCGGGTTTGGCGTTGGTGATACTGGCTGCAGTTGGCTACATCGGTTGGCAGAGATTTCAGGCGTCTTCAAGACCGGAATCCGGTGCTGAGAAGCCTGTGGTGCATACTCCAAAGGACACGATACGCTTCGCGGAGAATGCGCCTCAGCTTGCTTTTTTGCAGATCAAGCCGGTGGAGAGCTATCCCGAGCCCATGGTCGACTCCCTGAATGCACGCCTCGCCTACGATGACAACCGGACCGCGCGCGTATTTTCCCCGATTGCGGGGCGCGTGCTGAAGATCGCGGCTGATGCGGGAAGCGAGGTCAGGGCGGGCGATGAACTGCTCCTGCTGGATGCGCCCGACTATGCCCAGGCCACTTCGGATGATGTGAAGGCAAAGGCAGACCTGGAACGCAAACGCCAGGCGAATGAACGGGCCGGCGAGTTATTGAAAGTGAACGGGATTTCGCTCAAGGATAAGGAATCGGCCGAAGCCGACTTTCATCAGGCCGAGGCAGAGGCGCAGCGCACCGAAGCGCGGTTGCATAATCTGCAAAGCATGGCGTCGATCACGGACGGAAAGTTCATCCTGCGTGCCCCGATTGGCGGGACGGTGAGCGAACGCCAGGTGAATCTGGGCAGCGAGGTCCGCACCGATGCGGCCAATCCGCTTTTTGTCATTACCGATTCGAAAAAACTGTGGGCGCTGATCGATTTGCCCGAGCTTTACCTGGACAAGGTGAAGGTGGGGCAGCCGGTATCGGTGGAGGTGGATGCTTATCCGGGTGAGATATTCAAGGGCAAGATCACTGTCATTGCCGAGGCGCTGGATCCGGTTACCCGCCGTATCCAGGTGCGTGCCGAAATCGACAACAGTTCGCACCGTCTCAAGCCGGAAATGTTCGCCAGAGCCACGCCGGTGGCAGACAGCCGCCACAACATGCCGCGTATTCCCAACACAGCCCTGTTCTCGCAGGGACTGCACAGCTTCGTGTTTGTCGAGCAATCTCCGGGTGTATTGCAGCGCCGTCACATCGAGCTCGGCCTGCAAAGTCATGAATACAGCTACGTGAAGGAAGGACTGCAGCCCGGCGAACGGGTGGTCACGACCGGGGCTTTGCTGCTGAATTCCGAATTGTCGGGCAATGACTGATCGCGGCCTGTTAGTGACGACATGTTAGACAAGCTACTTTCCTTTGCGCTGCAACAGCGGGTGTTCGTGCTGGCGGCGGCGGCGGTGCTGGTGATCGTTGGTTGGCGTGCCGTGCAGGACATGCCGATCGAGGCATTCCCCGATGTGCAGGACGTGCAGGTGCAGATCGTCACCCAATCCATGGGGCAGGCGCCGGAAGAGGTGGAGCGCAGCATCACCCTGCCTATCGAGCGCGAGATGAGCGGCGTTCCGCGAATGACGCAATTGCGTTCCGTTTCCATCACCGGCCTGTCGGTGGTCACGCTCACCTTTGCCGACAATACCGACGACTATTTTGCCAGGCAGCAGGTGATGGAGCATCTGCAGAATGTCACCCTGCCGCCGGGCCTGCAGCCGGGCCTTGCCCCGCTTACCAATGCCGTCGGCGAGGTGTACCGCTATGTGCTGGATGCACCTGCCGGCATGTCGCTCAACGAGGTCCGTGCATTGCAGGACTGGGTATTGCGCCCCGCAATACGCCAGGTGCCCGGTGTGGCAGATGTGAACAGCTTTGGCGGCACGGTCAAGGAGTATCAGGTTCGCATCAATCCGTTCCTGTTGCGCAAATACGGTGTGAGCATCGACCAGGTGTCGCAGGCGATCAGTGCGAACAGCAGCAATACCGGCGGCGGCGTTATCCGGCGCGGCGATGAGGCATTGGTGTTGCGCAGCATCGGGCTGTTCAAGAGCCTGGAAGATATCGCGCGTGTCGTGGTCACCGCAAAAGACGGGAAAACGGTATTGGTGAGCGACGTCGGCGAAGTCGCCATCGGTTACCGTCCGCGTTCCGGTATCGTCGCCTTCAACGATTACGACAACATCGTGCAGGGCATCGTGCTGATGACCAAGGGGCAGAATGCCAGCAAGGTGGTCGAGGCACTCAAGCAGCGGCTCGACCAGCTCTCGCAAAAACTGCCGCCGGGTGTGAAGATCGTCCCTTATTACGACCGCACCGATCTGGTACGCCATACAGTCCATACCGTCACCGAAAACCTGATCGTCGGCGCGGTGCTGGTGGTCGCCATACTGATCCTGTTCCTGCGCAACTGGTATGCGGCATTGAGCGTGGCGATCATCATTCCGCTGGCCATGCTGTTCGCCTTCATTCTGATGGACGCGCGCGGCGTTTCCGCCAATCTGATTTCGCTGGGCGCGGTCGACTTCGGCATCATCATCGATAGTGCGGTCGTGCTGGTGGAGGCGCTCATGGTGAGGCTTGCGCTGGCCAAGGCGGATAATCTGGCGCAGCACCACACTTACGGATGGCGTATCCACCTCATCAAACAGACCGGGATAGAACTGGGCCGCCCCATCCTGTTTTCCAAGCTGATCATCATCCTGGCCTTTGTGCCGATCTTCACTTTCCAGCGCGTCGAGGGGAAGATTTTCTCGCCGATGGCATTTACCCTGACGTTCGCATTGCTGGGCGCGATCCTGCTGACGCTGACTCTGGTGCCGACTTTGCTGTGCTATGCGGTCAAGAACAAGGACCTTGCCGAAAAGCACAGCAACTGGATGCATAACCTGCAACAGCGTTATCGCCGCCTGTTATTGTGGGCAGAGACACGGCGCAAAGCCATTGTGATCGCTGCGATCGGCATGCTGGCCGTGGCTTTGGCGGGTTCGCCCCTGCTGGGCAGCGAGTTCCTGCCCAAGCTGGACGAAGGCAACATCTGGTTGACGATCAGCCTGCCGCCGGCGACCGCGCTGGACAAGACCAAGGAAGTCGAGCGGCAGGTACGCGCCATCCTCCGGTCCTATCCCGAAGTCCACAACGTCACGACGCAAGTCGGCCGCCCGGACGACGGTACCGACCCGAAAGGACCCAACAACCTGGAAATCATGGCCGACCTCAATCCGCACGACACTTGGCGCTTTGCCGACAAGGAAGAGCTGATCGCCGACATGACGAAACAGATACACAGCATCCCGGGCGTGCCGACCAACTTCTCGCAAGTCATCCAGGATAACGTGGAGGAGGCGTTGTCCGGCGTGAAGGGCGAGATCGCGATCAAGATATTCGGTCCCGACCTTGAGATACTCGAAGACAAGTCCACACAGGTTGCCGACATCCTGAGCGGCATACGGGGTGCGGCGGATGTGGCTGCGATCAAGGTCGGCGGGCAGACCGAGCTCAATATCACACTCAGCCGTATCCGTATGTCGCGCTATGGGCTCAATATCAATGATGTGAACGCAACCATCCAGACTGCGTTTGGCGGGAATGCCGCCAATGTGTTCTATGAAGGCGACCGCCGTTTCGATGTCACACTGAGACTGGATTATGAGGATCGCGATGCCGTCGATGATGTGCCCAACCTGCCTATCACGCTGTCGACCGGGGGGACGATACCGCTTGGTTCCATCGCCGACATCGAGGTGCGCCAGGGCGCGGCCAGGGTCGGGCGTGAAGCGGGTGGCCGCGTCGTTGCGGTGAAGGCCAATCTGCTTGGGCGCGATCAGGGCAGCTTTGTCGCCGAGGCGATGGAGAAAGTGAACCAGCAAGTGGTATTGCCGCCGGGTTACACGATGACATGGGGCGGCCAGTTCGAGAACCAGCAACGCGCGCTCAAGCGCCTGAAAGTGATCGTTCCCCTGTCGGTATTGATGATATTCGTGCTGCTGTTCTGGGCGTTCAAATCCATGCGCAAGGCATTGCTGGTGATCCTGATGGTGCCGTTCACGCTGATTGGCGGCTTGGCCGGCCTCGGGCTTGCCGGTCTGCATCTGTCGGTTTCCGCTGCGGTCGGTTTCATTGCCGTGGCCGGCATTTCGGTGCAGAACGGCGTCATCATGGTGGAGCAATTCATCGAAGGGATGCGCAACGGCCTGTCACTGGTCGAAAGTGTGATGGAAGGCGCGATGGCGCGTCTGCGGCCCATCCTGATGACGGCTTTGATGGCGGGTATCGGCCTGATGCCAGCCGCACTGTCGCACGGTATCGGTTCCGAAACGCAGCGCCCGTTTGCCGTGGTGATCGTGGGCGGCATCGTCTCTGCCACTTTGTTCACGCTGCTGCTGTTGCCGCTGCTGTTCCCCGTGTTCGCCGAAGAAGGGCACGTCAGGGATATTCAGCCGCGAGCGCCCGAATAAGGCATTGCCCGATGGGGGGGGAGTTCGGCTAATATATACCCCCGCCCCGAAACAAGCCGATATGATGAATTTCTCGATACGTTATTACCTGTTCGCTTTCATTCCGTTTTTGGCTGCATGTGCGCACGCACCGCAACAGCAGGTCGAGAGCGCGCCCGCGCCGACAGCCAAAACGAATCTGGAACAGATCGTCGAGGCGCCCAAGCCGGACTTGCCCAAGGTGCCGCTGACCGACCATCTGCTGTATGAATTCCTGTTGGGAGATATCGCCGCGCAGCGCGACAAGCCGGAGTTGGCAGCACAGGCTTATCTCGACCTGGCCAAGACTACGCGCGATCCGCGCGTGGCGAGGCGCGCCGCGCAACTGGCGTATGAGTCGCGTCAGTACGACACTGCAGTCGAGGCATTCAAATTATGGCAAGAACTGGAACCTTCCTCGCCGCTGGCCAAACAGATGCTGCTCTCGCTGTTGTTGAGCGGCGGCAAACTGCAGGAGGCGAGTCCGGTTCTGACGGAGGTTCTGCAGTCCGATCCCGCCAATGCCGGACGCACGTTTGCCGGCATTTACCCGCTGGTTTCGCATGTGCCGGACAAGTCTGCCGCACTTGACTGGTTGATCGAAGTGACCCATCCCTATCCCGATGTGGCTGAAGGCCATTGGGCCGTAGCACAGGCGGCCGTCGCGGCAGGCAAGAACGATCTGGCACTGACCGAGATTCACAAGGCGGTCACATTACGTCCGGACTGGGACGTGGCCGCAGTGTTCGAGGCGGAGTTGTACCTGAATGTCGATCCGCCCAAAGGACTGGAACTGCTGAAGAAGTTTCTGGCCGCACACCCGGATAATAAGGACCTGCGTTTGTACTACGCGCGAGCCTTGCTCAGCCAGAAGCAGTTCGCCGCTGCGCGCGAAGAATTCGAGCGCTTGCTGAAAGACCGCCCGGACAGTCCCGATCTTGCGTTCGCCGTTGCCCTCATTTCCATGCAGATGGGCGATTACGCACGGGCCGAGCAGGAGTTGCAGCAAGCCTTGAGCAAGGGTGGCAAGGATGAGAGTACGGTGCATTACTATCTCGCGCAGCTGAACGAAGTGAGACAGAACGATGCGGCTGCGCTCGAACAATACCGGCTCGTTCAGGACGGCGAATATAGCTATGCTGCCCGTTTGCGTGAAGTCGCGTTGCTGGACAAGGCTGGCAAGCTGAGCGAGGCGCGCGAGGCCTTGCACCGTGCCGAGCCGAAGACCGACCAGCAACGCGTGCAATTGATCATGATCGATGCGCAACTGCTGCGCGAGGATAAGAAGTACGAAGACAGCTATCAGGCGCTGACGCAAGGGCTGGAAAAATTCCCCGAGAATCCGGACCTGCTATACCAGACGGCGATGGCGGCTGACAAGCTGAACAAGGAAGAGCTGTTCGAGCAGCTCATCCGCAAGCTGATGAAGATCGCCCCGGATAACGCGCATGCCTACAACGCGCTTGGCTACAGCCTGCTTGATCGCAATCAGCGCATCCCGGAAGCGATCAAACTGGTGGAAAAGGCCTATCAGCTCGCACCGGACGATGCGGCCATCATCGACAGCATGGGATGGGGGCAATACCTGCTGGGAAACCTGGACAAGAGCGTCGAGTTCTTGAACAGGGCGTATAAGGCCGATCCCGACCCCGAAATTGCCGCCCATCTGGGCGAAGTCCTGTGGAAGCGTGGCGACAAGGATGAGGCGCGCAAGGTTTGGGCCGACAGCGCCAAAGCCAATCCGGACAACGAAGCGCTTAAAGCGGTGATGAAGCGTTTCCTTCCCTAGATATGCATCGTTTCCTTCCGTTGCTCGTAATCCTGCTTGCGGGTTGTGCGGCAGCACCTGTTGCGGTGTTGCGACCGGCGCAACCGGACGCACCGTTTGCATTCAACGGGCGTGTCGCCGTTAAACAGGGCGATGCGCACGACGGTGCCGGGATGCGTTGGGTGCACAATGCCTCAGAAGATGAAATCCTGCTGCTCGCCCCGCTGGGGCAGACGATGGCGCGCATCCACCGCGATATGAACGGGGTCACGCTGGATACCTCCGGCAAACATTACACCGCCCAGGATATGGAGACTTTGATGCAGCAAGCGCTGGGATGGCAATTGCCGCTTTCTGGCCTGCGTTACTGGGTCACTGCCTTGCCCGCGCCGAATATCGAATCCAGCCTGCAACGCGATGCAAACGGGCAGGTGGAGACGCTACGCCAGCAAGGATGGGAGATCAGTTATTCGCGTTATGCGGCCCTGGCATCGGATGCGTTGCCGTTGCGCCTGAAACTGCGTCGGGACGGTACGGAGGTATTGTTGCTGATTGATGAATGGGAAGCGCAGTGAACAAACTCACCTGTCCGGCGCCGGCCAAGCTCAACCTGTTCCTGCACGTGGTCGGACGCCGTGCCGACGGGTATCACCTGTTGCAAACCCTGTTTCGTTTCATCGACCTGAACGACACCCTGCATTTCACCTTGCGCACGGATGGCGAAGTGCGCCGCATCAATGCGCTCGAAGGTGTACCGCCGGAACAGGATCTCTGCGTGCGTGCCGCGCGGTTGCTGCAACAGCAGACCGGCAGCAGACTGGGCGTGGATATCGAGCTGGAAAAGCATATTCCGATGGGGGGTGGCATGGGCGGGGGGAGTTCGGATGCGGCGACCACCTTGCTGGCTTTGAACCGCCTGTGGCAGTTGGGCTTGTCGCGCCAGCGCCTGATGCATCTGGGGTTGGAACTGGGTGCGGACGTGCCGGTGTTCATTTTTGGCGAGAACGCCTTTGCAGAGGGGGTGGGCGAGCAATTGCAGCCCTATCCCTTGCCTGATGCGTGGTACGTTGTGTTGTGCCCGCCCGTGCAGGTGCCCACGGTGCAGATATTCACTCATCCGGAATTGACACGAAATACGATTTCGATGACAATGCGCGCCCTTCCGAAGGGGTTGGATCTTCGGGCGGGAAGCCGGAACGGGCTGAAAAACGATCTGCAGGCAGTGGCTTGCAAGTTGTATCCGGTAGTTGGCGAACATCTGGCGTGGCTGGCGAAATTCGCTCCCGCACTGATGACCGGCTCAGGGGCTTGCGTGTTTGCCGAATTCGACACGGAAGCGGAAGCACAAGCGGTATTACGGCAGTTGCCTTCGAAAATGCGCGGATTTGTCGCGCACGGATTGCAGCAACATCCGCTGAAAGATTTTGTTGTGACAGAGGCTGTTTAAAACGTAGCGTAAGCAGTGGTTTAAACGGCTTCTGAGCAGTTAATTGGGGAGTCGCCAAGTGGTAAGGCATCGGATTTTGATTCCGACATTCGTAGGTTCGATCCCTACCTCCCCAGCCAGATTCTTCAATCAAGTCGTGATGGGCGTTCCCGCCCATTTTAAATATGCGAGGTATTCATGTCCGGCGACATGATGGTATTCACCGGTAATGCCAATCCCAAGCTCGCGCAAGACGTGGCGAAGCATCTGCACATCCACCTCGGTCGCGCCACGGTCGGTCGTTTCTCCGACGGCGAAGTGATGGTCGAGATACTTGAGCATGTGCGTGGCAAGGATGTATTCGTGCTGCAATCCACTAGCGTGCCGACCAATGACAGCTTGATGGAAGTGATGGTGATGGTGGATGCGCTTAAACGCGCTTCAGCGGCGCGTATCACCGCCGCCTTGCCGTACTTCGGTTATGCCCGCCAGGATCGCCGTCCGCGTTCGGCACGCGTGTCGATCACGGCCAAAGTGGTGGCTGACATGCTGGTCGGCGTTGGCGTCGACCGCCTGCTGACCATGGACTTGCACTCCGACCAGATTCAGGGTTTCTTCGATATCCCGGTGGACAACATCTATGCCGCGCCTATCCTGCTGTCCGATGTGTGGAAGCAGAATTTCCAGAACCTGGTAGTGGTCTCGCCGGACGTGGGCGGTGTGGTGCGTGCCCGTGCATTGGCCAAACGTCTCGAGTCGGACCTGGCGATCATCGACAAGCGCCGTCCCAAACCGAACGTGGCCAAGGTGATGAATATCATCGGCGACGTTGCCGGCCGTACCTGCATCATCATGGACGATATGGTGGATACCGCCAACACCTTGTGCGAAGCGGCCAATGCCTTGAAGGAAAAGGGCGCCGAGCGCGTGATCGCGTACTGTACCCATCCTGTGCTGTCCGGTCCGGCGATCGAGCGCCTTGAAAAGTCGGCAATCGACGAACTGGTGGTGACCGACACTATCCCGTTGCGCGAAGAAGCGCGCAACTGCAAGCGCATCCGCCAACTGAGTGTGGCGGAACTGCTGGCCGAAACCATGCGCCGCATCAATGCGGAAGAGTCGGTCAGTTCGCTGTTCATGGACTGAGAATTTGCGATGGCCATGTTGGTCATCGCGCAACCCGAAGCCCTCTGGTCGCGGAGAGCTTCATTAGAAGTGGAGAAGCAAAATGGCTATCGAAATCGCAGCAACAACACGTAAAGCGCAAGGAACGGGTGCGAGCCGCCGTCTGCGCAAGACGAATCGCGTCCCCGGCATCGTTTACGGCACGGGCGAAGCATCCATGATCGAGCTCGATCACAACACACTGTATTACGCACTGCGCAACGAAGCGTTCCATGCATCCGTTCTGTCGCTGGATCTGGACGGCAAGAAGCAGTCCGTTCTGCTGCGCGATTTCCAGATGCACCCGTTCCGCCAGCAAGTGCTGCACATCGACTTCCAGCGCGTCGATGCGAAGAAGAAGATCCACATGAAAGTGCCATTGCACTTCATCAACTCTGATATTGCGCCCGGTGTGAAGACCGGCGGCGGCATCATCAGCCACGTGTTGAACGATTTGGAGATTGCCTGTTTGCCAGCCGATCTGCCGGCAGCAATCGAAGTGGACCTGGCCAGCCTGGATCTGGGTCACTCTGTCCACGTGTCCGACATCAAGCTGCCCAAAGGCGTTGAAGTGGCCGGCCATCACAAGGCAGTCGATGCCGTGGCGACGGTACAAGTGCCGCGCGGCGCAGTGGAAGCCGCAGCTGATGCCGCAGCTGCCGAAGCCGCATCTGCCGCATCCACAGCAGCCGCTGCCGCAACTGCAGCCACAGCTGCGAAGCCTGCAGCAGACGCCAAGAAGTAATCTGCAAACTGTACGACCCGCCATGCGATCTAACGGTGCATGGCGGGTTTTTTCATTATGAGCGAACCAATCAAGCTGATCGTCGGGTTGGGCAACCCCGGCAGGGAGTACGAAGCTACACGCCATAACGCCGGGTTCTGGTGGGTGGACGAGCTTGCTCGCAATAATGACGCAAATTTCAAGAATGACAGCAAGTTTCACGGGCTGGTCGCCCGCGCTGCATTGCACGGACACGAAGTCCATCTGCTCAAGCCGCAGACCTTCATGAACGTCAGTGGCCGGGCTGTGGTTGCACTGGCACTGTTCTACAAGTTATTGCCGGATCAGATACTGGTGGTGCATGACGAACTCGACCTTCCGCCCGGAAGTGCCAAACTCAAGCTGGGCGGCGGGCATGGCGGACACAACGGGCTGAAGGACATCATCGCTCATCTCGGCACCAAGGATTTCTGGCGCCTGCGCATCGGCATCGGTCACCCCGGAGAGCGCTCCGAAGTGGTGAGTTACGTGCTGAATGCACCGCGCAAGGAAGAACAAGGCTTGATCGAAGAAGCGATGCAACACGCGCATGATGTTGCGCCGCTTATCATCGAAGGCAAACTGGAAGCAGCGATGCTGAAGCTGCATAGCAATTAGGATTCAGGATACGGGATGCAGGATTCAGGGGCGGGTTTGCGGTATCCCGTATCCTGTATCCTGACTCCCATTAATAGAGAGAAAAAACATGAGCCTCAAATGCGGTATCGTCGGTCTCCCCAACGTGGGCAAATCCACGCTGTTCAACGCGCTCACCAAGGCGGGCATCGCTGCGGAAAATTATCCCTTCTGTACCATCGAACCCAATGTTGGCATCGTCGAGGTACCCGATCCGCGCATGGCCGAGCTGGCGAAGATCGTCAATCCGCAACGCATGCAACCGGCCATTGTCGAGTTCGTCGATATTGCGGGCCTCGTTGCAGGCGCCTCCAAAGGTGAAGGCCTGGGCAACCAGTTCCTCGCCAACATTCGCGAGACCGATGCGATCGTCAATGTTGTGCGCTGCTTCGACGATCCCAATGTGGTGCACGTGGCGGGCAAGGTGGATCCGATTTCCGACATCGAAGTCATCCTCACCGAACTGGCACTGGCCGACATGGCAGTGGTCGAGCGCACCATCCAGCGCGACGGCAAAAAGGCCAAGTCCGGCGACAAGGATGCGCAGAAGCTGGTGGCGGTGCTGGAAAAATTGCTGCCGCACCTGAATGAAGGCAAGCCGGCGCGTACGTTTGGCCTGAGTGAAGAAGAGAAATCGATCACCAAGCCATTGTGTCTGCTCACTATCAAGCCTGCGATGTATGTGGGAAACGTGCTGGAAGACGGCTTCGAGAACAACCCGCATCTGGATCGTCTGCGCGAACACGCGGCGAAAGAAGGTGCACCGGTCGTGGCGCTCTGCGCGAAGATCGAAGCCGAACTGGCCGACCTCGAGGAGGCAGACAAAAAGGAGTTCCTCGCCGACCTCGGCCTGGACGAGCCGGGCTTGAACCGCCTGATCCGCACCGGCTATGAGCTGCTTGGCCTGCAGACTTATTTCACGGCCGGCGTGAAGGAAGTGCGCGCATGGACCATCCACAAGGGCGACACCGCGCCGCAAGCGGCCGGTGTGATCCACACCGATTTCGAGAAGGGATTCATCCGCGCGCAGACCATTTCCTACGCCGACTTCATCGCCTGTGGCGGTGAAGCTGGCGCAAAAGAAAAGGGAAAGATGCGCGTGGAAGGGAAAGACTACGTCGTGCAGGACGGAGACGTGATGAATTTCCTGTTCAACGTCTGATCGGAGTTACAAAGAAAACTACTCTTGTCGCGCTGTCGCCATACCGACGATCGTATCGCCGAGTTCGCGTTTCAGGATAGCGTCGGCCTGATCCATGGCGCGCTGGACCGCTTCGGCTGTATTCTGGGCATTGCCCTTGATGCTCCATTGTTTGGTTCCGCGTACCCGGTTATTGGCTGTTTCGGTCAGGGTGATCTCCAGATTGCCGCGCTGCCAGTACCAACCGTCCTTTAGTCCCAGATCGTTCAGGTTCATGCGGGCCTGCAGCACGAATGCCGGGTGATCACCGTTATCCGGCATGAAACCGGCTTTTGCCAACGCCCCGGCAACGATTTCCTCCAATCCCGCGGGCGAACCGGCAGCCGCACGCGGCGCAATACTGACTCGTTTCAGCAAATCTCCCAGATCGGCCTTGAGCTTGTTGCTGTTCCATTGCGGTTCCACTCCGCGACCGGTGATGTCCACTACCTGCAGGTTCTTTTGCAGTCCTTCGCGCTCCAGTTGCGTTTCGAGTGCGTGGCTGGCAGCGGCGATCTTCAGGAACAGGTCGTCTTCCCTGCGCGATTGATCGATGTAGTTGCGGGTGGCATCGTCGAGCCCCCCGATTTGTTGGCGCAGGCTGGTCGCAGTTTGCAGGCGAGGCAGGATAGCCAGCACGTGGACGTTGCCGTTGGCCGGGTTCTTCCACATGTCTGCGATCTGGATACCGCTGATAATCTGGTCGGTGCTCGTGCTGATGTGGCGCGAGGCTTGTTCCTCGAATTGCACCGCGCCGGAGGAGTCGGATTTGGAGCGCTGCGTATCGTCAGTGTTTGCGACTACAGCAACCTGAAAGACCTTGGCGACATCGGCACGGGCTCTATCCTTCGCTTCCTCCTGCGTGTCGGCGCTTCCGCGGCCGACCAGGTATTGGTCGCTCTTGTACTTGGCGCTTTCACCGGACACCCAGTCGGGTACGGTCGGCTGGCTGGCGCAGCCGGAAAGGAGGGAGAGGATCGAAGCAAATACGGCAAAGGTAGAGAGTTTCATTTTCGTCTCCTGATTACGTGATCATTATGGCATTGTATGCTGGGTCAGGTAAGTCTTGTGTTCCCTGCGGATGGTGACTTGCGGGAATACATTGGTTCCTATCACTTGACCGTTGTTTCCGAGCAATTCAACGGTCACATCATAAGTCCCGGGCGGCAGCGGAAGGCGGGCCATCTGTACGTTGGCGGGCAAAGTCAGCCAGCTGCGGGTGTCCGCGCGTTCGGTCACTATCGCGGCTACCCGCACGAGCAATGAACCGATCAGTTGTACCGTGGCATCGTCCCTGTTTTGTCCCGCCCTGTCCACGGACTCCTGTATCGCTCCCTTGGCAACTGCACGGGCTATGGCGCGGGCCGTAATGGCAGGCATGCGCGCATTCAGGCTGGCGCGCGCAATGGCGTCGATGTTCTCCATCATCTGGGTGTCGGCCTGTCTGCCCGAGACGCTGATACGGGCGCCGGACACCCTGTTGGGGCGCGATTCGTAATAGGGCAGCGCGATGTTGACCATCACCGGCGGGGTAGGTTGCGTCGAGTCCATGTACTCGGACCGTCTGCGCGCATTCACGATGGTCGAAGGGGGCGGTGCCCAGGCGCGGATGACTCTTTCGCGTTTGATGGGGGCAAGACCGCTGTTCAACACAAAAACCAGTTCGCCTTCAGGGTCGTTGTCGGCCGTATTCCTTTTTGCCGGCGCCATGCCGAATTCCTTCTGGTACCGGGCAAGCTCATCGATCAGTCCCTGCCTCTGCGCCAGCCGCACCAGATCGAATTTGAGCATGGGCGGCATGGGCACGGAAAAGTTGGACTGGTATTTCTTGTAGGCTTCATACGCCTTGCGGTAGGAGATCATGGCATCGCTCCATTCACCCAGTTCGTCGTAGATCAGGCCGGAGAGGTATTCCGAAAGGGCATCCTCGGTGAACTTGCTGTCGGGTATCTTCTCCTCGATCTCGCGCAACTTGATATCGATCTGCTGGGCCTCGACCCGGGCTTCATAAGGCTGGCCCAGTTCCAGATAATTGAGCGCCATGTACAGATGCACCAGCACCTGCTCGTAATCGTCACCGGCGTAGCTGACCGTTGCATCGTTGATCACGAAGGACAATGCGTTCTGGCTGACGCTGGCGGCATACAGGCTTTCCATCTCATGCTTGGCAGCTTCCAGGGATTCGTTGGATGCCACAAAGTCGCGCTTCATGCGCAGCACCATGCCTTTGTTGAGCAGATACAACACATGATCCTTCTTGTCCTTGGACTGCTTGTCGATCGTCTTCAGGGCATCGTCGTATTGCTGCTTTTCCAGCTGGTTTTCGATGGTTGTGAACGAGTTGCTGTAAGTCGCACATCCGTTCAAGGCCAGGATGCAGGTCCATGCGGCCAGCCAGACACAAAACCTGCCGCAGTGCGGCAGGTTTTCCACCCTGCCGCGCAAGCGCAGGGCCGGAGTCTGGAACCGAATCATTTTCGGACTAGAAGGTCAGCGTGCTGCGCTCCACCAGTTTCTTGATCTTCTTCTGTCCCATCCATACCAGGCGGTTGTCTGCCAGGCTGATCAGGTTCATATCCACTTGGTAGTACCGCAACTGGGTTTTGCCGGAGACGTCGATGATGGTGTTGATGGTGCCCTTCAGCATGAAGTCGGCGCCCTTTTCCTGGCCCATTGCCTTGCGCGTGGCCTCGCTGGCATTCAGGTCCTGGTCTTTACGCTCATCGCGGATCTCCTGACGTTCGGTGGACGATGCGACAAACTGCACCCTTCCCGAATTGATCAGATTGCGTTCCACTTCCGAGACGAAGGTGTTGACGTTGATGTGTTCGTTGCTCAGGTTGCGGATCTCGCCGACGATCACCGCCGGTTGCCGCTTGTGTTCACGGTTAAAGTCGTCGATCCAGACGCGGTTCAGCACATCCCTCATCATTTCTTCCGCCACCAGCTGTGAATCCGTGTCATTCCAGGCGCCGCTCAAGTCTATCGCCTTGCTTGCATCCACCCGTTGCACTTCGGTCGAGCAACCGCCCGCAAACAATGCCAGAAACAACACTGCAACAGCTGATTTTGTTGAAAACATGGACCGGCTCATCATTTTTTCTCCTTGGCGACGCGGTCAAAAATATTGTCCGCATGGGTTTCGATATAGCGTTTCAGATCACTGTTCATATCCTGGACTCCATTCAGCGTGTCTTTGACATGCTTCATGTCCAGCTCGGCGACGGAATAGATGATATTGGTCTTCGGGTCGCGCCAGGAACCGATGATCTTGGCCCCGGTCAGGTTGACCTTGCTCAGGTTCTTGATCTGGCGCGATACCGATTCATCCGCAACGTTGGCGCCGCCCGACTTGGCGGAGTCCATATAGTCGCTGGAAACCACATCCATATAGGACGACAACACGCGCGCAACTTCGGCGCGCGCGCGGTCATCCGCCACGGATTTCTGCAGCGACATGTCTCCGGTTGGCGACGCAGAACCTACGCCGTGGAACAGGCGGCCATCTTTGTCGTTAAGGATGCTGCTGCCCTCGTTGACCCAGTCGGGCGCGCCCTTTATTCCGAGGTCGCTTTCCACCTTCGTGGTGCTGGAACAGGCCGCGATGACCACAGTCAACGCTGTAATCAAGACCAGTTTTGCAACAGCAAATGATATTTTCATGACGTTCTCCTGGAATGAAAAATGGGTTCTAAAGTTGGCGCAATGGAATCTTGCGATGTCGGCAACAGCGTCATCATAATGCGAGCCGAGAGCAGCCGCAATTAAACTGCGGCATAAAGTGCTACAATGCGCGCCGCGATATCGTTTCAGTCTAGTTGTCGCCGCCGATTCCGGTTCGTAGTTCCCACCTCATTCTGCCTCAGACTGGCGCTCATCAAGGGCGACAGGCCGTTTGTAACAAGAAAGTTAATAATATGTCATTTGCATCTCTCGGCTTGTCCGAAGAACTAGTTCGCGCCGTCACCGAGCGCGGTTATACCGAACCTACGCCCATTCAGGCGCAGGCTATTCCCGTTATTCTGAAAGGCGGCGACCTGATGGGCGGCGCCCAGACCGGCACCGGCAAGACCGCCGGATTCACACTGCCGTTGCTGCAGCGTCTGATGGACAAGCCGGTCTCGGGCAAGGCTCACATTCGCGCGTTGGTACTTACTCCGACACGCGAACTCGCCGCTCAGGTCGAAGAGAGCGTGCGCCTGTATGGCAAGCACCTGCCGCTCAAATCGATGATGATGTTCGGTGGTGTGAACATCAATCCGCAGATCAAGCAACTGCATGGCCGTGTCGACATCCTGGTGGCGACACCCGGGCGCCTGCTGGACCACCTGCAGCAGAAGACGGTAGATTTGTCGCATGTCGAGATACTGGTGCTGGACGAAGCCGACCGCATGCTGGACATGGGTTTCATCCGCGATATCAAGCGCGTTCTCGCCGTGCTGCCCAAGCAGCGCCAGAACCTGCTGTTCTCCGCCACCTTCTCCGACGAGATCAAGCTGCTGGCCGATGGCCTGCTCAACAATCCCGTATTGATCGAAGTGGCACGCCGCAATGCGACTGCCGAACTGATCGAGCAACGCGTCTATCCGGTGGATCGCGAAAAGAAACGCGTGCTGCTCTCGCATCTCATCAAGGAGCACAACTGGTTCCAGGTACTGGTGTTCACGCGCACCAAGCACGGTGCCAACAACCTTGCGGACCATTTGAACAAGGAAGGCATCCCGGCGCTGGCGATCCACGGCAACAAGAGCCAGGCGGCACGCACCCGCGCTCTGGCCGAATTCAAGACCGCCAAATTGCAAGTGCTGGTGGCGACCGACATCGCGGCGCGAGGCATCGACATCAGCGAGCTGCCGCATGTGGTGAATTACGAACTGCCGAACGTTCCGGAAGATTACGTGCACCGCATCGGTCGCACCGGACGTGCGGGCAGCAACGGCGAAGCAAGTTCGCTGGTGTGCATCGACGAGCACAAATTGCTGCACGACATCGAGCGTCTGATCAAGCGCGAGATTCCCGTGGTGCAAGTGCCCGGTTTCGAACCGGATCCGCGCATCAAGGCCGAACCGATCCTGAATGGACAAAATCGCGGGAATGGCCAGAATCGCGGTCAGGGCGGACGCGGACAGGGACAAGGTCGCAGTCAATCCGCACCGCGGGCGGGCAGCGGGCAGGCTCGTGCGGCCACTGGACAAGCTCGCACTGGCGGCGGGCCGCGCAGTAGCGCATCCGGCAAACCGGCAGGTGGTGCAGGTCGCGGTGCTGCAGTGCCCGCTGCAGCGCAACACCGCTCCGGCGGGCGTGGTCGTTGATGAGCACTTCAGTCACCAATGAAGAGGCCATCGCCGCCACCAAACTGTGGGTAGAGCGTGCGGTGATCGGCCTTAACCTGTGTCCGTTCGCCAAGGGCGTGCAGGTCAAGGATCAAATTCGCTACGTGGTGAGTGCCGCACAAACGCCGGAGGAGTTGCTGGCCGATGTCCTGCACGAATTCGAAGTGTTGGCTGAGTCTTCCACTGAGACGATCGATACCACCATGCTGATCCATCCGCATGTGCTGGGCGACTTTCTCGACTACAACGATTTTCTGGCTGTCGTCGATGCGGCGCTGGAAGATGTCGATCTGGCGGGTGAACTGCAGGTGGCCAGCATGCATCCGCAATACCAGTTCGCCGACACCGAACTGGACGACATCACCAACTACACCAACCGCTCGCCATACCCGACTTTGCACATATTGCGCGAAGACAGCATCGACAAGGCGGTGGCCGCATTTCCCGAAGCCGAACAGATATTCGAAAGAAATATCGAAACCATGAGCAAATTGGGGCATGAAGGCTGGAATGCGTTGGGGCTGGCGGAAGTCCAGCGAGACAAAAAGTAATTCGCAAACCTGCTACGCGGCTGGCCCGTGAGTTCCCTGACGGATGCTGGCAGTGTCTGCACGCAAGCTCGGAGACTGTTCAGTCAGTCCGGCGGCTTTGCCGCCACCCATCCGCACGCAATTTCCAACCACTCTGAACTTGCATGATGGATTGCACGCATTCTGCAAATCAGCGGTATCCTTGCATCCATGGAAACGAATACCGATCACTCCTTTTCTTCACTCACTCCGGATTGCGTGCTGAACGCGCTGGAGAGCGTTGGGCTGCGTTGCGACGGGCGGCTGCTTGCGCTCAACAGCTACGAGAATCGCGTGTACCAGGTGGGCATCGAAGACAATGCCCCGCTGGTGGCCAAGTTCTACCGCCCCGCACGCTGGACGGACGAAGCCATCCTGGAAGAACATGCTTTTGTACAAGAGCTGGCCGAGCGAGAGATACCTGTCGTGCCCGCCCTCCTGATCGACGGCAGGACATTGCTTCCCTTCGAAGGATTCCGTTTCTCGATCTTTCCAAAACATGGTGGCCGTGCGCCCGAACTGGAAGACCGCGACACGCTGGAATGGCTGGGGCGTTTCCTAGGGCGCATCCATGCCGTCGGCGCAATCAGCAATTACCGGCATCGCCCTGAGCTCAACATCGAAACATTCGGAACCGAACCGCGGGCTTTTTTGCTGGCGAACGGATTCATTCCCGCGGACATCGACGCGGCCTATCGCAGCGTGTCGCAACAGGCACTGGATGGCGTGCGTCATTGCTTCGACCGTGCGGGAGGACTGAAAAGTCTCAGACTGCATGGCGATTGCCATGCCGGCAACGTGCTGTGGACAGACGACGGCCCTCACTTTGTGGACTTCGACGACAGCCGAATGGGCCCGGCGGTGCAGGACTTGTGGATGCTGCTTTCCGGCGAGCGCGAGGACCGCGTGCGGCAGATGGGCGACGTGCTTGCAGGCTACGAAGACTTTAACGAATTCGATGCGCGCGAACTGCACCTGATCGAAGCGCTGCGTACCCTGCGCCTTATCCATTACTCCGCATGGCTCGCCCGGCGCTGGGACGATGCCGCCTTCAAGCAGGCGTTTCCCTGGTTCAACACGCAGATCTACTGGCAGAATCGCATCCTTGAATTGCGCGAACAGATTGCGCTCATGGAAGAACCCCCGCTGTGGCAAAACTGATCCATTCTGGCCTGAAAGCTCTGCACCGGGTTGCGAGAGGGTAATCGGTCCATCGTATTACCTTCCATCGAATAGCATCTCCAGCCGCAGACTGAGCATCGCGTTGTTATGGAAATTGAGCGCTCTCGGGAAATGCAGCTGCGGACTCACTTCAAAGAACATCCATTCCCGATGCAGGCGATACCGATATAGCATCAAGACGACATACTCTGTCACCACCGTATTCGGGCGACTCAGCGCAAAGGCGCTTGCCTGATACATAAGGGCAGTGCGCTCATCCAATTTGTGAAAGACCGTCAGATCCTGGCGCATGTCGAAATATTGTGTCCTGTCGAGCCAGACCGCGACGCTGGTGGCGCGGAACGAGATGGGTTCGCTGATAGGACGGTCCAGATCGAGTTCGGTTGTTTCGCCCACGCCTGTTGTATTGAACCAATACGCAGTTTCCGAAAACCTCGCGCGCCACAGACCTAACGGGACTGCCAATACGGCTCCTGTACGTGCAAAAGGAGCCGTATTAAGTCCGGCAAATTTCAAGCCGCCGTCCAAATTGAAATGCCATTTTTCCGCAGCGATTTCCTCGATGCGCAAGGCAGCGGCATAGCTCTGCACGCTAGACGGTTGCGCGAGAGGCGGCGACAGCGACTGTCTCGGGTCGACGGTCGAATTCTTGTCCGGGTCTGTTTCCAGCAACAAGTGAAGCTTTTTCTCCGCGATGGGCAGGTGCACATTCGCTCTGGCCGACCAGACGAACGAGCGATTTCCGCCATATCCCGATACCCGCATGATATCGACCTGCATCACACTGTCGTTGGCATCCTGATAATTGCGATCACTGCCAAAGAAGCGATCGATATAGCTGACAAAGTCGACAAACTCATCGGACAGATAATCGCGCGAACTGTCCAGCCTGTTTTTCTGATCCGGGATCGGAGGAGGAAGGGGCGGGCCGACGAATTCGTCGCCGGACGCCCACACCGGAAACGCGATGAGTGCACCCAGCGACAACAGAGCCAGGATTCCGGATTGCAGGGTGGATTGAAGCGTCATGATTCTCTTCAGGCATGAACATAATTTCAGCGGGAGATACCGGGGCGATTCGTCCGGCGTATATATCCGACCGTATGGCAAATGCGATCACGCTATTTGAATTTCCGTGATTCCCGCACGTGGCACAAGCTATAGCAAGGATCATTTTCCGTATGTGCGTTTGCATACAGTGGCGGGACGAGATCGAAATGCGAGGCAGCCAACCGCCGAAATATGCGTGCACGGGTCCGATCCGGCATGCGCTTGCCGGCCATATGAGCGATAGCGAACAGAGAGTTTTCCGATAAAGGAAGATAAGGACGTTACCTCGGCACGCTATGCGGGGAAACGCCAGTGCAAAGAATCGCATTTGGCCTACAAGATCTCATTTCGAGGTTTCGTCTTTCAGGAGTAACAAACATGTACAAATCTAAAATAATTTTCAAGCCGCTGACGTGGACGATGACATTGCTGATGACGGCGTTGACAACTGGATGCTGGATGGACGGAAGCGGTGGAGCGGGTGTGTCGGCCGCGGCTGTCGGTCCTGCAAGTGCCGGTCCGGTGGGGGCGGCTTGTGTGGGCGCGAGTTGCGTGAACCTCGGCACTGCAGCCAATTATGTGATTCTGGCAGAGGCCGGCGCGTCAACCGTTCCGACATCCGTAGTGACCGGAAATGTCGGGCTGAGTCCGGCCGCCAGGGGGTTCCTGACCGGATGGTCATTGATAGGTGAGCCCACGGATACTGCATATACATCGACCCAAGTGGTCGGAGGCGGGCATTTATACGCGGCAGACATGGTAGGAGGGACGACTTCTGTTGACCTGACCACCGCGGTAGGCGACATGGGAACCGCGTACACCAACGCTAACGGATTAGCACCTGCGGGCGGCGGTCTGACCACTGCCTGTCCCGGAAACGGAGCGTTGGATGGGCTAACCATTACTCCTGGTGTCTATACGTGTACAACTACGGTTTCACTAGGGGCAGGAACGAATGTCACTTTCAGTGGCGCCGGTGTTTATGTCATCCGGACTACGCAAGGTATCACTCAGGCTTCCGGTACGCAGGTCATCCTGACCGGCGGCGCGCTGGCTCAGAACGTCTTCTGGGTGCCAGCCCTTACCGTATCCATTACAGGAACTGCTGGAACGACAACAAAAATGGCAGGTGTGATTTTGGCAAAAACAAACATCGCCGTCGGAACCAACGTAACAGTGAAAGGAAGGTTGCTGTCACAAACTGCCGTCACGCTTGATCAGGCGATCGTGACAACTCCTTAAGGTTTGTAGCTGAGGCAGTAAAGTAGTGGAAGAGGTCGTCGCGATAAGTAGTGACTTGCGGCAGTTTTATACCGCTTAGTCACTACTTATCGCGACGGCCCTTTTTATCATATTTGAACTCTGACGCTATAACTTGGCAATCGATTTCTTGGTGAACAAACAGTCTTTCAGTTCGCTTGAGAACTTGGGGTCGTTGCGCCGGATCCATTCCAGCAACATGGACGCATGTTCTTTCTCCTCGTCCCGGTTGTGTATCAGGATCGCTTTGAGCTCCTTGTCCTTGCACACGTCAGCGCGCTGGTTGTACCAGTCGATGGCTTCCAGTTCTTCCGTCAGGGAAACGAGGGCCTTGTGCATGTTGCACACCGCTTCGGACAGTTCATGTTTTGACTCGTGATAGTCGACGTTGGACATTTCATACTCCTGTGGATTGCGTGATTGTTGGAAGATTGACGACCCCAAGGTTTACAGAACTTCAGTATTGGAATCTCCGGATTTTGAACCGAGAGCGGAGCCAAGGTATTTCAGGCCGAAAAAAATGGCAGAAGGGTAGAGATACAACAATCGCCATCCGTTCTTTGCAAGGCCGACTATGCCGTGACGACGCCAGGTCAGCAGCGCCGTCACACCGCCTGCAAACAATACGGGATGGGTGTAGATCAGGCGTGCCGCATGCAAACCGACATCGACTACGGCCAGTGGCTTATGCAAATGCAGGGTGGTCTCGGCCATCGCCATGCGCTGGGATTCAATCTGCTCCAGAAGACCAAGGCGGCGTTGGGCAAGACGGGCAAGACGCTTGTTCATGGGCGTGGGGTAAGGCGGTCGATATCGTCCGACAATTCGGACAGGCTGGTGGAAAACAGTCCGGGTCTTGTGCTTGCGATATTGCGCAAGGCGTACCAGAACGACAGGCCGGCAACCAGGAACAGCAAAGTCAGTCCGCCCAATACCTGCAGGCGGTAGCTATCCCAGAACACCACCACGATAAATACCGTCAACAGCATGATTGTCATGCCGAGGAAAAACAGGGCAGCGCTTCCATAGAACAGCATTTGCCTGACACGCAGCCGTTCCTCCTCAATCTCGTTGCCCAGCAATTCAAGCCGCGTCTGAATGATGGCGAGCAAAGTACTCGTCATCCTCTTTAACGATTCCAGGAGTCCGGTAGTTTGCGGCATGTCTAGCGCCGTGCGATCAACATCCCGACGATGGCTCCCACACAGGCTGAGATGCCGATCGCTTTCCAGGGATTGTCGTGGACATATTGGTCAGTGACTTTTGCCGCCTCTTTGGTGCGCCGGATCACGGCGTCTTCCGCGTCGACCAATTGCTCCTTCACGACTTGCAGGCTCTTCTGGATACGTGCACGCGCAGCCGTCGCGCCTTCGCCTGCCTGACTGGCAGTCGCACGCAGCAGTTCTTCTGCATCCGCCACGACCAGGCGCAAGTCTTCCATAAGCTTGTCCTTGGGGATCGATATGTCTGTATGCATAGTTTTCGTTGTCATTGCTTTACTCCTTGGTTGAAATGCGTGTTTAACTGCGTTAATACCAATAGAACCGTTGGCCATGGGTTATTTCACTTTTTCTGCATGTCGTTCTTGACGGATTGCACTCCTTTGACGCCGCTTGCGATTTCAACCGCTTTGTCCATGTTCGCCTGCGAGCTGACGAAGCCGCTCAGTTGAACGATGCCCTTGTAAGTTTCGACGTTGATCTCGGATGATTTCAGGGTGGATTCGCTGAACAGGGCATCCTTGACCTTGGTGGTAACGACACTGTCATCGAAATACTCGCCGGTACTTTCCTTGGTCGCCGTGGAAGCACAGCCGAAAGAAGACAGCAACGCGACAGTCATAAACAGTACGGCAAAATATTTGAGTTGTTTCATATCCGATCTCCCAGATGGTCGGGTAATTTAACCCGAGTGCGATTTTTGAATACATGTTGACGCGATCAAGTGCGGCAGGTGTGCCGCGAATCGTTGCGGGCGCATCACAATCGTCCCAGCAGCAACAGGATCAGCAAAACGACCAAGACCAGCCCGAGTCCGCCGCTTGGGCCATAGCCCCATGTCCTGCTGTGCGGCCATGCCGGGATCACGCCGATCAGCATCAATACAACGATGATCAATAAAATCATTCCCAATGACATATAAATTCTCCTTGTCTGAATTAATGGAACGGATGACTAGCGCGGAGCGAAATTGCCTTTCTCGTCCGAAATGATGACTTCGACCCGCCGGTTCAATTGGCGGCCGGTGGTTGTGTCGTTGCTCGCGACCGGAAACTCCTTGCCATAACCTCGAGTCGAGACACGATCGCTGCTGATGCCCGCACCATCGACCAGCGCTCTGCGTACTGCCTCTGCGCGACGTTCGGAGAGATCCTGATTGAGACTGTCGCTGCCGGTACTGTCGGTGTAGCCTTCGATCTGCACCTTGTGTTGCGGGTATTCCTTCAGAAAATCGGCCAGTTTCTGCACATTGCGCGTTCCGCCGGATTTCAACTGTGCCTTGTTGATACCGAACAGCACATCGCCAAGCGTGATCACCAGACCGCGATTCGTTTGCCTGGCATTCAATGCCTTGAGTTCCAGTGCCTGCTTGGCGATCAGCGCCTGGTCACTCGCCGAATTGGCGCTGGCAGCCGCCAATTCCTCGTTCTGCTGGTCAGCCGTCTTCTGCATGCTCGACACCTGCTTTTTTGCCGCATCGGCTTCAGCTGTCCTTGCATCCAGACGAACCTGATCGCGGCGGGTATTGGCATTTGCGATGGCTAATTCGGCCGATTTGCGTTTGGCTGTTTCCAGCGCGATCGCCACCCGCTGATTGGCCAGGTAGGCCAGATGATTGACCGAGGCCGTATCGTCACCGTTGCTCAGGGCGGTGTCAGCCTTGTACAGGGAGTCGCTGGCTTCTTTCAATTCAAGCGCTGCAAGATTGGTAACTTCAGGGTTGGCGCTTGCGTTGCTGTAGTTGCTGTGTGCACCGGCGAGCGCCGAATTGGTCTTGACTGTGTTGCAGCCTGCCAGGAGTGCAATGGCGATCAACGCCATGGGAAAGTATTGAATTTTTTTCATGATGGACTCCGTTGAGTACTAATTGGTTTTACGATCGATCTCTTTGCGCAACACGCGACTGTCTTCCTGTATCGCCTCGGCAGCCTTCTGCGCCTTGACAGAGCGGGCGGTCAGCCCGGCCAGCTTGGCATCGACCTCCGCTTCTTCGGCCAGTTGGTTGGCCAGCGGATAATCCTTTGCCGTCATTGCCTGCTCCGCGCCTTGCATTTTGTCCATCGCCGACTTGAGTTGTACCGGCGCAAATTCATTGGCGCCGGCACTGTTGGCATTGTTCAGTGCGGCCCTTGAGACTGCCATCTGCTCGATGGGAGGAGGGACGCTGGCGCAACCCGAAATAAGAATCACGGCGGCCAGCGACACGCCGATCCCGCGCAGTACTTGTTGCGATCTGGAGTTGTTGAGATTTTTCATCATATTTTCCATTCATGAATTTAACGCCGAACCCAACCGTTACAAACGATTTCCGTATGCTTGAACGATTACCTGACTCCTTTAAGGCTTGCATGCGCAATCCGGGAGTTTGCGGGCAAAAAAAGCCACCTACCCTATGCGACAAGCAGCATCCGCATGCATTTGGGATCATTGGACACCTTTTTGGATATGGCTACAGTGCGTTAACGCACATTGGCACCAAACAGGGAAGAGAGAATTGACGCCAAGTGATTGCCGGAGACTGTTGCGACCAGGGCTGCTAACGTCCCAGCAGCGTGCCGATAGGTTTAAGCGAATCGACCCGGTCGCAGATCACCTTGATGATGGCGACCAGCGGCGCGCCAAGCAGCACGCCCCATACTCCCCATAGCCAGCCGAAAAACAGCAGTGCGATGAAAATCACGGCCATGTTTACGTGCGCAAACTTGCTCTGCAGCCATGGCATGAATACCAATCCGACGATGCCCGTGACCAGTAGCGATACGCCCGTGACCGCAAGCGCATGGAGCAGCGAGCCGAACTGCAGGAATGCCGCGATTCCGCTGGCGCCCGCGACCGATGCCGGGCCCAGATAAGGGACGAAAGACAGTACGCCCGAGATGACACCCCATATGCCTGCCTGCTCCATGCCCATCGCACCGAAAGCAAGCCATGTTCCGACGCCGATCAGGACATTCGAAACGAGCATCGTCAGCAGGTAAAGCTGAATCTGCACATTGATCTCGTCGAGTATGCGCACGGCCTCCTTTTGTTTTGTGATCGACGGCCCGACCAGGCCAATCAACTTGCGCCGGAAATGTGCGCCTGCAGCGAGCAGAAAATAGGTGAGTATCAGAACGATGACCGATTGTCCGATGACAGTGATCATCGGTGTGGACAGTGCAAGCAGGTAGTCGCTCAACCATGATGAGGGTTCTTGGGACAACGGTGCGACGACAAGCGCACCTTGTTTCGTACCGGCATCCGCTGCAGCGCCTTCAAGCTGCTTTGCGGCTTCCCGCATGTTCTGCAGGGCTGTCGGTCCGCCGCGCGTATCGCTCATGTTCTGTCGCATCTTGCGCGTCGCCTCGGGCAGATTCTTGATCATCGCCACGGCATCGTCATGCAGGGAGTATGCGATCCAGAATAGTCCGCCGAGAATAACGCCAAGCACCAGGGCTGCTCCCAATGGACGCGGCACATAGCAAGCCTTGAGCCAGGTTACCAGCGGCGTCAACGTGTAGCTTGCCAGAATGCCGATCAGCAAAGGCACGATGAAATCCCGTGCAAGATAAAGTGCGGCGACGAAGGCGATGATCGCCAATACGCCGAGCGACACATTCATGCGCAAATAACGGGACGAACGGATCCTGACTGCGGCGGAATCCTCTGCCGTAGTATCGTGCAGGGTCTCATTTTTGAGATTCATGCTGTCAATTGTGACAACAGGCATTTTCTCGATCACCCTTCCATCGTGTCTGTTTGGTCGATCACCCTGCATTCTGCACACCTTGATTTGATCTCTGATAGTTCGTAGGGAAACCGGTTGGTCCGCGATTTCAGGTTAGGGCGATTCTCACGCTTACCCGGAATGGACTCTGTGCGCTAGCGCTCATGCGGCGAAAAATTCCCTTCAACGGCAAGTGACGTGACGATCCGGCGCATATTCAACTTGACCGTCGTGCATGAACTCCCTTCAAAACACAACCCGGTTCTGCCTGCCCGGGCAGTACCGATAAATTTCCCTATGTGTGCAAGTGCACAGAGCGTTGTGCATAAACGGGGGATAAACACGACATGTGGGATTTGTGTCCTTGTCTCGGCCGATTTGATTTTGAATTGCTGTAGACCAAGCTGAGGTTCACAGGGCCGCGAAGCTTGCCCTCGGAACGTTACCATGCGTATGTGGACAAGCGCCAGCCAAGGCGTTTGGTTGAACCGATGCTGTTTGAATCAGTTAATGAGGAAAATAAAATGAACAAAATCGAGAAAGTAACAAAGCCAGTGACTTGGCTCATGGCGTTATTGCTGACTGGGTTTGTGGCGGGATGCGGCGGGAGCAGCAGTGGCGCCGTCGCCGTAACGACTGTCGCGCCAAAAGTGAGTTACACCATCCCTGCTGCAAATGCTACAGGCGTCGCAACCAACAGCAAGGTCACAGCCACATTCAGTAAAGACATGGCTCCGACAACGATCAGCGCAACCAGCTTTACGCTGGCCGCAAGTGGTGGAGCACCCGTCATCGGCACCGTGGCTTACAATGCCGCTTCCAAAACGGCAATCTTTACGCCGACCAGCCCGACACCGCTGGCAATCAGCACTGTGTATACCGCGACGATTTCCACAGCAGTCACCGACGCGGCAGGCAATGCAATGGCCACCGCGAAAACATGGAGCTTTACCACCGGTGCAACGACAGATACCACTGCGCCTACCGTGAGTTCAACCGTTCCTCTCGATGCGGCCAGCGGTGTCGCGCTCAACACGACAGTTGCCGCGATATTAAGCGAACCCATGGATCCCGCAACGATCAACACCACCAATTTTACGCTGGCCGAAAGTAGTGTTGCAGCAACGGCCGTCATAGGTGCGGTGACTTATGTAGGTACAAACGCGGTATTTACGCCGAGCAGCAACCTTGCGGCCAGCACCGCCTATACGGCTACGGTTAAAACCGGGGTCAAGGATCTGGCCGGCAATGCATTGGCTGTAGCAAAAACATGGAGCTTTACAACAGGCACAACGGTATCGGCAGGACCGGCACCCGTGCTTCTGGGAACGGCAGCCAACTATGCGATTCTGGCAAAGACCGGCGTTTCGACCATACCGACTTCTGTTGTGACTGGAAATGTGGGCGTGAGTCCGGCTGCCAGGACATATTTGACCGGTTGGTCGGAAACCTATGACGTAACGGATACTTATGCCACCTCCACGCAAGTGGTCGCACCCGGGAAATTATATGCAGCCGATTTGGTAGGAGGGACAACCTCTGCCGACCTGGGCACTGCCGTACTCAACATGGGCACTGCGTATACCGACGCCGCAGGACGGACAGCCACATCGGCTGCGACGACCAACGTGGGTGCCGGAACGCTGACCAGCTTGACCCTTACACCCGGTGTGTATGAATGGGGGAGCGCAGTTTCCATACCGACGGATCTCACGCTTAACGGTGCGGCAACGGATGTCTGGATCTTCAAGGTAGCGGGAACGCTCGACATGGCCGCAGCCAAGAACGTAATTCTGAGCGGAGGTGCATTGCCGCAGAATATCTTCTGGCAGGTTTCGGGTGCCGTGACCATCGGTGCAAATTCTCACTTTGCAGGAATCATTCTGGGTCAGACATCGATCACGTTCAATAATCTTTCATCGACCAACGGCAGGCTGCTCGCACAGACTGCGGTGGTGCTGGATGCAACTACGGTTACACAGCCATAAGGCAAGCGGCACTTAAAAGGCCGTCGCAAGACGGCCTTTTTTATTTACCCCGGAATTTTCTCATGAGCGCTACCGCACAGAGCAACATGCATGGAAGTGAGAGAGTGCAACTGGTGTGATTTGGTTCCGGCCTGATTCGATATCGGATTGGAACAGAACCAACCCTTGTTTTAGTCGTTGCACAACGCCAGCAAAGAGTCGATCGATTGCGCCGATGCTTTTCGGTGGCAAATAAAAGGAGAAGCAAAATGAACAAATTTCAAAGCGTTACGAAATCACTACGGTGGTTCTTGGCGTTACTGGTAGTCGCTTTTGTTGCCGGATGTGGCGGGAGCAGCGGTAGCGTAGCCCTGAGTTCTACCAAGGCCATTACCGCATATTCGTTGGCGGGGGTCACGGGCACTATAAACGAAACGGCAAAAACCATTGCTGTGACCGTGCCGAACGGAACAAGCGTCACGGCTCAGGTTGCAACGTTCACGGCTGCAAGTGCCAGCGTAACGGTAGGTAGTCCGGCAGTAGCACAGGTGAGCGGCACAACGGCGAATAATTTCACCAGTCCGGTGTTGTATAAAGTGACTGCTGCAGACGGCACGACGGCGACTTATACGGTCACGGTCACCGTGGCATCGAGTTCTGCCAAGGCTATTACGGCGTATTCGCTGGCCGGGGTTACGGGGTCAATATCCGGTACGGCAATCTCCGTGACGGTACCTTTCGGGACCAATGTAACGGCCCTCGTTGCAACATTCACGACTACAGGCGCAGGCGTACCTACGATTTCAGGCGTGAACCAGGTGAGCGGATCAACGGCGAATGACTTCACGGCTCCGTTGACTTACACGGTAACCGCTGCCGACAGTACAACAGCAACTTATATCGTGACTGTCACGGTGGCTGCAAACACTGCCAAAGCCATTACTGCATATTCGCTGGCCGGGGTTACTGGAACAATTTCAGGGTCGGCAATTGCAGTGACCATGCCGTCCGGAACCAACGTAACGGCTCTGATTGCAACATTCACAACCACAGGCACCGGCGTCAAGGTTGGCGCAACCGTGCAGGCCAGCACTACCACGCCGAATGATTTCACAAGTCCGGTGGCATACGTCGTCACTGCAGCAGATGCCTCGACGGCGACCTATACCGTGACCGTAACGGTGGCCGCAACTGCAGGTGCTGTAGTCTGCGGGGGGGCAAGCGGAACGAATTGCGTGAACCTTGGTACGGCTGCCAATTATGCAATTCTGGACGAAGCAACAGTTACGTTCACGCCAATCGCCACCATCTCTACTACCCCAACGATAACTGGTGCTATCGGGTTGAGTCCGGCCGCTGCGAGTTTCATTACCGGATTTTCATTAACGCTGGATGCTGGGAAGTGTTTTTCGACATCGACCCAGGTGACCGGAAAGCTCTACGCAGCCGACTATAGCTCTGTTAATGGTTGTATGGCGTCGCCTGATACGGCCACTGTTCTGACCACAGCAGTAGGCGATAAGAATACTGCATACAGCGCCGCTGCCGCTATGCCGACAGCAGGTGGCGGGTTGCCAGCTGGTTCGCCACATGAGTGTCCTGGAGTCGGGGCGATGAGCGACGTGAACAATGCGTTGACAGCCGGCGGGGGATTCCCCAGCACAGGCCTTCCCGCTGGTGTTTATACCTGCGGTGTCAATATTACGATACCAGGGAATCTCACCCTCAACGGCAGTGCAACCGATGTCTGGGTCTTCAAGACTACGGGAACGCTTAGTCAGTCTACCGGTACGCAAGTGATCTTGACCGGTGGCGCACTGCCCCAGAACGTGTTCTGGCAGGTCGCTGGTGGCGTGACCATTCAATCGAACGCGGTCTTGGCGGGAGTGGTCATGTCGGCAACCAATATCCAACTCGTGACCGGTGCAACGGAACACGGCAGGTTGTTGGCCAGGACCGGAGTCCTCATGGATACCAATACGGTTGTACAGCCGTAAGGCACGTAGTAAAGACTTGACGCAATAAATCAAAGGCCGTCTCGCGACGGCCTTTTTTCATAGGGCGTCGCGTTTGCCCAATCGTATCCGATGCTCTGTGCGTGAAAGAAGCAGAGCACATCCGGAACCCATTACCTGAAAGTGATCGAAAGAATCCCATTATGTGCGCGAGAGCACAGAGCGGCGTGCAGGAAAGGGGGATAAATGCGGTGAGTAAGGATGTGCACGATCCACGGCCGATCTGATCATGAATGAGAGCAGACCGGATTGAGGTTGGAAATCAGCCAAACACGTTTTCGCAACTATCGATTAACGCAATGATTTGAGTGCCCGCAAAAAGTTCGGAATATCGATTCGACGCTTTCGGGAAAATTAAAGGAGAAACAAATGAACAGAATCGACAGTATTACAAAACCGCTAGTGGGGTTTGTGGCATTGCTACTGACCGTTTTAGCGGCGGGATGCGGCGGAGGCAGCAGTCCCATCCTGGGCGGAGGCGGTGCCGGACTTCCTGGAACCCTGGTCGACAAGACACGTCCTACAGTGACGCTTACCGTCCCTGCCAATGCGGGTACGCTGGCTGCCAATTCGGCAATCACGGCAACGTTCTCCAAGGATATGGCACCCGCAACGGTCACCGCGGCTACAACTTTTACCGTCAAGGAAACGGTCAGCGGAACGAACGTACCGGGTGCAACAGTCACCTACTCAGTGGCCGGAAAAACCGCAACCTTTAAACCGACAGCGCTTACGTCGGGATTGGGCTATACCGCCACGATCACCACAGCGGCCACAGACCTGGCAGGCAATGCGCTCGCAGGCAACCAGGCCCCTTTGCCCGCGGCCAGCAACTATGTATGGTCCTTTACTGCAGCTGCAGCAGATGTGACCGCGCCGACCATAACACTGACCAGCCCGGCCAATCTCGCCACTGCTGTGCCGCTTAACAGCGCTGTCAATGCAACGTTCAGCAAGGCGATGGATCAGGCAACGCTCAGCACGACGACGTTTACCCTGGCGACCAGTGCGGTACCTGCAGTAAGTGTATTGGGCGCAGTCACCTATGATTCGGTGAACAATATTGCGATCTTTACTCCATCAAGCAATCTCGCCGCCAGTACTACATATACGGCGACAGTCACCAACGGAGCCAAGGACCTGGCAGGCAATGCACTGGTTGTGCCGGCAGCAGCTTCACCGGCAAACCCGTGGACATTCACCACAGGTACGGGACTCGCACCCGGGGCAGTGGCGCTTGGGTCGGCCAGCACCTTCGGGATCATGGCAACGGCCGCGGTCACCGCTGCCAGCGCTTCAATCATAAATGGGGACGTTTCGCTGGACCCGGGCACTTCAATGACCGGCTTTCCACCGGCAATCGTGAACGGCTCGATTCATATCAACGACACCGTATCGGCGCAGGCCAGGGCCGACCTGCTCAGTTCGTATAACAACGCCAAGGGCTTGGCATGTGCAACAACGGTAGGCTCTGCCGATCTTGGCGGCTTATATGTTTACCCTACAGGTATCCCGCCCGGTGTCTATTGTTCCGGCAGCACGATGCTGGTCGGGACCCATATCGTTCTCGATGCGGGAGGCAATGCGAATGCCGTCTGGGTGTTCCAGGTCGGTTCTTCGCTGACGACGGGAGCTGATGTCACGCTGATGAACGGCGCTCAGGCCAAGAATGTATTTTGGGTTCCCACTCTGGACGCGACCATTGGCTCTGGTACCGTTTTCAACGGAACCATCGTGACTGGTAGAGATGCGACTTCCGCGGGCAGTGCAACGATCTACGGCCGGATACTGGCAGGAGCGATCTATGCCGGCACGATCGCCCTGAACGGCCCTCCCAGCACTGTGAACGTCCCAGCCCCGTAAGGCTTGATGTATTAGACGGAAATTTAATTCATCACCAATTTTGGAGAACAACATGAAATTATCAAGAACATCATTATCGTTGGGTGTGGCGGCGGTTGCCATCTGTACCAGCTCGTTCGCCGCAGCAGACGATTCATTCTGGTATATGGGGGGCAACATCGGCCAATCCAGGGCGAAGATCGACGATGCAAGGATCGCCAGCCAGTTGCTGGGAACAGGGTTGACCACGACCTCGATCGCTAACGACGACAGTCACCTGGCCTACAAACTCTTTGGCGGCTATCAGCTGAACAAGAATTTTGCCCTTGAGGCCAGCTACTTTGATTTGGGGCAGTTTGGTTATACCGCGACCACAGTGCCGGCCGGGACATTGAATGGCAACATCAAGCTCAAAGGGGTTGGAATGGATGTGCTGGGCATACTGCCCCTGACGCAGCAATTCTCCGCGTTTGCCAGGGTGGGCATGAACTACGCGCAAGCCAAAGATACATTCTCCAACTCCGGTGTGGTTGCCGTGCCGGCGAATCCGAGCCCCAGCAAGAACGGGCTCAATTACAAGGCGGGTCTGGGGCTTCAATATGACGTCACCAAGGCATTCGGTCTGCGCGCCGAGGCAGAGCGTTACCGTATCGATGATGCCGTCGGCAACAAGGGCGACATCAATATGTTCTCGCTCGGTCTGGTCTATCGCTTCGACGAGAAAAAGCCGGCCCCTGTACAGAAAGCGGCACCGGCTCCTGTCGCGGAAGCAGCGCCGATATTCGTTATCGTACCCGTCATCAAGATGCAGAGATACTGCAGCATTCTCGACATCCAGTTCGAGATCAAGCAGGACGAGATTCAGCGCGAAGAGAAGGAAAAGCTTGCCGTCGTGGGAACCTTCATGAACAAGTATCCCGACACCACCGCAGTGATCGAGGGGCACACCGACAACGTCGGCACAAGCGAATTCAACCTGAAACTCTCCTTGCGCAGGGCTGAGGCCGTGGTGAGTTATCTGGTGGATACGCTTCATATCGCACCGGCGCGATTGTCGGCAGTGGGATACGGAGAGGCTCACCCTATTGCAGACAACAGCACCAGGGAAGGTCAGCAGATGAACCGGCGTATCGATGCCGTCATCGCATGTGCGACGGATGTCGCCGGTCTCAAGGTGGCACCCGCGAGGATGACCATGGCACTGGAAATGGATTTCGACCCGAACAAAACCGAGATTCAGCCGCAGTACTACGGCGAGTTGCATGAAGTGGCGAATTTCATGAAAGCGAATCCGGAAGTGACCGCCGCGGTGGAGGGACACTCATCCAATATGGTTGGAAAAGTCCACGTTTCCCCGGAAAAGTCCATGGAGATTTCCAGTCTTCGCGCAAATAAAGTGATGGATTATCTGGTCGAAAAAGAAGGCATTTCCCGTTCGAGACTTTCCGCTGAGGCATACGGCCGCACTCGCCGGGTTGCTTACGGCACGACGTTGGAAGGCCAGCAGGAAAATCGCAGGGTCAACATCATCTTCAATTACCCCAAGAAATAAATACAGCACCGGGTTTCGGCAATAGCGCCGGTGCCCGGTATTCACGATAAACGCATCTGGAAAGGTAATGAAATGAAAATCTTTGAGAACTTTAAGCTGGTCGGCATGACGGTGCTACTCGTTGCGGGTGTCGCAGCTTGCGACAAGCCGGGTCCTGCCGAGACTGCCGGAAAGAACATCGACAGAACAGTGGATCAGGTTGGCCAGAAAATCGGTGAAACTGCCGACAAGGTCGGCGACAAGATGAGCCAGCAAAGCGAAAAAGCCGGTGTCGCGATCGATGACACCGAGATCACAACCAAGGTCAAGGCGGCATTCTTTGCCGAGTCCGGTCTAAAGACGCTGCAGATCAGCGTCGATACCGTAAAGGGCGTGGTGACGCTGAGCGGATCGGTCGATACGCAGTCGCATAGCGATATGGCCAAGGCCATGGCGAGTGCCGTATCCGGCGTCAGAAAGGTCAATAACGATCTGATGGTCAAGTCCGGCAAATAGGATTGTGCAAATAGCCATCGTTCAAGGAGAGGATCATGGAAATCCAGGAAGCATATAAGCAAAAGAAAGCCGCGCAATTGAAAGAGTGGGGTGCGCAAATCAATTTGATGGAAGCCAAGCTGGAAAATGTCGGGGCGGATATGCAAGTCAAACGTGCCGAACAGATCAAGGCGTTGCGCGCGCAGCAGCAAGCGGCATCGGAAAAGATGAAGGAATTGGGAAAAGCCAGCGGTGATGCCTGGGAGCAGGTCAAAGTGACTGCGGATAAAGTCTGGGACGATCTGAAAAGTGGCGTGGCCGACGCTCATTCGAAATTCAAGTAAACGACGCTGCGGGTGACGCCAGTCGGGTCGCCGGCGGCATCCGAAGTGATGTGTTACGCCTTAAGGGGGTTGAAAGATGAATATCAAATTGGTTCTGCTGCTTGTTTTTTCAACCCTGGCAGTGGTTTTCGTCGCACAAAATATCGTCGCGGTCGAAATCAGATTCCTGTTCTGGAGCGCTTCAATCTCCAGTTCTTTGCTGATCTTTTTTACTTTGATATTCGGGTTTGCATTGGGTTGGTATTTGAACGATTACCTCAGGTACCGGAAATATAAAGGCAGGGCCGTTTATTCACGCTCGGAATTCTGAAGCGCTACAAAGTGAACCAGGCAGTTCAGCCCCGGCAAGTTCCAGATGCGCTTTAACCTCAAAACCGCAGTTGACCGCTTGCCGGCTCCGGAAGATCCGCCGGAACACTCCAATTCTGTCCCGGAATCGAAACCGGATGAGCGGGAAAAGAAAAGCCCGGTCGCGTTCATGCTGGTGCTGCAGGCATGGCTATGAAACTCTTCAATATCATCCTCTCCGCAATAACGGTCATCGCAGCAATGCTGCTATGCCAACAGATCATCTCGAACTCAGTGATCAACCAGCAGAACAAAAATGATTATGCCGAACTCAATCATGTCAAATATGGCCTTCTCAGCATCAATGAATGGAAGCGGCAAGTCACAGTCATTCTTGCCGCGGAAATCAACAAGCTGTATCTGTCGAGAGCGAACGAGAAGGTGATCCGGAAACATATCGAGACTCTGTTGAACACGCTGATCGATCAGGTCGACAGGAAGATCAGGACGGAAAATGCCGAAACGGCTGGCGGGCGGCTCTCGCAGTCCTTTATCGATCTGTTTGTGAATCTCAAAGAGATTAAAAAGGGGATACCTGAATATACGGATGCGGTCATGCATGAGCTGACGAAAACGAAGACAAAACGCCAAGTCAAGGCTGTGCTCCACAAGCAACTGGAAAAATATTCAAAGCTGACCTTCGATTTTCAGGACACGCCCGAGCTCACCCGCATTCTTCTCAGGACAGATTCCGCCGATGTCGAAACTGCAAGGGTCAAGCTGAACGATCAGATCGCATTCAAGCATGGCATGATCGTCAAGGAAGAGATTTTGTTGATCCTGTTGGCCGTGCTGCTCTTTGTCGTTTCAGGGTTGAGCAAGCAATCCCTGACCCCGTCGCGTTATGCATCCCTCGTCCTGATCCTGGTCGTCTTGCTGTCCGCCGGCGTCACCACACCCACGATCGATATGGAAGCAAAAATATCACAGATGAGTTTCATGTTATTGGGCAACCCGGTCCATTTCGAAAACCAGGTGTTGTACTTCCAGAGCAAAAGCATACTGGATGTATTCAGGATCATGATCGATCACCGGGAAATTGAAATGAAACTGGTCGGCATCCTGCTGATCACCTTCAGTATCATCTTTCCGCTTTTGAAAATGGCTTCGACACTGGGATTCTATTTCGATATTCGCCATGCCAGGAAAAATCCGGTGATCAGGTTCTTTGTCCTGTATTCCGGAAAGTGGTCGATGGCCGATGTCATGGTGGTGGCGATCTTCATGGCCTATATCGGATTTGACGGGATCATTGCCAACCAGCTGGGCCATTTGAACTCAAGCAGCGATGAGCTTGTCCTCCTGACGACGAACGGTACTTCCCTGCAACCGGGCTATTACCTGTTCCTGACCTACACCCTGCTGGCCCTGTTTCTGTCCGAGCTGCTTACCAAGAAACATCATGCGGAGGAGCGTCGGAATCCCTATGTGGAAATCGGTCCGCAAACAATGCAACGTTTGCCGGCGCGGCGTGAACGTGACGCGGCCAATTTATCCATAACCTTTGCGGAGCGGCAGTCATGATTGATTACAAGATCGCCGTTGTGGTCGGCAGCCTTCGCGAGGATTCGTTCAACCGAAAACTGGCCGACGCTGTAGTAAGCCTGGCGCCGCCGTATTTTTCGTTCAAGCAACTGCAGATCGGCGATCTGCCGCTTTATAACCAGGACGACGACGATCATCAGGCCGAATCAGTCAAGCAAATGAAGAGCGAGATCAAGGGGGCTCACGGCATTCTGTTCGTCACGCCCGAATACAACCGCTCGATACCCGGAGTGCTCAAGAATGCGATCGATCATGCCTCTCGCCCCTTTGGCCAGAGCGCATGGCCGGGGAAGCCTGCGGGTATCTTGGGCGTTTCGCCCAGCGCTACCGGCACGGCTATGGCGCAACAGCATTTGCGCAACGTTCTCGCCACCCTGGACATGCCTACGCTGGGGCAACCCGAAGTGTTCATTCAGGCCAAGCCGGGGTTATTTGACGAGGAAGGCAACATCGGTGCGGACAGCAGGATGTTCTTGCAAAGCTGGATGGACCTTTACGTGGCATGGGTAAAAAAGCACGCAGCCTGATACATAAAATACGGAGGCAACAAATGACCACAATCGCGACAAAGGATGGAACACAGATCTATTACAAAGACTGGGGTGCAGGGCAGCCTGTTGTTTTCAGCCACGGCTGGCCGCTCAATTCGGATAGCTGGGAGGCACAGATGATGTTCCTCGCTTCCCGTGGTTATCGCTGCATCGCCCATGACCGTCGCGGACATGGACGGTCCAGTCAGCCGTGGAATGGCAACGACATGGACACTTATGCCGATGACCTTTCAGAGCTCATTGAAAAACTGGACCTGAAACAGGTGGTCCTCATCGGGTTCTCGGCGGGCGGGGGCGAAGTTGCACGCTATATAGGCCGCCATGGAACGAAACGCCTGGCCAAGGCCGCGCTGATCTCCGCCGTTCCGCCGCTGATGCTGAAAACGGCTGCCAACCCCGGCGGTATGCCGATCGGGAAATTCGACGAGATACGCGAGAGCACCAGCGCCGATCGTTCGCAGTTGTACAGGGACATTGCCAGCGGTCCGTTCTTCGGGGCCAACAGACCGGGTGCCAAAGTCTCGCAGGGCATGATCGACACGTTCTGGCATCAGGGCGTGATGGCTGGGCACAAGAATACTTTCGACTGTATCAAGGCGTTTTCCGAAACGGACTTCACCGAGGATCTCAAGAAGTTTGACGTGCCGACGCTGATCGTTCACGGCGACGACGACCAGATCGTGCCGATCGGGGCCGCTGCGCTGCGCTCAGCCAAGCTGGTCAAGAACGCGACCCTGAAGATCTACGCGGGAGCGCCCCATGGTCTCGCGGAAACCCATAAAGAGCAGCTTAATGCCGATCTGCTGGCCTTCCTTGAATCGTGAATTTTCTGCATGAGCAGAAGTGGGCCCGGATAAATGCATGAAGAGCCGGCTTCCGATCCTAGGCAGCGTATGCCTGGTAGATATCGTTGAACATGGTCTGGTTTTGCATGAATGCAGCAAAGATATCTGGGTCGAAATGTTCCGGCATGGTGCGACCGTCCCCGTTTGAAATGATGTCGACGGCCTTTTGATGATCGAATGCGGGTTTGTACGGGCGCTTGCTGCGCAGGGCGTCGTAGATGTCGCAAATATTCATGATGCGTGCCGCGATAGGGATTTCCTCTCCGCGTTTGCCATTCGGATAACCTCCGCCGTCCCATCTCTCATGGTGATTCAGCGCAATCTCGGCACCCATCCTGAGATAAGGCGACTTGCTGTTGCCGAGGATCTCCGAACCCATCGCGGCATGTCCCTTCATGATCTCCCATTCGTCCGGTGTGAAGCCGCCGGGCTTGAGCAGGATATGGTCGGGGATACCTATCTTGCCGACGTCGTGCATCGGGCTGGAGAAAAAGATGTTGTCGACGAATGCATCATGCATTCCGAGTAGCCTTGCAAGGTCGCGGCAGTAATAGCTGATGCGTTTCACATGTGCACCGGTGTCTTCGTCTTTGTGTTCCGCTGCCCGTGTCATGGAAAAGATGGTCTCCAGATAGCTTTCCTGAAGGTCGGCGGTCCTTTGGCCTACGCGTTGCTCCAGCACGTCGTTGTACTGGCACAATTCCTTGTGCAATAGGCGCACTTCAAGCATGTTGTGCACGCGCGCCAGCACCTCGGGCAGTTCGAAAGGCTTGCTGACGAAATCCTTCGCGCCGGCTTTCAATGCATGCAGCTTGTGATCCGGCTGGGCGGTGACCACCAGTACCGGAAGATAATCCCCCGTCTCGATCTTCTTCAGGCATTCCATCACCTCGAACCCGTCCATGCCGGGCATTTGCAGGTCAAGCAGGATCAGGTCGTAGTTGTTTCTTGCGTGAAGTTCGCAGACTGTGCCGGAATCCATCGTGGTCGAAATGGCGTCATAGCCGGCGCTGCGCAGGATCCGCTCAAGCAAGCGGACGTTCGCTTCCTGATCGTCCACGATCAGGATCTTTCCGTGGAGTATGTCGAGAGAGTTGATCATTGGAGTCGAAGTCCTTATGTGTATGTGTAATCCGGCCTAGATATTCTGTTTCACCAGAACCGATGCCAAACCCAGCAGCATCCCCATGCTTGCCACATTCGTTGCGGTCGTGAGGAAAATGCTGGAGGCTGTCGCGGGGTCGGCTCCGAAACGTTTTAAAGCGAGCGGCACGATGGCGCCGCAGATACCGCTGATGACGCAACTGCCGGTCATGGCGAGGAAGACAACGGCACCGAGCATGGTTGCGCTGGGCAAATGTTGAACGACGGCGAGAATATACATTCCAATCGCGGCCACCAATCCAACCAGTGCGCCATTGAACAAGCCAAGCAGCGCTTCCTTCCTGACCAGCCGGCTTTCCCTGCCCGATTCCAGGTCGTCCAGGGCGATGCCGCGCAAGGTGATCGCCAGTGCCTGGCTACCGGTGTTACCGGACTGGTCGGCCAGCACCGGCAGGAATATGGTAAGAATCAGCAGATGGTTAATGGTGTCCTGAAAAAGGCCCACCACGGCGGCAGCGAGAAAGGCCGTGAACAGGTTGATCTGTAGCCAGGGGTGGCGCAATCTTAAACTCCGCATCCAGGGGGTGCCGACGCGTTCCCCTTTTTCGACACCGACCATGGCGCCAGGCAGGAGGCTCAACTCAAGTGAGCGCTTCTGCTCCGCCAGCACCTTGTTGTAAAGATCCCTGATCTCGTCGCTTTTGTGCAGTATCAGTTCGCGGCTTGCCTCCACTTCCCGGACTTTTTGCGCCAGCGCGGCACTGTGGTTCTTTTCCTCGCGGTGCAACAGGCGCACTTCCAGCATATTGTGTACGCGCGCCAGTACCTCGTTCAGCTCATACGGTTTGCCGATGAAATCCTTCGCACCGGCCTGAAGCGCGCGCAGCTTGTGACCCGGCTGAGCGGTAATGACCAGGACGGGGAGATATCCGTCAGTTTCGGTTTCCTTGAGGTTTTCAATGACCTGAAACCCGTCCATGCCCGGCATGCGAAGATCGAGCAGGATCAGGTCATAGTGGTGCTTGCGGTGAAGATCACAAACCTCGCGCGGATCCATCGTGGAGGTAATGGAACCGTAGCCGGCGCCGCGCAGCATGTTTTCGAGCAAAATGATATTGGCTGCCTGGTCGTCAACGATCAGGATCCTGCCGTGAAGAATGTCGGATGCACTTGTCATGGGGTCCAGGCGCCTTGTCGATTTCAGGCTGAAGCGGTTGCATCCATATCCAGCGCAACCTCCAGCGCTTCCATGAACTCGTCGACTTTGATCGGCTTCGTGATATAGCGGAAGAACCCCGCCCTCAGACCCCTTTCGATGTCGAGGGGCATGGCATTTGCACTGATGGCAATGACAGGGATGTGTTTTGTGGACGGATCGGCACGCAGCATCTTCAGTGCTTCATAACCATTGATGTCGGGCAGGTTGATGTCCATCAATATCACCTCGGGGAGGGATGCGCGCGCGATCTCGATGCCGCTGTTCCCGTTGATGGCAGTCAGCAGGCTGAGGTCGGGATAACGCGCGATGACCTGCTCGACCAGTTTCATGTTGGCCGGATTGTCTTCCACGTAGAGCAGCGTGTGTATTCGTGCCGCACGCGATCCAAATGGCGGGCGCAACGGTGTCGCGGCGCCGTTGACGGCGGCGGCTTCCGTGACAAATTGCGGCTCGGCAGCCGAGTTGAGTTCAAACCAGAATATGCTGCCTGCACCGACGGTGCTTTCCACACCGATGACCCCTCCCATCAGTTCAACCAGCCGCTTGGCGACCACAAGCCCGATGCCTGTCCCTTCTTCACCGCCGGCTTCCTGCCCAAGGCGGTTGAACGGCTGGAATAGCTGCGACAGCTGTTCGGGATTCAATCCTGCCCCGGTATCCTTGATGCTCACGCGGATGTGCCCCGGTGTGCTTTCATTGCAGCTCACATCAACCGTTCCCTGCTTGATGTTGTATTTGATCGCGTTGGTAAGCAGGTTGATGAGAACCTGTTTGAGCCTTGTTCTGTCGGCACTGACGAAAATATCCGCGTCGAACAGGGGAAAGCTCAGTTTGACCCCGCGCTGTTGTGCCTGGGGTTCGATCATGCCCTGGCAATCGATCATGACTTCGGCCAGCGATACAGGCTCTTCCGACAATGGAACCTGCCTGGACTCGACTTTGGCGAGATCCAGGATCTCGTTGATCAGCTTCAGCAGATGCCATCCCGCCTGAAGGATCTGGGCGATGCTGTCCTTCTGCGAGGAGGTTGCGGGGGGAGAATCCGATTCCATCAGCTGGGCAAAGCCAAGGATGGCATTCAGCGGGCTGCGCAGTTCATGGCTCATGCTGGAAAGGAATTCAGACTTGGCGAGGTTGGCTTTTTCCGCCACAGACCGTGCGCCTTCCAGCTCGACATTCTTTTCCTGCAGCACCTGATCCAGCAGTTTGCGCTCGGTGACGTCGCGTGCGGCGGCGAAGACGCCCTGCAATCTGCGGTCGCGGTCATAGAACGTGGCCGCGTTGAAGGACACCACCGTTTCCTTGCCGTCCCTGGCGCGCGCGGTAAGCTCGTAATTGGTGACCTTCTTGTTGCTCAGGACCAGTTTGATGCTGGTCTCTGCCTTGTCCGGATCGGTGAAATAATTCTTGAACGGCGCGCCGATCAACTCGTCTCGCGTGCAATCGGTGAGCGTCTCCATCTGCTTGTTCACGTCGGTGATGATGCCGGACGGATCGGTGGTCATGATCGCATCGATATTGGACTCGATGAGCGAGCGTGTGTAGAACTGCTGATCGCGCAGCCGCTGATCGAGCAGCTTCTGCTCCGCTTCGATCTGCTTGCGCGCGGTATTGTCGGTGCCGATCAGGAGATAGCCGATGATGGCGTTTTGGGCGTCGCGCAGCGCCGTGACGGACACGACGGCAGGGAAACGGCTGCCGTCCTTGCGGATGTAGGTCAGTTCGTAGATGTCCTCGATGCCGCGCGAAGCCTTGAAGACCAGGGCTTCGAAACCCGGCGCAATCGGGGTGGCCAGTTCTTCGCTCAGGGCCTGCGCGCGCGCGATCACTTCCTGCGGATCGGAAATGTCGGCCGGGGTGATCTTGTTCAGGACATCGGCGGCCGTGTAGCCCAGCATGCGTTCGGCACCGACATTGAAGATCTGGATGACGCCCTTCGCGTCGGTGGCGATGCTCGAAAAATTGGCGCTGTTGAGAGTCGCGTTCTGCAAGGCCCCGGTTTTAAGCAAGGCCTCCTGAGTCTTTAGC